>JAYZEV010000008.1:0-49923 GCA_036337105.1 Pseudomonadota bacterium
TGAAGCATCGTATATTAGACAATTAGGGTCATTTATTTGGAAATAAATTGACCAGTGATGGTAGAAGCAGGCGTAGTCAAACTTGTGCAAAAAATATATTGACAAACATGAAACGTCATTCCAACATAAAATTTGACCAAATACTGCTGGATGAGGTTTAATTATTTAAATAACATATTAGTAAAAGTTTTTTCCATATTTTGTGAAAAGCGATTCTAATAGCCTTATGTGGTGCTATCACATTAATACAACTAGCGAGGGGATAAATGAATAAATCAGCGT
The DNA here is from genome assembly GCA_036337105.1 of Pseudomonadota bacterium. Classification (GTDB taxonomy): domain Bacteria; phylum Pseudomonadota; class Alphaproteobacteria; order Rhodobacterales; family Rhodobacteraceae; genus JAYZEV01. Next base: position 283 of record JAYZEV010000008.1, read on the forward strand.
CATGGCCACCCAATTCTGCGGAGAGTAGAGACTTGGCGTATCATCTGCACCCTTATACAGAACCATCAAAATTGTTGGAAAATGGACCACATGTAATTCGTTCAGGTGACGGTATTTATATTACCGATAATGACAATAATCGTTTCATTGAAGGCGTAAGTGGGTTATGGTGCACATCTTTTGGTTTTAGTGAAATGGAACTCGCAAAAGCTGCTTTTCAGCAAATGCAAAAGCTTCCTTATTACCATAGTTTTGCTGGGAAAACTTCAAATCCGTCTATTGATTTAGCAGAAAAGCTTATGTCAATTGCACCTAAGAATTTAGAAAAGGTTTTCTTTTGCAATTCAGGCTCCGAAGCAAACGATACGGCAGTTAAAATGGTTTGGTACTATCAGGCATCACAAGGCACACCTGAACGAAAAAAAATAATCAGTAGAAGGAGAGGTTATCACGGGGTAACAGTAGCAGCCGCTAGCTTAACAGGATTACCTTACGCTCAGGATGGTTTTGCATTACCTTTAGATTTTGCAAAACACACATCGTCGCCGCATTATTTTGTTGACGCAATCGAAAATGAAAGTGAGCATGAATTTGTTCAAAGGTTAGTTAACGATTTGGAAGATCTTATCCAGAAGGAGGGACCTGAAACAATCGGAGCCTTCATCGCCGAACCAGTCATGGGTGCAGGCGGTGTGATAATTCCACCAAAAGGTTATTTCGAAGCCATTCAAAGCGTTCTAAAAAAGCATTCAATCTTGCTCATTGCTGACGAAGTTATTTGTGGTTTTGGTCGTACAGGTAATATGTGGGGAAGTGAAACATTCTCATTGTCTCCAGACATTTTAACTTGTGCAAAAGCATTATCATCCGCTTACTTGCCAATATCTGCGGTTCTAGTTTCGTCTAAAGTTGTAGAAGGAGTAGAGGAACAGGCTAATCGTCTCGGAATATTTGGACATGGATATACATATTCAGCGCATCCGGTATCAGCAGCTGTCGCCTTAAAAACTTTAGAATTGATGGATGACAGAAACATCGTGCAGCATGTAAAAAATGTCTCGGAGAAATTTAGTGAGAGAGTAAAGAGATTAAAAAACTACGCATGTGTTGGAGACACGCGGGCTATTGGACTACTTGGCGCTGTGGAATTTGTAGCCGAACCAAACAGCCGAATAAAGTTAGATCCGACAATTAAATTTGCCGCTCAAGTGCAAAAAATGATTCAGGACGAAGGCGTCATTTTGCGGGCATTACCCGGAGACTCGGTCGGATTTTGTCCGCCACTAATTATCAGTCTTAAACAAATTGATGAAATGTTTGATAAGGTTGAAAAAGCGATGCCAAAAGCCGATCAATTGCTTGCCTCAATTTCTATGTAAAGGCTTTGAACCAAAGGTAGGAGAGTTACAAAATCGAAGTCACTTTTTGGGAAGGAAAAACGAATTATGCGAATGGCTTGTGATACGGGAGGAACTTTTACTGATTTGATAGTGGAAGATGGTAATGCCGTTAAAATGTATAAAAGTTCAACAATTCCATCTGATCCAGTTCAAGGCGTTTTAAATGCCATCAGTCTGGCAGCGGATGAATATAACTTATCTGTCGAAGATTTCTTAAAAAAAGCAACTACATTTATTCACGCAACTACAAGATCGATAAACGCGGTTTTAACTGGTTCAACGGCAAAAACAGCATTTCTTACCACCTCAGGCCATAAAGATATTTTGTTGTTTCGGGAAGGTGGTCGAATACAACCATTTAATTTCTCTGTGGAATTCCCGGCTCCTTTTGTCCCTCGGTCGTTGACTTTTGAAATTGAAGAACGCATCGATAATAATGGCCGTGTTGTCAAAGATCTGGAAATATCTTCGATCGAGAGAGCCCTGGACGGTTGTATGAAAAATAATGTTGAGGCTATTGGTGTCTGTCTGTTATGGTCTATAGCTAATCCAAAGCACGAAATTGTAATTGGTGATTTAATCTCGTCAAAGTTACCCAATGTACCCTTCACTTTGTCGCATAAATTGAATCCAACATTGCGTGAATACAGAAGAGCAATTTCATCCTGCCTCGACGCGTCTTTAAAACCTTTAATGTTCGAGTATTTAAATGGTTTGGAACGAAGGCTAAAAGATGCTGGGTTTTCCGGACGTGTATTAATGGTAACATCACAAGGGGGTATAATGGATGCGGGGGACGTCGCCAAAGCTCCAATTCACTCGCTTGGCTCTGGACCAGCTATGGCACCTATTGCAGGTGAGCACTATGCTAAGAAAGCTACTTCTGAAAAGAGTGTAATTATTGCTGACACGGGAGGAACGAGTTACGACGTGAGTCTAGTAAGAGAGGGGCGTATCCCCTGGACCCGAGAGACATGGTTAGGGCAGAGGTTTAGAGGTCATATGACAGGTTTTCCATCAGTTGACGTAAAAAGTATTGGTGCTGGTGGTGGTTCCATAGCTTGGGTAGATTCTGGTGGACTGCTACATGTTGGGCCTCAGAGCGCAGGCTCCTCTCCTGGGCCCGTTTGTTATAATTCAGGAGGAACAGAACCAACAGTTACGGATTGTGCCTTGGCTCTAGGGTTCATTGACCCATCATTCTTTCTTGGCGGAGCTATGAAACTTGATGATGAAAAAGCAAAGGCTGCTATACAAGATCACGTTGCTGGACTACTAAAAATTTCGACAGAAGAGGCTGCTCAAGCCGTTTTAGCTTTAGCTACTGAAAAAATGGTGGGCGCTATAGAGGAAATAACCGTAAACCAAGGAATTGATCCAAAGAGTGCCTCTCTGATTGGTGGAGGAGGAGCAGCAGGTTTAAATGCAAATGCCGTAGCTAGGCGACTAGGATGTAGCAAGGCTATCATTCCTAACGTCGGAGCAGCTTTGAGCGCTTCTGGTGCTCTAATGTCAGATTTGTCATCAGAATATGCACAAATAAGTTTCTCCAACGGGAGAAATTTTGATTTTAAAAAAATAAACGGGGTATTGAAACAACTAACCGAGCAATGTAATAATTTTAGGTCAGGAGCCGGATCGGATTCAGCGTCTCACAAAATTGAATATTTTGTGGAGGCTAGATATCCACAACAAATTTGGGAAATTGATGTTCCAGTCGCAAAAGGCTCTTTCGATAGTCCAGATGATGTTAAGGATCTTATGAGTTCGTTTCATGAAGTGCATGAGGGTATTTTTGAAATTTGCGATCCCGATTCAGATGTAGAATTCGTAACATGGCGTGCAAAAATAAGCTGTCAAATTAGGGATAAGATTATTGATACATTACACTCTGGTGCTGAAAACACCTCGAAGAATAGTACAAATAGACCAGTTTACTTTGAAACGAGCGGCTGGACAGAAACCAGTGTATTCTCTTTTGAAAGCATTGACCTAGCCCAAATAATTAGTGGACCTGCAATAGTAGAGTCTTCGTTTACAACCGTTGTAATTGAGCCCGGATCGAAAGCTTTTCGTGATGAAACGGGGAGTTTGGTTATTGAGGTATTAGCGAATGTTAATTAGCCACTATACTAACTCAAGAATATCAGAGGAAATGAAATGAATAAAAAAACAGAAATGAGTGCCTCCGATGGAGTTCAAATGGCTCTTCTCTCAAGCAGGATGGAGAGCATAGCACGGAAAATGCAAAATACGCTTTTTAGAACTGCCCGATCTGGCGTTTTGAACACAGCCCACGATTTTTCTTGTGTTGTTCTGACCGCTGACTGCAAGCTTTTGGCATCTGCTGAAAGCCTACCGATACATGTAATGATCGGTCCTGACCTAATATGCAAAACTATTAAGAAATATCATCCTAATCTCAAGAGAGGGGACGCCTTTTTACACAATTCACCCTACGAGGGTAACTCTCATGCTGCTGATCATTGCATGGTCGTGCCCATTTTTGATAATAATGACAAACACAGGTTTTTTGTGCTGGCCAAAGCCCATCAAGCTGATTGTGGAAATTCAGTGCCAACCACCTATGTTGGTCACGCACAAGATGTATACGAAGAAGGGGCACTCATTTTTACGGCAGTAAAAATTCAATCAAATTATGAAAATAATGAAGATATAATTCGAATGTGTAGATCTCGAATTAGAGTTCCTGATCAATGGTGGGGAGATTACCTTGCCTCAATGGGAGCAGTAAGAATAGGAGAGAGGGAAATCGAGATACTTGGTAACGAAGTAGGTTGGGACAAGTTAGAGAAATTTTCTCAAGATTGGTTTGACTACTCCGAGCAGAGAATGATTCAAGCTATTAGCAAGTTGCCGAGCGGAAGCATAACCACATCTTCAACTCATGATCCTTTTCCTGGGGTTCCCGAGGGTATAACTGCAAAAGTGAAAATTAATATTGACTCGGAAAGCCAAAAAATTTCAATAGATTTAACAGATAATTTAGACTGCCAACCGAGTGGACTCAATTTAACAGAAGGAACTGCTACTTCAGCTGCGATGATAGGGATTTTTAATGGCATAGTTGACCATACTGTTCCTCCTAATGCAGGAAGTTTCAGACGCATAGAAATTAAATTGAGAGAAAATTGTTGTTGCGGGATACCACGGCATCCAGTTAGTTGTTCTGTGGCAACAACTAATCTTGCTGACAGGGTGCTTTGTCCTGTACAAGTCGGCATTGCCGAACTTGCTGAAGGATATGGACAGGCCGAAACTGGGCCAATCATACCCGCTGGAATGGGTGTTATATCTGGTAATGATCCGAGAAAAGGTAATATGCCTTTTGTAAATCAAATTTTTCTAGGTATAACGGGAGGTGCCGGAACGCCAGTTACCGATGGGTTTCTGACAATAATACATGCAGGTAATGCAGGTCTCTGTCGGCAGGATAGTATAGAAGTAGATGAATTGCAGTATCCAATTCATGTTTCAAAAAGGTATGTTACAGCTGATACTGAGGGTGCTGGAAAATTTAGAGGATCACCATCTGCTTATTGCGAATTCGGGCCAATTGAAAAGTGTAGTATGAAAGTTCTTTACACTTCAGATGGCTCAATTAATCCCGCAAAAGGGGCTAGAGGAGGCCTCTCTGGTGGAGTGGCGAAGACCTTCAAACGTGAATTAGACGATACTTTGACTGAATTACCAAATTGTTATGGTCTAGCATTGGAACCGGGAGAAATGGTTGTGTCATATTCAGCTGGTGGCGGCGGTTATGGAAATCCTAAGGAACGTGCAATCGATCGAGTCTTGAGTGATTATAAGGAAGGATGGATAAGCAAAGAACGTGCAAAAGAGACTTATGGGGTCTTGATAGATCAGAATGATGAGATCGACTTCATAGCGACTGAAAAATTAAGGCATTAATAAATTAAGTAAATAAGATCAGTGGATTAATTTATGAAAAAAAAGATAATTTGTGCTTTCGGTGTAGATGTAGACTCGGTTGCTGGCCAAATTGGCTCATACGGTGGTGGTGACTCACCAAGTGACATACAGAGAGGTATCTTTGCAACGGAGGTTGGTGTTCCGAGGCTATTGAACCTTTTTGCCAGAAAAGGTCTGAAAACATCTTTTTTTATACCGGGACACTCCATAGAAACCTTTCCCAAGGAAATGGATTTAATTGCTGAGGCCGGCCACGAGATAGGAGCACACGGTTATATGCACGAAAATCCAATCGCAATGACCGAAAATCAAGAGGAAGATGTTCTTGTGAAATCTATTGAATTAATTAAAAATCTATCGGGAAAAAAACCGAGAGGTTATGTTGCCCCATGGTGGGAAATGTCAAAAATAACAGCCTCATTATTATTAAAATATGGTTTCTCATATGATCACAGTCAAATGTACAGAGATTTCCAACCTTTTTATGCCAGGGTTGGCGATGATTGGACCGTCATTGACTATTCCGAAAAAGCAGACCATTGGATGCAGCCACTATCAAGAGGTAACGAAATTGATCTGGTGGATATCGGTGCAAATTGGTACCTAGATGACCTTCCACCAATGATGTTTATGAAAAAGTCGCCCAACAGTCATGGATTCGTAAACCCACGAGATATAGAGAGTTTGTGGAAAGATCAGTTTGATTGGATTTATCGAGAACTGGATTATGCTGTCTTCGCGATTACTATCCACCCAGATGTTTCAGGAAGACCTCAAGTGCTTATGATGTTAGAACGCCTGATAGATTATATCAATAAGCATAATCACGTAGAGTGGCTTACTTTTGAAGACATAGCAAATGATTTCCGGTCTCGTTTTCCTTTCAGTGGAACTGAAAGACCCCCGGTTTGTTAGTCCAATGTGTTCCAGCTGTGGATATCCTGAAGTAAGCGAGTACTGGGCAGATTTTCCCGCATCACGTGAATCCAATCCATTAAGGGATAAATTGGAAAGACTCAAAAAATTAAGTTTGGTTCTTGATCGTTACGGTTTGACTTGTGATGATGGTGGTGCCGGTTATTATTTGCAGATTGGGAATAAGATGGGGCGTACAGAACTAGTCCTGGACCTCGAAGGCCTGTGGCAAGAAGCAGAGAATATGTTGGGAAAACCGATTGATCCTCTGGATGTAGGATTTCATGGTAGTAACAAAACTCGGGATTAATTCTTTAGATAACCGAATAAAAATTACAATTGTTTCGGGTTATTTGGGCGCAGGTAAAACCACATATTTACAACATTTTATGAACCATCAGGTTTGTAAAAATACAGTCCTGTTAGTTAATGAGTTTGCCCAAGACGGAGTAGACGATATCCTGCTTTCAGGTCAACTACCGGTAATAAACATTTCAGATGGGTGTATATGCTGTACCAAGAAGATGGAGTTTCTGGAGTATTTGCGTTCTCTTTGTAATAGAAAGACATCCAAAAAGCTTGGTACCTCCGAGGTGATAACGCATCTTGTGGTCGAGACAAGCGGAGTTTCTGACCCTGCCTCTATTTATGATGGAGTCGTAAAGGATTTATCTTTGTCCAAACATATTTTGATAGAAAAAATTATTGTTTTGGTGGACTCGACTAGTGATTTATCGGAACTGAAAGAGGAACCTTTAATTAATAACCAAATAATAAGTGCAGATGAACTTATCCTTTCAAAAGTGGATCTGATATCAAAAAAGAAAGGGCGAGTATTGTTTAATTTTTTGAGACTTGCAAATAAGTCAGCTATGATATTTTCGAGTGTTAAAGGAGAGAAAAAACTTCTCAGAAGTAAAGATAAACAAAGCGTAATTTATCGACAAAGTCTTGGTCCAGAGGAAAAAAAACAGCTTGATAAAATTTTCGCTTTAAAGATCAAATTAAAACAAGATACTAATTGGAACGATCTAGTTATATGGTTGTCTGCTTTATTACATTGCCATGGCAAAGATATCATGCGAGTTAAGGGTTTGGTTATGTCGCCAAATGGTCCAATCTTTATACAGGGGATAAAAAACCATATTCAAAAGCTTCAATTGCTTCCCGAGGAGTATGCACTTAAGCAAAAATATCTGCTTTTGATTGGAAGAAATATTGATAAAGATAGCATTAAAGCGTCAGCCAGCTTTGTTAATTAATTGCAGAGAGTTGAAACCTTCGATTTCATCCTTATGTGGTGTTCATTCTATTAAATTTTTTCAAGATCTTAAAACAGGGCAAGGCTTATTTTGGGCAAGCGCTTACGGCTGCAAAAATTATCTATGAAGATGTTAAAGCACAAGTAGTAAACTCAAAAAGGAAAGGAATTGGAATAATAGACAAAAAGATAATAGTAGATCTTTTGATGAATAGAGCAAAAGCTATCCCCAAAAGCTATAAATGAGATCAGAATTTCGTACATTTACTAAGGGCAGGCCAGCGAGATAGAAATATTAATCTGCTATTGCCTTAAAGTCTGTTTTAACTTTCACTGCAACTAGATGAATATAACTTTCTGGTGTAGTGTACGAAGCAATCTCATTGAAACTATCTCAGATTACCTTGAAAAGTCGTCGAAAATAAAACTGAATCTTTAGATTCAGTGGTAACTTGTGATAACACATTGCTTCGTAACTTCTGACTGTCTATTAAAAGTCATTGGACACTTTTGGGTACAGTAGGTTGTTGGTCTGGATCTAGTTGCCCAACTAGTTTTCAGCCAACTATGCTTGCTAAAATACGTAATGGTAAATGCATCGCATGGCTAACTGAGCCAGAATATGAAACAAAATGGAGTACATTTTCATAAAAGGCCAAGAAAACATGATAAGATTTTTGTTGAAATTCCTGATTAGGTGGCTGATCAGACGGTTACTACGTCGTTAAAGCGTTTACTACATATATCAGAGGGCTGGTGCCTTGCTAGGGGGATTACGGTTAAGTTAATCCGAATTTGCTAGGAAAAGGCTCTTTCTAATCATTCTTCTCATCAAGAGTCCTAAAACTTGGTGGTTATCAGTCGTTACTGACTTCGTGAAGAGAAAACTAGATGGCATTTTTTTCCTTTTCCATGAGCAAGTTAGAGCGTTTCTGTGCCTTCGTCCTGCGGTCCTACCTCTGTAGTTTGATGAGTTCGTATAGTGTAAATCGCTCATTGCTCCACCTTTCGCAGGCCCGTAGTTGTATATTGAGGATGCTTTAAACATTCGGTGTGTTCCTTGTTCGAGCTGGCCACTCATACTTTATATTTCTCATAAAGGCACAGTGAAACTATAACGACTAAAAAGCCAAGGCATTCCATTATCGTTAGAAACTGATTTAAAAAAACTAATGCTAAAAGGGTTGCAAATAAAGGTTCAGTGCAGGCAAGAACTGAGGCTCGAGTAATACCGATTTGCTTAGAGCCTACAAAAAAAAGTGTGTAGCTTAAGATATAAAATACTCCATTAAAAAATAATGCTATCTTGCCCTCGGTAGTATCAGGGACTTCAATCCTGAAATCAAACCAAAGGTACGTGAACAGTAGGATAAGCAAACTCCAAAAGTTCATATGGAAATTAAATTTTTGTGAACCTAAGTGGACAACCAGTTTGCCCGAGTAATAGATAAAGGAAGTCATCAAGGTTAAACTAATTATGCTTACAGTGAGACCATAAACGTTGCCTTGGAAAGTTCCGTCTGAAACAATTATAATAAGACCAAACATAACGACTAGCAAACACATCCACTGCGATAAACTAGTCTTATCTTCTCCTCTGATGTAGGTTATAATCGCAATACCGACGGGGAATGAGTACATAATAATCAACACGATAGCTATATCTAAAAACTCTATTGCGTGATATGTGGTGGCAATCAAGCTAACGGAGATAAGACTAGAGAAAAGTGTAGGAAGAATAAATTTTTTTGGTAAAAACAAAGAGTTTTTTTTTTGAAAAATCAGGTTAGGCGTTAACAGAAAAAGTCCGATAAGACATCTTGAAAACAGCAACACGAATAAAGATGCGCCTGACTCCATGGCGGTTTTGGCGGCTGTCGGAACGACTGCAAAGCACAGCGATGATAGTACAACTATTGTTATCCCGAACTCGGTATTTTTTTCTCGTTGCATTTGGCTTAAAGAGTCAAGAATAGTTCGTGAAGCAAAACCATTTGAGCGTTTTTTGTTGCTGCTCGAGCTATAAGACTTTCTGCTTCCTTAGTATTCTTTTCAATGTCCCAAGTATACTTCATTTGTGAGGCTGCCACGGAGGCACTACCCATTTTCAAAACCTTTCAAAGTATTAACAGTGTTAATCCCAATTTCTTGGACAGCATAACCGCCTTCCATTATGAAAAGAGTGGGAATTTTTAACTTAGCCAATTTTTGTCCTATGTCTATAAAGTCTTCACTTTTTAACTTAAAGAAGCTTATTGGATCATTTTCATAGATGTCGACGCCTAGTGAGATAATTAAAACATCTGGTTTAAAGGAGTGGATATCGCTACACGTTCGATTAAATGCTTGCGACCAAGTACCATATTCAGTCCCAGGTCCCATTGGGTAATTGGTATTGAAACCTTCACCTTTATCGAGACCTATCTCGTCTGAATGACCTAAAAAGTGTGGAAATGCATGCATAGGATCTCCATGCAACGAAGAGTAAAAAACATCGGCTCGATCGTAAAAAATAGCCTGAGTTCCGTTTCCGTGATGAAAATCAATATCTAAGATAAACACCCTTCTAGCCCCGTGCGATTTTAATGTTTCGGCAGCAATAGCGGCATTGTTAAAAAAACAATAGCCACCATATTGGTCTTTTGATGCATGGTGTCCTGGTGGTCTGCAGAGCGCAAAAATACTTGGGTGCTTAGTCATCATTTCGGCAGATGCTATCGCAACTTTAGCAGACTCATAAGCCGCTTCAATTGATCCTTCGCTAATAGTTGTTTCACTTGCTAGACAATAATAACCTAATTTTCCTTCAATAAAGTTTGGTATTTTATCCGAGTTCATTGATCTGCTCGGCCAGACGGTAGGAATCGCTTCCCCCTTAAAGCCTTCACTTTTCCATTCTTCCCATGCGGTGTCTAAAAATTCTACGTATTTGCGATCATGCACCTGATATATAATATCCAAGTCAATTTCATGAGGTTCTAAAACTTCACCTAAACTTTCTTCTTGAATTTGGTTTAGGATATATTTCATTCTTTCTGGGCATTCGAAGGGTCTTACTAACTCTCCGCCATAAAGTTCAGTTTTTGAGTTTCGAAAAACGTGATTTTCTGAGTAAATAGTTTTCATGGCTTTACTTTATCTCTTCTAATTAATTTCGTATTTACTGTTACGCATAACAAAATGAGTGAGTCAGAAAATAACTTCCATAAAAACCTAATTTGATGGTGATAGGTCTTCTAATTGGGTTGAAGGAGGAATACTACCTTTAAGTATTTGTCGATCAATTTCTACAGAAATCAAATGTGGCTTTCTTTCTGCAGAAGCAAGAGCAAAGCCATCCTGACCATATATTGCACTAAGGCCAACGTAAGTTAACTCCTTCTCTGACCCACAATAATTGGCGTAAGCAATCGTTATTCCATTTTCGGCTGCTCTAGCCGGTACTAAAATTTTGTTTACGTTTACGTATGGCATCATGTTTGCCGTAGGCACAAGAATAACATCAACTTTCTTTTTTGCTAGACTTCTCACGTGTTCAGGGAATTCTACGTCATAGCAAATGAGCAAGCCAAAACGTATTCCATCATAATCAAAAGAAGTTACCTTGTCTCCTGGAGTAAATTTATTTTTTTCGTATGTTCCAAATAATTGAATTTTTCTGTGTTTTGCAATTAAGGTTCCCTCCTTACAGAAAAAATAAGCAGAATTATAAATCTTATTATTATGAAACTCAGGGAGACCAATAGCTAATCCAACGCCCTTTTTTTTACATAGTTTACTCATTTTTCCAATTACACCTTGCCAATTTTTGGGAGGGGTTTTTTTTACTGCAAAATAGCCGGGAAGAAATAGCTCTGGCATGACCAGGATACTAGCCCCTGAGATTGAAGCTTGGTTAAGTGCAGTTTCTATTTCGGCTACGCCTGCCGAGAGGTCCCCGGCAGGTGAGTATGTTTGGTAAATGCCTAGAATCATTTAACTACGTAAACGTGTCCACATTTGGTCGTATACCTCTTGAGTGGCTTGGTCGCATACCGCAACGAAAGCACCAGCGCCTGCTCCTTCACGAGGATTGTTTTCTGGCATTGATGCTAACACAGGGTCCAAGAATTCTTTTACGCCTTTAACGCCTGCATTATATTGAGCGTAGTTGGTGACTGCTGCAATATTTTCTGGTTCCAAAAGGAAATCCATAAACTTCAAAGCATTGTCGCGATTAGGCGCGTCTTTTAATAGTACGACATTATCCATCCAGACAACGTATCCTTGATCTGGATAAGCATATTCCACATTTGCCCCTTCTTCTCGAGCTTTTGAAGAGAAACCATTCCAAATCATTCCAACGGCCACGTCGCCCGAAACTAATACATCTTTTGCGATATCTGATCCAAAAGATGCCCAATTTTCTTTTGCACTTTGGAGTAAAGAATCCAGTGCCTTGAGTTGGCTGCGATCATTTGAACACTGTGGAATGCCTAGGTGTAAAGACGCCAAGGCCATGACCTCTCCTTGGCTATCCAAAACGTTAATTTTACCTTTTAATGAATCAGGGGGATTGAAAATTATATCGGTTGTATTGATATTTCCTTTATAGACATCTCGATTCACGGAAAAGCTAGTTGAACCCCACTGGTATGGTATAGAGTGCTTTCTTCCTGGATCAAACGCTGCAGCTAGCCATTGTGCTTCTATATTACCTTTATTCTTTAGCTCACCATCATTAATGGTATCTAACATGCCCTCTGCAGCCATTATTTCAACCATATAATCGCCCGGCACAGCTAAATCATAAGAACCCATTTTCCCAGCTTTAAGTGAAGCAAGTAGTGCTTCATTGCTATCAAAGGTGTCCATTGTTACGTCTACACCCGTTTCAGTCTCAAATTTTTCTAGCAGTTCAGCAGGAATATACTCGAACCAATGGTATAGTGAGAGCTTTCCTCCAGCAAATGCTAGATTTGCACTTAGTGCTAAGATGGCACTGGTGAACATTGCTTTTATCATAAGAATTTTCCTCCAAGGTTTATTTCAGTTGTGTTGTTTGCTCTCCCTGCTTGCCGATAAAATAAGAAAGCGTTACAAGAAGAATTGAAAAGAGCAGAAGTAAACTTGAAAGCGCCATAATATTTGGCTTTATCCCTTGCTTTACTGCTCCAAAGATCGCCGTAGGTAGTGTCTCTACTCCTGCACCCTTAACGAAATTAGTTATAATAAAGTCATCTAAAGAAATAATAAAGGCTAATAAAAAGCCTGAGATAATTCCTGGACCCATAATAGGCATTAAAACATATCTAAATGTTTTCCATCTATTTGCATAAAGATCTTGAGCGGCTTCCTCAAAACTAGCCTCTATCCCTTGTAATCTTGCAGAAATTGGTAAATAGGCAAAAGGAATGCAAAAAACTATGTGAGCGACTAAAATAGAAAAGATACCGAGCTTGAAACCTATAGCAGAGAAGAATATTAGTGTTGCAACGGCAGTGACAATTTCTGGTACCATTATGGGTAATGAAATTAATGCAAAAGACGCTGACTTTCCTCTAAAATTGCCCCCCCTGATCATTCCTATGGCAGCAGCGGTTGCCACTAGCGTTGAGAAAGTTGCAGCCATAATCGCAATAATTAAAGAATTCCAGGCGGCAAGCTTGAATTTTTCTGCTTCTTGCCCGTAGAAGATATCAAAATACCATCTTAATGATATTCCTCCCCACTTTGTTATCGAGAGACTATCATTAAAGCTATATGCCATGACAACAATTAGTGGCGCGTAGAGAATGAAAAGACATAAATAGGAAATGAAGTAAAAACCAGTGTAGGATCTTATATTAAATGGTCTACTCATCAAATTTGTTCCTTAGCTTGCGCTCTTGCATAATAAGTAAGGACAATTAGCACCAAACTCAATAGTATCATTGAGGCCGCCGCTCCGAAGGGCCAATTACCTGCGGCACCTTTAAATTGATCCTCTATCAAAGAACCAATCATAAACGTTTTCGCTCCACCCAGCAAGTCTGGTGCTAAAAAAGCGCCAAGAGAAGGTACAAATACTAAAATGCAGCCTGCAATTATTCCTGGCTTTACGATGGGTACCAATATTCGTCGTAAGATTGTCCATTTTGGAGCATATAGATCTGACGCTGCTTCTGAAAAGGTAAAATTGTACCTCTCAAGGGCCGCGTAGATTGGTAAAACCATGAATGGTAGGTAGGAGTAAAATAATCCCAATTGAACCGCAAAATTTGTATTAATCAGTTTTAATGGTGCGTCTACTAATCCCAAAGTTAGCAATAACTCATTCAATGGCCCGGTTTCGCGGATCAAAAATTTCATTGAGACAGTTCGAATTAGAAGGTTTACCCAATAAGGTACAGTAACCAGAAACAACCATATAATTTTACTATTAGTAGCACGAGTTGCGATAAAAAAAGCGGTTGGAAAACCTATTACCAAGCATAATATTGTTGCTCCTGTCGCTTGAAAGATAGAGCGAACAAATATAGAAATATAAACCCATTCTATTTTGGGAGGATCATCTCCGAAAAGACCTCGGTCGAATATAAATCGATCGTAAGCTGCCAATGTAGGTTCCCATATTACGCCGCCTCGAAATTCTTTTGTTAGAAATGAATAGATCAGCATCAGGAGAACGGGTAGAGCAAGAAAGAAACTAATTATTAGCCAACTTGGCAGTAAGAGCCAAACTTTTACTGGGGAGAACGTAGACGATACTGTACGGCCGCTACCCGTGCCCGCAGCCATCAGTCAACCAAAAACCGAGCAACATCGTCAGCAAAGTGGACAAATACTTGGTCTCCATTCCTAAAGTTTTCCAGATTTAGTACGCTATTTTGTATTCTTACTGCGACAGTGAGGCCTGGACCCAATCGGATTTCAAACTGAGTGTCCGTTCCTAAATAAGTAGACTGTCCTAATACTCCCTTTAAATCTGTGCTGTCATGTGGCCTCTTGCCCATTATTAAGCTTTCAGGTCTAATAGAAATAGCACCAGATTGACCAACACTGACACTCGAATTTGTTGACGCTGTTACCCGCTGATCGTTTGATAGCCGGCAAATTATTAGTTCTCCTCTGGTTTTTTTTTCTACGGTGGCATCGAGTAAATTCGTTTCACCGATGAAATCTGCAACAAATCGATTTACTGGGTATTCATAAATTTCAGATGGGCTACCTATTTGTTGAACTTTTCCTGAAGACATAACCGCGACCCTATCGGACATTGACAACGCTTCTTCTTGGTCATGTGTAACAAAAATAAACGTTATGCCAGTCTCTCTTTGGAGCTTTTTTAATTCAGAGCGCATATCTTTACGTAATTTAAGGTCCAAGGCTGATAAAGGTTCGTCTAATAAAAGCACTTTGGGTTTTGGAGCCATAGCTCGTGCAAGCGCCACACGCTGTTGTTGACCCCCGGATAACTGACCTGGTTTACGGTTTGCAAACTCGTTTAATTTTACCAACTCAACCATTTCCATTACCCGACGGTCGATTTCTAAGTTGGACCAACCCAACATTTGGAGGCCAAAACCAATATTTTCAGTTACATTCATATGTGGGAATAACGCGTAATTTTGAAAAACTGTATTGACGGGTCGTTTGTCGGGTGGAAGATTTTCTATTTCGTCACCATACAATTTAATTTTGCCCGCGCTGGTTGCTTCGAATCCTGCTATCATTCTTAAAAGGGTTGTTTTTCCGCAACCAGATGGTCCCAATAGGGTAAAAAATTCATTGTCAGAGATGTTAAAACTTACACTGCTTATGGCTGTGAAATTACCAAAATTTTTTCTTACTTCCTGAAGTGATATGGCATCTTTTTTTGTCATTAATTTATCTTGTAACATTTCATCTGCCTTAACCCTAAGTCATTTAGTATATTCGTAAAGGAAAAAATTAACCAAGTTAACAAAGCTTCAAACTTCTGACCCTTCTTACCTTGAATTTATTTTACTTGTTTTTTTCTGAAACCATTTTCATAATGAAAATTTTTCTGGATTATGCTAGGGTGCGTAGTGGAAGAGTGTGGGTATTTTGGGTGTATTGGTGTTAATAGTTTTCCAGCTTGTTATAGAATGCCATTAACGACTACATGTTTATCATTCTAACGTTCTTAATACATCCAAGACCTTTTGGGCATCAGTGTTAGGATTAACCACGCAGATTCTCAATACAGTTTCCCCTTTCCAGATCGTGGGAAGGCAGAGCAAGGAGCCGTCTCGCCGGTGTGTTTCTGACCAGCTGTAGAGTTCTGATTTTGATAGCTTAAGAGAGCGAAATAAGACAACTGAAAGTTGAGGCCCAAGAACTAATTCAAGGTTTTTGGTTTCGGTTATTCCATCGGCGATCTGGGTAGCTATTTTAAGCGTCTGTTTGATAGCTTTTTCATAATTTCGAGAACCATATACTGCTAAAGAAAACCACATTGGTAACCCTCTCGGCCTGCGTGTGAGGTGTAAGGCAAAGTCTGACGGATTCCATGCCGTCTTATCGACAATATCCAAGTAATCGCTTTTTTGGCCGTGAGCTTCCGCTCCTCGAACTGCATTTCTATAAAGTAGAGCACAACTATCATAGGGAGCAAACAACCACTTATGAGGGTCCACTATGAAACTATCGGCGTGTTCTAACCCATTGAATAAGTTTGAACTTTTTGGATCCGCTATTGCTGCGAGCCCGTAAGCTCCGTCCACATGCAACCAAACGTCGTTTACCTTGGCTAAATCTGCTAATGCGTTAATATCATCGATAGCACCGCTATTCGTAGCGCCCGCATTAGCTACTATTGCAAAAATTTCATTTGATTCTTTTAAAGTGGAAGCTGCTTCATTGATATTTATTCTACCAAAATCATCAGAGGAAATTCGAACGATTTTAAAATCCATGACTCGTGAGATTGCATCTATGGAACTATGTGCTTCCGTGCTACACAAAATAGCTAAGCGGTCGAGACCATCAGGGTTCTTTTTTCTGTAAGCTGTGCGCGCTGCATGCAACGCAGATAAGTTCCCTAAGGTTCCACCAGATACGAAAACACCTCCAGCTTTTTTAGATGGCCAACCCGCAAGTGAAGCTAGCCACGCAAGTGCCTGGTTTTCAGCGTGAATAGCCCCCGAGCCACCATCCCAATTTCCAGCAAAGATCTCTGCAGCGCCGAGAACTGCATCAAAACTTAACGCTGCCGGAGTGGGAGCAGCCGCGACAAACGAAAGGCTGGTTGGGTGATCAAACGGCCGGGTAGAAGGTACGATGATGTTTTTAAAAAGCTCAAATGCTTTTTCCCAGCCCAAACCATCTTCATTGATTGAGTTTCCCAGTTCTCTATCGAGGTAACTAGCCGTTTTTGCACCACTAATTGGATCCGGTCCCGAGACAATTCTCTCTTTTGTCCATGAGAGCATTAGGTTCAACGAGGATCGGTTTATTCCAAATGAAAATAGGTCATCCTTTGTGGTCATTAATTGACATCCAGCTTTGTTATTTCTCTCCGAAAAGGAAGGTCGTCACCAAAATCATCTTCATCAAGCATACGAGCATATCCATGCCCAGCGTAAGTTGCCCAAGCGATTGGTCCTGGTGCGTTGGCATCACCAATGATTTTTACTGACTTTATTCCTTTGTCTTTCCACTGTTCTCTTTGGCGTTTTAACTCTTCAAAGACTATATCATTTGGTTTTCTAGAGGTGACCAGGACCACAGCCTCAGTTTTAAGAGTGCTATTTTTTTGAGTATATATACAGTTTGTAGTAATGGAAGATTTTTCAACCGAAGTAACACCACGGTTTAGCTGTATCTCAACACCCAATTCAACCAATCTCTTATGTATCTCTGCTTGTTCGAGTGTGTTATTTGTCCATTCTGAAACGTATGCACAGGGAGTAATTAATGTAACTTTGCACCCTTTCTTCACTAATAACTCTGCTAGCACGCCTCCAATGTAGTAATGATCATCGTCATAAATTGTGACGTGACCCGTTGGAAGCTTCCCAGCCATAAGGTCGTCTGGGGTAAAAATAGGCATATCTCGATCAATCTTAATTGGAACAACATGTTGACGAGAAACACCGTCAGCTCTCCAAACAGAACCAGTAGCAATGCAGACATTCTCAAACCCAAAGTCCAAGATTTGTTCAGCATTTAATTCAGATTGAAAATAGATTTCAACATTTGGTTTTTGCTTGATTTGATACTCTCGATAATCAGCAACCCTTCCCCAAGCGGACAAGCCAGGAAGCAGGCGTTCTTTTGCAACGCGTCCACCCAAAGACTGTGTTGCTTCTGCTAGCACCACCTCGTAACCGCGTTCCGCGCAAGCTCTTGCAGCTTCCAATCCAGCAGGGCCGGCACCAACGATAATTACGTTCTTTGACAGACCTTTTGGATTCATTATTTCAGGATGCCAACCTTTACGCCATTCCTCCATGAATGTTGGGTTCTGGGTACAGCGACTAATAGACATTGTCATATCGCCCGTAATGCAAATATTGCAGCCTATGCACTCCCTAATATCTTCTATCCTTCCTTCGAAAATTTTTTTCGGAAGAAACGGATCGGCAATAGATGGTCGAGCACATCCGATAAAGTCGAGTGTCTTTGATTTTATTTGTTTCACCATGACATCAGGGCTCGTAAACCTTCCTACTCCAACTACGGGTTTTGGTGTCAGTGACTTAATTCCTGCTACTAAATTAAATTGCGCCGCTTCTTCCTTAAAACGCGACGGTCCTGAACAATCTTCCCATGCTCCGTGAGCTAGGTCCCACAAGTCTGGGAGTTCTTTATGCATCTCGACAAATTCTCTCAATTCGGAATTTGAAAAACCAAGATCACCAATAATTTCGTCTAAAGATAATCTTAACGTTATACCCATGGAGTCGCCAACTTCATCACGAATGTCTTCCACAACCTCACGGACAAATCTCGCCCTGTTGGTTAAATTACCACCATATTCATCGTTTCTTTGGTTAGTTGCTGTTGACAGAAAATGTTGAAAAATGCCAAATCCGTGAGCACCATACAGACAAATTAAATCAAAGCCGGCGGTTTTGCATCGTTTTGCTGCATTAACAAACCAGCGGCGTAGATTTTTTATATCGTCTTTGTCGAGGGCCCTAGCGTGGACTGGGTCATTAGTAAAAGTTCGTATTGGCATTGCAGAGGGTGCCAGAGGTACTTCTCGAGTGTATAAATTTGGCCCGTTGATTCCTGAATAGGCCAATTGAATACCTGCAAGTGCACCGTGCTCTTTCATTCGATCTGCCATTTTTGCAATGGCAGGGATATCACTGTCGTCCCAGAGCCTTAATTCAATAAATGGCGTAATTTCAGAGCTGTGATGCATTTCGCATTGTTCAGTGAAAATTACGCCCCAACCTCCCTGACTTTTGATTCCTCTCATTTCTGCAGCTGCTGAAGGGTCTCTATATCCGCCGCCGTTACAATGCGGGACCTGATAAAACCGATTTTTTGCGGTGACTGGTCCAATATCCATGGGTTCAAACAAAATGTTATATCGACTATCGCAAGTCATAAAAGTTTTCCTCATGTATTGCCTGTTAAAGAACTCTATAGAATGTTATACTCATGTCATTTAGATTTGCGGTAAAGAGAAAATTTTATAGGTTGTTGTGTCTTAGTTAACAACTCAATTCTTAATCTGAGATTTGGGTGGTAAGATATCGATGTGAGAGACCAATGGACTCAAAGGAAATACTGAAAGAATTAATTTCATTCCCAACGGTAAGTTCAGCGTCTAACCTTGCGCTGGTTGATTACTGTGCAGAACTGTTGCGTCGAGTAACCCCTGATATAGAAATAATAAAAGATAAGACGAAGAAAAAGGCCAATCTGTATGCTTCAATTGGGCCAAGCGATAGATCGGGTGTCTTATTATCTGGACATACAGATGTCGTGCCCGTCGATGGACAAAATTGGAAATTTCTTCCGTTTAGCATGACTGAATACGACGGTAATCTTTATGGAAGAGGTGCTGCGGACATGAAAGGATTTGTGGCTTGCGCACTGAATGCTGCGTTACAGACAAAAAATCGAAAATTAATGGAACCTTTAAAATTAGCTTTATCTTTTGATGAAGAGGTTGGGTGTGTTGGGGTTCGCTCTTTAATAGAGATGTTAAGAAATCAGCCATTATTGCCTAGGCTCTGTATAGTAGGAGAGCCTACACTTATGAAAATAGCAACTGAGCACAAGGGTAAAACCGTTTGTAGAGTTTCTATAACCGGAAAGGAAATACACTCTGCTGAAGCTCCCAAGGGACTAAATGCGATTTACCTTGCAATTGATGTGATTCAATCGATTCGAAGAAAACAGGATGACATTATTAGGCATACTTCTAATGAAAACGAATTTGACATTCCTTATACCACGTTACATGTTGGGAGCATCGAAGGTGGAACGGCTTTAAATATTGTTCCTAAACACACTAGCTTTATGTTTGAAATACGAAATAGCGTGGAGGAAAATCCTGATGAGTTATTGGAAGATTTGAAGGTACACTCAAAAGATATTTTCTTCAAACTACAAAAAAGCCATCCTGAGGCCGATGTAAAGTTTGATATAATCAATCAATATCCCCCGCTTAGTACATCAAATGATGCCGATGTTGTCAGTTTTGTCGGGTCACTAACTGAAATGAATGATACTATAAAAGTGTCATTTGGTACGGAAGGAGGTCTTTTTAATCAAGTAGGAATACCAACGGTCGTTTGTGGTCCGGGATCCATGGCTCAGGGTCATCAAGCAGATGAATTTATAAGCTTAGAACAAATGAATAAGTGTGATTCAATGCTTTCAAACCTAATAAGCAGGCTGGAGAAAGGCTTTTAACTTACTGAAAAAATTAAAGAAATTTTGCAAGCTTATTATGCTATTGAAGGCTTTGTATTTAATGAGCGAGATAATATACATTAACAGAAATGAAAATGAATTCTTGAGTTGAGCTTTAAATCGTCAAGAATTGTATTTAATCCATGTAGTTTTTAGGGATGTATACTTTTCAAAAGAGTGCAAAGATAAATCCCGACCATAGCCGGATTGTTTTACTCCCCCGAACGGCGTCATTGCACTTAATGCGTCAACTGTATTCACGGATACCGTTCCTGCCTGTAGTTTCTTTGAGACTCGAAGTGCGCGAGACAAATCATCTGTCCAAACAGATGCAGCTAATCCGTATGGACTGTCATTCGCAATTTTAAGTGCTTCTTCCTCTGTATCGAACGTAATAACTGAAAGGACTGGGCCAAAGATTTCTTCGCGTGCGATAGTTTGGTCAGGTGTTACATTGTCAAAAATTGTAGGTTCGATGAAGTAGCCTTCGCCATCTATTGTTACTTGCTCTCCTCCCGTAATCAAAGTAGCACTTTGTTTCCCATCCTTTATGAATTTCATCACTTGTTTTGTTTGTTCTTCACTAACCATAGCTCCCATTTTAGAATCTGGGTTAAGTGGGTTGCCTGGTCGTATCTTTTGGGCCAATTTCTTGAGCTTTTCTATAAACTCATCCTTTATAGATCGTTCTACCAATAAGCGTGAATTTGCAGAGCATACCTCTCCTTGATTGAAAAAAATGCCGAAGGCTGCCATTTCTGCTGCATTATTTAAATCTTTACAATCAGAAAAAATTAAGTTCGGACTTTTGCCTCCAGTTTCTAGCCAAACTTGTTTCATATTTGATTGCCCGGCATATTGCTGAAACAACTTGCCTACTGCAGTGGAACCGGTAAATGCGAGGCAATCTACATCATTATGTAGACCGAGTGCTTTGCCAGCAGTTTCGCCATATCCGGGAACAACGTTAAAGACACCTTTAGGAACTCCAGCTTCCGTAGCGAGTTCAGCCAAGCGTAGTGCCGATAGAGGCGATTGCTCGGCCGGTTTGAGCACAATAGAATTTCCTGCAGCAAGCGCTGCCGAAGCTTTCCAAGTTGCCATATCAAGCGGAAAGTTCCAAGGCACGACGGCACCGACAACTCCTAATGGTTCTCTCGAAACCATTGCAAGGTTTCCCAAGCCAGTTGGCGCTATTTCATCATATATTTTGTCAATCGCTTCAGCATACCATTGAAAAAACATGGCTGAACCTGGAACATCGACGGTAGCGGCATCCGCGACTAATTTTCCCATGTCCAGGCTATCGAGAAGGGCTAATTCTATAAGGTTTTCTTTAATAAGGTCTGATAGCTTCAATAGGATTACTTTCCTGTCCACTGGAGCCATACAAGACCAAGTTCCTTTTTCAAACGAACGGCGCGCAGAACTAACGGCTCGGTTGACATCTTTCTCGTCGCATTCGGCGACTTTAGTTAATATCCTGCCAGTAGCTGGGTTTATTGTATTCATCGTTTTTCCAGATACAGAAGCAACGAATTCGCCATCAATAAATGCTTTGCTAGGAAAGTTTAGTTTTGAAGCATGCTCTTGCCATTCTTGAAAGCTTAAATGCGTCATATTGTCCTGTCTCCTATAAGTCTCCAGGGACACCGTAAGAAGGTGCTTCAGAGGGGTTTAGTGCGCGCTTCACGTAAGCATCCATCTGTGGTTTGTAAATTTCCCATGCACTGGCAATATTTTGTATTGGACAATCTTCTGACCAGTCACACCGGAGGTCAACAATCGGCCATGATACGGCGTCGCTAATTTGCATACCAGCAGAATGTACTGGTCCAGCTTCGCCTCCTTCATTAAGACCTGCCAGTAGAGCTGCAATTAGCCGATCCCCAAAATGACCTTTCGAGGTTTGAAAGCCGGCTACTATCGCTTCCGGAACCGTCTTACTAGCTAGAAGGTTGCCTGCAGACAAAATATTCAATCCAGATGCATCTGCCCAAATGCCCAATGAGTTGTTGCCAGAGTGATGTGCGGTTTCTCCATTAGTATCTATCGCTAAGATCTGCCTATATTCCAGATAAGTAGCCTTTCTCTTAATTTTCTCGATAGCTGCAGTTGCAGAGAGACCCTGCTCAATTAAATCCAATGTTTTAGGCCCCAAAGATGGGTCCGTAATATTTTGACTCGACACAGCGCCCACCGCTGCACGCGTGTGTGAACATCTTGCAGCTACCGCAGGGGACGATGAAGAAACTGCAGTTCCAAGCATTCCCGTCTCAGCACATCTGGCGACAAGTGAGAAAGTCATTAAGGAATCACCGCTGTAGCGTCAATTTCTACCAGCCATTCAGGTCGTGCCAGAGCTTGCACAACAAGTCCAGTTGATACTGGATGAATATTCTTTGTAAAGGTTCCTATCATCTTGTAAATTGCGTCTCTATGCCTTATGTCGGTGATGTATACCACGATTTTGACCAAGTGCTTCATCTCTCCGCCTGCTTCTTCAATCAGTTGTTTTATATTTTCCATGACTTTCCGAGTTTGTTCTGCAGGATCGTTACTTTTTATGTTTTTAGAATCATCTAAATTTTGAGGACACTGACCGCGAATCCATAAGGTTCGCCCTCCCTCTGTTACCACTACCTGGCAAAGGTCATTATCCAAATCTTGCTCTGGATAGGTGTCCTTCGTGTTAAATTTCCGAATTCGCTTGTGAGCCATTTAAAAGTTCTCTACCACTAAACTTATCATGATTTCTTTTTTATTTAATTTTGCGTTTCTCTAAGCATGATCTAAAATCTTTACGCTTGATTAAACAACTATAAAAGCTGTCAAGCAAACAATTTTTAAACTATACCAAATATTATAAATTTATAGATCTCTTTTTCTTTTTGCGATGTGTTCGGCGATATGTTTGGCATCTTGCCAGACGCCCCAAATAAAGGACGACCCACGCATTGAAAGCCAAGGCAGTCCTAAAAAGTATATCCCTGGTTCATTGGAAATACCGCAATCGTGATTGGGTCGGCCGTCATCACTGAAAACATTAGCCTTCATCCAACTAAAATCTTGCACGAACCCCGTTGCCCAAACTACTGATTTAATACCAGCTTCGGTTAAATTCAAATCCAAGATTGGATCTGTGACGCAAGCTGGGTCGGGGTACATAATTCGGGCTTCTTCTTCAGTTGGAAGATCGAGATTATTTTCTACTATATAATTATCAGCTTCACTTAAAACAGATAAGTAATTAGAGTCACCTCTATTGAGATTTTTCCTTAGATCTGGTTCAAGATACAAATGACCGTCTTTAAATTCTCTAGTCATGCCTAAGAGTTGCATTCCGTTGGCAGCAAAACGTCTGAAGTCAACTGTTTTTCCGCCGTAGGCGCCACTCACGGCTATCGTTAAGTGTTCAGTTCCAGGCTGAGGTGCTTTTGCTGCCCATTTACCCAGAACACCTAGCCACCAGCAGTAATCATGTCCTCTATAGCTACGAGGAGGTCTGTCATGTGGCCCAATCGATAGGTAAACGGCACGATTGGCCAAAAGAAGTTCTTCTGCTATTTGTGCTCCAGAAGATCCAGATCCGACCACAAGTACTGCGCCATCCGGAAGCTGTTCAGGGTTACGGTAATCGCGAGAATGTATTTGAGTAATCCACCTGGTTCGTGGTATTATATTAGGTATGACTGGCGACTGGAAAGGTCCCGTCGCGACTACTACATTGAGTGCCTTTATGATGCCTGACGTAGTTTTAGCCACCCAGAGATTTGTTACGGACTCCTTATACAAATGTTTTACTTCAACCCCGCAGCGAATGGGTGCATTTATTTTTTGTGCCACCTCTTCAAGGTAAGCAACAACTCTCTCTTTTGTAGCAAATCCGTTTGGTGATATACCAGAAAATTCGAGCGTAGGAAATCGGTCATGCCACACAGGACCATTAGTTACTAAAGAATCCCATCTCGCCGTTCGCCAGCTCTCTGCTATTCTATCTTTCTCTAAAATTATGTGAGGCACTGTAAAATTTACTAGATGCTCGCTTTGAGCTAATCCCGCTTGTCCGCCACCGACTATTAGAGTATCAATGTATTCTGTGGTCATATGTTTCTTATGCTCCTTTACTCTTTGGGAAGCCGTGGGGTGCTAGAACGCCAAATTTGCAAATATAAAGCCGTAAATAACGACAATTTAAAAAACATTTCAAGCACAAAAAAGTTAGGGCTCATTTGTCACGTTGTACGACTGTTGACCATGCATTTAAGTTTATTTTGCGCTTTTGCTTGCCTTAGCAATTAGCCCTAATAAGGAGTTTAGCCTCTTTGATGTAGTCTATTTAGAAATGCGCCTTATATTTCACTTAAAGGGCTCTAAAACCATTCTAAAAAGTGCAACAATGCAAAAGTGATATATCGCTTTAGCGGCAACTAGTAACAACTTTTGGAAAAGTTTTAAATCTATGCTACTGTGGGGCATATTTAAATATTGTGTGTAAGGACTAGTCTATGAGAAGCAAAAAAAGTGAAGAGCTAAAGCGTTTGATATATTTTTCAAAACCAACAGCTTTCGACTATAAAACAATACAAGACATCTTAACAATTTCGCGGGAGAATAATATCAGAACGGGCGTCACAGGATCTCTAATTTATAGATCTGATCTATTTTTTCAATTTTTAGAAGGCCCCCCGGATGCGGTGATGAATACATATGAAAAGATAAAACTTGATACAAGGCATTCAGAAATTCAAAAGATTTTAGAAGATATTACAAATCGACGATTTTTCGCATCTTGGGCTATGAAAGAGGACGCAACGCATACCTGGATGTGGACGCGTCAAGAAGTTAAAGATGGCGTGTTATCACGGATTACACAGAATGAGGTCCTAGAGACCTTTAAGCGGTTATCGCGAGGGGTTGACCAATTTGTTCATACGGGAGAGGTTAGATAATCTAGGAACGTGTTTCCGCTTGAGGAAATATTATATTATTCCAAATAAAGCTTTATTATAGAAATTTGCCGTATACTCGGTGCTTACTCAACAAATGTGCTTAGATCAACAGTTGGTCCGGCAAACGCATGGAAGTCTTCCCCATCTGAATACTGCTTTACATAAGGCCTCAAAACGTCAATTAGTCTAATATCTCTATTTAGAACCTCAAGGAAATCGTCAAGCGATTTCCAAATAATTACGGATGCATATTCTCCTTCATTTAACGCTACCAACTGTTTTTGTAAGGCTCCATCAAGAGTTTTATAGATCTTTGCGGTTTCCCTAAAGATTAATTCTTCACAACCATCCTTTGGTGTGAAGCGAATACAATTAACCATAGTCATTATATCACCTCTCGTTCTCAGGGTATCATACTTAATGTTGAAGTGCTACAACGTTTCCACGGAAGAAAAAAAATGGTTGAATTTTTTGGACTAGTGCACTAACCCTGCCTTTTTATTTTTAACGGATGACACGCGAAACATTGATCAAGCGACTTTTTACTTTTTGCACTCTTTACTAGAGTTTGAGCGTCTAGAAAAGACACTCTTTAATTCTAGCACAACGTCGGTAGCATATTGTTAATCCGTTAGGAGAAATAGTATTAAAATAAATCCAATGCAAAAAATTATTGAATTACAAAAAAATATTCTGGAAATAACGTACGAACTCTTCAGGATTATGATACCTACCTTAATAATTGTAAAAGTTTTACAAGAGTTAGGATTTGTTGGTATTTTAAATAACTTCTTATCTCCTTTGATGTTTTTGGTAGGTTTACCAGAAGAGATAGGAATTGTTTTTACGACCACGATGCTTACGAGTCCCTATACAGGTCTCGCGATACTATCCAGTATAACCCTTGATAATGGATTAAGTACAGCGCAAGCGAGTGTGCTTGGTTTGCTGATGTTATTCACACATTCTTTACCCATTGAAGCACTGATTTGTAGACGCGCTGGTGTAAGAGTTCGAGCTACAATTCTTGTAAGATTGATAATCGGATTTAGTCTTTGTGTTATATTAAGCCAATTTTTGTTAATAACTAATTTACTGAACTCGCAAGCGAGTATTTTAATTCCTTTTTCGGAGCCTTCCCCAATTATTCTGGATTGGATACTTAATCAGGTTAAGACTTTGTTGATAATATTTGTGATTATAATTTTTATCGTTTTATTAATGGAGATATTAAAATATTTAGGTATTCAAAGAATGATTGAACTTTTGTTAAAACCTTTCTTGAATCTAATTGGAGTTGGTGAAAAAGCATCAACAATTGCCGTGGTAGGTGTGACGCTTGGCATCGGGTTTGGCGGTGGGTTATTAATTCAGGAAGTAAAGTCCGGAAGAATAAAATATAAAGATGTTTTTGGTGTAATCACGTTGATAGGAATGCTTCACAGTATTGTTGAAGACACAGGTTTAGTAAGTTTAATGGGAGCTAATATTTTCATTACCCTTTTCTTGAGATTTTTTCTTACACTTTTCTGTGTCTATATAATTTTGAGAGTTTTCTCTGATTATCCCGAAGAATTTTGGAAAAAGCATTTGGTTAACGATAATATACCATAATATTCAGTAATAATAAGTCTTTAAAAACACTTAAGCTTCATGTCTCAAGGTGAAAAAGATAAACATTCTGTATCAACGTGATTAATTTCTTTTGGAAAATAAAGTGGCTTGTATCCCTCATTTTTATAAAATGACGCTTTGGGGAAATAAATCATTGCAATTTTAGTGCTTCAATAAGAAATGGTCCTCTTTTTGCTACGGTTGAGTTCGGGTGACGCCTTAATACGTCCGCGTAGATAATCGTTAATCTACACTTAACCTTCAACTGTGGGGCATGACTGCCCCACTAATTTTACAGAAGGCAGCGCTTCTCGCGGGTAGTCGGCTCCTGTCCCACTACAGTATTGTAGGTTCTTAATTATGAGATCTTCCTTAACATTTGAGCAATCAAAATTTTTACAAGAGTTGCAGTTTACTAAATCCTTTTTATCCTAATATATCTTTTCTCTATCGCCTCCGGGCAAAATTTATTGATAAAATTTCTGATTGATTCTACAATTCGTCATGGCAATAGCAAGTTTACCGAAAATAGAACTTCATCTACACTTAGAAGGTGCCGCTCCTCCAAATTTTATAAAAGATCGAGCTCTACAGAAGAACATAGATATATCAAAGATTTTTAATTCGGATGGTTCTTATAAGTTTAATGATTTCAATGATTTTTTGTCAGTTTACGAAACTGCAACCTCGGTTCTAAACACACCGACTGATTTTTATGATCTCACGGTTAGTGTGTTGGAGGAGTCTGTAAAAAGCAATGTTGTCTACTCAGAAGTCTTCATATCTCCGGAATTTTGTGGGGGCAATGATATCGCTGCATGGAAGGAGTTTCTTGCTGCTATTCGGGAGGCCTCTGAGTATTGTGAGTCCAAGTTAGGTATCATATCTCGAGGTATTGTCACCTGTATTCGGCACCTTGGTCCAGAGGTAGCGAAAGATGCCGCTAAATGCGCTATCGAGACAAGTGGGAATTGGGTCGTAGGGTTTGGTATGGCGGGCGACGAGTCTGTTGGCAGTCCTAAGGACTACGTGGATAGTTTTCGAATGGCTAGCGAGGCTGGACTTCATCTGACAAGTCATGCAGGAGAGTGGGGTGGCGCTATCTCTGTGAGAGACACGATACATGAAATAGGGGTAAAAAGAATTGGACACGGTGTTCAAGCAGTTAGCGATCCCAACTTAGTAAAGTTGATTGTAGAGCGAGGGATTGTCTTAGAAACATGCCCTGGTTCAAATGTCTTTCTTGGTGTATACCCATCTCTCTCATCTCATCCAATCAAAAAACTTCGTGAACAGGGCGTAAAGGTTACGATCTCTACGGATGATCCTCCATTTTTTCAAACTTCCATGAACAAAGAATATGAGTCTATGGCGCGGACTTTTGACTGGAATGAAAATGTTTTTGTTGAACTTAACAGGGTGGCAATAGACGCAGCCTTTTGCGATGCCGAGACAAAAGAAATACTTCGCGGCCACTTTATGATTCCGGATAATCTATTATAATCGCCTTTCCTGAGATTTGGTACGCTTGGACCCGAGAATACGGCAAGGCCACAGAACAGCCCTATCAGAGCTTCGATTGCGACGCAGGTAATCGCCGAAACAGATTATATTTTTATGATATTACAATAGTTAAATCCTTTCTTTTGGGTAATTAGTGCTATTTGTGCGGTACAATTATGTCATTTATATTGATTAAAATGGTGTATGCTTAATTTATCCACGAATCAATTGAGGGGAGAACAATGCCTTATATTAAAGTCATATCTTTTATATTTTCAGCCTTGGTAATGATTAGTTCTGCACACGCTAATCAACTCACTATTTTGCACATTAATGACCACCATTCTCACTTAAAACCTGATAGTAGAATGAGCCTGAAGCTAGATGGAAAATCTACTCGTGTAAGGTCTGGAGGAATGCCAGCAGTAATTGCGAAGATGAAAGAGTTAGAGAGTACAAATAAGAATGTAATAAAATTACATGCTGGCGATGCAATTTCAGGGTCACTATTCTTCACCCTATTTAAGGGGGAGGCAGATGCGGCTCTCATGAACGAAATTTGCTTTGATGCCTTTGCACTCGGCAACCATGAATTCAACGAGGGTGATACAGGCCTTGCAAAGTTTCTTGATTTTTTGAAATCTGGTGACTGCAATACACCTGTCCTCGCTGCAAATATTAAGCCTGAAGTAGGTGTGTCGGCATTAACTCCGAAAAGTGAAACAGACTATATCCAACCTTATGTCGTAATGAACATGGATGGGATGAAGGTTGGCGTAATTGGTATCGATATTGTTCGCAAAACAAAGATGTCATCTAGCCCAGATGAGACTACAGTGTTTCTAGATGAGGCTGAAACATCACAAAAAATGGTGGATGAGCTAAAGCAGGCTGGGGTCAATCATATCATTCTGCTTGCACATTATGGTTACCAAAATGAGCTAGACCTTGCTGCCACGATTGATGGTGTTGATGTAATAATTGGTGGCGACTCGCATACACTCATCGGTGATTTCGATGACCTAGGGCTTAATTCTGCTGGGCCATATCCTACAATTGTTGAAGGAGTGGGAGGAAATTCAGTTTGTGTTGCTACTGCTTGGCAGTACAGTCAAATTGTTGGTGAGCTGTCTGTTTCTTTCAATGAGATGGGTGAAATAAAGTCATGACAAGGCGTACCACACGTAATGGTTGATGAAAGTTTCAAGCGAAAGAACGACGATGGCGATCGAGTTGAGATTGAAGGGGCAGCTCGTGATGCTGTCTACGCACAGATTAAAGCAGATCAAAAACTTTCTATTGTTGAAGAAGATGCCTCAGCCTCGGCATTGCTAGAAGCCTTCAATGTCAAGGTAGAAGAAATGCGCTCAGTCAAAGTGGGTGAAGTAACTGAAAACCTTTGCCTAGCGAGAATACCTGGCGATAAGCGCTCAAAGATCTGTAGTCCTTCAGAAACTGAGGGAAAAGGTTCAGATATTTCGATGGTGGTTGCTCACGCTTTTCGGGAGATGGCGAAAGCAAGCGATATTGCGATTCAAAATGGCGGTGGTGTGCGAACCGATATAGCGAAAGGTGATTTAACAATGGGCGATGCCTACAAGCTATTACCTTTTGCCAACACTTTGGTTGAAATGGACATGACTGGTGCAGAAATCAAGGCCGTCTTAGAGGAAGCTCTGGACTATGCGTTGCAGCCTGATGGTTCCACTGGCGCATACCCTTATGCTGCTGGACTCCGCTGGCATGTCGATACAACAAAGCCTGCCGGGCAGCGTCTAAGTCAAATGGAGTTCAAGGGGCGCAATGACTCCTCGTGGACTCCACTAGAGAGTAATACGACATACCGTCTCGTGACGAACAATTACATTGCCGGTGGTCGCGATGGCTATCTCACGTTTAAGACAGTTAAAAACGATGGACGATACACTGATACATATTTAGATTATGCTCAGTCATTCGTTGACTATGTGCTTGAACGTGGCAGTATTGGAAAGTTGTCCGATTCAGAATATTCAACGCAGTCATTAAAGGATTAATCTTAGACCGCATGGGGAGGAGATGAATAGAGGTCATCTCCTCACTTATACTGTACGTAACACAAAGATTCTCTATTTTGGGGTCTTGCTTTTGTATAAATACTGTATTGAGTTAGAGAGTGATCGTGTTTACTTTATAGACTAAAGCAACAAATGAGGGAACCCAGATATGACTACACTTTGTTATGCAAAAAAAACCTGCTCAATCGGCATTCATGTGCTAATGGAAGAAATCGGGTCTCCATATGATTTGCGGATAGTAGATTTCTCGAGAGCCGAACAGAAGACGCCTGAATACAAGGCGATTAACCCGAAGGGGAAGGTGGCTGCTTTGGTTCGGGAAGATGGCAGTGTTCTAACAGAATTTGCAGCGATTGCAATTTGGCTGTCAATGACGAATCCTGATAGGAAGCTGATGCCGACTGATCCAGAGGGCATCGCTCGTACGATTGAGGCAATGGATTTCATCGTGGGTACTGTCCATATGTTATCATGGCGAATGTGGCGGCGTCCTGAAGTTTATTCAGATAACGCAGCAGGTCAGGAGCTACTTCAGGCGCGCGGTAAAGCCGCGATGCTCGATGCGCTTGAATTGATTGATGCTCAATTGACAGACCAAGAGTATTTAATGGGTGATTTCTCGGTTGCTGATGCTGCCCTTTACTACAATGAGTATTGGGCGGTAGATGTTGCCGGATGGAAAGTTCCGCCCAAAGTTCAAGCGCATTATGAGAGAATGAAAACCAGACCGTCAGTTATAGCTTCCCGCGCTCTTGAAGGAGTCACCTGAAGTAACATATTAAGTTTAAACTCTGACGCAATTAGAAATATTATGTTTCCAAAATCAACCTAATACCCATACACTTCCCTTGAAAATTATCTAAGGCTTTAACTCACAAGTAACAAAGTGTCTTTAAGGTTATACATATGCTAAATTTCCCACCGCAGAGGCTAGTATGCTTATCAGAGGAAACGGTCGAGACGATTTATCTTTTGGAGGAAGAAGAAAAAATAGTTGGTGTAACAGGTTATGCTGTTAGGCCCTCACGTGTGAGGAGCGAAAAAACTAGAGTGAGTTCGTTTGTCTCAGCGAACACCGATAAAATTAAAGGTTTGAAACCCGATTTGATTTTAACATTCTCTGATGTCCAGGCAGACCTGTCACGAGAATTAATACTGGAAGGGTTTAACGTAATTGCTTTCAATCAGCGTAGTATAGTTGAGATTTTCGCGATGATTGAAACACTTGGTGCACTGTTAAAGTGCCCAGCGAAGGCAGTTCGGCTCATTAGCACGTTGAAAAAAACAATCGCGGAAACAAAGAAAGCAATCAAATCGCCAAAACCTCGGGTCTACTTTGAAGAGTGGGACGAACCACTGATTACGGGGGTTTCCTGGGTCTCAGAAATAGTCGCGTTCGCAGGTGGCGTTGATGTTTTCTCTTCAAAAAGTAATTGTAGCAAGGCAGAGGGCAGGGTGGTGTCCGAGCAAGAGGTAATTGATGCAAACCCCGATATTATAATAACCTCCTGGTGCGGAAAAAAAGTAAATTTTGATATGATAAAAAAGCGTAAGGGCTGGAATAAAATAAATGCCATTGTTAACCAGCATGTTTTCGAAGTAAAATCTCCCATAATTTTGCAACCTGGACCAGCAGCCATTCTAAATGGCTTACCGGCGGTTTCCAATGTTATTTCTAGCTGGCACAAGTTTTATGAAAAAGAGGTTTTTCCGTAGGTGCTTACTCCAAAACAAGTTGGCTTCTTTTTTTGCAATAATATCATAATTTGTGATCTTAAGTATCTTTTGAGTTGATAAGTAAGTGATAACTTGCTTTTTCAAAAGGTCACAACTCCGCTGTGTATGATTAGTTTTGTTGAAAACATGAACTCATGAGGTCTGGTAGGACATTTTTTCGCACCCTGTCCAACTGTCAATTTACAGCTGCGACACCATATCTAACAGTATTTGGGTTGTAAAGAATTTGTACAGTCCTGAAACTAGTATTTAGGAGGTATATAGAATGGTAAATAAAACGGCAAAGTCAATTAACGCGCTTAGGACAATTTATTTGGGAATACCTGATTTTTGTCTGAGTCATTGGTTGCTTAGAGTGCCTTTAGCAGTGGTTTTTCTTCAACATGGTTTATCAAAATTTCCGGTTCTTGCTGAAGATGCCGAATCTTTTGGGCTACCGTATTTGGTGTGGTGGTTTGTAACCTATGGTGAGATAGGTTCAGGGTTTGGTTTGTTAGTCGGCGGTTTGTTGTTTTCCCGCTCACTTTTTCATGAGCTCGGTGATCTTCTGACACGTTTTTCGGGTATTACTATTTGCTCAATTGCTACCGGGGTAATTTGGATTTCTGAACCGGAAAGTCTGGTGGATGTCATCCTATATGACAATCTTCATGTATTCCTGTGGGTAGGAGGATTATTTTTTGCTTTAAGAGGAAACCGAATTTAAGGTTAATTACTAGCTCTGGGACTCTACTTTACTTATGGCGCGTTCCAACACCACCTGAAAAAAACTGGATGCGGTTTTATCTTCTCTCCAATAAGCACCCACTCTTTAAGAGACTGCTCTCGTATATGCTCAGCTGAATTAAATCTGCTGTGCCTGGCAACTAAATCGTTTTGTTAATTGATTAGCACTTCACCCCTATACTCAAAGGTTACTGGAAGGTACTTTCTTGTCATAGCATGATATTTAATGGCTTATCTTTAAATTTATATTTACAGGGGGTTGAGCACTCCTTAAATTCATGGAAGCGGCTATGCGTGAGTTCAACATTGCGGTCATTGGCAGACATAAAACAAATGATAGTGTAGTGCTAGTTTTAATCGCGGGACTTGCGCTGATGTTTGAAAATCTGAGTAGCAGTAGTCCGTTTAAACGGATAAAACATTGGATGTCGTCAAACTATTTCCATTTACCTTATTATGAAGAAAGAAAAGCATCAGTTTGACAGAAAAAAGTTCATAAGGATGTTGCAGATACCCACAGTTTTGGATATTGTAACAATATATTTTAAGTCAATTTTCGAGTATAAAACTTGATGACACTAACAGCTGACTTAGCAGCTTGAAATTTTCTTTTTATGTAGCAGATTTTTCTGAGGAGAGAGAGTATGGTAGTAGTAAGAAGCTTATTTGTTCCAGGACCTACAAACATTCCCGTGTCAGTTCGAAAGGCGATAGATGTGCCTATGGAGGATCACAGGGCGCCCGACTTGCCGGAATTTATCCTGCCTCTTTTTTCAGATCTAAAAAAAGTTTTTAAAACCAAAACCGGACACCCATTTATCTTTCCAGCATCAGGAACAGGCGCTTGGGAGGCTGCCATAACAAATACTCTGAGTCCAGGTGATAAAGTTTTAGCTGCAAGGTTTGGACAGTTTTCTCATCTCTGGATTGATCTTTGTGAGAGACTTGGACTCAATGTCCATGTGGTAGAATGTGAGTGGGGCACAGGTGTCCCCGTGGAGAGTTTTAAGGAGATACTAGCCTCTGACACAACGCATTCGATAAAGGCAGTTTTAGCTACCCAGAATGAAACGGCTACAGGCGTAAAATCAGACGTGGCTGCGCTTAGAATTGCAATGGATGACTGTGCTCATCCTGCAATGCTTTACGTTGACGGGGTTAGTTCAATAGCTTCAGTAGATTTTCAGATGGATGAGTGGGGAGTAGATCTTGCTGTTTCAGGATCGCAGAAAGGATTTATGCTCCCAGCTGGGTTAGCGATTATGGCGGCAAGTGAAAAGGCTTTGGAAGCTTCAGAACATGCAAAAATGCGGAGATGTTATTTTGATTTCAAAGATATGATGACTACTAACGCCACGGGCTATTTCCCATACACACCTCCAATGACTTTACTGCGAGGTTTGAGGGCATCGTTAGATAGGATTTTTGACGAAGGCCTCGAAAACATTTTTGTACGCCATAATTTCCTTGCTGAAGGGGTACGGAGAGCCGTCTCCGCATGGGAGCTAGATTTATGTGCAAAAAGTCCGGAATGGTATTCTGATACGGTTACTGCGATTGTGGTGCCGGAAGGGCATGATGCGAATAAGGTTATTAAGCATGCTTATAATCGCTTTGGCTTAAGTTTGGGTGCAGGCTTATCTAAGGTTGCCGGTAAGGTTTTTAGAATTGGCCACCTCGGTGATCTGAATGAGCTAATGCTTATGAGCGCGATATCGGGTGCTGAAATGGCTATGCGTGATGTTGGTATTATGATAGAGGCAGGTTCTGGGGTTGCGGCTGCTCAAGAGTTTTATAGACTTAATGGTCATAAATAAAAAAGACATTACTTTTTATAATCTGACAAAGAAAATTTAGATTTTAAATCCATTGCTTTAATTTCTCTCAGCCCATCCAGCAAAGTTGGACTCTAGTATCACTACGACGTAATACAAAGCTATTCCCATAATTGCTAATGCTATTAAAACAGAGAACATCAGTGGATAGTCGGCACTAATTTTCCCACTATCGAATAAATGTCCCAAACCTTTACCATGAGGCTCAATAATTTCCATTAGATTAGTTCCAATGAATGCCAATGTCGTGGAAACTTTTAATGCGCCGAAAAACTCGGGGAGTGTTTTGGGTAGAGCAATTTTATAAAATATTTCAAATTTCGTTGCTCCTAATGATCGAAGAATGTCTCGATACTCGGGTTCTAAAGTAGATAAACCGATTGAAATTGAAACTGCAATTGGGAAAAAAGAAATTAATATCACAATAAGGATAGTATTCATATCGTGCATTCCAACGAACATTAAAGCGATTACGGGTACAACGGTTGCCTTGGGAATAGCGTTGAAGCCTACCAAAAGTGGATATAGTGCCATTCGCATGGTCTTTGAGAAACCCATCAAAACTCCAAAAGCTAGACCAACAATGGTTGAAAGACATAACCCGACAACGGTTCTCCACAAGGTTTCCCACCCGTAGATAAGAAATAGCCACCGGAATTTCCAGAATGCAGGCCATAAGTCTGAGGGTGATGCCATCTTATAATTTGGCCAACTATTTATCCAGACAAGCCACTCCCAGAAAAGGCAAAATAAAATTAGGCTCGCGACAGGTATAAGAATTTTGTTTAAATCTAACATGGCTGCGTCATTTATTTTTTTGTGCAATTTCTATTTGCTCTCTCAAAATTGCGAGCGATCTTGTTGCTTCTCTAGAGTACAAATCCGATATCTTTCTATTCTTGCCGAGCTGGACCTTTAGCTTGTATTGAAGCGTTGCAGGTCTACCAGATAAGACAAGAACCTCATCTGCTAAAAACATAGCTTCGCGAAGATCATGGGTTATTAAAATGCATGTGAAGTTCTCCTCTTTCTTTAACATGCGCATGGTCCCCCAAAGATCCTCCTTAGTAAACGCATCTAGAGCACCAAAAGGCTCATCTAATATTAGTAATTCAGGTTTATGAACTAGAGCTCTGCATAAGGAAACTCTTTGCTTCATTCCACCTGAAAGTTCTGATGGACGGTTCGTTTCAAATTCAGCCAGCCCAACAAGTTCTAAAAGTTCTTGCGCTCTAATTGTCCTCTCAGAATTTGAAAGTTGTTTTGAAACTATTTCTAAAGGAAGACTGGTGTTTTGCAAAATATTACGCCATTCAAGAAGAACAGGATTTTGAAATGCCATGCCGACTGTTGCACGAGGGGATGTTACTTTCTCATCGGATAAAATTATTTCGCCTTTATCCGGCTCTAGGAGACCGCTCAACAATCTGGTGACGGTTGATTTGCCACATCCTGAAGGTCCTACCAAAGCTATGAATGCTCCTTTTTTCACAGAAAAAGATAAATCCTTAAGTACGGGTACAACTCCTGTTTCCGTTTTAAAATCATGGAAAATATTTTTGACTATAATGTGCATTCCTAATGATAATCCATAGGGTGGCTTAATGCCACCCTACAATAGAACTTATTACTCAATCATTAAACTACCATCTTTTGGTAAGTAGATATCCGTGAAGTAATTTGACAAATCTGGTCTATTCTCAAATTCGTAGTTTTGAGCTAGTTGGTCGACGGCTCTCGCCATCCGAGAGCTTTCTATGTTGCCCATGCCATTATCTCGTGTATACGGAGTTACTACGTTTCCAGCTATCGCTAATTCGAGTCGGCGAGTTTCCAAAGCTAGGTCAGCTGCTGGATTCCTTTTAATCATACTTTTGACCGCCTCTTGTGGTTGATTTATAGCATCCTTCCAACCTTTAGCGACTGCTCTCAAAAAGCCTGTAACCGATTTGGAGTTATTTTCAGCAAAATCAGTATTCACTATAATCGCGTTGCCATAAAGTTCTAGTCCATGATTAGCCATTAAAATTATTGAAATGTCTTCCTCAGGAACACCAAGCCTCACTAGATTCAGAAACATGGAAAATGAAAAACCTGTTATAGCATCTACTTTCTTTTCGGCTAGCATCGGTTCCCTCGTAGGGAAACCAACGGGCTCCACCTTGATTTTGTTTACATCTATATCATTTGCTGCTGCAAAGGGAGGAAACTGAGCCCACGCTCCGTCAGGAGGAGGTGCTCCCAAAATTCTACCTTCTAGGTCTTTTGGGTTATTAACACCCAAGCTTTTTCTACCAGCAATTGCGAATGGGGGTTTGTCATAAACCATCATAACGGCTATCACTGGAGCTCCCGGATTTTTATCCAGAAACTTTATTAGACTGTTTATGTCCGCGAACCCTATGGGAAATGCTCCGGTCGCAACTTTCGGAATAGCATCCAACGAGCCTTTTCCTGGGGAGATTTCTACTTCTAAATCCTCTGCTTTAAAATAGCCCTTATCTATCGCGTAAAAATAGGGTGCACTTGGCCCTTCAAATTTCCAATCAAGAGCAAACGGTATTTTTGTGTCGGCTAATCCCGCTAGCGTGGAGGAAAAAAGGATAAACAGGGCGGCTACTAAACTCTTGTACATTTTTCAACCCTTTCTATTAAAATTTTTCTTATTTTCGTTTTCAAGTATCTTTGGTACTCGGTATATGCACGCTTTGTATAGCCTTCGTATATAAAATGAAACGGAGATTCTGTTAAAGGAAAAAATTTTCTTTATATCCTTAATTGATACTTCAAATTTTAGCAAACTGGTTAAGGTAAGAAAAATTTTCCAGTAAAACATCCGCTTTATCAAATGAAAAGTCTTTACGCTGTTATTTTCTGTCAGCATTTTCGAGTAAAGTTCCGTCAATATCTGGGAACAGTGCTACCCTGCAGGAAATTTGACTGGGTCAAAGCAGGTCAATATTTTCTAATTGTCTGTTATGATAATCACTTCATCGCTTGAAGCATTATACTCCGATTTGAGCAGTGATTTTACAAGATTACAGGGATATTTCCGAGAAGGAGTTCTATATTTTGACTTTAATCAGTCATAGATCTTATATTACTAGTCATTGACCATTAAATTTTGTTAATTAAACTCATTTTCCTCTGTATTTTTGTTAAAATTGATTCTTGGATTACACAGTTAGCGTGTTTGCGCTAAGGAGAGGATTTGGTATAGATGAGAAAAATAAGAAAAGCTGTCTTTCCCGTGGCGGGCTCAGGAACTCGCTTTTTGCCGGCTACCAAAGCGATGCCAAAAGAACTACTAACCGTAGTTGACAAGCCCTTGGTTCAGTATGCGGCTGAGGAGGCTGTAGCCGCTGGTATAGACACGTTGGTTTTTGTTACTGGTCGAAATAAGAGAGCTGTAGAAGATCATTTTGATAATAACCAAGAATTGGAGGCAGCACTGCGCCTAAAGGGTGAGATTACCAAGGCAGACATGGTTCGCAATATTTTGCCAAAAGGGGTAGAGTGTATTTTTGTAAGGCAACCAGAACCACTAGGCTTAGGTCATGCCGTACTGTGCGCTGAGCGAGTTATTGGTGACGATCCATTCGTGGTGCTGTTAGCTGACGATCTTCTTATATCAGAAGGTAAAGGGATGACCAATAATCTTGTGCAAGCATATATTAATTCTGGAAAATCTCAGCTTGCGGTAATGGAAGTCGAGGGCCCATCGATTTCGCATTACGGTGTGGTAGTTTTGGGAAAAGATGGAGAAAGCGTAACAGGTTTGGTTGAAAAACCTGATGTCTCCGCTGCACCTTCTAACTTAGCATCAATTGGCCGTTATGTTTTGACATCAGACATTTTCAATGTTTTACGACAGCAACCTGCTGGTTCTGGCGGAGAAATTCAGTTGGCCGATGCCATTGATCGAATTGCTCAGGATGGAAAAGTTGAAATAGCAATGTTCAATGGCAAAAGATTCGATTGTGGGTCTATGGAGGGCTATGTTAGAGGTTTTTCTTATGTGGCCTCTCGAATTAGTTAAGCTCAATCGGGTGTAATTGCGAAGTTCTTTCTAAATCTGCATATTTTCGTCGAACAGTCTGCTGCAGGGTCGATATCTTAATTCACTTTCGAGTGCTTCTAAAATAAAAACACAACACTTTTCAAATTGTAAATTCAAGAAAGATAAAGAACGGTAAATTGCTGAAGCATTTTATGTTGTTGAATTTTGAGCGCTTTGAAAAAGCATTATTCTGAACAATATTAAGATCTAAAAATTTATCTGATCAGCAAAACTGGAACTTTTACAGTTTGAATTAATTGGCTCGTGGTGGAACCTAAAATAAATGACCTCACTTTTGAGTGTCCATAAGCTCCAATCGCAAGAAGGTCAAAGTTTTGCTCTAAAATTAATCTTGCTAACTCTACTTTGGGATCCCCGGAGAGCTCAGCTATTTTTACATTTACGCCGGAAGCATTTAACTGCTTCTCAGCGTCTGGGATTGGGTCGTGAATAATTGTTTTTGATTTGTTCGCTTGGGCCAGAGTGACCTCAGTATTAGATAGAAAATCATAGCTCGATATGAAGTCAATTATTCTTCTTGTTGCCGGACTTCCGTCAAAGCCAACCAGAATCTTTTTTATTTCCCGGAAGTTTCTGTTAGCAACAAAAATAGGTTTCTTGCTAGCTCTTACAATCCTTTCGAAGTTAAGCCCAAGTCTTGACTGGATGTCTTGCTTAACCTCACCTCTTTTGCCTATCAAAACCACATCAGCGACTTCCTCTTTTCTACTTAAAGCCTCTGCAACATCACCGGTTCGTAGCCTCGGTTCAACAACAAATGAACCTATAGACTCTAGAGTCTTTTGTGCTTTTTCCAAAATAGCCCATCCTTCGGAATGTCTTGTTTTTGAAGTGCTTGCACTGCTCTCACTCAAATTTTCCAATAATGCGGTCCTTGCGCCTAATTTAATCGCTCCACTTAAATCTTTTTTTGAATACTCATCTTTCTTCTCAAGAATATGATACAGCTTTATCTTTGAGTTGTTTTTACCGGCCAACCAGGCTGCATATTGGCAAACGATTCTTGAGTAATTTGAGTCATCTACAAATGCTACAACTGTATTGTGTTTCATAGGGTTACCTTTAATGGGTTAACATTTTTTCAATTGCATCAGGCTTATCATGTATTGCCAACTTGTCCACTAGTGTTTCAGATGCCTCATTTATGCCCTTTACGGTTACTTCAGCTCCCTCTCTTCTAAGTTTCAATATCGCCATGTCTAGGGCATTGACGGAAGAAATATCCCAGATGTGAGCTGCACTCAAATCTATTGTTACTGTGTCCACGGCCTCTTTAAAGTCAAAACTCGACATAAAACTCTCAACGGATGCGAAAAATAACTGACCCTTAATATGATACGTCCTGTGTCGGCCATCTTGCGTTACAGATGACGAAACTTTAAATAGTTGCGATATTTTCCATGCGAAGAAGATACCTTCAAGTAATATACCGATCAAAACACCTATTGCTAAGTTATGAGTGTAGATAACAAAAAATACAGTGCTCAACATAACGACGGAAGATGATCTAGGGTATTCTTTTAAGTTCTTTATTGAGGACCAAGAGAATGTTCCAATAGATACCATTATCATGATAGCGACCAGAGCCGCCA
The DNA here is from genome assembly GCA_036337105.1 of Pseudomonadota bacterium. Taxonomy (GTDB): domain Bacteria; phylum Pseudomonadota; class Alphaproteobacteria; order Rhodobacterales; family Rhodobacteraceae; genus JAYZEV01. Next base: position 40,771 of record JAYZEV010000008.1, read on the forward strand.
TTGGAACTTTGCTTACAAAATCTCCAAGTAAGACCACAAGAATAAGGAGGAATACTCCTGCTATGAAGCTCGACAACCTGCCGCGGCCTCCTGATTTAATATTTATGATTGATTGACCAATCATCGCGCAACCTGCCATTCCTCCAATGAACCCAGTGGCAGTATTAGCTAAGCCCTGCCCGATACATTCTTGGTTCCTATCTGAACTAGTGTCGGTTAAATCATCGACTATTTGTTGGGTAAGCAGACTTTCGAGAAGTCCGACGGTGGCAACTGCGACTGAGTAGGGGAAAATGATTTTGAGTGTTTCTATTGTTAAAGGGATGTCGGGTATTAAAAAGAGTGGCAAGGTATCTGGAAGTGTGCCCATGTCACCCACAGTTCTAACATCTAATTGAAATATAATCGTGGCGCCAGTCAGAAGAATGATGTTTATTAATGGTGAGGGGACAGAGGTTGTTAGGTAAGGCAACAAATAAATTACACTCAAGCCTATGGCGATCATCACGAAAGTTAAAGCTGGCACTTTCGTTGGATCTAATTCAGGAAGTTGCGCAACGAAAATGAGTATAGCAAGCGCATTAACAAAACCTGTAATAACAGATCGAGATACAAACCGCATCAGAAACCCTACTTTCATTATTCCAGCAAGGACTTGCATAATTCCAGCTAAAACGGTTGCTGCTAGTAGGTATTGAAGTCCATATTCCTTCACGAGAGTTACCATTAAAACAGCTGTTGCAGCAGTTGCTGCAGAAATCATTCCTGGTCTTCCGCCCGTGATTGACACTAGGACGGCTATAGAAAAAGATGCATACAGTCCCACCTTTGGGTCGACACCGGCAATCACGGAAAAGGCTATCGCTTCAGGAATTAAGGCGAGAGCGACCACAAGACCTGACAAGACGTCTCCTTTGATATTAGACGTCCACTCAGCCTTGTATTCACGCAATGAAAACATAACAAAAAATCCTTATAATGTAAGAAGATCGGTATTGAGATTTAGAGTGACCTTTAATCTACAAATTTATGTATTTCAAGGTCTACGGCAGAAACAGCGGGTTTCTTGTAAAAGTTGAACCATAGTGCAATATGCTCTATAGTGGCGTTACTGCGGACCAAAGAAGTGGAAAAAGACAATAGCACTTGTTATAAAAAGAAAAAATCTGTCGACGGGGCTGTCAGCGAAGGGTTTGACGCAAACTGAGTTGCTTAATTTTAACCAGACTGGCGACAAACGTTTAGCGGTAAAGAAGATAGAAGCACGAGCAAATAGTATTTTTGTTCTTGATAGCCTGCCAGAGCAGATAAATTGGGTGCACATCCTTTCGGGCAAATGTCTCTTTAATAATAAAGTCCTTTCGAATGAGCAGATATGTTATATTCCTGAGGGACTAAAAGTATCGTTTCGAGCTACCGAAGACACCTCGATTTTACTCTGTACTGTTAATGGGTATAGGAGGTTTGAGCAGGAGGTTGCGGATCCGGGTTCCTCTATGAGAATAGTAGATTGGAAGAATGAACCGGTTCTTCAATCTGAATACGACGATCGAAAGCGAATATACATTGCAACAAGGGGCTTATGGGGAACAAATTCGGTAAAAGGTGAAATTATATTGTATCCCAAAAACACTAAAGCGCCAGCGCATCACCACGAGGGTGCTGAGCATTTTCAGTACATCCTGTCCGGTTATGGGTGTGCGTTCGTTGATGGTAAAGAAGTAATGGTTGAAACTGGAGATCTCGTATACAATTACGAAAATGAGATCCATTGGTTTGATAACAAGGAATCAGATTTATTTTCTTTTGTAGAGTATTTTGTTCCCGGTAAATATAAAACTGTATGGGCAAAAAAGCAGAAAGTATGCACTTGGTCTCCGACTGGTAGAAACTTTGACGGAGGAACTCCCACAAGGTCTATTAAGGGACATAGGTCAGACGAGAAAGTAGACTTATAGTATTACATAAATCAAAGCGTCACACCGTGTAAGAGGTCTTTAAGCTGTAGAGTTATTTTTTTGGCTTCTTCGTTCCATGGGTCGATCTGAGAAACCAGGAGATAGGACTCTAAAGCTTTCTTAGGTTCCCCTAATTTTAAATAGATTAATCCAGACCCTGATATTGCACCAAAATGACGACTTTGCCTCTCTAACACTTGATTTATATCGTGTAAGGAGCCTGACAAATTATCGCGAAGGTATCTGACGGTAGCTCTTTTATTCCATGCTTCGACAAAATCTGGTTCCAAAGTTATTATCTCATCAAAAATTTTTTCTGCGGCTTCAAGTTGGTTATCATAAAAAAAACTCATGGCATGACCGAGCTTTTCACGTACTCGCTCACTTTGATAACCATTCATCCATTCTTGCCATATCTTCCTTCTCAGCTTTGTTGCTTCATTGGAACTCCTAGCCTTCTGTAATTCATTTAGAAGATCTTCAATTTGTGACTTTTTTGTGATTAGAGGCTCCTTGAGTTCCATGCTGTTAGTCACGATTGCCGAAGACAGAAAGAGTGCTAGAAAGATAAATTTAAGTGAAAAAGTTTTCATTTAATGAAGTCGCATATTTAATCATTAAGGCTCAGTCTTGGTTTTGATGTTTTTGTATACAAAAGCCAAATAAGTACTAGTTTTTAATCTATCTCTTTCTATGAAATTTCAAGTACAATATATATTAACTTTATGGGTCTTTTGGTAATGGCGTAATTAGCAATTATAAATTAAGGTCGACGTGACATGGACCCTGTCGAAAACATTTTTACATTTGGCTGTGATAGTAGCCTTAAGTACCTCTAGAGTTTCTCCAGATTTTTAAATTACTTTCCTGGAATCCAGTTTGTTCCCGACAATGGTATTTCCGTCATAGCGGCGGCTTCAACAGTTAATGCACATAAATCCTCTGGTTCGAGATTTAAAATATGGCTTTTCCCACAGGCTCTCGCGATTGTTTGTGCCTCTAAGTTTAGGACGTTTAAATAATTTTGAAGCTTTTGGCCAGCTATTTTGGGGTCCAATCGTTTTGTCAGACTAGGGTCCTGAGTAGTTATTCCAGCTGGGTCTTTGCCCTCTTGCCAATCGTCATAAGCTCCTGCTGTTGTACCGAGTAATTTGTAATCTTCCTCCCAGATTGGGTTATTGTCTCCAATTGCTATTAAAGCTGCCGAACCAATGGAGACGGCATCTGCACCTAGTGCGATTGCTTTTGCGACATCTGCCCCAGTTCTAATTCCGCCTGAGATAATAAGTTGTACCTTGCGGTGCATTCCTAAAGATTGAAGCGCTTTTACGGCTGGCTTTATACAAGCGAGGGTAGGTTGTCCAACATGCTCAATAAAGACTTCTTGTGTAGCCGCTGTACCTCCTTGCATCCCATCTAATACAATTACGTCAGCACCCGCCTTAATTGCTAAGGCAGTATCGAAATAAGGACGAGCGCCTCCTATTTTCACAAAAATGGGCTTTTCCCAACCCGTGATTTCTCTCAACTCCAAGATCTTGATTTCCAGATCGTCGGGCCCTGTCCAATCAGGATGACGACAGGCAGATCTCTGATCAACTCCTTTTGGTAGATTTCGCATTTCTGCGACTCGGTTATTAATTTTTTGACCAAGGAGCATACCTCCACCTCCTGGTTTGGCTCCTTGACCCACGACAATTTCTATCGCATCAGCTTTTCTTAAGTCATCAGGGTTCATTCCGTATCTCGATGGCAGATACTGATATACCAACTTAGAGGAGTGCTTTCTCTCCTCTGGGGTCATACCTCCATCACCTGTAGTAGTTGATGTGCCAGCTGCACTTGCCCCTCTGCCTAATGCCTCTTTGGCTTGTGCAGATAAAGCGCCAAAACTCATACCTGCTATAGTAATAGGTATATCTAACCTAATTGGATACTTGGCGAATCGTGTGCCTAATGTAACATTCGTTGAACATTTTTCTCGATAACCTTCTAAAGGGTAGCGGGACATAGATGCACCCAGAAAGAGTAAATCGTCAAAATGAGGAACTTTCCTTTTTGCTCCCCCTCCGCGGATGTCATAAATGCCTGTTTCAGCAGCACGCCTGATATAGGAATTCGTATAGTCGTCAAATGTCCAAGACTTCACTGGAATTGTGCGTTGATTGCTTTCGTCAGACATTTTAATAACCTCTAATATTTTTTTTCTTGAAATGATAAAGCTTTCGAGCAGACCCAAAGCGCCTGAAATCTTCAATTCTTACATCTGCATTAGCAAATCGTAGAAGTTTTTGGAGAATTTTTTTGTGCTCTGGACGCATTTCCTTTTCTACACAATCTGCTCCCAGTGATTGAACTTGCCCCCTTACAAAAATTCGAGCCTCGTAAATACTATCACCTAGGGTTTCGCCTGCATCACCAAGAACTACTAAATTACCAGATTGGGCCATGAATGCGGCCATATGCCCAATATTCCCCTCTACAATAATATCTACGCCTTTCATTGAGATGCCACAGCGCGATGAGGCGTTTCCTCGGATCACTAAAACCCCTCCATTGCCTGTCGCTCCCGCGTATTGACTTGCATCCCCTTCAACAGTAACAGAGCCAGACATAATATTTTCGCAGACTCCAGGTCCAACAGAACCTTTAACCACAATATTGGCGTTCTTGTTCATTCCTCCGCAATAGTAGCCAGTCGAACCCTTAATGATAACATTGATAGGATCACTCATACCCACTGCGAGAGCGTGACAGCCATCTGGGTTCTGTATTTCCCACTCGGAGCTGATTTTCATTACTCCCTTAGACTGCAAAGTTTTGTTTAGCTCCCTGAGCGTTGTTTTTTTCAAGTCTATTGTTTCCACGTATTAATGCTCCCATAAATAGACGGTTGCGGGTTCGGGCTCCCAAATTGTTGCTTTGTCTAGGTCGGGAAGTCCAACAAAAGCTTTATACTCGGAGCCAATAGCAACGTAGGACTCATTTTCAGCCACAACAGCCGGCTTGCACGCAATAGGATCTCTGAGCAATCCAATCCCTGACTTTGTTCCAATCAAGAAGGTATAAAAGCCATCCAGATCTTGTAAGGCTTGTTGTAAAGCTTCGCCAAGATTGGCTCCAGACCCTAATTTTTGGCTCAGATAAGCCTCCGCAACTTCACTATCATTTTCTGTTTCACAATGCACCCCATATGTAGACAATTGCCGTCTTAGGGTATTGTGATTGGAAAGTGAACCGTTGTGAACAAGACATTGATCGTCTGCCGTCGAAAAGGGATGAGCACCCAGAGTGGTAACAAAAGACTCCGTTGCCATGCGCGTGTGTCCTATCGCATGGGTGCCCGATTTGCTTGCTATGTCAAACATATTGCTAATTGCAGCAGCTGTTCCGATTTCCTTGTAAATTTCGAGGGAATTGCCGGTACTTAGGATTCGTAAATTTGGGTAAACCTCGGACAACCATTTTTTTAATTTGGTGCAATTGTCTTCCTTGGAGCTGATGACAGCATGCGTATAACTACACCTAATATGTGCATCTTCATTGAACGAGTCTTGTAAGTTTTTCGCCAACGAACTAAAATCCTTCTTGGGGCTGCTAGACTGTACGGTAATTTTCTTTTTATGTTTTTTTGGTCGGCCATAGATAGCATAGCCAGCGCTATCAGGGCCACGGTCTGACATTGTACTTAACATTTGCGTCAAGAATGCTCCCAATTTACTTTCTAGTTCTTTATCTTTTAGGAAAATTCCTACTATTCCGCACATCTAATCTCTCCAAAATCATGACTTATTTCTATTTGATATATTTCACTCTTGGTTTAATCAAACATTAAGAGTCCCCACAAATATAGATCACATCGCATTTCGCTACAAATATCTGACTTTGTGAATTATATAAAATCGAGTTAAGTTTATACTTTAACTGTGAGTTTTCAAGCGGATTAAATTTCCGATAAGTCGCGCCTTTTGGAAAACGAAAAACGGCTTTGAGCTACTCAGATTTCTTATAAAATGCTTGTTTCAGGGCTATTATTAAGCTCGCAAATGTCACACTTCCCATAATACAAACAAGAGCAAAAGCATTTGGATACGCCTCTAATATAATCCCTGTAAGGGCAGTCAAGATTGCTCCAACCATAACAATCACAGCCCCTGATAGACCTGCAGCGCTCGCAGACAAGTCTTTTACGACGTTTACAACTGCTATGTTAGCGCTGGGTGATGTCAATCCATTACCAACACCAACCAGTATCGTTCCTCCAAATAGACTTTCAAGTGAAATAAAGCCAAGAAAAAAAGCGAAAATGCAACTTAATAAACCGAAACATGCGATGAAGCGTCCCAAGAGGATCATTGTATTGAGATCATAATTAGAAGCAAAACGGCCAGATAAAAAACTACCAAAGAGAAAACCGCAGGTAATCGTACCAATACCCAGACCAATCTCCACCTGATTCATATCAAATTGTCGACTAGCGACGATTGGTATGCCGGTGATGAAACAAAAAAATGCTCCAATCCCCAACGATAATATAAGCGTATATGCCCAAAAATCGAACATACATATAAGCGCGAAATATGATCTTCTGAATTCCTTCAGTGTTGTATGGCTCTTTTTTCCTGTCTCTGGAAGCTGACGCCAAATGAGCAACCAAAGGCCGACTCCAAATGCGCTTAAGAGCCAAAAATTAGATCTCCAGCCAGCGACTTCAGCTAACCCACCGCCAACAGATGGTCCGATAATAGGGGCTAGGCTCATTGCCATTCCGAGATATCCGAGCAGGCTGGCCCCTTGTTTGGGAGGAACAATATCGCTTACAATCGCACGAGACAGTGCTAAACCCGTCGCAATAGCGCCTTGGAGCGCACGGAAGATTAAAAAAGAGGAAAAACTATCAGCGAGGGCAGCGCCACACGACGCGGCAAAAAAGAATCCTACACTCGTCAAAAGAACAGGTCTGCGACCAAATCTGTCGGCAATCGGACCTAATATGATCTGTATAAGAGCAGTAAACAATAGATATGCTGACAATGCTACCGAAATGACATCATATCCGACATCAAATTCTGCTGCGATATTTTCAAGAGATGCCAAGAACATATTCATTGAGAGCAAAGGAAGAGCTGTCATTAAAACAAGAGTAAGAAGCAGGGTTCTAGTGATGGATTGGGGCAAATTAAAATACCATTTCTCTAAATATTCATGATCAGCTTTCACGTGGGATTCTTTTAGATTGGCTTCGTCATTGATAAAAAAATCGCCTAAAATTTAAGCGTTTGGAATCTTCCTGCAAACAAAATACTGGTACTTTAGTTACTTGTATGTAGAAAACAAGTGTGATCCGAGCTTAACTCGACACTAAAAGTTTAGAGTCCTTGTAAATTTTTCTTTCAGTCCCAAAATGAAATCCAAATCATTATTTTTGATAACATTTATGGATATGCGTTTACTTGGGTTTTCGAGAAGCCCAGACAGCTCCACGCCTAATTATTTCAGTAACCTGCGGTGTTTTCAAATCTTCGAGTCTATGCCCGATAGAACAATAAAATATTTTTCCTTTGTCCCACCTTCTTTTCCAAATTACAGGAACGACGGTTCCTTCGATCCACCACAAGTGCTCACCTGAGAATGTTGTTGTGGCTAACACCTCGTTTGACGAGTCAGTAAGCATAAAATATTGCTCTGAATATATTTGGAAACTTGATATTCCATTCACTATTGGGTCGCTTGGGCGGGTTATGGTTACTTCATAATTTATAAAGTCATCTGATGGAACTGGGTTGTCCGGCCAGCCAGGAGGATGCGCTACGAACTGTCCACCTATCAGAAAGTGGTAAGTGGGACGATCTCTAAAGGCATCACCCATATGACCATGCCAGCCAGCTAATCCGCATCCATTTGCGATCAAATTGATCAGGCCAGTTTCCTCCGACTTTGTCATATTCCCAAATTCTGGTTTGTGAGCCGATCTCGCGCTGGACCAAATTGGGACAATTAAATCAACGTCAAAAAGCTGCTCTGGCGTTGAAAGAGGAGCTAGAGTTTCATAAATTTTAACCTCGAAACCCTCTTTTTCAAGCAGGTCCTTACACCAATTCCCAAATTCTGTGGGATAATGTCCTTTCCACCCGCCAACGAAAAATACTGCTTTCACTCTTTTTTCCTTTGCAAATCATGGCGTTTGTATTTTTCAATTGAGATCACATGACAGGCTATGCTTTCCAAACAGCAGACTCATTCATTGAATACACCATCCGCCATCTATGTGTAGCATTTGACCAGTCATATAATCGCTATCATGGCTGACTAGGAATGCTGCAGTTCCCTTAACATCGTCTGGATAGGAAACCCTTTTTATAACTAATTCATTTCTGGTTATGTCTTCGTAAGCTTGGCCCGGTTTCTCTTTGAATCCTATTTCAACTAAATCCTTATCAAGTTGCTCCCAAAGTGGAGTTACAACAACGCCTGGTGCGTAACCGTTTACTGTAATATTGTGTTCAGCTAACCCTACAGCCGCGCAATGCGTCAATGCCAAACACCCATACTTAGATGTGCAATATACGGTAACGTCGACCAAAGGTTTTCTTGACGCTATGCTACCAACATTTATCAATTTATAGACGTGATCCTGAGGTCCCTGTTTGATCATTTGTCGTGCTGTTTCTTGCATACCTAGCCACATAGCCTTGGTATTAACATTCATGATCATATCCCAATTTTCTTCATCGATATCCATAAAAAATCGTGGTTTATTTACGCCTGCATTGAAAAGTCCAACGTTGATCATACCAAATGCCTCAACCGTCGCGGCCACAGCAGAAGCGTTATCTTCGCGTTTTGTCACGTCCATTTTAACAGCAATTGCTTTACCGCTTCCATTCTTATTAATTTTGTCTGCAACGCTTTGAGCTAAGTCCAGATCAAGGTCGCCTAAGCACACATTGGCGCCCTGAGATGCAAAATGTTCCGCATTGGTAGCTCCCATTCCTTGCGCAGCACCAGTAATTAAGATGTTTTTTCCCATTAATCTTTCTTTATCCATTACCGAATTCCCCCAATTTCCTTCCAACTTTTTTCATTTTGTAAAATTTAAAGTTACCATATATAGATTCGTGCTGTCAGCACCACAATACTTTTGTTAATGAGCTTGGCGATTCTCTATTTTTTACGAAATTGCAAATACATCCAT
>JAYZEV010000009.1:0-243812 GCA_036337105.1 Pseudomonadota bacterium
ATTGTTTATCCTGATGTACATCTATCAAACGCTTGTAAAAGGTAAGCAAAGGATCGATTGCATAATCAAGATGCTTGTAAAACGCTAATACATCCTGATTGCCACTGCGGACAGGTAGATTGAGATTTGAATAACCTGCGACTCGCAAGTCGCATTCAACCCTGGGCATTATCGCAAGGCCCAACAAAAATCACTGAGGGAAAGATAGTTAAGCAAAATAATTGAGACCTACATAATCCCTAACACAGTCGGCCATTACCAAACAAAAACCCTTTCACATTTATCTGCGACAAATAAATCCGCCTGCATCGCTTTTCGTTAATCCATCTACTTTGCGCTGAACGTCTCTTTGCGGATAATTCCATAGCCTAATCTGACCACAAGACTGCTAGGACGAAATGACATCCTTAACAACGCATTCACAGCTTTCCTCAGAAAATCAGATCATTGCAGGGGTAACACCAGGCTAAATGTGGCTATTAGTTAGCATTGAACTTATTGAAGATATTCTAGCTGATATAGAACCAGACCGGGCGGCGGAATAGCAAACGGCGTCCGTTTCCCTAATCCCACAGTAACTGAATAAATTCATGATTATCTTATTCTACAAAATTAAGGAGAGCATTACATTTATTTAAGTTGATCTCCTCTTTGTTCTGTTCTTTTTTTGGGTCAGTCTATTTGTTCAAATCTCTTAGCGTGGCAATTACTACAAACCATGTAAATCTTAATTTTCCCCACAAAGACTTATTCTTTTTCAATTGGTGATATTTATCAATTCCACAAATTGTTTTAATCGTTTTTGGATTAGACATAAGACTTTGCCTCCACCTAAATACTCACATTCCCCCATAATGCAATTGTAACGGAATGAGTTTAGAAAAATATATCAGAGAAACAAAATTCTTTACTAATTTTTTGACATATGATGAAAAATAATATGGATTATATTTAACTTATCTTGAGTTTATATGTTTTTTATGAATATTTATCAGTATTTTATTTTAATATTAAATCAATGATTTCTCATCATATATTATTCTAAATTCATTCCACCGTATCTTTTGTGCGGTGTAAGTGGGGGAAGATACATCGCTGATGTAATCTTTAATTTTACCCTTAAATGTAGTTCCCCTCCCCTCGCCGGCAATCACTATCCTGAATACCAAATATTCCTCTTTCAGACCATCTCCGAGCACCGCAAAAAAGGGATAACCTTTGATGCCATTGCTGAGTGGTTGAACAATGAAGGATACCTGACAGTGCGAGGCAAACGGTTCAGAGGAACTCACGTCCATTACATCTTGAAGAAGAGATTAGCAAAGGAAGAGTTGTTGAACCGAGAGTATCCACCAGTGCGGTCAGACTTCAGTATGGAGGTCGTGGATAAGACTATTTTGATGAGTGATTTTGGTTTTTCAGAAAAGAAGAGATTAGAACGATTTTCTTACTCGATGTGTCCATGCATTGTGTGGTTGATGTATGTCTATATCTCTGTGCCTCTCAGGGGAATTTATTAGAGTTCAGTTTCAAAGTTTGAGTTTATCTGGTTTATTGAAATGAGAACAAATTCTATTATAGCAATTTTGAAATGAAAGAGTTCCATTATGAAGACTCATCTCATCCAAATTTAACAGTGCTCTTGGGTGATGTGCGTAAAGGTTAAATCGTTTCAGGAGCGCTTCAAAAATTATTCCCTGATAAAAAACTTTACTGTCTGTCTTATACTGGTCTTCTCTTTTACCAATTCCCCATTTTGGAATACCCATTTCTTCCATAGAATATTTAGAGAAGTCATGATAGGTCATCTCATCTGACCGAGCGACCTCTGCAAAAAAACAGAAAAAGCAAATGAAATGCAATATACTTAAAAAAACCTTGTTTTTCATTACAGACTTAATCTTCAATTTCACACTTGCCTGTCATTCCCCAGCGTCAGTAGCAATCATTACTCACATTATCAGTTATTCCTCTATCAGACCATCTCTGGATACAGAGAGCAAGGAATGACCATTGATACTATTGCTGAGTGGATGAATAAGGAAGGATACCTTACCGTGCGAGGTGAAAAGTTCAGAGGTGCGCACGTCCATTCAATTCTGAAAAAGAGATTAGCAAAGGAAAAGTTGCTGAACCGAGAGTATCCGCCGATGTGGTCAGACTTCAGTATGGAAGTGGTCGATAAGACTATTTTGATGAGTGATTTTGGGTTTCACAGTGAAAAAAGTGACACTTAGAACTGCCTCTGGAGGTTTTAGTCTATTGAGACAACGTAATTCACGAGGATAATGATCTGTGTTAATAAAAACTATGAAAAACCACTTTTTAAGAAGTTTTATTTTTGCTCTTTTTATTTCTCCAACGTTGAGTTTTGCAGACGTGGGAGGGCAAGGTTTGGTTTGTGAGAATGTGAAATCGGGAATGATTGCGTTTTATGAATTTTTTGACAGCACGGTGAGTTACTATGAAATCGGGAGAAAAAACGATCTATATTATCTTCACAAGTATGAACCTCACATTTACGCAACAACATCTGATCAGATTACATGGAAAGAAATCAACTTTCAAAAAACTTTAGACAGACGAACATTAGTTTTGAGAACATTTTTTTATGGTGAGTTAAGTTTTACAGATCGGTGCCAGGTCTATTCGACTGAAGAGTTGTATCGGCAGGTCGATCAAATTTTAAATCTATATCAAAAAAAAATACGATGCTGGTCGCAAGAAAAATAAGATATGAAAAAACTATTTCTCACATTTCTGTTTTGCATGATTGGGTTCAGTAGTCTTGCCGGCGAGATAGATGGTAAAGGAGTGTTTTGCAAAGATACGGTATTAAAGAAAAAGATTTGGGAAGCAATTTACTTTGAAAACAACCATGCGGTCAATTTAGTTACCAAGGAAAAATTTAGGTACACTTTGGAAGGACACTATGTTTTTTGGGAAGATTTCAGATTAGACAGAAGAATTCTTCAATTGACAAAAGTCGCAAATCACTTGAAACCGAATTTTATATTTTATGACAGTTATCTTTGGTGTGAAGACCCCGCCGATATCAATACGGTTGTGAGGAAATATAACGAGGCAATAAAAGAGTATAAAAAAACATTCAAGTTTTAATTTACCGAGTAATCCATCGCGAAACCCCAACTAGGGAATGACAACAGAGACATTAGAACCAGAGGTATGATGAATAGAGTTCTCAAAATCAAACTGTAATCTGATTTGGATATTTCAGTAAAGTGAGGTGCATAAAGACTATCAGAAATTTTACTTCCTCTTACTCTTCCAAGTGCCACCGTATTGGTAGGTTTCCTCAAATCTCGATTTAACGTCCGTCAGACACTTCCCACAGAGAAACACCCAATCCTTCAATTCTTGGTATCGACACCGATACAGGACTTCCTTTGCGTCATTACAGACGTAACAGTCCTTACTTCTGACTCTCATTGCACCATCGTCTGACTTCATTTCTATAGTCGGGGAAGTATTTCGTAATTACGTTGATATCAAATGACGAAAGAATGGATGTGTTTGGTTCCCTCTCTAAAAGAAACCTAAACGAGAACTCTAACAATTGTGTCTTCGTCACATTGCTGTCGGAAAGGTCACTAAGACTTAGGTCAGTGACTGTCACCGTGTGAGTAGTTGTTGAGGTTTTTGCAACAGTCACCTCAAAGACATCATCACTTAATTTCTTGATTGAAACAGACATTTCATGAATTCACTTCGAAGATATTTGGCAATATCAGAAACACATACCCACAGAAACGCTTACCTTATCAGTCTGTAATGTATTTTTACACAATAAAAACAATGAATTATTCTACAGTTACCGATTTAGCAAGATTCCTAGGTTGATCTACATCAGTACCCTTGTACAACGCAGTCAAATATGCCAGAATCTGAACTGGTACGGCGAGCAAGATGGGAGCAATGAGGTTGTCAACTGAAGGAACAATTATCGTGTCGTCGGCAAAATCTACTTGATCCACAACACTCTTTTCGGCGACGAGAATTATTCGGGCTCCTCGGACACTCGCCTCTTTGAGATTGCTTATCGACTTGTTTACCAAACTATTGGAAGCTAGAAGGGCAATTACGGGCAGTTTATCGTCAATTAAAGCTATGGGCCCGTGTTTCATTTCCCCAGATGCAAAACCCTCCGAATGAATATAGCTCAACTCCTTAAGTTTAAGCGCACCCTCTAAGGCAATAGGGAATAGTGTGTCTCGTCCCAGATAAATTGCCGAGGTAGCTGACTTAAGGCGCTTGGCAATTGGTTTGACTCGTTCAAAGATTTTGAGAGTCTGTGCAACTAAACCAGGTAGACATTGGATCTGATGATGAATCTCATCAGCCTTTTCCTTGCTTATCTGTCCCCTTGCCTCAGCAAGCACCACTGAAAAAATTAATAGAACGCTTAGTTGTGATGTGAAGGCTTTGGTGCTCGCTACCCCTATTTCGGGTCCGGCATGCGTCGGCAAAACGAACTCTGACTCTCTGGCTATTGTACTATCTTTCACATTAGTTAAAGCGATTGTCTTTAGCTTAAGTTTTGCTGCATGCCTTAAAGCCATCAATGTATCTACACTTTCACCAGACTGAGAAATAGCTATTGCGGTCGTCAGATGAGAAGCTACCGGATTCCTATAATGATATTCGGAGGCTACTTCACAGCTTACAGGAATTTTAGCCAATCGCTCAACCCAAAATCTAGCAACTAATGAAGCATAGTAGCTTGTGCCCGCGGCAATCATAAGAATACCATCCGTCTTCCTTAATTCTTCCTTCGATATTCCAGTGGAAAGGCGATAGTCAGATCCCGTCATTGCTAAAAGAGAGTTGGCGATTGCATCCGGCTGCTCGTGAATTTCCTTCTCCATAAAATGACGAAAACCAGCCTTGTCAATCTTACTTAAACCGGCAGATACCTGGATTTCATCACGTTGCACCGGCGAACCATCCGACAAAAAGATTTCTACCCGAGATTGGGACACAATCGCAGAATCTTGATCCTTTAAATAAATGATCTTTCTAGTTAGATGCGCGAGCGCCAGAGCGTCTGAACCTATATAACAGCCTCCTTCCCCAACGCCTATAGCTAGCGGAGAAGCGTTTCGAGCGACTATTATAATATCTGGGAAATCTTTTGAAATAGCTGCAAAAGCGTACGTTCCTTGAATTTGACTCATAACAGACCTTACTGCCTGTCCGGGGTTTAATCCAATCGCAAAAGCTTCCACAAACAAATGCGCCAATACCTCGCTATCTGTATCACTCGAAAACAAAAAATTCTTCTTTTCCAACCGTTCGCGAATTGCTTTATAATTCTCAATTATGCCATTATGCACTATTCCGACTTTATCGCCAGAAAGATGAGGATGGCTGTTTTTCTCTGAAACCTCTCCATGAGTTGCCCAGCGAGTATGCCCAATTCCAATTTTACCTTCGATAGGCCGAAGCTTCAGTTTCCTATCAAGGTTTTTTAACTTGCCCACAGATCTACACAAGCGAAAGTTGGTCTTTTGATCAAGCGTAACAATTCCGGAGCTATCATAGCCCCTGTACTCTAGTCGCCTTAGCCCCTCTAATAATGTCGGGTAACAAGGTCCTTGCCCAACCGCACCCACTATTCCACACATTTTTTCTTCTTACAACTAATCAGTTTGGTTTAATGTTTGAAAAATCCCCCAGATATTTTTGGTTATTTTTACATCATGTCTAGTGCTACAACAATAATCCTAAGCTGAACACCATTATTTTGTATATGAGTTTTGTTTTGTCTATTTTTAATAAGACTTTGCATTGTAACAAGCACTAGGTAAAAAAAACTAGTTGGGATATAAAGTATATTATGAAACTTGACTCAGTCGAAACCTTGATAACTAAAAATCTAGATCCTGGACGTGGTGGTAAGTACTTTATCTTTGTAAAAGTTCTGACTAAATGCGGCATAGTAGGATTTGGAGAAGTTTATTCAGCGACGGTCCACCCTAAGGTGATGAAGAAAGTGATAAAAGATATATTTGCTAGATACATGTACGATGAGAACCCGTTTAATATCGAGCTTATGTTCAGAAAAGTATACTCCTCCGGATTTTCACAACGACCTGATCCAACAGTTATGAGCGCATTCTCAGGGATAGAAATCGCATGTTGGGACATAATCGGGAAATCTTGTGAGAAACCTATTTGGCAATTATTAGGAGGTCGCTTACGTAACAAGCTACGTAGCTATTCTTATCTTTACCCAGACGAAGATAAAAATGCCGACCAATTTTATCAATCCGCCGACCTATCAGCAGAAGCCGCAACAAGGTTAGTTGATATGGGGTTTACAGCTGTAAAGTTCGACCCAGCTGGACCTTACACTGTTTTTGGTGGGCATCAGCCGTTGATGGATGACCTCGAACTATCAAAAAAATTCTGCAAGCAGATTCGTAAAGCGATTGGGAGCCGAGCCGATATCCTGTTCGGTACACATGGTCAGTTTACACCATCTGGAGCTATCAGATTATCCAGAAAGATAGAGGAATATGATCCTTTATGGTTCGAAGAACCAGTACCACCAGATAACCCAGATAATATGGCTCTTGTGAGCAGAGCGACGAAGATTCCCATCGCTACTGGTGAGCGCTTAACAACAAAAAACGAGTTCGCTGCAATTCTAAAATGCGGTGCAGCTTCAATATTGCAACCCGCGCTCGGAAGGGTTGGTGGCATTTGGGAAACAAAAAAAATTGCTTCGATCGCAGAAATCTTTGGAGCACAAATAGCGCCGCATTTATATGCAGGTCCCATCGAATGGGCTGCCAACATCCAGGTTAGCTTAACAATACCCAATTTTTTACTATTAGAAACAATAGGAAAAGGCGAGGGTTACCACAATGAATTGCTAACTAAAACAATTGAATGGAGAAAAGGCTACGTTTTGCCTCCTGATGGTCCAGGTCTCGGTGTGGAGCTAGATGAAAATGTGGCACGGGAAAATCTGTTTTTGGAAGATGAACTTCATCTCCAAATGTCGAACAGAGAGCGCATTCCGGAGGTGCAATGATCTGCCGAAGCAGACTTTAGTCAATTATCGAAATCGCTACAAACCTTCTCGCACCACCCCTAAATACCAGTAGAAGGATCGAGCTTCTGCCAGCTGCCTTCACTTTTTCCAATTCCTCGCGCAGGTGAGAAGGTTCCTTAACAACTCTTTGTCCAGCTTGCATTATCACGTCCCCAGGTCTGATCCCTTTTGCCATAGCATCAGTGTCCATGTTTACATTAGAAACTATCAGACCATCAATACCAGGTGGTATTTCGAACTCTTGTCGTACATTTTGTGTCATAGAGGATACAGTCATACCAGCAATAATGATAGTCTTCTTCACGTTGCCTTGCTCCTCGTTGGAGGCTCTAAGAGCCTCTTCCAATCTACCCAGCGTAACTTCCTTGATTAGCTGCTTGCCATCTCGAAGAATTTTTACTTTGACGGATTTACCAACAGGACTATCTCCGACTATTCTTACAAGCGTCCGAGTAGAGTCCACCGCCTGCCCATCAAATTCAATTATAATATCTTGAGCCTGAAGCCCTCCTTCCTTAGCAGGACCATCAGGAACCTCAGTCACGAGAGCACCCTTCGTGCTTTCCAAACCAAGCGCTTCAGCGACATCCTCACTGATATCTTGAATCCGTACTCCAAGCCAACCTCTTCTCGTTTCTCCAAACTTCTTTAACTGCTCTACAACCTTACCAACCACAGATGAAGACATGGAAAAGCCAATGCCTATGGAACCCCCATTTGGTGATAGAATTGCTGTATTCACCCCTATCACTTTACCAGACATGTCAAATAATGGGCCGCCAGAATTCCCTCGGTTTATAGCCGCATCAGTTTGTATAAAGTCGTCATAAGATCCGTTAAGCGACCGTCCCCTTGCCGATATAATACCTGCGGAGACTGAAAAGCCCTGACCCAATGGATTGCCGATTGCTAACACCCAATCTCCCGGACGTGAAGACGAGGCATCACCAAACTCAACATAAGGCAACGGATCTTTAGATTGCACCTTAAGCAATGCAATATCCGTTTTTGTATCTCGGCCGTATACTTCCGCTTGGAGCAGTGAACCGTCTAGCATCTCTATTTCTATTTCATCCGCATTTTCAATAACATGGTTGTTTGTCACCACAAACCCATCAGATGAAATTATAAAACCAGAGCCAAGTGCGGACCTTCTACGCTGACTATCTGGAGCTCCTCGAGGGTTACTTCGGTCCTGAAACTCTCTGAAAAAATCTTCGAAAGGTGACCCTGGCGGAACACTAGGATTAAACTCCGGTTGATTCTTTACTAAAGTGGTTGAAGTGATATTTACAACTGCGGGACTTAGCTCCTCTACCAGATCTGCAAAACTTTCAGGAACTAACTTACCAAACCCTTGGGTCGGAATAAAAACCATAAACATAATGAGGGTAAGTTGCTTGAAACTTTCTCTCGATAACCCAATACGCTTCATAAAGCTAAAATAGAACAATCTCATATTAAATTCACTCTTTCACTAATCTTTGATTTTCGTCTTCCTAACAGCCCGATCACGCTTGACACAACCTATTGGAAACTGAACTAGCTTTTTTATTTAGGCCAAATCAATCAAATTTCAATGACCGACAAACAAATTAAGCCTAAGACCATGGTAACCAATCCTATTTTTGAAATGCTCGCATCGGACATGTTAACCAAATAGGCAAGAACTTTTCTCACGCGAGAGGGTATAATTGCTAGGACGCAACCTTCGAATACCAAAACCGATGCAAACGCAAAAAACAATTTTTCAATCAATCTTTTGCGCTTTCTTTCATGTAATCAAAAAATTCTGAGTCAGGTGCCATAATAATTGTTGTATTATCACCAGTCATAGATTTTTCATAAGCATTCAGAGATCTGATAAACGCATAAAATTCTGGGTCTCGACCAAAGGCCTCAGCAAAAATATTCGTAGTTTCCGCATCCGCTTCTCCACGAATTATTTCGGAGTCTCTTTGAGCCTCTGACACCAACGTAACCGCAGTTCTATCGGCTACGGCTCTGACCTTTTGAGCGGCTTCACGCCCCCTTGCACGCTCGTCAGCCGCCATGCGCTCCCTTTCGGCTTTCATTCTCTGAAAGGTTGCCGCCAAATTCTGGGTCGGCAGGTCGGCTCTTTTTATTCTAACATCAACTATCTCTACACCCAAACTTAGGGCTTCAGTTATCGCATCATCCCTAATTCTCTCCATAAGTTCAACTCGGTCCGCTGACAACACGGCATCTGAGCCGACGGAACCAAGCACTTCTCTCAGAGCTGCATTCAGAATTCTCTCCAGTCTTTTCTCTGCCGATAAAGTGCCGCCGGTTCCCACAGCCTGCCGGAAAATTACCACGTCTGTGATCCGATATCTCATGAAGGCATCAACCACTAGCCGTCTATCATCTAAAGGCGTAACCTCAAGTGGCACCGTATCCAAGGATAAGATCCGGTCATCATATCTAACCACTTCCTGTATGAGCGGAATTTTAAAGGCCAGCCCAGGATTTTCTTTGACTGCCTTAATTTGGCCAAACTGTAAAACCAGCGCTTTCTGCCTTTCATCAACTACGAAAAAGGAACTATAGCAGATACTCAATAAAACCAAAAAAACTATACCCAAAATCCTCGAAATCGACATTAGCTTGAACCTCCCACCTTAAGTTGATTCAGGGGTAGATATGGTACCACACCCTGCCCTCCACTCGAGTCCTTATCCAAGATTACCTTGTCTACTCTACCCAACATTCTCTCCATGGTATCTAAATAGAGTCTTTTCCGGGTAACATCTTTCGCTTTTTTATATTCATTATAAATTGATAGAAATCTACTGGCTTCTCCGCTGGCCTCATTTACAACCTTTGCTCGGTACCCCTCTGCCTCTTCCAAAAGCTGAGCCGCTTCACCTCTGGCTTGAGCCAGTGCTTTGTTGGCATAAGCGTCCGCTTGTTTCTCCAAAGTGTCACGTTCTTGTTCAGCCGCCTGCACATCTCTAAACGCATCTATCACCTCAGCCGGAGGATCTGCCTTATCGAAGTTCAACCGAACGATATTAACTCCACTATCATAACTGTCCAGCGTATTCTGAATGAGGGTTCTCACCTCAGAACTAACTAAAGCTCTATCTCTATTCAATATTGGACTCAACTCGGATCTACCTATAACCTCTCGCATCGCTGACTCCGACACAGCCTGAATGGTTTCTCTCGGGTCAGCTAGATTAAACAGGAATTTGCTTGGGTTGGATATATTCCAAACCACTTGAAAATCGATATCCACTATATTTTCATCTCCGGTCAACATCAGCCCGTCATCTGCACGCCCACCTCGAATACCGACGCCTATCTCTTCGGTATTTTCTCTCGTAGTGGTTAAAACTTCTGCCCGTACTACTGGCCACGGCGCAAAGTTTAATCCGGACTCACCAGTCTTATAATAACTGCCCAAAAATAACTCTATTGACCTTTCTTCTGGTTTCACAGTGTAAAGAGAAGCATAACCCCAAAGTACCACCAACACTATAACAATAAGGCTGATTGGCGCTCTACCAAAGCTTCTATTCTCACCTCCGGGAATAGTCCCGTTTGAGCCTCCTCCGCCAGCTTTGCCACCCATGATGCTTCTAAGTTTTTGCTGGCCTTTTCGAACTATCTCATCGATTTCTGGTACTGAATTACCCGGCTGGTTTGAACCTTTGTCGGCGTTACCATTGTCCTGACCGCCCCCCCAAGGACTTTTCTTATCGCCTCCGTTTTTACCACCGGTTCCCCAAGGGCCTCCCGAATTATTATTCTGCGGCATGAGTCTCTCTCTCTCACAATTTAGTTGCTATATATGCGTTGGTTTCTATTTATAGACATAATGTGTGTGTTAATAGAAAAATTACAAGTTTTATTTTAAAGTCACCAACTCTTCTGCTATGGTCGGATGCACGGCACAGGTTCGATCAAAGTCTTCTTTGGTAGCACCCATTTTAATCGCCACGCCAGCCAACTGTATAAGTTCGGCAGAATAAGAACCAATGAGATGGCATCCAAGCACTTTTCTACTGTCTGCGTCAACGACAAGTTTCATCATTGTCCTTTCCTTCCTTCCAGCCAGAATATTCGATAAAGGGTTAAAACTGGTTTTATAGATTATTACACTGTTCTTTTTTCTAGCCTCTCCCTCACTCATTCCTACAGTACCAATCTCTGGGCGTGAAAAAACTGCGGTTGGGACCAAATCGTGATCTGCTCGTGTTGGGTTGTTTTTACATACTGTTTCGACAAATGCCATTGCATCTCTAATAGCAACTGGTGTCAAATTTAAACGGTTAGTTACATCGCCGACAGCATAAATCGAACTGACAGAGGAGCGCTGCAGTTCGTCAACAATTATGGAACCGTCCGCTGCAAGCTGCACGCCAGTTTCTCGTAACCCTAGTCCTAAAGTGTTAGGGGCCCTTCCAGTCGCAAAGAGCAAAACATCTACGTCCAGTTGTGATCCATCACTTACAACTACAGTAATCAAACCCTTATTTCGTCGACATGACACGACGTCGGCGTGATAGCGTAAGTCTATTCCTCTATTACGCATAGCCATATCTAAATGCTCACGCAAATCACTGTCAAAGCCACGCAGAATTTTGTTTCCTCGATAAAGCTGTGTCACCGCCGCGCCGAGGCCACTAAATATTCCAGAAAATTCGCACGCAATATAGCCACCCCCAACGATTAGAATTTTACTTGGTAATTTTTTTAGATGGAAAACATCGTTAGAGTTAGATGCTAACTCACTTCCTTCAAATTTCGGGACAAAAGGATATCCACCAGTCGCGACTAAAATTGTTTTTGCAGTCAAAAACTGGTTATCCTTTTTGAGTTCGACTAAATTAGGACCACAAATTTTGGCACGAGATGGAAATATCTCGACACCATTTGTGACCAAAGTGTTTCGGTAGATGTTTTCTAGACGATCAATTTCCTTATCTTTAGCTCGAATAAATTTCTTCCAAGAAAATTTAGTATTGTTGACTGACCAGCCAAAACCAATCGAATCTTCAAAGTTATCTTTAAAATCTGCTGCGTTTACCATTAACTTCTTCGGCACGCATCCCCTTATCACACATGTACCTCCGTAACGAAACTCCTCAGCGATAGCAACCTTTGCACCAGCGGCAGATGCTAATCTTGCAGCACGAACCCCTCCCGATCCAGCGCCAATAACAAAGATGTCATAGTCATAGCTATTTGTTGGCATCGTTACAGTTCATTTCCAATATGTTACACGTGCCATCTCTTTCACCAGTTATGATCGTTTTTGCAAAACCTGAAAACAAACCTGTCTCCACAACTCCGGGACAAGATAACAAGCCTTTTTCAAGTTCATCAACACGCTTTATTTTCCTGAGATGTAAATCTAGAATGAGATGCTGTTCATCCGTAATGAATAGCCCATCTTCTATGGTACGCCAAGAGAAAGAAAAGTCCGTGTAATTTAATTGTGATAGAACCCCTAATACGCGTTTTAATGTAGACTTGGCTCCAAACTTTACTATTTCTAAAGGTAATGGGAACTCTCCAAGAACTGTAACTCTTTTCGTGTAATCAGATATTACAATCATATGATCGCTCGCAGCCGCTACAATCTTCTCTTGCAAAAGTGCGCCGCCACCACCCTTTATAAGATTAAAATTTGGGTCGAACTCATCAGCACCATCGATTACTAAATTTAGGTTTGGAAACTCATCCAAGGTTCCAAGAGGTATGCCCAAATCCTTCGATAAAACGGCAGTTTTATGCGAAGTCGGCACCCCTACGATCTCTAATTTTCTTTCCTCAATTTTTTTCGCTAGTAACTCGAGAAACCAATTCGCAGTAGAGCCTGTTCCTAAACCTATAACCATGCCATCAGAAACGAAATCCAGAGCTTTCGCAGCGGCATTTTTTTTTCCAAGTTCCTTTGAGGAAACGGTTTCCTTCATGATCTCTCCTTCAGCTAAGATCGAAAAACTCTGTTTTCGGTTATCTTTGGCAATGACTTTTTATATCCGTACAGTTGTTTTTTACAATTAATAAAGTAAGAATTAATTTATTGATAATAAAAAGAGCAGTGGAATCATGTTTATCAGCACATTTGACATTTTTAAGATTGGCATTGGTCCATCAAGTTCCCACACAATGGGGCCGATGACAGCAGCGTCAAGATTTATAGAAAAACTAAGAAATTTTGATAACTTTTTACCTGGCGCAGGCCGTTTAAGTTCGATTCGGTGTACCTTGTACGGATCGTTAGCGCTTACGGGCGATGGACACCAAACTAAGCGAGCGGTCACTCTAGGGCTCTGTGGACTTTTACCAAATACGGCAGAAAGACTTAAAGCTGACAGTATTGAGCAAAAGGTAAACAAGAAAAAGCGAATCAATTTTGAGAGGTCGTGGAGTGTAAGATTCGATCCGAATGAAGATATAATCTATGATTATCGGACAGATAAATTTCAACATCCAAATGTACTTGAATTTAGAGCTCTAGACCAGTCAGGTTCAGTGTTCGTGAAAGAAAGATATTACTCGATTGGTGGAGGATTCGTCGCTACAGAAAAAGAATTTCTCTGCGAGAAAAAAGTCAAACAAGAAACAAAAAGTTTTCCATTTAATTTTTCTAACGCTTCTGAAATGCTGCAAATGGCAAAAACCACTAACAAAAGCATAGCAGAAATGGTCCTAGAAAACGAGTTAGTTAATTTTGACTCCTCTGAAATTAATCGACTGCTCGACCAAATTTGGGAAGTGATGAATTCAAGTATAGAAAATGGATTATCTCAAGAGGGAATATTGCCCGGAGGATTGAAAGTAAGAAGACGAGCGAAGCATATTTACAAAGCCCTGAAAGAGGAGAAGCTAGGGAATGTCGCACCGCCACACATAGTGAATGACTGGATATCAGTCTACGCTATAGCAGTAAATGAAGAGAATGCGAGTGGGGGCAGAGTTGTGACAGCGCCAACAAATGGAGCTGCAGGTGTCATTCCTGCGGTGATCAGGTATTATCTTGATCACGTCCCCAATTCAAAAAAGACAAATATTCCAAAGTTTTTACTAACAGCCGCTGCCATAGGTGGATTAATCAAAACCAACGCATCTATTTCGGGCGCCGAAGTAGGTTGTCAAGGTGAAATAGGGTCTGCCGCCGCAATGGCGGCCGCTGGTCTCTGCGCTGCCCTGAACGGAACGGTTCTCCAAATAGAAAATGCGGCTGAAATAGCGCTTGAACATCACCTTGGAATGACTTGTGATCCAATAAAGGGCTTAGTTCAGGCACCGTGTATAGAACGCAATGGATTAGGCGCGATTAAGGCAGTCTCAGCAGCTAGTTTAGCACTTCGCGGAGATGGCACTCATTTAATAAGTTTAGACAGTTGTATTAAAACAATGAAAGATACGGGTAGAGACATGAGTTTTAAGTACAAAGAAACTGCTCTCGGAGGACTTGCCGTAAATATGATTGAATGTTAGAAGCCAGCCTTCACAAAATGTCGTAAAACAGATCGTAAGTTCTTTTTTGGTAAAATTAATAGCATCCCGTTAGTTGATAATTCGAGCGTAATATCAGGATTAACCGTTTCGTTGGACGTACCAACTCTGACTGACGGCTGAAATTTTAGACCATCTATCGGCCACTTTAATCCCTGACTAAAATATGCCTCAACACTTTCTAACGGGAATAAAGAAAATCTAGTGCCTACCTCTAACGAGATAGTCATAGTTTTTGGCACATGAAATATTATGTCATGTGATCCAATCAACACTATTTTTTTTTCATAAAATTTTACAAGTGACGCACAATTAGCGAGGAAATGATCCACACGCCGCCCGACAAAGCCTAGACACAAGAATAGCGGTGTATCAAAAGAATATAAACATTTTTCGAAGTCAGTGGTTTCCTGCTCAGCAATTTTAACCACTTTGGTACCAAGGCCTTCCCAATAACTTTTATTTTGCACTGAGTCTAAATCACCTATTAGATATGAAGGCGGTTTATTTCTTTTTGACAAGTAATCAAGGCCCCTATCAGCGGAAACAATCGTCGACGAAAAATTTAAACAATAATCTAAATCCTTTTGAGTGAATCCAGCTCCCCCTAAAAATATTGCTGGCGAATTTAAGTTTTTGAAAAAAACCGCCATATCAAGTTCCCCCCATAAAAACGTGGATTACACAATTAAATAACTGCACAAAACGAAAATCTATTTTCCGTCGTTGTTCTCTTGACCTATACCTTTAAAAATGGATTTCAGAGGAAAAATCCAAGCCAATCCAAGCACGCAATAAATCAATAACTCGAAAAACAAATTCTGACTACCAAGCAAATCAATCAAGGTAACTGCCAAAACAATATAAAGCGGCAACCCCAGTAAAAGGATAATTAGAGACAAAAGACGTCTAGTTTTGTAGGAAAGCATTATCACTCTCCATAAGGATGATGGAGTACTATGGTATCCTCCCTCTCAGGACTGGTAGACACCACAGCAACTTGACAGTTGATTAACTCTTGTATTCTTTCAATATATTTAATTGCATTTCTGGGTAAATCTGCCCAATGACGGACCCCAGTAATTGACTCCTTCCAACCTTCTAAAACTTCATAGACAGGTTTAACTTTTTCTTGATTGGTCTGCTGTAGAGGGAAATAATCGATTTTTTTTCCATCTAACTCATATCCTATACAAATTTTTAACTGATCCAAACCACATAAGACATCTAATTTAGTTAACGCTATTTTAGTCACTCCATTTATCGTGCAGCTCTGCTTAACTAAAATAGCGTCGAACCAACCGCAGCGCCTCTTGCGCCCAGTTACCGTGCCTTTTTCACGGCCAACTTCTGCTAAATGGTCTCCAACACCATCAGATAACTCTGAGGGGAAAGGACCCTCGCCTACTCTAGTTGTGTAAGCCTTAACGATACCCAACACAAAATCTATGGCTTTAAAAGGAACTCCAGTTCCAATGCTTGCCATTCCCGATATGGTAGAGGAGGATGTAACATATGGGTATGTTCCGTAATCCACATCAAGAAGAGCGCCTTGAGCCCCTTCGAATAAAAATCGCTCCCCTCGTCTAAGTCTGTTTTCTAAGACTTGCCATACAGGTGACGAAAAAGGAAGAACCTCCTTTGAAATTTCTATTAAATCCGCAATTACATTCTCTTTCCTAATATTCACTACACCCAAACCTGCCCTCAACGCATTATGATGCATTAAAAGCCGATCCAGCCGATCATTAAGGCTCTGTTCGTCGCCTAAATCCGAAAGCCGAACGGCTCGCCTGCCAACTTTATCTTCATACGCAGGTCCTATCCCTCTCCCTGTAGTACCTATACGCTTTTTGCCCGCTTGGTCTTCCCTCAGGGAATCTAATTCCGAATGCAAAGGGAGCACGAGCGGAGTGTTTTCCGCTATCAAAAGATTTTTGGGGGTTATAATCACCCCAAGCTTTCGAAGTTGTTTAATTTCCTTTATAAGTGCCCACGGATCAAGAACTGTGCCACTGCCAATTACCGTTAACTTGCCTTCGTGGAGAATTCCCGAAGGGATCAACGAAAGCTTATATATAACACCGTTTATCACAAGAGTGTGACCTGCATTATGGCCACCCTGGAACCTGATCACCACGTCGGCTAAAGAGCTTAACCAATCAACAATCTTTCCTTTTCCCTCGTCACCCCATTGGGCTCCTATTATAACTACGTTTGCCATCTTTACCCCTGATTGCAGCCGATTGTAATTTTCTAAGTACTATTTCACTCGCTTCTAACGGGCCCGTGACATACCGAAAATTAAGAATACGATCAGTAATGTTTTCTCAAAAGACTATCGAGTACGCATTTAGAACCTGTTTTAAATTCCTTATTTTTTTTAGCACAGTTTTACTGATTTCTTCGTCCATGCCAAGTAGAGCAATGGCTTCACCATACTGCACCGAACGACCTAACGCAAATGTAGCAATATTTACACCTGAGTCTCCTAAAACAGCTCCAAGAGCTCCGATATATCCAGGTGAGTCCATATTGGTAGTAAAAAGCATAAACTTTTGCGGCTCCGCCTCTAGATTAATACCTTTTATTTGAATAAAACGTGGCTTCCCATCGGAATAAATAGTACCTGCAACAGAACTTTTTTCTCTCTCGCTGATAATTATTAGCCGGACGTAAGATTCAAAGGCCCCTTGACGGTCTTTTCGAGTTTCAGAAATTCTTATACCGCGCTCCCTAGCTATAATTGGTGCTGATACCATATTTACTACGCCATGGCCCACGATTGGAACCAAGGTCGAAGCAATTGTCGCCGACACAAGTGGTGCCAAATTTAAGCTCCCCACCTCTCCAACAAACTCGATCTCAATTTCGTTGATAGGACCCACTGCAACCTGGCCTGCAAATGAGCCAAGGGCTTCAACAACTTTTATCCATGGGTTTAGAACTGGTGCTTCTTCCCGGCTTATGGAGGGGGCATTTAACGCATTGGATATCGCGCCTCGAGTCAAATATTCAGACACTTGTTCAGCAATTTGTACAGCAACGTTTTCTTGAGCTTCCACCGTTGAAGCTCCCAAATGTGGAGTGCAAATGGCATTTGGAACTCCAAACAAAGGGTTTTCAATTGCAGGTTCAGTAGAAAATACGTCAAAAGCGGCTCCACTCAAATGATCGCTTGTTAATGCGTCTGCAACAGCCTTTTCATCGACTAAGCCTCCTCTCGCACAATTGATCAATTTGGAACCACGCTTCATTTGGGCAATTTCTTTTGGGCCTATTATGTTGGCAGTTTTTTCGTTCATTGGAAGATGAAGGGAAAGAAAATCTGCACACCGTAAGGCCTCACTTAAAGTTGCAACCTTGTCTACACCTAAAACTTTAGCTCTATCTTTCGAAAGAAACGGGTCATAAGCGACCACCCGCATTTTCAAACCAATAGCGCGCGATGCAACTATTGACCCAATGTTCCCTACGCCGATCAAACTAAGTGTTTTTCCAGATAACTCTAAACCTACAAATTTTGACTTCTCCCACTTTCCAAGTTGCGTGGACGCATCGGCAGCAGGAATATTTCTGGCCAGAGCCATTATCAAAGCAAGCGTGTGCTCGGCCGTCGTGATTGAATTCCCGAAGGGAGTGTTCATTACGACTATACCGCGAGCGGATGCTGCGTCGATATCTACATTGTCAACTCCTATACCAGCTCGACCAATAACTTTCAGTTTATGAGCAAGATCTATAACGTCGACAGTCAAATTAGTAGTTGAACGAATAATAATCCCGTCATACTCACCAATACATTCCTTTAGTTGCTTAACCTGCAAACCTAGACTAGGCCTGTAGTCAAGCAAAACACCATAACGATCGAAAATTGCTTTTATGGAGTCAACAACTGGATCGGAAATCAAAACCTTTTTTTTCATGCCTTTTATCCAAATTACACTTCAATTAAAATTTTCTTTGCGCTCGCACGTCGTAACATAAGCCCACTTCAGCCATGGAAGCAGGCGTCTGATGTCCTCACTTTCTACTGTCGCACCACACCATACTCTTAATCCAGGAGGAGCATCACGATGGCTTTTAATATCAAATGCTGCACCTTCTCTTTCGAGCAAATCTACATACGATTGCACAAATTCTTGTTTTGACACTTCATCCAGAGCTATGAACTTTTCTTCCACAAATTTAAGGCAAACAGAGCTGTTAGAGCGCTGATCGGGATATTGTGCTAAGTTTTCTATCCAGTTATTCTTATCCACCCAGCTTTGTAATAACTCAAAGTTTTGTCTGGTTCTTTTAATTGTTCCTGCAACACCACCGATACTGTCTATCCATTGCAATGAATCCAAAGCATCGGCCACGCAAAGCATGGAAGGCGTATTAATTGTATTTCCAAGGAAGATATCATTCAAAAATCTTCCATTTTTTGTCAGGCGAAAAATTTTTGGCAAAGGACGGTCTGGAGTATAGTTTTCAAGTCTATGGATAGCTTTTGGACTTAGAATCAGCATACCGTGCGCGCCTTCACCACCCATGGTCTTCTGCCATGAAAAAGTTACTACATCAAGCTTATCCCAAACCACTTCATGAGAAAATACAGCAGAAGTTGCATCGCAAAAAACCAATCCCTCCTGATCACTTGAAATCCAATCAAGATTTGGAACCTTAACTCCCGATGTCGTCCCATTCCAAGTAAAACAAATGTCAGATTTTGGGTCTACGACGTCCAAGTTTGGAAGATTCCCGTACTCAGCGCTTATTATTCTGCAATCGCTTAACTTTAATTGCTGCACCACATCTTCAACCCAGCCGAGTCCAAAGCTCTCCCACGCAACCAGATCGACAGGTCTCGAACCAAGCATGCCCCACAACGACATTTCAAATGCCCCAGTATCAGACGCCGGAACAATTCCGATCCGATAGTCCCTTGGAACTTTTAAAATTTCTCGGGAAAGGTTTATAACTCTCCTGATCTGATCCTTCGGGCCCTTGCCCCGGTGAGATCTTCCAAGCCATGCAATCTCCGCAACAGCCTCAAAAGACCATCCTGGCCTTTTGGGACAAGGGCCCGAGGAAAATAGCGGGCGCTCTGGCAATAGCTTTGGTTTTTTTTTTGAA
Organism: Pseudomonadota bacterium; assembly: GCA_036337105.1. GTDB lineage: Bacteria > Pseudomonadota > Alphaproteobacteria > Rhodobacterales > Rhodobacteraceae > JAYZEV01. The sequence goes on from JAYZEV010000009.1 coordinate 19,700, forward strand.
TTCATTACTTTTTTCTTTAATATTTCCGTTACTAAACGACTTTTATATGAAGCACCCATAGAATCCAAGACCGCGTTCTATAGTATATTAATCGTCCAAAGTATATTAATCGCCAAAGGCAAATATCAGAAAGTACGCGATCAATAGTGTGGTAAAATAAATTATCAATCGCTCAAAAAGCTAGGGCCATATTTTTTTTTCCATACAAATATAACTTGTGCGAAGGCTGCTCAAAATTTTTCTACTTACTCTCAACCAGAGCCTCGCTCATCATCTCGACTACTTCTGATACCAAACCTTGATTATAATGTTCAACCATAACTCGTATAACAGGTTCTGTTCCAGACTGACGAATAAACAATCTCCCCTCACTTCCAAGCATCATTTCTACTTCCTTCATAGTACTAATTACGGGCTTGCGTTTCAGTAAACCGGGTAAATTTGTACCTTGAATACTTTTCACTACTTGTGGATAAGGTTTAAAAGTGTTGAGCAATTTGCTCGCAGCACTTTTTTTATCCAATATAGAAGCAAGAAATTGCAACCCAGCAACTAAACCATCTCCAGTACTCATAAAATCTGATAAAATAACATGTCCGGATTGTTCACCACCCAAGTTGAAATTACCTTTCCGCATCGCAGCTATTACATGACGATCACCGACAGGCGTTCTTTTTAAATTGAGCCCCTTACTGTTAAGGTATTTTTCAAAACCTAAGTTAGACATCACCGTAGAAACAACACCTTTTCCTCTAAGTCTACCACTTTCTTGCCAGTGAGTAGCAATGACAGCCATTAATTGGTCTCCATTGGCAATTCTTCCTTTTTCATCAATTAGTACAACGCGATCTGCGTCGCCATCCAAGCATATACCCAAATCAGCCCCAGTTCTAAGCACTTCTGAAGCGGCCTTCTCCGGATATACCGAACCGCAATTGAAATTTATATTGTATCCATCCGGTTTTGTGCCAATTTCAACAACATCAGCCCCTAATTCCCATAAGATTTCAGGCGCTGCCTTATAAGACGCACCGTTTGCACAATCAATCACAATCTTAAAACCTTCGAGGCTGAATGATGAGGGTAAAGTGGTTTTCACAGCTTCAGTATATCTTCCTAAACCATCATTAATTCTTCGAGCACGTCCTATGTCTTTCGCCGGTGCCAACGGTAATTCTTGTGACATAAGATTTTCAATCTTTAACTCGTCCGCTTCAGACAGTTTGAAACCGTCTGGACCAAAAAATTTGATCCCATTGTCACTGAAGGGATTGTGTGAAGCTGAAATCATTATACCTACATCGGCACGCATCGACTTCGTTAAAATTCCAACAGCAGGCGTAGGGACTGGACCCAAAAAGAATACGTTCATTCCGACGGCTGTTAAACCTGCAGTAAGGGCGTTTTCCAGCATATAGCCCGACCTTCTGGTATCTTTGCCAATGATTACTCTTTTAGACCCACTGGCTGAGTTAAAATAATGGCCAGCAGAAATACCTAGTTTGAGAGTTGTTTCTGCGGTGATTGGAGGTTTGTTAGCACATCCGCGTACACCATCTGTTCCAAAAAAGTACTTTCGTTTCAATTCCCACTCCTAATAACGTTAGCATCGTTAAACATTTATCGCTTTCCAAATCGCGACCGCTTGTTTTGTCTCTTCGACATCGTGAACTCGAACAACATGAACACCTTGACCAATTAAGTCCAAGGCAGCTGCAACTGATCCCACGACTCTTTTATCAGGTTCTTTCACATTTGTTAAATGGCCAAGAAATCCTTTGCGAGACACGCCAAACAAAACAGGACATCCTAAACTGTGAAAGAGACTCGCATTTTTGATTAGTATCAGGTTTTGAGCCATTGTTTTTTTAAAACCTATTCCTGGGTCCACGATTATGTTAGATTTTTTTATACCGAGCTTTTCAGCATATTTTACTCGTTCGTCCAAAAAGTCATAAACATCTAATAGCACATTGTCATAATGTGCCTCATGTTGCATAGTTTTTGGATTTTCTCCACCATGCATTAAACAAATCAGCGCATTATGCTTTGCCAAAAGCTTTACACTATCCTTATCATAGGACAATGCAGAGATGTCATTTATGAATGTTACTCCGAACTTTATAGCCCTTTCCATCACTAGAGATTTTCTCGTATCAACCGACCAGATACATTCAAGGTTGAGATTTCTAATTTCTTTAAGAATAGGTTTCAACCGCCTTAGCTCTGTCTTTGGGTCAACGGGATCGGAACCTGGTCTAGTCGACTCAGCTCCGATATCAATTATCCTAGCCCCAGATTTTACCATAGATGTCGCAGAGTGCACTACCGTTTCGGTTCTAGAGTGTTTACCTCCGTCGGAAAAACTATCTGGCGTGAGGTTCAAAACACCCATTATTATTGGGCTAGAAAAGCGAAATAAAAGCGGGTTTTTGCGCGCTTTGCATATTTTTTTAATGATTTCCGTCGGCACTGACCTGGCAGCCGTAACGTAGGAGGCTGCGTCTCTCTGAAAAACCTGCAGATGATCAAACCAGTATGGCGTTTGACTAAGTTCAAAGGCTTGTAGGGATCTATTTTTGCCAGTTTGTATCAGCGGCCTATAATACTTTTTCATTTAAAAATTATTGCCAATAATTTTTGAGATCAACTGAGGAAGATCTCGGTGGGTCTCAAAATAAGCATGGGGTTTTATTTGTGATATTGGGGATTTCCTGTAACCTTCCGAAAATAATAGGAAAGTAGCTTTACAGTTTATCGCTGTCTGGGCGTCCACCTCGCTGTCGCCCACATAAATTAAGGGCGCCTTAGGAAGGTTTCTAGTCGCATGTAAAACCATTCTAGAGTCTGGTTTCAAAACTGCTAAGCTGTCCCCAAACGCAAAACCCTCAAAAAATTGAAATAAATTGAGTCCTTTCAGAACTCTAATTGCTGGTTTCTCTGCTTTCTGAGTACAGATTGCAAGCTTCAATGATGCTTCTTTAAGTTCATGTAACGCCAACTCAACCCCAGGATAACACGTGGTCGAAATAAGACTGTTTTTATCGTAAAACTGTCTAAAGGTTTTTAAGCAAGCGTCGACCCCATCCGTTGGCACCCCGCCAGTGAATTCCAGAAGCTGTTCGACTTGCTTATACATACCCCTGCCAATAAAAGTTTTATACCTTTCAACTGAGACGCTTTTACGACCTAAACACCGCAATAAATGATTTGCAGCCTTACACAATGAGGGCGCACTATCAACTAGAGTTCCATCCAAATCAAAAACTATATTTGGTAGAAGATTACTCACATTTCCGGCCAATCTTCGATACTGTAATTTTCAAATTTCTTACCTAACTTTCCAGCACTATTTTTTGTAAACTCTTCTTTATCAGTTATCGAAACTATTCGGTCTGCTCCAAATTCATGTGCGAGAAACTTAGCAAGAGTGAGAGTACTATTTTGGTAATCAGGTATACTAGAAGAGGAGTTTATAATGAAATTGCTAGGGCAACATACGCTAACCTTATTATTTCTTACAGAGACGACCAACTCAGTAAGGTTACTTACAGTACATAATCTATGATCATAATCGGAAAAAAACCATGCATTTTGGTCCAACAGTAACATGTCTATTCTTTTTGAAACTGTTTCTCTTATGTTCAGTTTTGGGACCTCAAACAGTCTGTCAATAAATATTAAAATAGGCTGAGGCAATTCATGAAATTTGTCTAGCCACTGGTATATTTTTTCGCTGTTAATCGCCAGACTGGAGATATGGACAACAATCAAATTAGCCAAATTTTTCTTTAACACACAATATTGGGGTTGATCCACATTTTCAGATTTCAGTTTTTCTCGAACCATCCGAACACCAAGTCGCCCAGAAATCCGCTCCAGCTTTTGAATCTCCACCGTAACCCTTCTTGCCTCATCTGGCTCTAGACATCGCTCAGCTATTTTCTCCGCAAGGGGCTCAAGCAAGTTGAAGCGTTGGGACTCTAACTCTTTGTTTATAGCGTCAACAATTAACTCGTAGGATAAAATTTTTTCGAGATTGTCCTCTGAAAATTGAGGATTCGGCTCAATATCTAACGTAACATCAAATTGCACTTTTTGCTTGCAGCCCCTCTCAGATTGGTATGCTCCGATTTCAATTGTTTTGACAAAATCTTTGACAAAAATATGATCCGAAGGATTATCGTCGGTAATCACTTTCAAAAAATCCTCTTTTTCACGACCACTTGCCTTCATATATACCAAAAATTCTTTCCTAAATTAAAATTACTCAAAGGCCCTCTCAAACAAGTACTTTCACCACCAAACAATGTCACTCTTGATCAGCTGCTTTTTTTACAACACGGCGCTCCACTTTATAAAACAGATGTTTCCCAATTTCAGCAGTATTCTTCATTTTTTTTGCCCAACTCGGTTTGACACCTGTCGAGTGATAAAAGGTTGCACCTCCCGTCAGCATTCTCGCTGCTCGCCGGTAGATGATGTCCGATAGTTTCAATATTCTTTGATAAGACTTTCTATCATTGATATACTCCGGTTTGCCGTCACAATTATAGGAAAACTGGCAAGAATTCAGTCGACTTGCGCCTTCAGCAACAACTTTGCAAACAGAATTAGGAAAGTGACTTGAGTCAACTCTATTTAGTATGACCTCAGCAACGGCGACTCTTCCCAAAAGTTCTTCCCCCCGCGCTTCAAAATAAATAGCCTCTGCAAGACATTTTATCTGTGGGTTTAAATCCTTTAACTTAATATAGTCAAGGCTTTCCTCTGAGAATTGGTCCGGCTCAAAGTTTTGGCTTGGATTGATCGACTTTGGTGGTGTAATATTTAGAACCTTTAACTTTTCAAAGTTTATGGCTCCGTCGCTGCTGATTTTCATATAACCGTTAACATTTGGTTCCAAAGTACCACCTGTATTCGAGTATGGGTCAACAAACCCTGACAATCGAAGCAAAAATTTCTTTGAAAATGATGAGATGACTTGGTTCTCATGCACGAATGCTTTTCCCCATGAGTCTAAAATTTGTTCCTCATCCGATTTTTCTTCTTGAGCTCTACTATAAGAGGTGAAACTCACCAAACAAATCTGCGACATACAAATGAATAGAACTAAAACCATTCCATTGATTCGAAATAATAAAGAAGATTTTTTCATTCTTCACCGTTCTTAAATTTATTCAGAGCAAGTACGAATAATATTATATAAAACTTTGTTGTACAACCGCGATTCATTTACTGCTCGCTCAGGATTTTGATTTATCCCGGCTCTTTTTACTTTGGCCTATCGACGCTTGTGCGGCAGCGAGCCTCGCTATTGGAACTCTATACGGTGAACAAGAAACATAGTCAAAGTTAGCACATTTACAAAACCTTATAGAGACCGGGTCGCCACCGTGCTCTCCACACAAACCCAGTTCAATAGAGGAATTACTTTGTATTGCCCTCTGAGAAGCCAAAAGCAACAATTCACCCACTCCCTCGACATCCAAGGAGTGGAACGGATCATGAGGAAATACTAGTCTTTCCAAATAGTCCTGCATAAATCTGCCAGCGTCGTCTCGACTTAGACCGTAGGTCATCTGGGTTAAATCATTGGTACCAAAACTCAAAAAATCGCTCGACGCACTTATGTCCCCTGCACGCAGGGCAGCTCTGGGGGTTTCGACGACAACACCCAATTTGTACTTGATAAGCGAATTGGATACCGATTCTATATTTTTAGCCACATTTTTGATTCTATTTTTTATTAATTCAACTTCTTTGGTTACAGAAACAAGGGGAATCATGATTTCTGGGGTCACGGTATCCTCACGCCCATTATTGATTTCCATCGACGCCTCAAAAATTGCTTGGGCTTGCATTTCATATATTTCAGGCATTGTTACTCCCAATCTTACGCCACGTTTTCCGAGCATTGGATTGAATTCCTTCAAGTCTTTTGATCTTTCGACTACGTCGCTCAAGGGTACATTCATTGACGCAGCAATAAGACGCATTTCATCTTCCGAATGAGGTAAAAATTCATGCAGCGGTGGATCTAAAAGCCGTATTGTTACGGGGGAGCCAAGCATGATCCGAAAAAGTTTTATGAAGTCTTCTCTCTGCATTGGAAGTAACCGCCTTAAAGCGTTCTTTCTTGCAGCTTCACTTTTCGCTAAAATCATTTCCCTCATGACAATTAGGCGATCTTGCTCAAAGAACATATGCTCAGTTCTACACAACCCAATCCCATCAACGCCAAAACTCTGTGCAAGCGTAGCTTCCTGAGGAGTATCTGCATTAGCTCTCACTCCCAAGGTCCTAAACTCGTCTGCCCACTCCATTAACTTAGAGAATTCTCCAGAAATTTTTGGCTGTAGCATTTTGGTACAACCCACCAGCGCCTGCCCCAATGTGCCATCTACGGTAATTACGTCACCCTCACGAAATATTCTTCCATCTCGCGTTGTAATGGTTCCTTCTGACAGGTTCATTGTAAGGTCATGTGCGCCGACAACGCAAGGTAAACCCAAGCCTCTAGCTACAACTGCTGCATGGCTTGTCATCCCGCCCCTTTCGGTCAATACACCCACAGAAGCGTGCATCCCACGGATGTCCTCGGGTGTTGTTTCAACGCGAACCAAAATAGCAGCTTCGCCTTTTGCACTTAATTGGTTTGCAGCTACACTTGAAAAAACAATCTTGCCACATGCTGCACCCGGACTTGCAGGAAGTCCGTTACCAAAAATATCTCTGTCTGCGCTTGGATCAATCTGCGGGTGTAAGAACTCTATTAAATTGTCTGGGTTTATCTTCAGCAGAGCCTCTTCCTTTGAGATCGTACCGCTCCTTGCTAAATCAACCGCTACCGCTACCGAGGCCCTAGGGCTTCTCTCTGCTTTCGAAGAGTCCAAAATAAACACCCTATTTTCTTCAATTGTAAACTCAAAGTCAAACACATCTCCTAATTTCGTTTGACTTTCCGCTAAAATTTCTTTGATTTTTTCGAAGCAAGTATTGTTTAGATCCTCAAGAGAACTACTAGATTGCTGTTCCTTTCGCTTTTGCGCTTCACTAAACATATGGGGCGTTCGCAACCCCATAGTTGCGTCTTTTCCTTGACTATTTGGTAGGAAAAAACCATGCAAGAAAGGTTTACCACTTGCTTGGTCAATAGGACTGCACTTGCCCGAACCTGACAGCGCTTTGCCAATCCCCAAAACCATCCGCTGCAAAATCAGGCCGGTCCCCGCGTTATCTGGGGCACCTCGCGCTTTTCGCAAAATCTTTGCTGATGGTCTATACCATGACTGGGCCATCGCATGAAAAACCATGTCTATTTGCTCCGTAAGTAATTGCGGAAATTTAAAGCCAGTTAGACGGTCAAATTCTGACTTGGACTCCTTTACTATTAAGTTCAATGCCCTTTCATCCAAGCTCTGCTCATCTTCCACATTCAATAGGCGCATCTGATCATAATACAAATTTTCAAAGATTTCCGGCTCCAGATCATTAACTAATATGCTAAAGCTACAAATAAATCTTCTGTATAGATCCAGTGCGTTCCGAAGCCCAATTTTCGGCGCTATCTCTTTAACATAATCGTCGCTAATACCTATATTCAAAACTGCTTCTACACCACCCCAGTGTTTTTGGCCCGCACTGGTCCTCAGTGAATAGAGACCAGACAAATTAGCAATTTCTCCTTTTAAGAGAGAACAAATGTTTTTAGGCAGCTCGGCCACTTGATCAAGGGAGAAAAACAAACCGTCAGGAACAGGGAAACCCAAGAGATGCAAGCTTCTTAATTGTTCTGCTCTAACCCCAAATTTTCCAAATTCTAGTTCATCACTATTATGAATAGGCTCTACCAGCAAAAACCTTGAACTCCCTTTCACAGTCCGCAACAACAAAGCTGCTAAAGCCTTTGGTAAAATGAAGTTCAAGACTCAATTTCAATCTCCGAAAACAAAGCGACTTTGTGCATAAGTAATTTAATTTTGTTTAAAAGGCAAAGGCGATTGCGTCGAGTTAACTCATCCTCTGAATTAATTTGTACATTTTCAAAAAACGTATCGACCGCGGGCCGAAGAGAATTTAGTTTCTCAAGGGCAACTCCTAATTGTCCAATTTCTAAAGCCTTATCTATATCCTTATCTGTTTTTAAAAGCTTAGCATAAATTGAGTTTTCGTCAGGCTCTTTGAAAAGCTCTTCTGACGGTTCTTGAAAGTACTTAGTTGTATCTCTCTTTTCTTCTGCATTTAGAATGTTGACAGCTCTTTTGTAAGCCCGAATAAGATCTGTGGAGTCATCAGTTTTGATAAACTCCGATATCGCTAGAATTCTCGTATAGATATCTGCGAAACTAAGATCTGAATACTCGTAGGATAAGCAAGCTTTTAAGATATCTAATCTAAAGTGCTTTTCGATAAAATAAGCTCTAGCCCTATCGACAAGAAAATTAAAAAGATCCAAAGGGTCTGCATTCTTATTTCCTAAGCTTAACAATCTTTTAATAGAAATATTAAGCTTATTTTCTATGGATATCCTTACAATGCCGAGGGCAGCTCGCCTCAAAGCGAATGGGTCTTTGCTGCCTGTCGGTTTTAAGTTAATAGCAAAAAAATTTGATAACATATCAATTTTGTCTGCCAAAGCAATGCAAACTTCCACTGGTTGAGTAGGTACATTATCAGAGGGACCTAGCGGAGAATAATGCGATGCAGATGCTCTTGCAATATCTTCTGACAATCCAGCCTCCCTTGCGAAATAACTACCCATCACGCCTTGTAATTCTGGAAACTCGTATACCATTTCAGATACTAGATCTAACTTACATATTGACGCCGCTACCCTGACTTCAGTTTTCGGAGCTCCAATAGAGTCTGCAATCTCTAACGATATATACTGGATTCGTGAAACCCTTTCCGCCTGACTGCCTATTTGATTGTGAAAGGTCACCGCTTCAAGTTTCTTTTGAAAAAAAGACAAACCATCCACCTTAATCCTAGTAATATCATTATACCAAAAAAATTGCGCATCCGATAAACGAGCATTCAGCACCCTAGTGTTTCCTTGGATTATGCTTTGCCCGTTATCAGCTGGATCAATATTAGCGACAGTCAAATAAGATTCTATGAAACCCGTCGCCTTATTTCTCACAGAGAAAAACCTTTGATGCTCTTTCATAACAACTTTTAAGATTTCTGGAGGTAACGACAAAAACTTTTTATTTACTTCACCCAACAAAACTACAGGCCATTCTACCAAGCCCACGATTTCATCCAAAAGATCATCATCTGCAATCAGCTCCATATTTCTTGCAAACACTAGGTTTTGCGCGTCATTCAGAATTTTATCTTTCCTCGTTTTAGCATCCAAAATAACATACTTTTTCCGCAGTTTCTTTGTATAATCCTCGAAATTTAAAACCGAAAAGGGTTCTGGACTTAAGAAACGATGTCCATATGAAATGTCGCCTGACCTAATACCATTTACTTCAACTGGGACTATTTCAAAAAAATCCTCATCAGTCAGTATACATAAAATAGAGTGTAGGGGTCTGACCCACTTAAATGAAGTTGACCCCCATCGCATTGATTTCGGCCATGAAAAGTTAGGCAAAGTCGTTTCTAATATTTCACTTATTACATCTGATGCTGGTCTTGTTGGCCTTTCAACTCTCGAAAAGAAAAACTCTCCCTTTTTCTCCACCTTTCTGTATAAATCACTGTCAGTGACACCCAATGTCTTTTTGAAACCGTTTATCGCCTCTTCAGGAGCTAACACATTTGGACCACGCACTTCTTTGACTTCACGAGACGTGAGACGCTCTACTTTGGAAACTACCAAAGTCAACCTTCGCGGAGTGTAAAAAAAAGCAGTGCTGTCGTAGGCTAAGTTCGAACGGCTTAGCTCGCTTGCAAACAGTCTTTCAAGGTTCTTGGCTGCCTCACTTTGAAACCTAGATGGTATTTCCTCTGAAAAAAGCTCAATTAACAACTCAGCCATTAATTTAATCCTGAAATTTGGTATTTAATTGGCGCCACTGGAAAGCCTTTCCAGAATCAAATACCGCCGCAATTCTGTCAATACCGTCTTTCTCATTTTTAACCAATAAATAGACATTTACCTTTTCGTTATCTATTGCATTTTGTAAAATTTTATGGTCAAAACATCTGAACCAAAAAGGAGCAGATAAAGGTGTAGCTTTTTCCGGCTTCGGTAGACCGACGAAATCCGATGGATTAACTTCGAAGCATCCTCTAAGCTTCAAACCAGAGCTAGATGAGTCTATCCCGCGATAATTCGTAACTGGTATTGTCCGAGTTCCAACCATCAAATATGACAAAGGCTCTGACTCCTCATAATAAGCAAATACTTGAAAGTAATAAAGGCAACATGCAAACGCGAAAGTAAAGAGCCCCGAGGATATCACAAATATTTTTCCGCTCATTTATCGGCACCACCAGCAGCGGTTTTTAAAAATGCCTCTCCACAACTTCTGGCTAATGCACGAACTCGAGAAATATAGGCTTGCCTCTCAACGACTGATATAACTCCTCTAGCATCTAGCAAGTTAAAAATATGAGAAGCTTTGATACACTGGTCATAAGCTGGAAAAACCATTATCACTTTTTTCTCTGTTCGAGGATCGAATTCTGATTGCGATAGAATCGATTTGCAAGCAGTCTCAGCATCGATAAAATGCTTGAGCAATATGTTGGTGTCCGCCACATCGAAGTTCCACCTACTGTATTGTAGCTCATTCTGATAAAACAATTCGCCATAACTCACCGAGAACGAAGAATCCGGCCGTGTATATGGTATTTCCATGACATGATCTTTTCCCAAAATGTACATTGCTAATCTTTCCAGGCCATAAGTTAATTCTCCCGACACTGGTTTACAATCAAACCCACACACTTGCTGAAAATATGTAAATTGACTTACTTCCATTCCATCGCACCAAACTTCCCAGCCTAAACCCCATGCTCCAAGGGTTGGGCTTTCCCAGTCATCCTCTACAAAACGAATATCGTGCAATGTGTGGTCAATCCCAATACAATTCAAACTTCCCAAGTACAGTTCTTGAAAATTTACAGGAGACGGTTTGATTAAGACTTGAAACTGATAATAGTGTTGCAGTCGATTTGGGTTTTCTCCGTAACGTCCATCCGTCGGTCGTCTGCAAGGTTGAGTGTATGCTACAGACCATGGTCGGGGTCCCAAAGCACGTAGCGTCGTAGCTGGATGGAAGGTTCCTGCGCCCAGCTCTAAATCATAAGGTTGGATGATTGCACAACCTTTGCTAGCCCAATAATCTTGAAGTTTAAATATAATATCTTGGAAGCTTTTCGGGGCGTCAAAATTAGTTTTAATGCTCATCCTTTGCCTCAATTTTTTTGCACTTTAATTATTTCCCCCTTTTCAGACTGCTCACTACTAATAGCCGAGATATTTTTAAACTGTATTATGATTTCTTCCTCAACATCTTGAAAAATTCTTTTCTTACTTGCCTATCAGTCTTAAATACCCCCGTGAATGAACTCGTAGTCATTACAGAGTTCGTCTTGTGAACCCCCCGCGTACACATACAGTGATGTTCACCTTCTATTAATACTGCCACACCAAGGGGTTCCAATTCGTTTTGCATGGTACTCGAGATTTGGATGGTCATTTTTTCTTGTACTTGCAAACGCTTGGCGAAAACATCTACCAGTCTTGCAATTTTTGAAATCCCAAGAACCTTTCCATTAGGTATATAGGAGACATGAGCCTTTCCAATTATCGGGGCTAAGTGATGTTCACAATAACTTTCGAACCTTACATCCTTCAATGTCACCATTTCTGAATAGCCATTAACATCCTCAAAGGTTTTTCTCAGCAGAGTTTCTGGGTCTACAGAATATCCTGCAAACCACTCACCATAAGCCTTTACCACTCTCTGCGGAGTGTCGATTAGGCCCTCCCTAGTTGGGTCATCGCCTGCCCAACGTAACAAAGTTCTAACGGCGTCTTCAGCCTCCTCTTTTGTTGGTTTCGCAACTTGGACAACCTTTTTTTTTACATCTGTACTTGAGTCATGAAAATTCATAAATTTTACCTATACCTTGATTTACTAACATCCTGAGGTCAAACGAGCCATAATCGTTCGATCCTAAGTTTTTCCAAAAAATTCAACACACTTTTCTTATTATTCACCAACGAGACGCTTTCGGTTTACGTATAATTTGCCGCTAAAAAGACTGATGAAATGAACTTAAAGTTTCTTACCTATTTTTCTACCTTTGTCACGACACTAAAATAGCGTGTACAGTTACGATATTTGAGATTACGAGTCAATTGATTGCAGCATCTTATTATTGACCTACCAAAGAAAAATCTTAGTAATTGTCATAGACTGTTATCCAACCAGAGGATTATGTTTTGAATAATGTTATCGACTTGTACTATTGGCCAACTCCTAACGGATGGAAAATTAGCATTGCACTTGAGGAAATGAAACTGCCTTATCGTACCCATGCAGTGGATATTAATAAGGGTGAACAGTTTGACAAAAATTTTCTTAGCATTTCGCCAAATAACAGGATACCGGCCATCGTTGATAAAGATGGACCAGATGGCAGGCCCATCTACCTCTTTGAAAGTGGAGCGATTTTGTATTACTTGGCGAAAAAGACTTCCTCGTTCATGGGAAACTCAGAGCGCGAGCAGCAAGAAACCATAAAATGGCTGATGTGGCAAATGGGAGGTCTAGGACCTATGGCAGGGCAAGCCCATCACTTTTTGCGTTATGCTCCAAGTATGGACCCACCTCAAAAGCTTCCGTACGCTCAAGACCGCTATCGATCGGAAGTAGCCCGACTTTATAAAGTTTTGAATAATAATTTAGCGGATCGACTTTTTGTTGCTGGAAACTTTTTCTCTATAGCTGATATGGCAATTTGGCCGTGGGCCAGTTTGTGGGAAAGACAGGAACAAAATATCGATTCCTTTCCGAACGTCCAGAGGTGGCTTGCAGAATGCCAATCACGCGCAGGTGTTCAAAACGGTCGAAATTTGTTAAAAGAAAAGCGAACAACGATAGAGAAAGATAAAGAAGCACAGCATTTTTTGTTTGGTAAAGCGGGTAATCGCTAAATTACGACACATACTCTTATCAAAATGTTTTGATACAAAAAGTTTCTGGCAGGTTTGAATTGCGAAACAAATTCTTCGGGATTTCTCGAATTTAATTGTAATAAATCTCAGAAATATTATTGTGTAAAGTATCACAGAGAAAGAAAACTAACAAATTATGGAGAAGATAAGTAAAAGCAAAGCCGAGTGGAAGAAAATTCTTTCTGAGTTGTCATATGAAGTCACCAGAAACTCAGCAACAGAACGGCCTTTCAGCAAACAGACTTTCCCAAAGGCACCGGGGAGGTTTTGTTGTATCTGTTGTGATCTTGCTCTATTCAGCTCCGAAAAAAAATACGAAAGCGGGTCTGGTTGGCCCAGTTTTTATGCCGCTTTAAACAAGGATGCAATCCTAGAAAAGGTGGATAAAAGTCATAATATGGAAAGAGTTGAGGTTCTTTGTGCGCGATGCGATGCACATCTCGGACACTTGTTTCCTGATGGACCAAAGCCGACGGGACTCAGATACTGCATTAACGGCGCAGCCCTCTCATTCAAAAGCGATAGCAAAATTTAATCAAAAAACTGTTCTGAACTAAAATTTCCAATATTACCAAAAATTTGTTGCCAAAACGTAATTTTACGACCCTCACTAGCTACAACTTCTTTACTAAATTCAAGAGGTGCGTCGTCATCTTGATTATAACGCCTAATATCACGCAATATTGAATCGCCATCAAAAGACACACTTAAAACTTGGCGCTCACTTATCTTTGGTCGAAAAAAAGCGAAGGTTTCAGATTTTTGCCTTATGTAAATCCATGTTAATTTTGGTTCAACACTTGTAAAGGATGGGTCTCCCAGTCTTTTTCTTACTTCATCAACCTTCATTTCGCCCACCACTAAGCTAGAAATCTGAGCACTGGACGGCATATATCCAGAAACCTTATCAATCGTTGCACAACTACTAAGTAAACAAGCCAGCAACAACAAGTTGTACTTCTGTCGGAACCACATTAGGTACATCCTTCACGAAAACATTTAGTGACAATAAGAAAAAAAACATATATCAAAAGCTTGAAAAGGAGCAATAAAAAAAAAAATTTTGTGTGGTGGTTAACTCTTAGGCTAGGATCTGATGACAATTAATGGAACCTTAAATCTTGTTTTAAATCTTAATGAAATTATGCGCAGCAGCAAATGCGACTTCGAAGTTAAAGCATCAAAAAAAGAGTGCAAAGAGCTTGCAAGTGTGTTGGGTGTAGAAAGTGTAAAAAACGTTCAAGCTTTCGGGTTTATATTGGAAGATGAAGAAAGCCGGTATACGCTAAAAGCTTCTTTGAAGGGACAGCTTATTCAGAAATGTGTAATATCTTTGAGCCCTGTGAAAACACTTATTGATAAGGAAATAGAGAGACATTTTTTCACTGCATATCGTAAACCCCAAAACCAAAAATCCATCGAGATTTTCGATAGCCACTCTGACAGGTTTGAAGATCCTGTTGAGAAAGAATTTGATATTGGGAGGATTGTTTTAGAAGAAATTTCGCTTCTTCTTCCAGATTATCCAAAAAAGCTGAATGCGAAATTTGAAGGAGTCACCGTGACCAAAAGTGGAATCGGACCTTTACAGCATTTTACCAACAAGCCTTTTTCAGATTTAGAAAAACTAATAATGAAGTAATATTTTTATTACAAAGGTTTAAAAAAAGACTTGAAGTATGGTTTTTTATGTTTATCCTTCGCCTTTCAGCGAGAAAAGTGTTTGATGCGCGGCGGGCGTCTATGGTAAGCGTCAGCCTTAACTTGCATAATGATTAGCCACCGAATGTGTAGGAAAAATTCAGGGATAAGAAAAATGGCAGTTCCAAAAAGTAAAATTACGAAATCAAAACGAGGTATGAGAAGGGCGCACGACGCTCTCAAAGGTGCCAGCATTGACGAATGCTCGAATTGTGGCGAATTGAAGAGACCTCATCATATTTGTGGCTCTTGCGGTTATTACGGGGTGGGAAACTCAGCAAGAGAAGTGATTTCTAGTACGGCCGATGCGGAATTAGATGAGGACGCAGCGTAGTAAGAAACGTACTCTCTTAGGTGACCAAATAATTGGACAACGTAATAGAAAAAAAAGATCGAATAGTGATATCGGTGGACGCCATGGGTGGTGATCATGGTGTATCGGTAATAGTAGATGGGTTACAAAAGGCTTCTCTCAGACATCAGAACCTAGAGTTCCTAATACATGGCAATAAAAATCATATACTTGAGCACCTAGAGAAAAAACCTAAACTTCATGCCATAAGCACAATAGTTAATTGTCGAACTACGATAGAAATGGAAGAAAAACCCTCGGTTGCTATTCGGAACGGCAAAGATTCAAGCATGTGGAGTGCCCTAGCAGAGTTATCAAATGGCAAAGCCAATATCGCGGTTTCGTGCGGAAATACTGGGGCATTAATGGCCATGGCAATGCTACAACTAAGAAAAGCACCGGGTATCAATAGGCCAGCTATCGCAGTGCTTTGGCCTGCGAGGAACTCTCGCGGCTTCAACATTGTTTTAGACGCAGGAGCAGATATCAAAGCAGATGCAGACGATCTTTTGCAATATGCTTTGATGGGTGTCGCATATGCAAGGGACGGTTTTGATATACAGAAGCCAAAGGTTGGACTTCTTAACGTTGGAACCGAGATTCATAAAGGGAGAAACGAGCTCCATGAAGCATCATTAAATATCGCCGCCAACCAGCAAAGTAATGGTTTTGAATTTGTTGGGTATTTGGAGGGAAGTGATATCCCCTCAGGAAAAGCAGATGTGATTGTAACTGATGGTTTCACTGGAAACGTGGCTTTGAAGACAGGGGAAGGTACCGCTTCATTGATACGAGAATTGCTTAAAGAGTCTTTGAGTCAATCAATAGCTTCCAGGTTAGGAGCAATTTTGTCAATTTCCTCTTTAAAACAACTGAACAAAAAAATAGACCCTAGAAATGTTAACGGGGGAATTTTCTTAGGATTGAATGGAATTGTTATTAAGTCCCACGGTGGTGCGGATGCAATAGGAGTTGCGGCTGCAATTAATTTAGCACATCAGCTCGAAATTTTGGGTTTCTCACGAAAGCTTACCTCAAAATTCAATCGATACAGTTAAGGGCCTCTGCCTAAAAGAAATAACGTAAACCACTTTCACAAGAAAGAAACCCTTGTCCACGAACATATATCTCTTGAAGATAAATTATCATCAAGTTTCTATTTTTAAGTCTGATGGAGCAGCAGGAACCTACTCTTTATAAATTATCTCTATAGTCAAATAGTTTCAATCTCCTCAACTTAACCACTGTCGATGCGATTTTTTGTGCTGATTTAGAGTCGTTATTTATTAAATGATGGAAGGATCAAATGGGTTAAAAAATCTTCATGATAATGTGAAAAAAAAATTCTTCTTGTTGACTTACAATTAATTGCTATTTTAAGGTGGAGTATTAGAGAGGAAGGGAATGGCAGATTCTACGGTAACTCGGATGAACCTTACAGAGGCGGTTTTTAGAGAAGTTGGACTTTCTCGTTATGAGTCCTCCCAGCTGGTGGAGAGTGTGCTAGAGCATATTTCAGAAGCTCTCATAAAGGATGAAACGGTGAAGATTTCATCTTTTGGGACCTTTTGCACCAGGTTGAAAAACCCGAGAATTGGTCGAAATCCGAAAACAGGTATGGAAGCTGAGATAACGAAACGTCGAGTTGTAACGTTTCGGCCGTCGCAGTTGATGAAAGAACGCGTAAGGATTGGCAATAAATAAGGAAGGTACCAGAGTTTTATCGTGAGCAAGTCAGATAAAGCTTTTAGAACGATTACGGAAGCCGCGGAGATACTTGGATTGCCTGCGCATGTGTTAAGATTCTGGGAGAGTAAATTCAAATATATAAAGCCAATGAAACGAGGCGGAGGAAGGAGGTATTATAGACCAGAGGACCTAAAGATACTCCATGGCATAAAGCACCTTCTTTATAACGACGGTTTGACCATACGTGGCGCGCAAAAAGTTATTCAAACCAATGGGGTAAAGGCAATCGCAAGATTGGCGGAGAGTGGCGGTAGCGTAAAGCAAAACCCAATTAATACGCCCCTCAAAAAACGCGCTCCTTACGAGATAAAACCGATCCGGTGGCCCCCTCACTTAACATCGCAGCATAAAATAGTAATTAAGCGAATACCTATAGATGACTTAGCTGTTATTATAAAGCAAGTTACCAAAGTACGCGATAGCATGAGAGACCGTTTAAGAAAAAAAAGGTAATTGCGTAAACGAAAAAAAATGAATATCCAAGAAGGTGCGGGCTATGGCGCAGTCTGGTAGCGCGTTCGTCTGGGGGACGAAAGGTCGTGAGTTCGAATCTCGCTAGCCCGACCAAACATCCGGTGTAATTATAGAAAAGAAAATTTTTATGTGTTTTTCCTCAGAGGGCGTCCTTCCTTACCAATCCATACAAACGCTGGTCTCTAAAAAACATATCTTAAGCAGCACGCCCATTGAAAACTCGCAAATCCAACCCTCGAGTATTGACCTGAGGTTAGGATACAGAGCTTGGAGACTTCAAGCATCTTTTCTGCCAGGGACAAATTCCACCGTGGGCGAGCGTTTAGAAGATTTGGCTATGCACGAAATTGATTTGTCTCAGGGCTGCATTTTTGAAAAAAATTGCGTTTACTTAGTATTATTGAAAGAGTCGGCAAATTTGCCATCTGGTATCACTGCATTTGCTAATACTAAGAGCTCCATCGGTCGTCTTGATCTATTAACGCGGTTGATTACTGACTACGGAGCTGAATTTGACAGAGTAAGCGAAAGTTATAAAGGTCCCTTGTATGCCGAAGTAAGTCCACGATCATTTTCAGTTCTTGTTAGGACGGGAATGAGGTTAAATCAAATTCGTTTTAGAAATGGAAATGCACCGACGCCAACTTTAATTGGCAAAGGACTTCCCGAGAACATAACTTTTTCTAGCCTGCATGGAGACCCGACAAGCGGAATAAACTTTTCGATAGACTTGAAACCTCGAAAAGGCCAGTCCATTGGCTTCAAAGCTAAATCTCACACGCCGCTGATTGATTTAGACAGAGTAAACTATTATAGAGTTTCGGATTTTTGGGATAGAATTGAACCCGAGTCTGATAGACTAATCCTCGACCCCGGTGCCTTTTATATTTTGATGAGCAAAGAAACGGTAGTTGTTCCACCCCAATATGCAGCTGAGATGGCCCCGTACATGGCAATGATGGGCGAGTTCAGAGTACATTACGCTGGTTTTTTTGATCCAGGATTCGGATACGAAGCCGAGGGCGGGAAAGGTTCCCGAGGAGTTTTAGAGGTGCGCTGCCATGAAGCTCCATTCACTCTTCAGGATGGTCAGGTCATCGGTCGTCTTATCTACGAAAGAATGGCAGAAGAGCCAAAGATTCTTTACGGGTCAAAATTGAACTCTAATTACCAAGGACAAAAGTTACGATTATCAAAACACTTTTGCCACGAAAATGCCTAAAAAACTCACTAAAGTTTTAGTTCCTCCTGCGAGTCATCGGTAGAGATAGGTCTTCGCTCTAATAAGCCGTTTTCTCGCAACTCACTCATCCCTGGCAAGTCCTTTGCCGACGCCAGACCAAAATGGCTTAGGAATTTTCCCGTCGTCTTAAAAGTCAGGGGCCTGCCAGGCGTGTTTCTTCTAGACCCGAGACCGATCCAACCTATTTCCATCAAAGTGTCTAACGTACCAGAAGAAACAGAAACTCCACGAATTTCTTCAATTTCGGCGCGTGTGGATGATTGGTGATACGCAATTATTGCTAGAACTTCGAGAGCTGCTTTCGACAGCCGACGCTGCTCTACAACATGTTTTTGTAATAAAAAGCTTAGGTCTGGAGCTGTTCGAAAGGTATATCCATTTGACACTTTAATTAATCGAAAACCTCTATTCTTATATCTCAATTCAAGTTTTTCAATTAAACTTACGATTTTTGCCGACTTCGGCATTCTGTCACTTAATTCTTTCATGCCAACTGGTTCTTTACTGGCAAAAAAAATGGCCTCTAACATACGCTCATGATCGAATTCAGACGATAGACTTAGTATTCCGTTATCCTTTTCGTGATTTTCTACTTCAGATTTACTCATTTTCCTTATCCTGCAAAGTCTGTTTCCTCTTCTTGACATAGATTGGGTTACAAAATTTATCTTGTTTGATCTTAACATCTCCAACTCGTGCCAACTCTAAAATAACTGAGAAGGTTGTTGCAGTCGCGGACCGCCTTTTCTGTCTTGAAATTTTCCATTGATCTGGAAACAAAACATTTAGGCTGCACCATTCGAAATTAGTCCGCAAATACTTATCTATCGACCTCAGTGCTTGTTCAGGTGAAAGAACCAAAAGCTTTTTAAATTTAAAGGGTTTAAAAGCGTCTTTAGTATTTAAACTCGCATAGGTCTGCAGAAGCTCTATTAGAGAAGTTTTGTATCTCAAACGCTTCTCAATTCTTAGTTTCTCGTCTTCGCCCCTTTGAAAAAAATCTCTTCCAAGCTGATCCCTCGCCATCAATGTAGTGACAGATCGTCTCATTGCATCTAGCCTTAACAGTTGGAACCTTAAATTCCTTGATAGGTCTTCAGTACCCTCTTCGTTTTCAATCTCAGTCGGTAAAAGCAATTGTGACTTCAAAAATACGAGCCAAGACGCAGTAATTAAATAATCTGCTGCTATTTCTATTCTTAAACCTTGTATACTTTTTAAGAAATCTAAGTACTGATCAGCAAGAGTTACCAGAGAAATTTTTTTCAAATCTACTTTCTGAACCTTTGCCAAAAATAATAATAAGTCCAATGGTCCCTCAAAGCCGTCCAGATCTATAACCAAATTCTCTACGTTCTCTGATTTAACTCTTGTAGCCTTGTTGACGTCCACGTTTACATTCATGACTAATTATCCAATACTGCTGGTATGCACTGCTCTCCTCTATCAATGAGGCGTTCACACATATCTTTTGCAATCACAAGTGATCCAAAACCAATCACACCTAAACGATAGAATTCTGTTCCATCCTTACTAACTTTAGATATTTCCTGCTCATATCCGTCTAAAAGCTCGGAATTGAGTTGTTTTAATATAAACCAATGTGAATTTGCTTTATCAGCCGTAGGAAATGAGCCTAGATGAAGCTTTATATTTTTTGCTACCGGCGCCTTATCATTCTTTTCTATCCCTAACAAAGATTCAAGAGCCGCCGTTATAGAACTTTTTAATGCCTCTCGTGAATAAGCTTCACTATTTTCCACCTCTATAGCTGGTCCTTCCGGTATTTTAGATATATCCTCGGGAAGTGGCGCCAAATAAATTTCCTCAGCAAGAACGCTTTCTGATGACGCCTCTAGAACAGTATTTACTGATAGACCCTGGTTCTTAACTTCTTGACCCTCTATTTCACTCGGTTTAATTCTGATTTCCCCCTGCAGTGAGGCAATTACCGGTAAATCATTTATGTCCCGATCATACCACTTTATAGTCCAAACACAAATTATGGACAGGATTGCGACCGATAATATAACGGCAAAAAATCTACCAATCTTAATTAAGAAATGCTCTCTATGTATATCGACAATCTCAGGATTTAGCTGACTCATAAGTTGTTTCTCAAGAACTAATTTTACTGCTCATTTTGTGGTATTCGATATTTACACCCCAAAATATGTACTTTTTACATCTTTGTCAAAGGTGTTACACCTAAAATATTAAGTCCGGAGCAAATTATTTGCCGGCAAACTTTGATTAACACCAATCTAGCCCGCATCAGTGTAAGATCTGAAGCCAGAACTCGCAATTCTTCATTCAATTTCCCCTCATGCTGATAACTATGTATATCAGAAGCCAAATCGTATAGGAAAAATACTATTCTATGTGGTTCCTGCGAATGCGCAGCTTGCTCCACAACTCGAGGCCATTCGCACAGTTTTAGAATAATTCGACGCTCACTATTGCTTGTTAACACGGACAAATCTATGCTATCTATCTCTAAGTTATTGGATTCGATATCTTTTTGGTCGGCTTTTTTTATTATTGAGCAACATCGGGCGTGAGCGTACTGCACGTAAAAAACGGCGTTATCCTTAGACTGTTCTAAAGCTTTGTCAAAGTCAAAATCTAGAGGAACGTCATTACGTCGAGTTAACATCAGAAACCGAACAACATCTTTTCCAACCTCTGCAACCAAATCTCTCAAGGTTACGAAATTTCCCTCTCGTTTCGACATTTTGTATGGTTTTCCATCCTTGAAAAGGCGCACTAATTGACAAAGTTTGATATCTAAATCAATCTCTGAGTTGGATAGAGCTGCAACTGCGGCTTTCATTCTTTTAACGTATCCGCTGTGATCTGCCCCAAATACATTGATCAGTTTATCAAATTTTCTTTCTATTTTATCGTAATGATAGGCAACATCAGGAGCAAAATAAGTCCAGTCACCGTCAGATTTTTTCATAGGACGGTCGACATCATCACCGAACTCAGTTGCTTTAAACAGTAATTGATCCCTAGGTTCCCAGTCTTCTGTCACTTTACCTTTCGGAGCAGGTAATTTACCTTCATATATTAATCCCTTTTGTTCTAGTGCGTCGATTGCTTTGTCAATTTTGCCTGCATCACAAAGTTTTTTTTCCGAGTAATATTCGTCCATCCTAATACCAATGGTTTTCAAATCCGCCTTAATTAGTGACAGCATTGCTTCTGTAGAGAACTGTCGAATAAGAGGTAACCAGTCTTCTTCTTCCAAGGGTAGTAGCTGGTCAGAATATTTCTTCGATAAAGATTTTGCGACCTCGATCAAATACTCTCCGGGATAAGAGTTTTCTCCAAACTCCACAGTTTGACCATAAAGCTCACAATATCTCAAAAAAACAGATCGCGACAATGTATCTATTTGACTGCCCGCATCGTTCACGTAATATTCCCGCGTTACTTGGAAACCAGAAAATTCTAGCAAGTTAGAAAGGGCATCACCGAACACGGCACCACGAGTATGCCCCACATGAAGGGGACCAGTTGGATTGGCTGATACATATTCAACATTTATTTTTTTTCCTCTACCAAGTCTAGAACGACCAAAATCATAACCTTTCAGATATGCTTGTTTTAAGGTTCTATTCCACACATCTTGCTTTAGTTGCAAATTTATAAATCCAGGACCGGCAATATCCACGGATTCAACGCGAGCATCTCGTTCAATAATGGAACATAGTTCTTTGGCTGTTTTCTGCGGCTCTATTTTAATTGTTTGTGCAACAATTAACGCAGCATTCGTAGAAAGCTCCCCGAACGACCTATCTCTTGGGGGTTCAACCGTAATTTTTTCTAGCGGAACTTTTCCCAAAATATTCTCTCGGACCAGAAACTTACTCACGTGACTAAGAATTTCTTCTTTAAATTCTTCAAAAATATTCATTTAATTTCATTTTCTTTTTCTTCACTATTTTTTTACGAGCATGATATTTCCTCTATGATTGACACCATGACAAAAATCATACCAGAAACGTCTCGTCACTAGAAAGCTTTCGATATTCCATTAAAGCATATTGATCAGTCATACCAGCTATATAATCTGCAATAACCCTTGCTCGCTGGGTTTCATTACCTGTACAAGCTTCAAGTCCCCATTCAGCAGGTAGCATATCTGGGTTTTTAAAAAAAACTCCAAACATATCTTCGACCAAGTGAGATGCGCGAAAGCGACTGCGGTTCACTTTCCAATGCCTATACATGCGTCGGAAAAGAAATGCCTTAATTTGACTTACGTCCTTTTGGAGGGATTCTGAAAAGGTTACAACAGGATAATTAAGAAAACGTATAGACTCTATATCTTTTGTCTGCAGGGAATTTAAGTTGCGCCTACTCTCATTTAAAATATCGGATATCATAATATCAAATAATCTTCTCAAACTTTCATGCCATTTTCTTTTATCCTCGACGTCTGGGTATTTTTTTTCAACTTCTCGAAAACACTCGCCAACCACTGGCAAACCACCTAAGTCTTTAGAAGAAAAAAGCCCTGCTCGCAAACCGTCAGATAGATCATGATTGTTGTAGGCCACATCATCAGCGATTGCAGCAACTTGAGCTTCACAGCTACCATATCTATTTAGCTCAAGATCATGTATTTTATTATAGTCTTCAATATAGTAACTACTTGGCCTCCCCACCGGTCCATTGTGTTTTATGATTCCTTCAAGCGTTTCCCACGTGAGATTAAGCCCATCAAACTCTGGGTATTGTTTTTCAAGCTTTGTAACTACCTTTATGGCCTGAGCATTGTGATTAAATCCTCCAAACTTGCTCATACAATTGTTTAATGTTTCTTCACCTGTATGTCCAAAAGGGGCATGACCTAAGTCATGAGCTAACGAAATAGCCTCAGTTAAATCAATATTTAAACCCAACGCACCTGCAAGGGTTCTGGCTATTTGGCTAACTTCAAGTGAATGAGTTAAGCGCGTCCGAAAATAATCACCACCATCAGCAAAAAAAACCTGTGTCTTATGCTTTAGTCTCCTAAAAGCTGTCGAATGGATGATTCTATCTCTATCCCGCTGAAAATCAGTGCGGTAGTGACTTGCATCCTCTTTAAAAAGGCGTCCTCGTGATTTTTCTGGGTTCATCGCTATGCTACTCTGCACTTGAAACTGTTCCCCTTGCAAAAAACTAAAAACGATCCTATTTTACTCTTACTACATTTTTTTTATGGCTTAAAGATGGAATTACAGCTGCCACCGCGAGTAACGGAACGTGCATTCGCACGAATACTGGAGATCGGTTCCCCCCATTGTATACGTATTGCTGTTGAAGGCGGAGGCTGCTCAGGCTTTCAGTATGAAATAAAGCAGGAAGAAAATATCTTAGACGAGGATACGGTGATTGACAAAGGAGGCGCGTCAGTTGTAATCGACGCACTATCGTTGGAATTTTTATATGGCGCCACAATAGACTTTACGGATGAAATAATAGGGGCACGGTTTATCATTAACAACCCAAATGCATCTTCGTCCTGTGGTTGTGGGATAAGCTTTTCTATGTAATGCCATCGTTAAATCTTTGATTTGGAATACGTGGTGGGAAAAATAGGTTTATCAGAGAAGTAAGTAAGTTTGAAAATAGCATCCTTTAACATCAATGGAATAAAGGCTCGTTTAGAAACAGTACTAAGATGGTTGCATAATTCAAAACCTGATGTCGCAGTGCTTCAAGAAATAAAGTCTTCTGACGAAAATTTTCCTGCATCGCATTTCGAAGACTTGGGATATAATCTGGTTACAAATGGTCAAAAAAGCTTCAACGGCGTTGCAATCTTGTCAAAGTATCCGATTGACTCTATTAGGATGAAATTAGAAGAAAGCGACTGGGATCTGCAAGCGCGGTGGGTCGACTGCGAAATTAAGAACTTTAGAATTTGTGGTCTCTATCTCCCAAACGGCAACCCACTTCCAGGGCCAAAATTCGATTATAAAGTCGAATGGATGAAAAGGTTTTACCAGCGTAGTAAGCGATTAATTTCGCAACAGCAACCTACCGTTATCCTTGGGGACTTCAACATAATTCCAACCGAAGACGACATGGAATACCCTGAATTGTGGAAAAAAGATGCGTTATATGATTTGAAGTGTCGAGAGCTTTACCGAAAGATCTTATACTTGGGCTACACTGACGCGTTTCGATGTGTAAATAATAAAACCAGTGAATACACTTTTTGGGACTACCAAGGTGGGTCCTGGCAGAAAAACAACGGAATCAGAATAGACCATATTTTACTGAGTCCACAAGCAGCCGACTTACTTGAAAATTGTGAAATAGATACTTTTATGAGAGCAGAGAGAAAACCATCAGACCACGTGCCTATTTGGGTGGAGCTCAGCGACTAAGCGCTAGGGTTAAAATCATATCCGTAAAGCCAGTCAAACCTCGAAAGAAGAAAAGTTGGCATAAATGTTGATGCAAGACCCATAAACCCATGGGTAAAAAAACGAGCCACTCCATTGCTTAAGTGGTATATTCTAGCATTTCTTTCAGAAGCACGTTGGACGGAAAGGACCCTAGCGCACCTATTCTCGTAATAAAGAGCTAGGCGCTTACTTATTGAGTTAGAGCCTGAAAACGACAAATAAAAGCCCAAGGAAACTGCGTCCTCCAGCGCCTGATTAGCCCCCTGAGCCAAATATGGAAGCATCGGATGGCATGCGTCACCAATCAATACAAGATTATTTTTTGTCCAATTTTCTTTACTCTCGTAACCAAACAAACCCCATTTTCTGACCTCATCGATATGTTTTATTAACTGCTCTGTATCTGAGAAATCAAAGAAAGTTGTAACAAGTTCCTCTTTCTTCGCGGGTGTATTCCACCCATCAGATTGCCACTCCGTCTCAGATTTACAAAAAATCAAATTAAGCAAGTTACTTGGGCGTAGTGGATAGCAGATAACATGCTTACCAGAACCGAGATACATTCGTACGCTGGGTTCTGAAAACTTTTTATCTACTTTAGATAGAGGAACCGTAGCACGATAAGCGACTTGATTTAAAAATTTTGGTTTCGATAAAGTCATAAATTTTTTTCGGGTTTCGGAATGAACCCCATCCGCCCCAATAACAACATCGAAGTAATACTCAAAGCTTTTTGTAGCGATTCTTGATTTCTCAGCACCTAATGAGGTCACAATTGCTTGCTCACCAAAAACTACATTCACTCCGACATGTTTTGCTCGGTCAAAAAGTAAGTTGATTAAATCACTCCTGTGAATCTGCAAAAAATTCGCGGAGTAGCGTTCCAACGCTTTTTGCCCCAGTGGAATTTCGGCAATGAAACTATCATTGGATCCGTTTCTTATATTTATCTTGGTAGGTTTTATGCTTAAAGTGAAAATCTCTTCCTTTAATCCTAAGCGTTGGAGCGCCTTGACACCGTTAGGACTTAATTGTAAGCCTGCTCCAATGCTCCGTATACTTTTTGATTTCTCAAAAACAGTCACCTGATGACCGTTTTGACTCAGAGCTATAGCAAGACCTAAACCAGAAATGCCAGCTCCTATAATTCCCACATCAAAATATTTGCGCATGAGCACACTACCTTGTTTATTTCTACAGCAATATAGCGTTGTTTACCTACGCCTCAAATATCGTTTTATTGCTCGCGGTGTACACGCTCTTTCCGCTCATGTCGTTCCTGTGCCTCTAAGCTCAACGTCGCTATGGGTCTCGCATCCAAGCGTTTAAGGGAAATCGGTTCTCCAGTTTCCTCACAATAGCCATATGATCCATCATCAATTCTTCGAATTGCTGCGTCAATTTTGGTTATTAGCTTACGTTGCCTGTCTCGTGTCCTTAACTCGATAGCCCTATCTGTTTCCTCGGAGGCCCTATCAGCTGCATCAGGTATATTTCGAGTATCCTTCTGCATACCCTCGATAGTCCCACGACTTTCTTCCAAAATAGAGCTCTTCCAATCGATCAGCTTAGTACGGAAATAGTCAAGCTGCCTTTTGTTCATAAACGGCTCAGACTCGTCAAAAATATTTGCAAAACTAGTTTCTTTTTCTACCATGATAAGAATCAAATCCCAATTTTCTTTTGCCACTCGATACCCTCAATTTTATCAATTGTCACTAATTAGATTCATATCTTGATCAAAAGACAAAGATTTCATATTGATTAACGGGATTGAAAGGATAAAAAATGAACTTTACCAGTACCGCGGAATATTTAGCACCTCCGGACCTTACACTATCTGTCAACGCTGCAATAGAATTGGAAAAGCCACTTCTAATAAAAGGGGAACCCGGGACAGGTAAAACTGAGCTTGCACGCCAAGTTGCAAAAAGCTTAAACATCCCCATAGTCGAATGGAATATTAAGTCAACGACTAAAGCTCAGCAAGGCTTGTATGAATATGATGCGGTGAGTAGACTAAGAGACAGTCAACTCGGAGATGAGAGAATTAATGATATCCAGAATTATATAAAAAAAGGGAAAATCTGGGAAGCTTTCTCTGCGGAGGAGAGAACTGTGTTGTTGATAGATGAAATTGATAAAGCAGATATAGAGTTTCCAAACGATTTGCTCCAGGAGTTAGACAGGATGGAATTTCATGTCTATGAAACCGGTAATATTGTAAGGGCAAAACACAGACCAATCATCATTATCACATCCAACAACGAAAAAGAGCTACCAGACGCATTTCTGAGAAGATGCTTTTTTCACTATATTCAATTCCCTGACGAACATACCATGGAAAAAATAGTATCTATCCATTTTCCTGATATCAAAAAAACGCTGCTCAGTGAGGCCCTAAAAAGTTTCTTTGAGATTCGTGAAACGCCTGGCATTAAGAAAAAACCGTCTACTTCCGAAATGTTAGACTGGTTGAAACTTCTGCTCTCAGATGACGTAAGTGCTATGGATTTAAGAAATGAAACAAAAAATATTCTGCCAAGGCTTCACGGCGCTTTATTAAAAAATGAGCAAGACGTTCAGCTATTTGAAAGGTTGGCCTTTCTAGCCCGACGCCAACAATAAACGAGATAGGACTCATATGGAATTACTAGTGGCTTTGTTTTTAGGCGCGGTAGTTGGCGCCGTAAAAGCTAAAAAGAAGAA
The DNA here is from genome assembly GCA_036337105.1 of Pseudomonadota bacterium. Classification (GTDB taxonomy): domain Bacteria; phylum Pseudomonadota; class Alphaproteobacteria; order Rhodobacterales; family Rhodobacteraceae; genus JAYZEV01. The sequence continues at coordinate 47,485 of JAYZEV010000009.1, forward strand.
AGGAAACAGTTTAGACAAATTGCATTATGGAGCAATTTACGGACTCGCATTATTACTAATCACCCTGGTCAGTATTATATTGCTTAAAAGAATCGGAGTGTACTGAGCATGTTCATAAAATTCTTTTATCAATTAAAAAATGAAAATTTGCCTGTTTCATTGCAAGAGTTTTTAACCCTTATTCACGGTGTCAAGTTGGGTTTATGTGACTCAAAATTGGAGTCTTTTTATTTCTTAGCGCGATCATGCTTAATTAAAGACGAAAAAAAAATAGACCGCTTCGACCGAGTTTTTTCGAAGTGCTTTAACGGTGTTGAGGATATGACTGATGAAATCTTATCCGACAAAAAAGAGGTTGCAACGGAATGGATCAAGAAGCTGACTGAGAAATTTCTTACCCCAGAAGAAATGAAGAGAATTGAAGCCCTTGGTGGATTCGAAAAGTTGATGGATACACTAAAAAAACGATTAGAAGAGCAGAAAAAAAGACACCAAGGAGGCAACAAATGGATAGGAACTGCAGGTACTTCGCCTTTTGGAGCTTACGGATACAATCCCGAGGGTGTGAGGATAGGTCAATTGGAAAGCAGGCATCAGACAGCAGTTAAAGTATGGGATAAGCGCGAATTTAAGGATCTTGACGATCAATATGAATTAGGGACAAGGGGCATGAAGATTGCTCTCAAAAGACTGAGACGTTGGGCACGGGAAGGCACAGAAGAGGAATTTGACTTAACTGGAACGATCGCGGCCACGGCTAGATCTGGTTTTCTCGATGTCAAAACCCGAAAAGAAAAATTTAACGCAATCAAAGTCTTGATATTTTTTGATGTCGGCGGCTCAATGGACTCCTATATTAGAGAAGTACAGGAGTTGTTCTCTGCTGCAACAAGTGCATTTAAGCACTTAAAATATTATTATTTCCACAACTGCCTTTATGAGGGAGTTTGGAAAGAAAATATAAGAAGGTGGACTGATCAAATTCCGACTGAAGAGGTCTTTAGAACATACGGTCATGAGTACAAATGTATTTTCGTGGGCGATGCATCTATGAGTCCATATGAAATAGAGATGCCCGGCGGAGCAAATGAGCACTACAACTCAGAAACTGGAAGATTCTGGTTAGAGCGTGCTTTAAACCAATGGCCCAAAAGTCTTTGGATTAACCCAACACCTAATGCCCACTGGCAACACAGTCAGTCAACGCAGATAATTAACAGCATTTTTAATAATAGGATGGTTCCGCTGTCACTACACGGGTTAGAATCAGGAATGAAAATGCTTACATAGAGATAGTATAATGATAAAACTATTTGTGCTTTTTCTTGCTCCACTTTTATTTGCTTTTGTTAGCGGTAAAGCCGCTTTGTCAAGAAATAACAGGCATCTCCAAAGAGAGTCATCTCCTCTCACAGAACCAATTGTTAAAGCGTTGTCAAACAGAATGGCATCAGTTTTGGAAATCGAGGAAATACCTATATTTGTACATGAAGTAAAATCATTTAACGGCTTGGCAACTTCAGATGGAACAATATATTTGACGCGAGGTGCCCTTGACTCTTTCTACCGTGGATCAGTAACAGGTGAAGAACTAGTAAGCGTCATAGCTCACGAACTAGGGCACGTCGCGCTGGGACATTCAAAACGGCGACTTATCGACTTCTCAATGCAAAACGCCGTAAGAATTATTCTTAGTCTTGCTATTTCTAGGCTTATTCCTGCCGTTGGTGCCTATATTGCAAATTTGATTTCGTCCGCAATAGCTTCAAAACTTTCTCAAAAAGATGAATATGAGGCAGACGCCTACGCCGCGGCCCTCTTGTCTAAATCTGGGATTGGAACTGCCCCTCAAATAAGTCTATTAAAGAAACTTAATACGCTTTCTAATGACACAAGTTTCTCACCACAGTGGTTTAGAAGCCATCCGGCACCTAAAGAGCGAATTTCCGCGATTGAGTCTTTGACACAAAAATGGGAAATGTCAAAACGTGGCTAAGGTTTTCTAGGAAGTTTTTTTAAAAATACTTTTGTATGTCATCATGAGCCACGGCATTTCGTAACCAATTTTCTAAAAAGTCTCCAACTGATGTCATACACATTACTTGTACGGCAAAATCATTGATCATCCAGATTGCAACAGCCAAACCACCAATTCTCGTACGCCTGAAGTCGCCCAAGGAAAAAGTGTCGAGCGATAAATCTATCGGCGTACCCGTAGCCAATATTTCGCGCCAACGTGCGCCAGTGATAACAAATGAGCGCCTAGAGTCAGACATGTTTGCACACAAACTGGGTATACCTTTAAAACTTCGCTTTATTTTTTTTATTTCGTTATGAGCTGATTTGTAGCGTGCGATTACTGCCATTTCGTCTGGCGCCATCCAAGCTGTGGACAAATCACTACCAAAAAGTATTTTTCCTTTTTCTGGAAACCTCAAAGATAGGACTCTTAACACTTTTTTTACCTGCTCATTCTTGAAGTCAGCCTTTAGAGATATGAGCCCATAATCGCTCATTTCTTGAAAGTTCATTGCAGCTTTATCAGTCCGAGACTTAGACATTCTGTTTGGCTCCTTTGGGATCGTAAAAAACGGGAGCAACAATTTCTGCCTTTTCAAAATTACCATCAGCCAACGAAAAATCTAAAGTTTCCCCAAGCCTATCAGCACCTCCTTCAATTAAACCTAAAGCAATCGATCTACCAAGAGTTGGCGAATAGTAACTTGATGTAACATGACCAATTGTGTATTTTCTCTCCTCCCCTTCTGACCTTTCAACCGCGTGGCTTCCGTCAGGTAGTACAAAATTTGGATTATGAGTTAATAAACCTACGAGCTGCTTTCTGTTTTTCATAATCATATGCTTACGGCGATGGGCCCGTTTTCCCAAAAAGTCTTTCTTTTTCTTAGATACTGCCCATTCCAGATTTAAATCCTGTGGAATAACAGTACCGTCAGTTTCATCCCCGATCATAATGAAGCCCTTTTCAGCTCTCATAACGTGTAGGGCTTCCGTACCGTAGGGTTGGATACCAAATTTCTTCCCAAGCTCAACACAATCAAGCCAAAATTTTAGAGCGTGCTTTGTTGGAACCGCTACCTCATAAGAAAGCTCTCCGGAAAACGATATTCGAAAAATATTGAGTTCTACATTTTTGTATTTTTCTGTCATACACCCCATGAAAGACAGTTCATTCAGCGAGCCTTCTTTATCTAACACTTTCTCCAAAAGTGGCTTTGACGCTGGACCTGATATTCCGATTTGAGAGTATTGCTCCGTCAAATTAAGCATAAACACATTGAGACTCCACCACTCTGTTTGAAGCCATTCTTCCATCCAGCCGTAAACGCGATCAGCACCACCAGTTGTAGTATGACAAATAAAGGTGTCCTCACTCAAACGTGCGACAACACCATCATCAAATAAAAAGCCATTTTCATTACACATCAGACCGTAGCGACACTTGCCAACTTTGAGATTTGAAATATTGTTCGTGTAAATAAGATCCAAGAATTTTCCAGCGTCTTGACCACTAACCAAAATTTTTCCAAGCGTCGATGCGTCCAGCAACCCTACTCTTTGCCTAGTATTTCGAACTTCTCTATTGATCGCTTCCGCTATAGTTTCGCCCTTCCTCAGGTAGGTATAAACCCTTCTCCAATCACCCACCTGCTCCCAATGACCTCCGTTCTCAGAATTCCATGTATCAATAGGCGTTTTTCGAGTGGCCTTAAACAAATGACCTTTTGCCTCTCCCGCGATAGATCCCAATGATATGGGCGTGTAGGGAGGACGAAACGTTGTCGTCCCGACTTCGCCCACTGGGCACCCTATTAAATCTGACAAAATTTTGAGACCGTTCAAATTCGAAAGCTTTCCCTGATCTGTAGCCATACCTAAGGTCGTATATCTTTTAAGATGCTCAACACTCTCATATCCCTCCAGAGCAGCCAGCTTTATATCGGAAACCTTAACATCGTTCTGAAAATCCACAAACATCTTGTCATCTAATTTGTTGCTGGATCCATTTGGTCCCCGAATTATCGATTGTAATTTTTCTTCATATTCATAACTAATTTTTTCAGGCTTTATTTTTTTTGCTTTAAGACCCAACGACTTTATCGTAGTTAACGCAGTTTCTATCGCATCTTTCTGGCATCCAGCATTTTGAAAGCTGCCTGATGCAGAACCGGCAGGTAGGATAAAACTCTCTCCGCTGTCATCCGATGGAGCACACATCAGATCAGGAACAAATATACCCTTTTCTTCATTCCAACTCAATTTTCCTCCACAATGAGACCAAAGATGCACGAGTGGTGACCAGCCACCAGACATCGCAATACAATCACACTCTATCGATTCTTCTAGGGTTCCCTCTCCGGTTTGCGAACAAATTTCGATGCTCCTTACAGCTTTCCGCCCGTTGATCCCCCGAACACCTTTACCTATTTTAAGCGGGATACCCAGTTCACGAACTCGGTCAACTACGTCGCCTGACACTTGATCTCTAAAGTCGACAATTGCTGGTACGGAAAGGCCGGCAGCATTTAATTCTATTGCGGTTCTATATGCATTATCATTGTTTGTAACTATTACGGTTCTGTCTCCAGGTGAAACACCATAAAGCTTCAGATAATCACGAACCGCAGACGCGAGCATAACGCCGGGAACATCGTTTCCAGCAAAGACAAGCGGGCGCTCCACGGCACCTGAAGCTAAGATAATTTTCTTAGCCCGGATTTTCCAAAGGCGGTGCCTGGGCCTTCCATCTCCTGGCGTATGATCAGAAATTCGCTCATAAGCAAGAACAAACCCGTGGTCAAAAATTCCCGATGCTACTGTTCTTAGCTTTAATCTTACGTTATCAAGGCCTTCAATCACTTTAAGGGTTTCTTCAACCCATGTCTCAGGTGCCTTCCCAGAAATATCTCTAACATCAGTAATAAAACGGCCACCAAAAAATGGCGCTTGTTCGACTAAAAGTGTCTTGGCACCTGACAAACCAACTTGATATGCTGCAGTGAGGCCAGTAATACCACCTCCCACCACAAGAACATCGGTATGGCAATAAAAATGTTCATATCTATCTAGGTCAGGGTATCTAGGCGGGTTACCTAATCCTGCGGCTCGGCGGATAATCGGTTCGAAGAGATGCTTCCAAGCAGACCTTGGATGGATAAACGTTTTATAGTAGAACCCGGCGGGTATTAAGGCCGCAACCAGGGAGTTCAGAGAACCAATATCAAATCCCAAGCTTGGCCAGCAATTTTGAGAGGTTGCTTTTAATCCTTGGAAGAGTTCCACAGTCGTAGCTCTTTGATTAGGCTCAAAACTATTTTTTTCACCAGTACTCACTAATCCATTAGGTTCTTCTGGTCCCGATGCAACTAAACCACGTGGTCTGTGGTACTTGAAGGATCTACCTACCAAGGTTTGGCCGTTAGCTAACAGAGCAGATGCAAGCGTATCACCTTGAAGAGCCAACATTCTCTTTCCATCGAAACTGAACTCTACTGCCCTCTTACGATCAATTAAGATTCCGCCCTTGTCTAATCTTGCACTCATTTTGTTTTATTTTCCCATTTCGGTCTTTTGAGTTTTATCTTTCGAATGATTTGGCTAGGCGGCTTTTTAGTCTGCGCACTGTAAGTGCCGAACACCTCCATCGTATCTGTACATCTTGCAACGATAAACCACTTTCCACAGCCGTATTGATGAAGCCATCTTTCAAAATGAACTCCCTTTGGGTTTTTACGGTAAAACAAGTATGAAGAAAAAGCTTCATCAGAACAATTCGGCGACGGACGTCTGATATGCGCTTCACCTCCTGGCACTAATTCTGTTTCATCAGCCAGAAATTTGCAATATGGACACTCAAACCTCAACATACCAATTCCTCAATGCGCAACCGCTGCGGCAACACTTTCATCAATCATCCTTCCCTCTTTAAACCGATCGAGAGTGAACGGATTTGCCAGCGATTGGTCTAAGCTTTCCGCAATTAAATCGGCGGTAGCCCAACCGGATCCAGGTATTGCTTTAAACCCACCTGTACCCCAACCACAATTAATATATACACCTGGCACCGGGGTCTTTGAAATAATTGGAGATCGATCTCCAGTCATATCAACTATCCCACCCCACTGCCGAAGCTGCTTAAGCCTACTGATGATAGGGAATGTTTCTATTAGCGCGCGAACAGTCTCCTCGATATACTGGAAACTACCTCTTTGAGTATAGTTGTTGTAGCCATCAGCACCTCCACCAATTACCATCTCTCCCTTGTCCGATTGACTCATATATCCATGTACCGTATTTGCCATCACAACGCAGTTCATTACTGGTTTTATTGGCTCAGATACGAGTGCTTGCAAAGCTACCGATTCAACTGGAAGTCGAAATCCACACATTCCCGCTAATTCTCCTGAGTGACCTGCCACGACTATACAAAGTTTTTTTGTTTTAACAAAACCTTGATCAGTTTGCACGCCGCAAACTCCTGATCCATCCCTCAGTACACTAGTCACAGCACACTTTTGTATAATATCTACTCCCAGATTAGAGGCACCACGCGCATAAGCCCAAGCCACTGCATCATGCCTAGCCGTTCCACCCCTAGGCTGCCACAAACCTCCTAAAACAGGAAACCTGGGTCCCTTAATATTTATTATAGGGACTATTTCCTTGACTACGCGTGGACTAACCATTTCCGTTTTTATATTGGCTAGTCGGTTTGCATGCGCAGTTCTTTTCATCGCTCGCAATTCGTGCTCGGTTTGACAGAGCATCATTACTCCGCGCGGACTAAACATTATGTTAAAGTTTAAGTCTTGGCTTAATGTTTCATATAAAGCACGCGATTTCTCATATATTGCAGCAGATTCGTTCTGCAAATAATTCGACCTTATTATTGTTGTATTCCGACCGGTATTACCTCCTCCCAACCAACCCTTTTCAAAAACTCCAACATTTTTTATACCATGATTTTTTGCTAAGTAGTAAGCAGTAGCTAAACCATGTCCTCCCGCACCGACTATTATAACGTCATATTCTTCTTTCACAATTGGACTACGCCACGCCCGCTCCCACCCAGTATGGTGCCGAAACGCCTCGCGGGCCAGTGCAAATATCGAATAACGTTTCATTTATAATCTCTCCATTTTTTCTCAGTATCGAGAAACACAAACTGTCTTATCTTCTTTATTTGTTATAAATCATTACTATATAATAGTAGTACTCGAATGTTAAAATGACAATAACGCATGACCAGCGCTCGCAAATAAGGTCTTTGGGTCAGACTGTGTGATAGAATACCGATTATACAAACATTTAAAGCTTTTTAATAATGAATCTTACTTTTTTTATATTAGTTTCAATCTTCTGCATTCCCACATTAGGTTTGTGCTTGGCTCGGATTTTCAACATCAAGAAAATCCAGTTATTTCAAATTTCATCAGAAAAAAAATTCTTGCGATATCAATTACATCAATTGGATAGAGATTTCAAGAAAGGGGTCATCGATAAAGAAGAGTTTGACAATGCAAAAGCACTAATTTCACACGATGCTCTCAAACTGATAAAGGAGAAAGGTGAGACAGAATCTTTTGATGTCCCGCCCAAACTTGCAAATTTTATAGCTTCTGGCCTACTTTTAAGCATATTAATATTGGGTACCACGAAAGTATATTTCGCGGTTGGTTCTCCAGACTTATTAGGAGCACACGAACAGCTCGATTTTGATATATTTGGCAAACCTGCTACACAACGTTTGTGGCAAAACACAGTTGAAAAATTGCTTCAAAATGAAAAGGAGAAAGTAGATTCTAAGAACCCAGAAGAACTTAAAGACCGAGCGCTTTTGAAACAGTTAGAGAAAACCTTGAAGGATGAAACGAGCGATCTGGGAGGTTACAAATTATTGCGCAGCATACATCTGAGACTTGGAAATTTCCAAGAAGCTAGAGTGACTCAATCAAAAATAATAAATGTTTTGGGTGAGACGGCGGACTCCTCCTCCTTCGCGCTTTACGCAGAGCTGTGTGTTCTAGCCGCAAATGGGTATATTTCTATTGATGCGCAGGCGGCATTAGAAAAAGCGTTAGAACTCAATCCTAAGAATATGAAAGCCCTGTTTTATAATGGTTTATCTTTTCTTCAGGAAGAAAAAACCTTGGCTACTGGAAATAACTGGCTAAAAATAGTTTCAATACCAGCTGAGAATAATCAATGGACCCGTCTGATCTTGATGAATTTTGATAAATTGATTGCTCTATCAGAAAAAGAGCGAGCAAACATTGGAGTATGGCGCCAGAGGGAATTTGATAAAAACAACAGAAAGCTATTTTCTGCAATCCTTAAAAATGCGGAAAAACAATTAAACCCTGATGAGGTTTCATATGATTCTTGGAAGCAGTTGATTAGCGCATACTTTAAGCTAAACTTGGCTTTCGAGGGGAACAAATTAATCAAAAAAGTCAAAGTGCTTTACGACTTAAATCAAAATGAGCTTGAATTACTCATGGAGAAAGAAAAAATATATGGTGATTGATACCTTAGAACAATTTTCGTTAACTTTGCCTGTACTGGAAGCTGTAATGGGTCTAGATTTGGGTCAAAAAACGATTGGAATAGCAGTCTCTGACAAGGAGAGAATAATTGCGACGGGACTAAGAACTTTAAGGCGAACGAAATTTCAGCATGATTTCCTACTTTTGAAAGAGATAATATCCGACAGACACATAAAAGGGATCGTATTAGGTTTGCCATTAAACATGAACGGCAGCGAGGGGCCGAGGTGTCAATCAGTGCGTGCATTCGCCAGAAATTTGACAGCACGAATTGAAATCCCAATTGTATTTTGGGATGAGCGATTATCATCAGTTGAGGCAGAGAGAACTTTACTAGAAGGAAATTTGTCACGAAGGAAACGTGCTGAAGTGATTGATTTTGTTGCGGCATCCTATATTCTGCAAGGTGCTTTGGATAGAATGATAGTGTTAAAAAGTAAGGTATAAGTCAAAGATGCGTGAAGTCTGGAAAAGACAAGAGATAGACAGTCCGTGTAAAAAGATTTGTATTATTCATCAAGACCATAAAATATGCATCGGATGTTTCCGCAGCTTGTGGGAAATTTCAAATTGGTCAAAATTTGATCAAGAAACCAGAAGTTTAATCACAAAACAGCTAAAAGATAGAATTCAAAAGCTAAAACCTCGGAGGCGTGGCGGAAGAGTTGGAAGGAGACCTTAAACCTGCCGACTTAACCATAATTTGTCGTCTATGAGATCCGGTCTGAAATAAGCGATAATCCGCCCACACTTTTCCGCTTTGCCCCGAGGTGTCCAAGGATGAATTCCATGAAGTGTTAATCGGTGTAATAAATAAGACTCTCCTATTCGAGCCCAAACAATTTTTTTGTTACACGTGTCAAAAATCTTAGCGCGAGCAATCCGAAAAACGTCCGTAATATCGATAGCCTCCTTATCAATTGTTAAATTATTTCGATAATACCTAGAAAGAAAATCTTGCATTATCAGATGGGATTTCTCCCAAACTATGAGCGGTGCAGCATGTCGATTAAACTTACTAATAGGAATGCCAAGTATAAAAGCATAATACTCCCTAGCAAACCGTCTTCTTGCCCTTCCTATTGGTAAGATACCGTCTACATGTGCTGAAAATTTATTCGTCCTGTAATTAATAACCGACTCACTCTCGCCCTCTGAAGGTTGTGGGTATCCAGGAAAACAAATGGAAATTTGAGCTTGATCCCACTTTTTATAATATTCGCCGAATCGACTGTAAATTTGGTTTACAGAAGCACCGGTAAGAGGGACGCCTCCAAATTTTCCTGTACCATCGTTCTTTAAATAATTTACCCCAGTGAACCAAGTCTGGCCACAGCGCAGATCAGAGTCGCGGATGTCGTTAAAACTTGAATTCAGTCCTTCTTTTACAGCTGCAGCCCAACAATGCATATCTCTATCGTAATCGAAAATAGTCCACCCTAATTTATCAAAATTTTTCCACATGCAATATCTATAAATTCCGTTCGGTTAGGGTCTTATTTCTACAAAATCCATGGCTTCAAGTAGAACTTCGGGACCTGCACCTTGCTTGAACGATTTTTCAGACAGAACCCGCCTGAAACTCCGAGCCCCTGGTCTGCCATTGAAAACGCCTAACAAAGGCTTAGTGATGTTCGCCAACTTAGAGCCCTTGTTTAATTCGGTTTCAATATAATCGCAAAAACTCAATAACAGATTCCTGATTGATCTGTTGACGTGCTCCTCGCCAAAAACTTCCTTGTCCGCGGAAAACAAAATCTCAAATGGTCTATGATACGCAGCCCGTCCAATCATCACCCCATCTAGACCGTTATTAAGAAAATGGTTCACCTGGTTAAGGTTATCAATACCACCATTTATTACAATTTCTGTCATAGGAAATTTATTTTTCATTTCGAGTACTATATCATAGTCTAATTCAGGAATTGTACGATTCATTTTAGGGCTTAAACCTCGAAGAATAGCCTTACGTGCGTGTATAATAATACCATCGACGCCCGCCGCAATTACCTGTTCCAAAAACTTGGGCAGTTCTTTTTCTGGTTCTTGATCATCTACACCAATTCTACATTTGACCGTTATTTTCCGATTTTTACTAACTTTTTTCATCGCTTCTAAGCACGCTGCAACATGGTCTGGCTGTCTCATCATGATAGCACCGAAACGACCTGATTTAACCCTGCTAGAAGGGCAACCCAAATTAAGATTGATTTCATCATAGCCATAATCTACGCCGATCCTAGTCGCTTCCTGTAAATCAGAAATATCCCAACCTCCGATTTGCAGTGCTAGTGGATGCTCTTTTTGGTGGTGACCAAGAAGCTTTTTACGATTTCCTTTCACAATCGCTCCAGCAAAAATCATTTCAGTGTACAGAAGTGTATTTCTAGATAAAAGACGATGAAAGTACCGGCAATGCTTATCGGTCCATTTCATCATCGGCGCAATTGCAAATCTCCTGTTCACTTTAATCATTATGAGGCTCACTATTTTTTGATTGGTAAATTGCTGTGTAACGAATAGCAGAAAAAACTACCAACTATAAAAACTCTTCTCCTCTCAGAGCCTTTCCAAAGGCTTTAAAAATAGCTAACGAGTTGGGATCTATGCTGGCGCGCCATTCCGGGTGCCATTGAAATGCATAACAAAAATTTTTCGCATTTTGAATGTAAAGAGCCTCGGGCGTTCCATCGGGAGCAAAGCCGTCTAGCACAACTTTTGATCCTGCACAATCTATTCCCTGACCATGCAAAGAATTAACTAGAATTTCTTGTTGTCCGAACAACCTATGAAAGGGTCCATTCTTGTTAAAGCAAACATTGTGACGAAGAGCAAATTTCTGCTCCAAAGTTCCATCGGGTGGCATCCTATGGTTCATCCTACCCGGAAGATCTCTTATTTCAGGATGCAAAGTTCCTCCAAGAGCTACATTTATTTCTTCAAAGCCTCGACACACGCCCAATATCGGTTTGCCATTGTTAATACAGTGTTTTATTAAGGGTAAGGTTACCATGTCGCGATTAATATCGAATGGTGCATGAGCTTCAGTTTCTTCCTGGCCATAAAATTTTGGGTGAATATTTGGTCGACCACCTGTTAATAGAAATCCGTCACAAATTCTCGACAACTCTTCAGGTGTGCTATTATCAGGAATGCTAGGTATTGCTACTGCCACCGCGTCGCAAACTTTTGACAAAGCATCTAGGTTCATTTCTCCCGTAGCTTGTACCGGATACTGATTATCTATCATATAGTGGTTACCTATTACGCCAACTACTGGCCTCACCCTGTTATTCACTCTCAAACGCCTTCCCTAAATATTCACAAAATTCATTTTCTTGTAACCTGTGGATAAACATAACATAAGGGATGTGACCTGTATCAAACTATATTATAAAAAAACCTACCACTTATTCACGCTATTCAAAAGTATGACGTGTCGCTTTTTTTCTGACTCTATTTTCGTGTAAAATAGGTTCAGTATATCCATTTGGTTGCAATCTTCCATGTATACACAAATCATGAGCGGCTCTGAAAGCAAAATCTGAGAGATGTGCCGAAATAGGCTCATAAAGTGGATCTTTTGAGTTTTGTAAGTTTACCATTTCGGTCATTTTGTCTAATGCGTCTAAGATATCAGCTTCGGTTACCACACCGTGGTGAAGCCAGTTAGAAATATGTTGCGAGGAGATACGACAAGTTGCCCTATCTTCCATTAAATTAACACCAAAAAAATCAGGAACTTTAGAACAACCTACTCCTTGATTTACCCACTTAACAACGTAACCCAGAATACTCTGGATATTATTCATTAATTCCTCCTCAACCTGCCTCCTCGAGAGATTCATTCCATCCAAAATTGGAACCTTAAGTAAATCTGAAGTAAAGTCTTTGCTAGGCCCATGCAAAAGATTTTCTTGAACCTTACGAACAGAGATTTGATGATAATGAATAGCGTGAATTGTTGCAGCTGTTGGACTCGGAACCCAGGCACAACTTCCACCTGCTGTTAAATGATCTTTCTTTTGAGTCAACATTTCAGACAATTTCTCTGGCATTGCCCACATTCCCTTTCCAATCTGTGCCCTTCCCAGAAACCCACAATTTAGGCCAACTTGGACATTATTTTTTTCGTATGCTTCAATCCATTCTTTCTTTTTAATGTCTGCTTTACGTAACATTGGCCCTAATTCCATTGAGCTATGTATCTCGTCACCAGTTCTATCTAGAAACCCTGTGTTTATGAAACAAACTCGGGATTTGGCTTCACGTATACACTCCTTGAGATTGATAGAAGTTCTCCGTTCTTCATCCATTATACCCAGTTTTAAGGTGTTAGGCGGCAACCTCAAGACGCTTTCAACGCGCTCGAATATCTCATTGGTAAATGCCACCTCAATGGGTCCATGCATCTTTGGTTTAACGATATATATCGATTTCTTGACACTATTTGAAGTTTCTTTCCTCTGTGAAAAATCATGAAGAGCACAGGCTGCGGAAATGAGGCAATCTATCAATCCTTCACCCACTTCTGAACCGTCCTGATTGAGCACTAAATTAGTGGTCATTAAATGGCCTACATTTCGAACTAACATTAGCGCCCGACCTTTTTCCGTGAAACTTGAACCCTCAGAGTTAACAAAAATTTTATTTGGTTCTAGCTTCCTGGTAATTTTAATGCCTTCCTTTTTGAAACTCTCTGTTAATTGTTCAGTCATCAAGCCGAGCCAATTCCGGTAGGCATTTATTTTGTCACTTATATCAACTGTGGAGACGCTGTCTTCTAGGTCCATAATAACTGAAACAGCTGACTCCAAAAAAATATCAGAAATCTGAGCCGGATCTCTCTTACCCACCTCCTTGCTAGGATTTATCTCTATTATTATTCCTAGTTGATTGCTCTTAAACAGCACCAATGTTTCTAGATTATTTTTCAAACTGCCTTTGAACTGACTTGAATCAACTAATTCTACTCGCAATTTTCCCGAAAATATCATGAGCTCGTTAGAAATGATTCTTATTTCTGTGATCTCGGACCACATCTTTTGTTGAAGAGGTATACTTTCGTCCAGAAATTTCTTTGCCCAGTTGACGACTTGCAAACCTCGCTCAGCACTATATATTGGCTCGCTTGGCGGTGCCCCCAAAATGTCGCTGCCATATAGGGCATCATAAAGGCTCCCCCAACGAGCGTTTGCAGCATTAATTGCATATCGCGCATTTGTTATAGGCACCACCAACTGAGGGCCCGAAATTTCAGAAATTTCTGGGTCTATGTTCTCTGTAGAAATCTTAAAATCTTCTCCTTCGGGCAGAATATATCCTATTTTTCGAAGAAAAGCTTCATACTCCTCAACTGAATATTTTTTGCCCTTATTTTTAATTTTCCATTGATCAAGAAGTTCTTGCATGCGTACACGATCTTTAAGGAGTTCCTTATTTTTTTTGTCCAGATCTCCAATCATTATCGAGGCATTTCGCCAAAATTCATCAGAGTCTAAATCAAGACCATTTAGCACCTCTGCTTGAACAAAATCATAGAGGTCGCTCGCAACTTGAATTGTGCTTATATTTCGGTACTTTGTCATCGAGCTTCAATACATCTTTTAGGTATCAGATTGCAACGCCTTCTATTTATTGTGACCTTCGGGGTTCGTAACAAAATTAAGTTTTACATCGCAAAGAATAACTATATGATAAGTAGCAATGCAGGCAAACTTCAAGAAAATCAAACTAAAAGAGTATAAACCACCGGATTTTTCAATAAATTCTTGCGAAATACTCTTTAAGATTAAAAGCGAAAAGACTGTCGTTACCACAAAAATCTATTTTTTTACTAAATCTTCTGAGAAGGATCTAGTTTTAGATGGTACAAATTTGGACCTAAAATGGGTTAAGGTTAATGGCGAAGATATCACAATAGATTTGCTTAAGTTGACGGAGAATTCCCTCACAATCCCCAACTACTTGATAAATCAAGAAGCATTTATCTTTGAGTGTGCCACAGAGATTGATCCTAAAACCAATCGAACTCTCGAAGGGTTGTATTACTCCTCAAATATTTATTGCACGCAATGCGAGCCAGAAGGGTTTCGGAAAATCACATATTTCCTCGATAGACCCGATGTATTGACCCGATACAAAGTACGAATCGAAGCCGCTGACCCAGTTTTATTATCAAATGGAAACTTAGTTAGTAAAGGCGAAGGGTATGCTGAATGGTCTGATCCGTGGCCTAAACCCAGTTATCTTTTTGCGCTTGTCGCTGGAAATCTAGAGAAGCTCGAGGACCATTTTATCACGCAGTCGGGAAGGAAAGTAAAGCTACAGATTTTTACGAAACCTGGTAAAGAAAACCTATGTGAGTTCGCGATGACGTCTCTCCAGCGGGCCATGCGATGGGATGAAATTGTATACTCACGTGAGTATGACTTGGATATTTTTATGATTGTCGCCATTGATGACTTCAATTCAGGGGCAATGGAAAATAAAGGACTAAATATCTTCAACTCAAAATATATCTTGGCAGATAAAAATATGGCAACCGACGTGGATTTTGAAAATATCGAGCGTATAATTGCTCATGAGTACTTCCACAATTGGACAGGAAATAGAATTACCTGTCGAGATTGGTTCCAGCTATGTTTAAAGGAAGGTTTAACTGTTTACAGAGATCAAGCGTTTACAGCTTTCATTAGAAATGCTCAGTTAGAGAGGATCAAGATTGTAAAAGCACTTCAAAGCAAACAGTTCCATGAGGACGACGGGCCATTGTCTCATCCTGTAAGGCCAGAGGAGTACCTTGAAATAAACAACTTTTATACTTCAACGGTATACGAGAAGGGTGCAGAGTTAGTTAGAATGCTAGAATTAATTGTTGGTAAGTCTAATTATCAGGCGTCTGTACAGGATTTTTTTAATCGCTTTGACGGTTCAGCAGCTACCGTCGAAGACTGGCTGGGCACCTTCGAAGAAGTCACAAAGTTGGATCTTAGACAATTTTTTCTTTGGTATAAGCGTAGGGGACGTCCTGAGGTCCGGGTTCAAGAGAGTTATGCGAAAAATGTTTACACCTTAAAATTCACGCAGCTGAGTCAGAAAAACGATGGAGTTGAAGCTGACCCTTTGCAAATACCCATCGTCGTGGGGCTTTTGACGAATGAAGGCAAAGAAATTCTAAAAGACAAACTAATAATTTTAGATAAACTTGACATTTCTTTTAGTATGGGAGGGTTAAATTCTAAACCTATCGCCTCCGTCCTGCGTGGCCTCTCTGCGCCTGTGAGTATAACTTTTGACCAAACAGAATTAGAGCTTTTAACAATTGCAAAGCATGACACCGATGCCGTCAATCGGTTAATGGCAATAGAAGAACTTTACCTGCGCAACATCGAAAAATTGATTATGGTGAAACAACCTGTTCCAAACGCTATTTTTGAGATGTTTTCAGAAATTGCAGAAGAGGATGAAATTGACCTAGGTCTTAAAAGTCAATTTCTAAAAACTCCAAGCGCTGTCGAAATAATGAAATTCCTCTGTCGAAGTCACAAAAACATTGACCCTGATGTGATAATCAGAGGCGCAAGGAAATTTAGAAATCAGTTAGCGCACCGCACGGTAGAGTCGTTAAAAAATCTTTATGGCTCTCTTACAAGCAATGGAACTTACGACGCTGATCACGAACAAACGGCAATTCGAGACTTAAAATTAAGACTCTTAGACCTGCTATGCTACGTCGATCCTTCAAACATGGCTGCCAGAGAGCTCTTTAATACTGCCTCAAATATGACCGAGGAAATAGGGGCACTGCGTATATTAATTAGACATAAAAACGCAACACAAGAAGTTGCTCAATTCTACGCCAAATGGGAAAACAATGAATTAGTTATAGATAAATGGTTTTCAGCGCAAGCTATTTACACACCTGCTGAAATCGCTCCTAAGGCGGTTCAATTTTTGACGAAACACAAAAATTTCAATTGGCAAAACCCTAACAGATTTAATAGCTTGATTCTAGGCTTCGCAACTAGTAATTTGGGCGGTTTTCATCAAAAAGAAGGGGAAGGTTATGATTTGGTTTGTTCTTGGATTGCGAAAACTGACTCTCAAAATCCACAATTAGCGGCACGTTTGGCAAGCACATTTGAAAGGCTAAGAATTTTTGACAAAGATCGTCAGAAAAAAATAGAAAGAAACTTAAGTGACCTACTGAATATGAACAACATTTCGAGAAATACATTTGAGATTATATCAAAAATCTTAAATAGTTGAGATTTAATGAAAAATTTCTTGATCTGGAATTGGCAAAAAACTAGAAAGCAGATAAATGCAAAATAAGGAAATAAGATGACTATAGAGTCTTTTAATTCGCCACCGGCGAAGACAATCAGAGGGGTCCGAAAAGACTGGGAGTACGTCATTGGTATGGAAGTTCATGCCCAGGTAACCTCAAAGTCTAAGTTATTTTCAGGAGCATCTACTACCTTTGGGTCGGAACCTAACTCTAATGTTAGCCTCGTTGATGCTGCGATGCCCGGAATGCTGCCCGTATTGAACAAGTTTTGCGTAGAACAAACTGTGAAGACAGGACTAGGTCTCAATGCCCAAATAAATCTCGAGTCTCGTTTTGATCGGAAAAATTACTTTTACCCTGATTTACCTCAAGGTTATCAAATCAGCCAATTGTATGAGCCATTAGTTGGGGGAGGAGAAGTTTATATAAACCTAGATAACAAATTCAGGAGACGCATACGAATAGAACGGATTCACCTTGAACAAGATGCTGGAAAATCTATTCATGATTTACACCCAAAACATAGTTTTGTGGACCTGAACAGAACCGGAGTCGCTCTGATGG
Organism: Pseudomonadota bacterium; assembly: GCA_036337105.1. Classification (GTDB taxonomy): domain Bacteria; phylum Pseudomonadota; class Alphaproteobacteria; order Rhodobacterales; family Rhodobacteraceae; genus JAYZEV01. Next base: position 64,909 of record JAYZEV010000009.1, read on the forward strand.
AAATAGTATCAAAACCAGATATTCGTGGACCAGAGGAGGCTGCTGAATATCTAAAAAACCTCAGGAAAATCTTGCGATATTTGGGTACTTGTGACGGTAATATGCAGGAAGGCTCACTGCGTGCCGATGTGAACGTATCAGTATGCGAACCTGGGACTTATGAAAAATTTAACGATTCCGGAGACTTGTCTTACTTGGGCACAAGATGTGAAATAAAGAATCTTAACTCTATGAGATTTGTGCAACAGGCTATTGAAACAGAGGCAAGGAGGCAAATCGAACTACTAGAAATGGGGAAAAAAGTAGTTCAAGAAACCCGTCTTTTTGATCCAGAAAAGAATGAAACTCGCTCCATGCGTTCTAAGGAGGAGGCACACGACTACCGTTACTTTCCTTGCCCTGACCTTCTCCCTTTGAAAATTGAAGAAGAGTGGGTTAACAAGATCAGGAAATCCTTGCCTGAATTACCAGATAAAAAATTCAAGCGGTTTATCGACGACTATGGCGTAACTGCATACGATGCCTCGGTTTTAACTTCAGAAATTTCATACGCAAACTTTTTCGAAAAAGTTGCCCAGAAACGTGACGGAAAAACAGCTGCCAATTGGGTAATAAACGAATTGTTCGGTAGACTAAACAAAGAGGGGAAATCGCTCTCTTCAAGTCCCATAAATGCCGAACAAATCGGAGAAATTATAGACCTAATCACCTCTGAAAAAATCTCAGGAAAAATAGGAAAAGAGCTTTTTGAAATCGTTTGGGTGGAGGGTGGAAAACCGAATGAAATCGTCATTCAAAAAAACTTATTACAAATGTCAAATGCTGCTGAAATTGAGGAAGTGGTTCGTTCAGTAGTCAGAGACAATCCTCAGCAAGTAGCCAAGTTAAGAGAAAACCCAAAATTGCTTGGTTGGTTCGTTGGTCAAGTAATGAAAAAAACAAATGGTAAAGCTAACCCAACACGGGTCAACCAATTCTTACGAGAAAAATTAAACGTCGATAAAGATCCGTCTTAACAAACAAAATTATTTTCTTTCTAAGGTGCGGATAACACAAGCGAAAGCGCGTGCACTCTTTCTTTAAGCTCCTGCTCTAGAACTTTGTAAACCATTCTTTGACATTTGACTCTAGATTGGTCTGTAAAGCGGGCAGACACCATTTCAACTTTAAAATGTGTTTCTCCACCAGGCCGGTAACCACCATGGCCTACATGTAACTCACTTTCATCGGTAACTATAAGTAAAGAGGGCGCAAAATTTTTCTTCAACTTTGTATTAATTCGGTCAAAATATTTCATTTTTTCTTTTTTTCTACATTTTTTTGAAAGTTTCGCTTGGAGTTCCCGTGATATGTTATAATGTAAAGTGCTTAAACAATAAAGGTATTAAGAGAAACTTTATGAATAATAAATCACCTCTGAATTTTGATATTTCCGTATCGGCTGACAAAAAGCGTCGAGCGAGAAACCGAGGTAAAAGCGGTGGATTTGCGCCGTCAGGAAAGAAGTGCCACCACAAGGGTTGCGAGTTGGAAGGCTCTTACCGCGCACCAAAATCACCCGACTTGATTGATGAGTTTCACTGGTTTTGCGTTAAGCATGTGCGAGAGTACAATTCCAAGTGGAATTTCTTCGAGAATCACTCGTCGGAAGAACTAGAGGAACATCTTAAAGATGACGCCGTATGGAGTCGTAAAACCGCACCATTGGGGGCAAAAAAAGATAAAGTTCATTCCGAAGGAAAATCATGGGCAAGAATGGGTTTCGACGATCCATATGATTTTTTGGATTCTCCGTCTGCAAAAGAGCCGGTTACAAGTAAAAAACATGGAACTCAAAAGAGATTGTCTTTAAGCGAACGAAAAGCTTTAGAAATTCTTGACGCAAGGGATAGCATGACCAAAAGTGAGATTAGAGTAATTTATAAAACGCTTGTGAAGGATCTGCATCCTGACATGAATGGTGGGAGAAGAGACGATGAGGAGCGACTCACTGAAGTAGTTTGGGCTTGGGATCAAATCAAAGTTAGTCGAAGTTTCAAGGAATGAATTAAAAAAGAAATTAAGATTTGGAAAATCGAAACTATTTGTTAACTGAACTGATAAGGTGAGGATTATTAATGAGTCACAAAGAATTACCCAAGGTCAAAATAAACGTGGCAGAAACTTTTAATATAGATAGCAAAATTTCTGTACTAGGCTTCGCTGATAGGACTGAAAGAGTGCCAATCATAGACGAGGCTTATAAATTTGATAAAAATACTACTTTGGCAATACTTGCAGGTTTTACTTATAACAGGCGCGTCCTGATACAGGGCTATCATGGAACAGGTAAATCGACTCATATTGAGCAAGTAGCAGCAAGACTCAATTGGCCATGTGTTAGAGTAAATCTAGACAGTCATATAAGTAGGATAGACTTAATTGGAAAAGACGTTATCCGACTTTCAGACGGAAAACAAATCACTGAGTTTAAGGAAGGAATATTGCCTTGGGCACTCAGAAACCAATGCGCGCTTGTATTTGACGAGTATGATGCAGGACGTCCCGATGTAATGTTTGTAATTCAAAGAATTTTGGAAGCGGACGGGAAACTTACCCTTTTGGATCAGAATGAAGTTATTACTCCAAACCCATACTTTCGACTATTTGCGACCTCCAATACGGTTGGCCTAGGCGATACTACTGGCCTCTATCATGGAACCCAGCAAATTAACCAAGGTCAAATGGATAGATGGTCCCTCGTGACCACTTTGAACTATTTAAGTCATGAACAAGAGAGTGCAATAGTTCTGGGTAAAGTGCCGAACTTTGACAACGAAAAAGGAAGAAATCAGATAAAACAAATGGTATCTGTAGCTGATCTATCTCGAACTGCCTTTGTGAACGGAGATATTTCAACGGTTATGTCGCCTCGGACGGTGATTGCGTGGGCTCAAAACGCAGAAATCTTTGAGAATATAGGGTTTGCATTCAGGCTTACATTTTTAAACAAATGCGATGAGCTCGAGAGACAAACGGTAGCAGAATTTTATCAACGGTGCTTCAATGAAGAATTACCTGAAAGCGCGATTTCTCAATCCAAAGTATCTTAAGACCTATGTCATCAAGTACTAAACCAATTAATCCAATAGAACCATTTAAAAAAGCACTCGAGGGGACGACTCGAGCGCTGGCAAATGAACCTCAATTAGACCTTAATTTTCACGGTGACGAGAGCCGATTAGAGGGCTATCAAGCGAATATTCCTCAGGTTACAAGAAAAATGACTCATGAGGAAATTCGTATCGCGCGCGGTAACGCTGACTCATTAGCCTTCAAGAAAAAATTCCATGATCCCATGATCCATGAAAAATACTTGCCTAAAGGCAAACTTGCACAGGAAATGTATAAAGGCATGGAAGAGACACGATGTGAGATAATCGGCTCAAAAATGTTGCCAGGATCGGCAACAAATATTGATGCCAAGATATTAAATGACGTAAATAAAAGAATTACAATCGATGGAAATAGATCAGATGAGTTGTCAGTGGCGAATGCCACTAGTTACATTTTCCGGCAATTAGTGTCCGGTCGAGAACTACCTCAAGAAATTTTGAATTTAACAGGCGAATGGCGTGAATTTGTCGAGCTTGAAGCTGGAGTTCACATATCTAAGGCCGCAAAAAGTTTAACGGACCAAAGAAAATTCGCCAAGATATCATGGCAGATTATCCGTGATTTGGGCTATGGAAGCGAACTCGGAGAGGAGCCTAATGAGGCTGAAGACGAAACCACAGAGAGTGAAGACCAAGAAAGTGTCGAGAGTGAGCAAGAAAATAGTAATAGTGGTACCGAAGAGTCCGAAGATGTTAAAGTTGAGGAAACTACAAAAGCTGAGGATGAACAACAGGCTGACGTAATCAAATCATCTATAGAAACCGATGAAAATTCAGGCGAGGAACAAAAAAGTACGGAAGACGAGAACGACAACAGCCCTCAATTGCCCCCAAAGTTTTCCTCTGAGGCTGACCCAAACTACAAAGTATATTCTACAAAAAATGACGAGGAGGTTTATGCCGAGGACTTGGCTGAAACAGTGGAATTGGAGCGCTTGCGGATATTTTTAGATCAGCAGTTGGAGCATTTGAAGGGAGTAATCTCTCGGTTAGCAAACAAGATGCAAAGGCGACTACAAGCCCAGCAAAATAGAAGTTGGAAGTTTGATCTAGAGGAGGGTCTGCTAGATGCCTCACGTTTAGCTCGGGTTGTGACTAACCCTACTACACCACTGAGCTTTAAACAGGAGAGCGAAACCTCTTTCAAGGATACTATAGTCACTCTCCTAATAGATAACTCTGGATCTATGAGAGGTCGACCTATCTCAATAGCAGCAGTATGCGCGGAGGTGCTCGCCCAAACCCTTGAACGCTGTCAGGTTAAATGCGAAATATTGGGCTTTACTACTAAGACATGGAAAGGCGGTCAGTCACGTGAGACTTGGCTATCTCATGGAAGACCAGCGAATCCAGGAAGATTAAACGATCTACGTCATATCATATATAAGGCCGGCGATATCCCATGGAGGCGGGCTAGATTAAATCTCGGACTCATGATGAAAGAGGGCCTTCTCAAAGAGAACATCGATGGTGAAGCGCTGGAGTGGTCTTATAGAAGAATTCTTAAAAGATCTGAGACGCGCAGAATACTTATGGTAATTTCTGACGGGGCTCCAGTCGATGATTCAACACTCTCAGTCAATAATACCAATTATCTGGAAAATCATTTAAAAAAAGTTATCAAAATGGTTGAGAGCCGCGATCTTGTTGAATTAATTGCAATTGGGATCGGGCATGATGTTACTCGGTACTACGAGAAAGCAGTAACGATCACAGATATCGAGCAACTCGCGGGAACAATTACAGAACAGTTAGTCGAATTGTTCGAAAAAAAAAATCATACCAAAACATATACTGAGCGCAGTGGATGAGTATTTTTAATGTTCCAGAGCTTTGAGACAACTTTACCGCGCGGTGACTATAAGAGAAGAATAAACCGTATTCGAACCTGTCTAATTGAAGAGGCAATTGATGCTTTTATATTACCAAGAACCGATACCCATCAAAACGAATTTATTGAGAAACATGATGCAAGGGTCGAGTGGGCGACCGGATTCACGGGATCAGCTGGAAAATGTATCATTCTGAAAGACTCTTGTTATCTTTTTGTAGATGGGAGATATTCCCTTCAAGTAGAGAAGGAGACTGACCCAAAGATTTTTAAATGTTTGGACTCTGGTGAATTTCCTTTTTATGACTGGTTGAAACAAAAGCTGAAAGGTAAAGTAATTGGCATAGACCCTCGACTACATTCAGCCTCTGAAATCTTGTATGCGCAAAGAATTTGTGCAAAAAAACTCCAGTTTCAATTTTGTGAGAATCTGATCGATCGGGTATGGAAAAATCAACCAAAACCCTCACGAGCTCTCCCTAAACCTCACCCCAAACGATTTGCGGGCGTGGACGCCGATATTAAAAAACAGAGTCTTCTTAAAGAACTATCAAACAATAAAGCAGATTCTATAATTCTAACTAAACCTGAGTCGATCTGTTGGTTGTTGAATATTAGGGGAAATGCAATAAGGCACTTCCCAGTAGTCAAATGTTTCTTTATTTTTCACAAAACTGGTAGAGGCACTTTGTTGCTTGGCAATACAAAGATTTCCGAAATACTAAAAAAACATTTGGGCGCGAGAGTGGATATAATGGATATTACTCGTCTCACCGATTGTTTAAAATTGTTGCAAGGTCGTAGAGTACAACTAGATTTGTCAACTTGTCCATTTTCAATCTATCAATATGTCAAAATTATTAGCAGAAAGGTGATAGAAGCTGATGATCCGTGTGAATTAAAGCGCGCCATAAAAAACGGAGTCGAAATAAAAGGTTCTATAAACGCACACCTATTAGACGCATTGGCATTTACAAAATTTCTCCACTGGTTCGATAATGTTACGGATAAAGAGTCTTTAGATGAAATACAAATTACAAAAAAGATCGAACAATTCAGACAAAATACAGGTCAATTAAAGGATATTTCATTCGATACTATATGCGCTTCTGGCGCGAATGCCGCCATTGTGCACTATCGCGTAACGAAAAGCACTAATCAGAAACTTAAGAAAGACAGCCTTTTGCTTGTAGATAGTGGTGCTCATTACAAGTTTGGTACCACAGATCTGACCAGAACGCTAGCAATCGGTTCCCCCAACTCAGAAATGATCAAAACTTTCACGTTAGTGTTAAAAGGTATGATTGCAATTTCGCAGCTTAAATGGCCCGCAGGTTTGACTGGTAAGGAACTCGACATTTTAGCACGCACCGCGCTGTGGAAGTACGGTTACGATTATGATCATGGGACAGGGCATGGCGTGGGATCTTATTTATCCGTTCACGAGGGTCCTCACGGAATATCACGTAAAAACAGGGTGCCATTACGAAGTGGAATGATAGTATCTAATGAGCCCGGTTACTACAAGCCCAGCTGTTTTGGTATTCGAATAGAGAACATATTGTTAATTAGAGAATTCACTCCAGAGTATCCTTCGAATAAAGCTATGTTAGAATTTCAAACATTAACTTTAGTCCCCTTAGACAAGAAATTAATAGATGTTGATCTACTTAGTGAAAGTGAGAAATGTTGGATCAACGCATATCACAAGAAAGTTTTTAAAAAAATTGGTAGCTTTTTGAACTACAGTAGTAAACAGTGGTTGAAAGAAATCTGCAAACCAATCTAAAAGCAGTTTAATCGCGGCTCTTTCTCAGTCCGATTGAGTGTCCCATGCTAATTGTGCTCCTCAATACTTCTGCCGAATCAAAAAGTTCTGTTATCTTTCCAATCTCCTTAACTTCGTAACTCGACGACTTACGCTCATTTAAATCAACATTCAGCAAGATTGTTTCGCAGGAAGCGATTAGAGCCTCAGTATCACATTTTTTCATAATCAACATCAAATGTATCTGTTTCTCGCTATAGTCTGCAACAAAAGTTTCAATAAAAAAAGACTCGTTCACTTGCAATTCTCGTAGATACCGATATTGCGTTTGGAGTGCAAATGAACCCTTTTGCGTTGATTTTACAGAGGATGGTCCAATTCCAATCTCACTTTCAAGAAATTCATCAACAGCTATATCGAAAGCCTTAGTGTAAAAGGTGACATTCATGTGACCATTATAATCAATCCAAGACTCCTCAACGGACCTTACCTGACTTTTGAATGGAACTTGCATTAGCTTGATCTCATTGTTCTTATTTCTGAAATAATAATGTTATTTTTTTTGTATATGTCTTATAAGCTATAATTCAATGAAACGCGACTATTCTTTCTAGTTTTCAGAGGCCTTGAATGACGGTGCAAACGGCAATACAAAGAATTACCTCCCTATTTGGAGAGGCGGTCAAAACAGGCGAAAATGTCAGAAAGGAACATGCGCATTGTGAAGCTCACTTTGAAGAATTCCTTCCTGATGCAGTTGTTTATGCAAGTTCAACAGAAAACGTGGCAAAGATAGTGGAAATTTGTAACGAAGAGCTGTGCCCGATAATACCTTGGGGAACAGGGACGTCATTGGAAGGACATGCCTTACCACTACTGGGTGGCATAAGCTTGAATATGAGTAAAATGAACCAGATAATTAAAGTAAACACTGAAGATATGGATGTAATTGTTCAACCAGGGGTTTTACGAGAAGAACTGAACCATTACCTGCGAGATTCGGGGCTTTTTTTTTCGGTCGACCCTGGTGCAAACGCTTCACTCGGTGGAATGGCTGCAACCCGAGCGTCCGGCACGACATCCGTGCGCTATGGAACTATGCGAGAAAATGTCCTTGCTCTTGAGGTCGTTCTAGCCGATGGAAGAATAATAAGGACGGGCACTAGGGCTAGAAAATCATCCTCCGGATATGACCTTACAAAATTATTGATTGGTTCCGAGGGGACACTTGGAATAATTACAGAATTAACTCTTAAACTTAACGGAAGGCCAGAGGCAATGGCAGCTGCCGTATGCGAGTTCCCCAATATAGATGCTGCGGTTCAAACGGTAATAGCTACTATTCAAAGCAGTATCCCAATCGCGCGAATGGAATTTCTAGATAACAAAAGTATAGAGATTTTAAATGGGTACGCGCAAACGGAAATAAATCTACAACCTCATTTGTTTCTAGAATTTCATGGAACACAAAACTCTGTGACAGAGCAAGCGGAGTTTGTAAAAGAAATCGCTTCTGATTTCCAAGTTCGAAATTTCAACTGGAGTTATAAAGAGGAAGAGAGAAACAAGATATGGAAAATGCGTCATAACGCTCTTTACGCTTATAAAGCATATTATACAAACTGCTCTGTTGTTGTCACAGACGTCTGCGTACCGATTTCACGCTTGGCAGATATCGTTCAAGAAACACAGAAAGATATCGAAGGAAGCGGGATAGCAGGCCCCATCTTGGGGCATGTTGGAGATGGAAATTTTCATAGCACGTTAATAGTGAGAAAAGAGAATGAAACCGACCTTAAAACCGCGTTAGAGCTCTCCCACCGCATGACAGAACGAGCATTGAAAATGGAGGGAACTATTTCTGGTGAGCACGGTGTCGGAGTCGGAAAACTGAAATATATGGATAGAGAGCATGGAGCCGCATGGGATGTTATGACCACAATCAAAAAAGCTCTGGACCCAAATCAAATATTAAATCCTGGAAAACTTCTAAAGCAAAGTCTCAGCTAGTTGTGTGATTGAGGTAACAGGTTTTTGGCTGCAGCACGAGCTTCTTTTGAAACAGTCTCACCCGAAATCATTCTAGCGATCTCGTTCAAGCGATCTTCGTAATTTAGCTCCTTTACAGTACTGCAGGTCTCATTGATTTCATTTTGGTCTTTTTTTACAAGCCAATGATTTGATCCATGCGATGCAACTTGAGGGGAATGTGTAACCACAATAATTTGATCAAGCTCTGAAAGCGCCAATAAGCGCTTTCCAACGGAATCAGCAGTTGCTCCACCTATCCCTCTATCAATCTCGTCAAAAACCAGAGCTGTACCCTGCTCCTTCTTCGAAAGGCAAACCTTTAAAGCTAATAGAAAGCGAGATAGCTCTCCACCCGATGATATTCTCCCTACTTCACCCCATTGACCTCCTTTATTAGTAATTACCATAAACTTCACATGATCAATACCGAACGAGTTCGCACTAACTTGCGTTAGTTCAGTTTTAAAAATACAATCGCCCATCTTTAAGTATTTAAGCTCCTGATTGACAAGCATATCCAAAGTTTTTATTGCCTCAGCTCTTTTTACAGAAATTTCATTAGCGACAATACTGAACTGTTCCTCAATTTTTAATAAATCACTCTTAAGTTTTTCGGTTTGCTCTTCAGTATCGACACGCCGTGCTAACTCTTCCTTAAATTGCAAGACTATCTTTGACAATAAATCTGAAGTCACATTGTGCTTCCTTGATAGGCTTCTTATTTTAAACAAGCGTTCCTCAACTCGCTCCAATTCCGCCTCGTCAAAATCAAGCGATCTTGAAAGATCATTCATCTCTCTCTGGGCCTCATTTAAGTCGGTTAAAGTTCTTTCGAGCGCATCCGAGGTCCTCTCAACAAGGTGACCCAAAGAATCTCTAGTTTCTACCAGCCAACGAATAGCATCCGCGATGTTATTTTCAAGGTCGCCAGAATTAAGAATCTGATTAGCTCTTCCTATTCTTTCCTTGTTTTTAAATGCAGCCCTCAAGAATTTACGCTTAGAATCCAGCTCTATCTCCTCACCATCCTCGAAGGATAACTCCTCGATTTCGGAAATAGACCGTTCCAAGTGCTTCTCTTCTACCTTAGATTCTGCAGCGTTAAATTCACGATCGATAAGTTCTTGCTTGATGAGTTGAATTTTCTTCCAAATCTTGCTTGCCTCTAAAACATCGTCCTCTAATAGAGCAAACTGGTCCAAAAAATCTCTGTGATTTTTTTCCTTTAGTAATGCGTGGCTATCTTTTTGTCCCTGCATTTCAACAAGATGCGATGATATAGTTTTAAGAAATTCTAGAGATACCACCCTATCATTAACGTATATTCGCTTTCGCCTTCCTCGATCAGAAATTGTTCTTCTTATTATGATTAGTGGCTTGCCTACAGGAATGTCAGCTTCAATCAAAATCTCAATCGTAATATGGTTTGAAGGAACCGAAAACTCCGCAACCACTTCACCAGGTTCGTCAGCTTTTCGTAATAAATCCGATCTGTTATTCCACCCTAGAACGAAACTTAAACAATCGAGTAGAATTGATTTTCCTGCACCCGTTTCGCCCGTAACTGTATTAAGACCTTTTTTGAATTCAACTTCTGCATTTTCTATTAACAGCAGATTATTTACTTTCAGTAAACTAAGCATTCTAACCTCAAGGTTCAGGCAAGCTGGGGAGCTCCCGCACCATCAATGTCCACTTAGAGTCTGGGAATCGCTCTATCAATATAGATTTTGTCATCTCGAACTCAGGTCTCATACCTAAAGCAAAATACGCTTCGGCCAATCTGTAAAAGGCCTCCACTGCAAAAATTGTATCCGAATATGTATCGACAACAGTTTGAAACCTTCGTGTCGCAGCCAAGTAATGTTGTCTCTGGAGATAGTAACGACCAACTGACATTTCTTGGCCCGCTAGCTGTGCAAACGCCACCTCGAGTTTCTTAGTCGCTTTAGCGGCCTCATCAGTATCAGGATATTTGGATATTAGTTCACTGAACTCTTTTACGGCGAAAGAAGCAGAGCCTTGGTCTCTTTGAACATCTACGATAGCATCAAAGTGGCTCAAGCCTATCATATACTTTGCAAATGCAGCACCTTCGCCATTTTCATAAAGGATCAGATATTTTTTTGCAGCAACACGAGCCTCAGTCAATTCGGAACCTGCATGGTAAGATTTCATTGCTTCTAGCAAGGCTTGCCTTGACTCGTCTGAATACGGATATAGTTCATCGACTTTCATGTAAAGATCTCCGGCTTGCTTATACCGTTTTGCAGCTTGCGCCTTGGCTGCCATCTGGATTATGGAAGATATGGACTTATCCGCAGTAATCTTCTCAGCGTTAAAGCTGCAGCCTAGAAACCCAGTGAAAATCGAAATGAGAGACAAAGTGAGCAGAATGTTTTTTGAAGATCGTATCATAACTCGTCTCGCAGTTCTTTTTTTCCAAGACAAGTGATAATCAGATTTTTGTTTAAAGTCTAATTTAAATTTATTTAGCTCAAACTAAATTACAGAGATCAGACTTTTTTAATCCAAAGCCAGGAAGCTGAATTACCTGTGAAGGATCGATCTCTCTAAGTTGCAAAACGTTAGGCTTTAAGAATGCCTGTCTTAGTAGCTGATTAGTTAAAGCGTGACCCCCGCAGTTTGAGCTATATGCTGCAATTATAGGTGCCCCTGCAAGGCTTAAGTCTCCCATAGCATCCAACATTTTGTGACGTACACACTCATCAACACGCCGCAAACCCTCTTTATTCTGCACACTGTTAGCGCCAACGACCACTGCATTTCCCAATGTTCCACCTTTAGCAAGACCTTTATCTCTGAGTAACGAGATTTCATTTTCCCGACAAAATGTCCTACTATCGCAAAGCTCTCTAACAAATGTACCATTTTTCATTGACAACGCCAATGTCTGCTTACCAATTATCGTATCAGAATAATCTATCTTGAAATCTATTGACAAATCGGCGGCGGGTGACAGCCGTGCCCACGCCTTATCTCTCCTAACAATTACATTCTCGGTTACCTTATAGCCCTGCAATGGAGCGCACAAAGTTTTTTTCCCAGCTTCGAGAATTTTTTTTACAAATCCCTTTGCTGAGCCATCCATTATCGGCAATTCGGGTCCATCAATTTCAACTACGGCATTGTGAACACCGGTGCCCGCAAACGCCGCCATCAGGTGCTCTATAGTCTGAACACTTACCCCGTCATTATTTGAAATTCTCGTACACAAGCTCGTTCCAGAAACAAAATTGTACAATGCTTTTATGGTTGGATTCTTTCCAACAACATCCGTCCGAACAAAAGTTATTCCAGTGTTTTGCTCTGCCGGACGAACAACGATCTCCACCGGCTCGCCGCGATGAAGCGAAATTCCTGAGACTTCAAAGTATTTTTTTACGGTACTTTGCAATTTTTTTTCCAAAAGTTAAAAGCTTATGGGACGGACCATACAGTTCTGGAAAAGCATTTACAATTCACTTATTATTTCAGTTTATTACAATTAAGAAGTTGTGGACATAGTCTCTATTTACTATGTCCGCACGAGTTATTTTACATTTAATTAGCCTGCCTGCGTAAAAATGCGGGAATCTCTAATTTATCGCTCTCATTGAGATTCGAATTTTCTTTTGGCCCACTAGTATTTTTGGTACCAGTTGAAAGCGGCATTCGTTGATTTACGGCTAATGGATTATTCCTACTATAATGCCGATCTTTGCTACCGGTCATTCGCTGGATCAAGTTATTAAAGGCTCCACCTGCTGGCTTTTGCTTATCCGCAATATTTTGAATGGAAGGTCTATTGTATTGCCCAGGTTCTGGTGTCTTATTTACTGCGGCCATCAAACGCTCTCTCGCACTTTGCCCTGTCATGTTAACCGCTGCATTTTTTTTATCTAAGCTCTTTGGATCGTCATTTTTAGCACTCTGAGCTTCATTAGTTTTGTCGAGGTCCATCACTTTTGTCGAGGATAATCCAACCTGCAAACCTTGAGACTGACCATTCCCATTGAAATGGAAACTCTCGCTTGGCGTCTGTGAAGTATCAGGTGTCCCATTGCTGTTTCTTTTTTGTGTATTAGACAGCTGAAAAATTCCCGTATTTTTTGAGTTACCTTTGTCAATATGGTCCTCAGATGTAGTCATATGTCCCATATCTATGCCAGTTGCAACCACAGAGACCCTCATGGTTCCATCCATCGCAGGATCTAAGGTTGAGCCAACAATTATATTAGCGTCCTGATCCACTTCGTCGCGTATACGATTTGCGGCCTCGTCAAGTTCGAAAAGTGTTAAATCACTGCCGCCCGTAATATTGATTAAAACTCCTAAAGCACCTTTCAACGAAATTTCATCCAACAATGGATTCGCGATTGCTTTTTCAGCCGCTTGTATAGCACGATCTTCTCCAGATGCCTCTCCAGTTCCCATCATTGCCTTACCCATCTCGTCCATAACAGATCTCACGTCAGCAAAATCAAGGTTTATCAAGCCGGGTCTTACCATTAGGTCTGTTACGCCCTTGACACCTTGGTAAAGAACATCATCGGCCATAGAGAAAGCCTCAGTGAAAGTAGTTTTTTCATTCGCAAGTCTAAACAAATTTTGATTTGGAATTACAATGAGAGTATCTACAACTTTTTGTAATTCTTCGATGCCTAATTCAGCTTGACGCATCCTTTTAGCACCTTCAAACTGAAAAGGTTTGGTCACAACGCCTACTGTTAAAACACCTAGCTGTCTTGCTGCTTGAGCTACCACTGGAGCCGCACCAGTTCCAGTTCCACCCCCCATGCCCGCTGTAATAAAACATAAGTGGCTGCCCTCTAAAATATCAATTATTTGCTCGATACTTTCTTCAGCGGCTTTTGTGCCCAATTCAGGTTTGGCTCCTGCCCCCAAACCCTCAGTTATTTTTGTTCCTAACTGTACTTTTTGTGAAGCTGTAGACTGCTGAAGGGCTTGTGCGTCAGTATTCGCGACTACAAAATCCGCTCCTTCTAGGTTTTTGATAATCATATTATTGACAGCGTTTCCACCCGCGCCACCTATTCCAAATACCGTTATACGTGGACTCAAGTCATGCTGTTCGGGAATCCGAAGTGTTAATGTCATGTTTTTTCTGCCTGTTTTTATGGTTGCTCGACACTTGTGTGTATTTTTTATTATCTGATTCGCAATGATAACCGAATCATTTAATCACGTCACTAAATTTTACACATTTTTACCAGTTTTCGGAAATCCATCTCAGCCAGCCATTAATTTTCCTCATCCCATAAGAGTTTTTTGATCCCTTAAAATCCCAACACTCATCCTGTGGGTGGCCTGCGTTTAGAGCTAAACCCACAGCCGCAGCAAAATCAGCCCCATTCGCGGCAATAGGTAAGCCCTGTAGGCGGATAGGTTTGCCGATACGCACGGGGCAGTCAAGAATTTTAGTGGCTAGATCAAACAGACCTGGCAACCTGCTCACGCCCCCAGTCAAAACTATCTTTCTTGATCTTAAGTTATCAAATCCTGATTCATCAAGTTGCAAACGTAGCTCTTCAAATATTTCTTCAACGCGTGGTCGAATGACACCAATTAACTCCGAACGGCTTATCTTTTTCCTTTCTTTTTCAGTATCGCTATTAAGGTCATTAATTTCAATCAAATCTCTATCATCGCGTCCAGTTGAAAAAAGACCGCCATGCAAGGTTTTTATACGCTCCGCCATGTCAAAAGGAATTTCAAAAGCTTTCATTATATCGGAAGTAATATGCACCCCTCCCAGTCTCACGGTAGCACCAAAAATTAGTTGCTTTCGAAAAAAAATTGCCAAACCACTCGTTCCGCCACCCATGTCGATACAGCCAGTACCAATCTCAAGCTCGTCCTCGGTTAAACTCGAAAGACCTGACAAATACGGTGCGAAGCTAATTCCTGACAGGCCCAAACTGCATTTTTTTATTGCATGTACAACATTTCGCACTACGCTACGTTCCAATGTCATCATGTGCATATCCACCTTGAGCTCAGAGCCCACTAACCCTCTAGGATCTACGAGCCCAGTTCTGTCGTCTAAAGTGAAATTTACAGGCAATGCGTGAACAATCTCTCTCTCGGATCCATAATCCGGTATATGACAATTAGTAAGCGCGTTTCCTATATCAAATTCTGAAACTTCTCTGTTTACAATTTTTGTTTCAGCATAAATTCCGTATGAACGCGGGTCACCGCCCGAAAAACTGACTAAAACATCCTCAATTAAAAGGCCTGCCATTTTCTGTGATGCTTGCACTACTGTCCGAATTCCTCGCTCGACTTCATCCATCGAGTCTATTTCTCCAAATACAACACCGCGAGATCTTGTAGTGGCAGTACCAATAATACGGAAGGCAACATTGCTAGGAAGATCAACTTTATCGTCAGCTGACTTATGATTTCCAATTTCAGGCGTGAATTTTAATATAAGGCACACGATTTTTGACGAGCCTACATCTATAAGTCCTATAAAACCCTTTTTTATTGCTGATAGTCTTCGCCGCCTAAGCTTTAGTTGCATTGCGTATAGCTTCTCACTCAAATGCTTTCTCCACGTAAAATAGCTCTTAGATCCTTCAATTTTTCGGCCGAGTTCGCAGTAAGGCCTATCATAGGTCTGGAAAGGTCCCTAAAATCCAAATATGAAATATCTCGATCCAAAATTCTATGCACCTCTTGAAGCGATATTACTCTTCTTATGGCCGTCATAGGTTTGTATTCCGGAAGCTTTATGACTAGACCTTGATCTAAAACGATATCCCATCGTCGAGTCCCAATTCTTGATAGACATTTTACTCGATCAACAATATCGCTCGACTCTATTAGCAACATTAATGCTTCTGAGACTTCATTATTAGCGCCAAGACCGACGATTAACGGCAAATCTGACCGATCCGCCCTATTTTTAATGTTATCAATACTAATCCCCTCTATATCTAAAACTTCAAAACGGCCATTTACATGATGGACAACAACTGGTTTTCTCTCGATTACTTCAATTTCCAATAAACCACTTGACGTAACTCGGACGTTCGCAGTGTTAACAGGTGCAAGACTTTCTACCTTAGATCTTATAGCTTCGACATCCACTTCCAAAGAGCTCACGGGTAAGTCAGTTGTCAAAACACTCTCTATTTTTGATAAAATTTTAGGGTCTTTTGTTATTATATCCATTTTCGTGACCTTTAGAGCAGGCGATGAAGTAACTTTTTCGATAAAGCTGATTAGACCCAGTTTTGTATTAGTTAGAAGACTAGTTTTTGAATATAAAAACAAAAATCCCCAAAAACTTATAAAGACTACAGAGAACAAAAATAAAAAGCGTCTGAAAACTTTCCTAAGCCACATTCGTTGTAAAAGATATGCGATACGAGACGGTGCTGGATCCCGATGACCTCTACCAAAAATATCCAGTTGCTTTACCTTGAGCATGATGCATCCTCCAGTATCCATTCACAAAGCTCTGAAAATGATATCCCACAAAACTTTGCTTGCTCGGGGACCAGAGAAGTTGGGGTCATACCTGGTTGAGTGTTTAGCTCGAGTACAAAGAGACCTTCAATACCGAGGGTATCATTCCATCTAAAATCCGTTCTTGTAAGGCCTCTGCACCCCAATGCGTTATGGGCCATTATAGAATAATTGAGGCATGCATCTCGCACCTCGGGAGGAATATGTGCTGGAACTATATGACTGGATCCACCGACCGTATACTTTGCATCGTAATCGTACCAAACGGGACTAATTACTTCTGTAACAGCTAGTGGTTTTTTATGCATTACGCTTACCGTCAACTCTCGCCCTGGTATAAACTCCTCAACCAACACATACTTTGGTAGATTAAAAGCTTTTCGAATTTTCTCAGCTTCACTCCGAATTATGTGGACTCCGAGTGAAGAGCCCTCATTGTTAGGCTTTATTACGTAAGGAACTTTTAGCGGGTGCGAGATGTAAGCTTGCTCTGAGTCTATGAGTCGACCTGGTGGCACAGGAAGTCCACAACATTTAAAGATTTCCCGTGACTTGGACTTGTTCATTGCCAAGGCCGAAGCCAAAACGCCTGAATGAGTATAAGGGATTTTTAACCACTCAAAACAACCCTGTATAGTTCCATCTTCGCCCGACCCACCGTGTAGGGCGTTAAAAATTACATCAGGCTTTATCAACTCTAAATCAGCGATTAAGTTAGCTCCGGCATTAATATCGAAAACATCATAACCCAAATCTTTGAGAGAACTGGAACATTGCGCCCCGGTAGCTAGTGAGACATTTTTTTCTGATGAATCACCGCCTTTCACCAGAGCGACTCGTCTATTTTTTTTTCGTAAAGCCACTATTTAGTTCCTTTATTCAGCATTTTTTTCTTTATCCCAACCCGTTTAATTTCCCACTCAAGTTTAACGCCTTTTTGTTCATAAACTTTACGTTGTATAAAACTGCCTAACTGCTCAAAGTCATCAGCGGTTGCAGTTCCATCGTTTATAAGAAAGTTTGCATGCAGCTGTGAAACGCTGGCGCCCCCAAGTTTGACACCTCGCAAGTTAGACTCGGAAATCAACTCCCATGCTCTAAGTTCTTTTTTCACTTTTATATCGGTAACGTCATATGACGTATCATAGGGGTTCTTAAATGTAGAACCCCCTGTTTTCTCTCCAACCGGTTGGCTTTCCGATCTTTTTCTTTGATTAAGTTGCATTTTTTTTTGTATTTCGTCAGTCGATAGCTTTTGTCCGTTTAGTCTTACCGCTACCACTATCCAATCATCAGGCAACTTTGATCGTCTGTAACCTAATCCTAAATCTTTTCTAGACATATTACGTAGTTTCCCACACCGGCTCAAAACTGTTGCATCTTTTATAATGTCTGCCATAGAGTGCCCGTAACAACCTGCATTCATTTTCACAGCACCACCAATCGTACCCGGGATAGTCTTTAAAAAAGATAAATCTATTCCACTCTCAGCGGCAAAATCAGCAACTTTTGAGTCTAAAGCTCCTGCGCCTACACAAATAAGACCATTTTCATATTGCATTTGAGAGAAGCCACGTCCAAGTCTGATCGTTACTCCTGGGATACCACCATCTCTAACTAGAAGATTTGAACAAACGCCTATCGGAAAAATATTTGTCTCCGTCGGAATGTTTTCAATTAAGTGGACTAGATCCTGAATACAGTCTGGTTGAAAAAAGATTTCTGCATCTCCACCAACCCGAAGCCATGTAAATTTCTTCAACGATCTATTGAATGAGATTTTTCCTTTTATATTAACGGAAGACAGTTTAAGTTTGATTTGATTAGATGCTTTACTATTCATTTTCAACCTGACTCAGGCTTTTGGGTAAATTGTTTACCCAGCCACTGATAGACCCTGCTCCCATACAAACGAAGATATCTCCTGGATCGACCTTACTTAAGAAAAACTTGGCTAATTCGTCCTCTTTCTCTATGGCGCAGACATCTCTATGTCCATGGGACCTTAAACCTTCAATAAGTCTTTCTTTGTTTATACCCGGTAGAGGTTTTTCATTGGCTCCATGTACATCTGTTATCGCTACCGCATCCGCTTCGTTAAAACACAAACAAAACTCGTCGAAAAGAGAAGATAACCGAGAGTATCTATGAGGTTGATGAACAGCTATAACGCGACCTTTGCAAGCCTGACGAGCGGCTTTTAATACCGCTGCGATTTCAACAGGATGGTGGGCATAATCATCAATTATCTTAACATTTTTGATTTCTGCCACTAATGTAAATCGTCTTTTCACACCTTTAAAACGGAGCAAGGAATTTTTAACTTTTCTCTTGTCAATTCCTAAATGATTTGCCACCACGATTGCTCCTATCGAATTCAACACATTATGCTCACCAGTCATTGGCAATCTTACATCACTCAAAAAAGTTGAGTTTTTCTTATGAATGACATCAAATTTGGCAAAACCACCTTCAAAAGTTAGGTTTTCAACGCGAAAGTCAGCCTGCTTATTGAACCCATATTTGATAACTTTGCGGTCACTTATTTTACCAACCAGAGCGTGGACATCTGGATCGTCAGTGCAACAGATCAAGGCTCCATAGAATGGTATGTTGGTAGCAAAGTTATAAAATGCGTCAACTAAGTTTCCAAAATTACCATAGTGTTCCATATGTTCTGGATCAATATTTGTAATGACAGCAAGAGTAGCTGGTAGCTTGGTGAAAGTACCATCACTTTCGTCTGCCTCCACGATCATCCACTCTCCTGCACCAAGTCGCGCGTTGGAGTCATAAGCTTGAATAATACCACCATTGATCACTGTTGGGTCCAATGAGGCTTCATCAAATAGAGCTGCGATCATGGAGGTAGTTGTAGTTTTCCCATGGGTTCCTGCTATCGCTACATTTGACTTCAATCTCATTAATTCAGCAAGCATTTCAGCACGTTTAACTACGGGAATACCCAAACGTCTTGCGGCCTTAAGCTCCTCGTTATCAGAATTTATAGCAGATGAGATTACCACCACCTTTGCATTCGTTAAATTACTGGCACTATGACAAGGAAAAGTCTCTATGCCGAGTTTACTCAGACGTTCTGTTATAGGAGACTTTTTCGTATCAGAGCCGCTGATCTGGTATCCTAAGTTAAACAGAACTTCTGCTATTCCGGACATGCCAATGCCACCTATCCCAACAAAATGAATTAATCCCAAATTCAAAGGAAGCATCGTCTCACTTCTCATATACAATCCCATCAATTTTACGAATTATTTTTTCTGCAAAAATTTGCCCTGCTCCTCTGTTACTCAAATTTAAAGCCGACTGAGCCATTAATGCTCGCAGCTTTCGGTCTTTAATAAAGTTTGCGATCTCAACTGAGAGAAGCTCAGACGTGGTCTCAGACTGATACAAAACGACAGACGCTCCATTCTTTTCCATAAATTTTGCGTTAAAAACTTGGTGATTTTTTGAGGAAGACGGCAAAGGTATAATTAGAGATGGCCGCCCAAATAGGCATAACTCCGTCAAAGTCGAAGCACCAGCTCTACAAATCACGAGGTGTGAAGTGTTCAGTAATTCCTCTATATTAGTAAAAAAAGGTTTCGTGCTAGCTAGTACTCCAGAATTGGTGTACTCGTTTTTTACTTCATAATTTTCTTCTAATCTACACTGATGATAAACCTCGACTCTCGCTTTTAATACCGAAGGCAATTCACAGATTGCTTTGCAACCCGTCGTCGAGATAAAAGTTGCTCCCTGGGATCCACCAATTATTAATATTTTTATAATGTCCTCTTTCAAGCCTCCGTAGCTTAATGGAGTCACACTTAATAATGACTCTCTTATCGGATTACCCGTAACGGCTGCTTTACCTCGAACATTTGGCATTTTAGGAGGTTCAATTCCGAAGCCAATGAAAAAGGCTTTGTTTCTGAACAAACTGTTGACAGAGCCTAAAATTGTATTCTGCTCATGAATGGCAATTGGAATTCTTAGTATCATCGCTGCAATTAATGCTGGAACTGACGGATATCCCCCAAAACCCACTACGACATTCGGTCGAATTTTGAAATACAACTTTAAAACAGTAAAAAGACCTCTGACTATAAGAAAAATTGAAATCAGAAAACCAAAAACACCGCCTGACCGAGGGTTTTTTAGACCTAGTGAAAATTTACTTACAGCAGGCGGAAAAGTTTTTGAAAATTCTATACCTCTACTATCACTTATAAATACAACCGACCAATGTTTTGAAAGGAAGTTTTCAGCGATAGCTTGCGCCGGAAATACATGACCACCAGAACCACCTGCAGCTAAAATTATAGATTTGCTGCTCAAATTTATACTCCCCTGCCAAGAATGTCTTCAAAATCGTTTTGAGGCCGATTTCTAGTAAACGCAAAAAGAAGACCCATCATGAAACCCATGGCCAACAGTGATGAACCTCCATAACTAATAAAAGGTAAAGTCATACCTTTTGCAGGCAAAAGACGAACTGCAACTCCCATATTCACTATGGCTTGCATTGCTAGTAATGAGGCAATACCGACACCAGACAATCGAACAAAAATCGCTGTCTCCCTCGTCAATCTAAGTAATGAGCGTGACACAACGAACATGAAAATCAAGATTATTAACAAGCAAAGGAGCAACCCATACTCTTCGGCAGCGACTGCAATTATGAAATCGGTGTGTGCATCTGGTAAATCCCATTTTACCGCTCCCTCGCCAAGACCAACTCCTAAGTATCCACCCTCCATGATTGCGTTTGTAGCATATCCAATTTGCGTTAGTGGGTTTACTTCAGCAACTAAAAAGCCATCAATTCTTTCACGAACGTGTTCCGAATTAAGGTAAGCAAAAAAACCTGACAAGCCGATACCTAAAACGACGGTAACGAGTAGAAAAATGGACGCTCCCGAGACAAAATACATTACTACCCAAACACCCAAAACTAGTGACGCTTGACCAAAGTCAGGTTGCAACGCCAGCGTCGCGGCTATAATAACAGCTGAAAAAAAAGATAATAACCGACCTGGCATCGTAGTTAAATCGAATGCAGATTTCATCATCCACCCAGTAAATACAACGAAACAGGGTTTAAGAAATTCAGACGGCTGAATAGACAAACCAATCAAAGAGTACCATCTTACCGCTCCTTTGCCGTAGTCTGTCCCAAATATTGGTAGAAGTAACAAAGCGACGACACAAAGTGAAAAACCAGCGATGCTAATTCTTCTGACAAACGCTATCGGCAACATTGAAATAATTACCATGATCACAAGAGACACTGAGCCAAAGAAAGTTTGCCTGTAAACATAATAAAAATGTGACTTTTGGTTGCTTTCTGCAAGTGGTGGAGATGACGCCATTGCCAATAACAGCCCAATAAAAAATAAGAAAACCACTGCTATCAACGACCAACGATCTACATTACGCCACCAACGGGGCAATATCGGATCATTCGCGACTGGGGTAGCAACCCCATATACCATTTCCGTCATTTTTGCCTGCTCTGATATGCTGACCGGTCGTTATCGACTCTCTGTTACCTTTGCGTTATAGCAGCTCAAAATAATTAAGGGAACCCCTGAAAAAATAAGATAGCAAACCATCCGTTAAAGTTTAGCAAATAACTCGATGAACCTGTTACCCCTTTCCTCAAACGACTCGAATTGATCAAAACTGGAACACGCAGGTGCAAGTAGTATTGTATCCCCAGGTTCCGCATCACTGAAAGCCCGCTCAACGGCCTTGCCTAGTTCAGTACATTTGTAATGCTTTTGATCACCTAGTTGATTTGAAAAAAAGTCTTGTGACTGTCCAATTAAATATATGGCTTTGACATTTGGATTCATCGGAAACAGGCCTTCGAGCCCACCGTCTTTCTGGACACCACCAACTATCCATCTTATATTTTTGAATGATTTCAATGAATAAGACGCAGAGGAGACATTGGTTGCTTTGCTGTCATTAACAAAAAGAACACCGTTTCTTTTTCCTAAAATTTGTGTGCGGTGTTTTAAGCCTGAAAAACTTTTGGTCGACTTTTCAATTTTTCTCGGGCTCAATGCTAATGCCCTGCAGCACGCATAAGCTGCACTAAAATTTTGGTAATTGTGACTCCCATGTAAATTTTCAATTTTTCGAAGATCAATTGACGAGATTTGTCTTCCACCCCGGTTTTCTATCAAAAACCTCTTTTTTATGAAAAAACTCCACTCACTAACCATTGTCGATTTAGAACTAGAGAAGGTTATCACTGGGTCAGCCGAGATTAATTCATTGCGCATAAGGTTTGCCAAATATAAACCCTCGTTTTCATCCACACCTATAATGCATTTTTCGGGACTTCCCATTGTAAAAAGACGACATTTCGCGGCAAAATAGCCACCTATACCAGAATGTCTGTCAATATGGTCCGATGTAACGTTGGTTAGAACCGCTATATCTGGATGTAGTGTACGAGCTAGCTCTGCCTGATATGAAGAAATCTCTATAATTTTAATATCGCCTTCCTTCCCTGGTTTTAGATTTAGAACAGGGTTTCCTATGTTACCGCCCATCTCAACAGAGTAACCGTTATCGGACAGAATATGCCCTAATAATGCCGTGGTTGTTGATTTTCCATTCGAACCAGTTATGCATATAACTTTAGGTAGCTTTTCATAATTAGACCATTCTTCTACACCGAAAGAGCGGAAGAAAAGACCAACGTCGTTGTCAAGGATAATACCCTTGGCCATTGCGCAGGCGATAATAGGGTGTGGTGCTGGATAAAGGTGTGGAATTCCGGGGGAAACTATTAGAGTGGTTATTTTTGAAAGAATCTCTTCTAAGTTCAGATTAGAAACGGTAAGGCCTTCTTTCAAAGCATTATCTCGAGCTTGCTGCGAGTCGTCCCAACAAACTGTGTTCGCACCGCCTAGCTCCAGCGCCTTCGCCGTCACTCGACCCGTTCTACCCAAACCAAGTATACCGACTGAGGCTCCTTGATATCCTAAAACTGGGATCATTCAACGTAACTTCAAAGTAGCTAGCCCGAGCAAAGCTAGTATTACAGATATTATCCAGAACCTTATCACAATCTGTGGCTCGGCCCATCCTAGTTTTTCAAAATGATGGTGTATCGGCGCCATTAAAAAAACACGGCGTTTGGTAACCTTATATACTAGGACCTGAATGATCACCGACATTGCCTCAACAACAAAGAGCCCTCCAATAATTGCTAAAACTATCTCATGTTTAATACATACAGCGATGGCCCCTAAAGCTCCTCCCAATGCTAGCGAGCCAGTATCTCCCATAAATATTGCAGCCGGGGGAGCGTTATACCATAAAAACCCTAGTCCTGCTCCAATCAGTGCAGAGACAATAATTAGAATCTCGCCAGTTCCTGAAACATAATGGACATCTAAATATTCTGAAAAATCAATACGACCGACTGCATACGCGATAATTCCTAAAGCTCCGCCCGCTATCATTACTGGCATCACGGCAAGACCATCTAATCCATCAGTAAGATTAACAGCATTTGCCGACCCCACTATCACAAGCATCGCAAACGGTATGAAAAAAATCCCTAGATCAAATAGAGCTGTTTTAAATATAGGAAATGCAAGGAAACCTGATAAACTTTCTGAATGCATTTGTGTAGTCATAAATGACGCAATTAATGCAATTAATAATCCCAATCCCAACCTTAATTTTCCAGACAAACCCGTCGATTGTTGGTGCACGACTTTCTGGTAATCATCAGCAAAGCCAATCAATCCAAAACCTAGCGTAACAAATAAGATTAACCACACATATTCATTGTCAAGCCTCGCCCAAAGAATTGCAGAAATTAACATCGATCCCAAAACTAATACACCTCCCATCGTCGGCGTTCCCGCCTTTGCAATTAGGTGATGCTCAGGACCATCCCGTCTTATCGGTTGTCCATTTTTTTGTTTCCGTTTTAGAAAGTTAATTAGTGGATTGCCAAAAATAAAACCAAACGCTAACGCTGTAAAGAATGCTCCACCAGCTCTAAAGGTAATATATCGAAATAGGTTAAAGAAATCCCCACCATCACTATAAATATTTAAAAAATATAACATCTCTTATCCACCTTAGATCTTCGACTCTAATAGTCGCCCCTTAGATTTCAATCTGTCGACTACCTTAGACAAACCTACACTATGTGATGCCTTTAGCATTACTACATCCCCTATGTTAACAAGTTTATTCACAATTGGTGTTATTTCATCTACACATTTAAACCATTCACCTTTTTTGGTAAGAGGCAAAACATTATAAAATGAGCGCATTCTCATTCCTACACAATGTATTTTGTCAACATAAGCCAAGTTCAAAGTATCTATTAATGCAGAATGCATTTCGTCCTCCTTTGAGCCAAGCTCAAGCATATCACCCAAGATCGCAATTTTTCTCTGTCTGGGGATTTGTGCCCTGAATTGGTCGCTATCAAATTTTGATAAGAGATCAATAGCGGCACCCACGGATTGGGGGTTTGCATTATACGTTTCATCTATCACCGTTAAAATACCTGTGTAAGTTTGCCCTTCGATCTCTATTTCGGTAACGAAGCCGCGGCCTGAACTAGGCACCCAAGAGGCCAATTTCATGATACCTCTAGCGGTATCGAGGTCGAGACTTTCGAGAATTGCTATAACACCGACCGCATTTGTGGCATGGTGAATGCCAGGTGAATTAACTTTGAAGTAGGACTCCAAACCGTTTGGTGTATTCATTCTAGCACACGTAATGTTTTTGGCCACTCGGACGTCTTTTAATATAAAGTCAGGTCTGTTTTCGCGTCCAAATGAAATTGCCTTAATGCCCTTTTTTGTAACAGCTTTTGACAGTTTCTTACTTAACTTTGTGTCCGATGGAATAACGCATATCGACCCAGGTTTAAGACCGGCACAGATGGTGGCTTTTTCCAACATTATATTTTCCAAACTTAACAAATTACCGAGGTGAGCCTCACCAAGGCTTGTAATAAGTGTAATATGGGGTGCCGACATGAGAGACAAAGGCGCAATCTCACCCTTATTGTTCATACCAATTTCCAATACAACAAATTGAGCATCTTTTGGGATCAAAGCAAGAGTTAGAGGAACTCCTATATGATTGTTATAACTTCTTTGAGCCTTGTGAACTTTACCAAAAGCAGACAGAGCCTCGCTGAGCATATCCTTAGTTCCCGTTTTACCAACGGATCCCGTGATAGCTATTACGGTACCGGGAAACCTTTGTCTTGCAAAAAGTGCCAAGCTATTTAAAGCTTTTAGAACATCTGGAACTATCAAAAGAGCTTTATCATTGCTTACTCCAGGTGGAATCTTGGAAACTACAGCAACGGAGGCTCCATGCTCAAAAGCCTCGCGTACAAAATCATGACCATCACGCTTGTCCGAAAGGGCCACAAACATGTCACCTTTGTTTAAATTTCGAGAGTCAGTGGAGATACCGTCTGCCACCCAATCTTTGGTACTTTCTCCTCCTGTTGCTATAATCGCATCACTAGAGCACCACAGGTTCCCACTCATATATGTTTTCCTTCTAAAATTGCTACAGACATACTCGCAAATTCTGAGTCATTAAATGGGAAGACATCATCTCCAATTATCTGGACAGTCTCGTGTCCCTTACCTGCGATTAATAGCACATCACCCACAGATATACTCTCAATAGCTGTCATGATTGCAGAGGCTCTATCAGCTATTTCGAAACCTTTCGGGCAGGTTTTTAAAATTTCCGACCTAATGTTGGATGCGATCTCCTTGCGAGGGTTGTCATCAGTTACAAATGTTGTGTCCGCAAACTTGGATGCCACTTGACCCATGATACCGCGTTTCCCTCTATCCCTTTCACCACCAGCACCAAACACCAAGATAAGTTTGCCCGCGGTATGGGGCCTTAAGGCCAGCAATGCATTTTGTAAAGCGGCTGGTGTGTGAGCATAATCCACAAATATTCTTCCATCTGGTTTTTTCATCGTTACTAATTCCATACGCCCAGGAACACTCTCCAAAGACTCAATTGCTTTAAAAACTTTGTTTTCAGGAATCCCCATACCTATCACTAAAGCCGATGCGATTAATACGTTAGTCGCTTGAAATGCTCCTATTAGGCGTAAATAAATTGTTCGAGAAATGCCAAGGTAGGAAAACTTAAGATATTGACCTTCAGAGTCAAATCGCTGCTCCTCTATTCTGAAATCAGCAAAGTCGACTTTCCCCACGGTGAGAACACGATGTCCACGAGCCCTCGATATCAAAGATATATAATCCCCATAGCTGTCATCAACATTGGTCACAACGAACTTGTTTTGCTTCATTACTCTGTCAAATAGAGCGCTTTTTGCTATCAAATAATCCTCCTCAGTAATGTGGTAATCTAGATGGTCTCGACTTAAATTTGTAAAAGCAGCACCATTAATATCCACAGCATCAAGTCTATATTGATCTAAGCCGTGAGATGAAGCCTCCATCACCACGTGATCAATATTTTGATCCGAGAGTTTTCGTAAAATTTTGTGCAGTAGTATAGGATCCGGGGTAGTATGTTTTAGATCCATTTCCAAATCACCTCGAACGCCGAGTGTGCCTATACTCGCTGATTTCAGGTCGAGCTTACTCCAAATTTGTCTGACAAAGTGGCAAACAGAGGTTTTACCGTTCGTTCCAGTAACCGCTATTATTTTTTTGGGCTGTTTTTCATACCATCTTGCAGAATACTTTGCCAATATATGGCGAGGATTTTTTGCCAATAACAAAGGAATCCTAGAATCTATACCCTTAATTATGTTCTTGCCTTTTTCGTCGGTTATTACGATAGATGCGCCTCGGTCAATAGCGTCTCCCACGAAATTACAACCATGCTTTCCAAAACCACTAAGCCCAAAAAAGATGTGGCCAACTTCAATTCTATTTGAGTCATCTGCAAACCCCGTCACGTCTAGATTATCAGAAGGCCAGACTCCAAAACGGGGGAGGTTCTCCAAGTCAAGGGAGTCTAATGACCTAAACTCTTCTCTGCTCTCACTAAAGCTCAAATATTACTCCTCCTCCAGGGGAAAGTTAGCGCTTGCGCTTACCAGTGGCTTGTCAGTAGGCATATATCCCGGCTTTATCCCAAGTACAGGTGCAATGCGACGCACAATCTCTGTTGCTACTGGTACTGCTGTCCATCCAGCCGTCCGTTCAGGCTTATCGGTGCTCCAATCTTCTGGCTCATCCAAAGTAACTACCAAGACATATTCAGGCTGACTGATTGGAAATGCTGCCACGAATGTTGTAATCACCTTGTCTTTTATATAACCAGGTTTATCAAAGTTTACTTTTTCCGCAGTACCAGTTTTTCCACCAATTTCATAATCGATCAGGTTTGCACTTTTTGCAGTACCTTTTTTTACAACATCTTTCAAAATCTTTTGCAGTTCCAGAGATGTTTCGTGCGATATAATGGAACTCGAAGCTCGGCCCTCGTTAGATTTTATCAAGGTAGGTATTACTCGGCGACCACCATTAACAATTGCACAATAGGCAGAGGCCAAATGCAGAGGGGTTATAGATATACCATGGCCGTAAGAAATTGTTGCGGAGCTTACCTTGGACCATCTTTTGGGGAATTGGGGTATCGCTCGAGACGCTTCCGGCAACTCAACACCAGTGACATCTAGAAGACCAAACTTTTTAAAGAAATTTTTCTGCTGAGAACCTCCAATCATTCCAGCAATACGCGCAGTTCCAATATTAGAAGACTTTACAATTACGTCCGACATAGACAATTCTTTGCCCAAATAATGATGGTCAGTTACTCTAAATCTACCGAGTGATAGTGGCCCCTTTATATTTATTATAGTATCTACAGAAGCTAGATTTTGATCCAGAGCTTGCGCAGCTGCAAAAATTTTCAAGGTAGAGCCCAACTCATAAAGACCTTGTGCAGCCCGGTTGAATAGAGGGCTATCTGATGGGTCACCCTTTATAGGTGCCCGTGGACGAAAGTTAGGATCAAAATCCGGTAAGGATGCGAGAGCTAGAACTTGTCCGTTGTTAGCATCCATCAGAATTGCTGAACCTCCTTTTGCATTCATCACATGAATTCCATTCTCCAGAACTTTCTCAATAATGGACTGGACAGGAATATCAATGCTAAGGGCGAGAGCTTTATTTTCAGATTTTGAAAGGTAATTGTCGAAAGTACGTTCTATCCCCGCTTCACCTACAATGTTGGTTTCGGCTTCATTTACTCCTTGGTCACCAAAAGTAGTACCTCCAAGAATATGCGCTGCGAAACGACCATTAGGATATAAACGAATTTCTCTCGAACCAAATTTTAATCCTGGCTCCCCAAGATTTTTTACCATCTGCATCTGTTCTGGTGATATGCTTTTTTTTATCCATGCAAACTTTCTAGAACCTGAAAACAATTTCAATAGTTTTTCAGAACTCTGTTCAGGAAAAATTAATTGCAAATCTTTGGCAGCCCTTTCCCCGTCTATTAATTCCTGCGGGTGCACGTAAAGAGAGAAAGTTTTTATATTGGTGGCCAATACTCCCCCATTACGATCAGTAATTTTTTGCCTACTATTGGCAGAATCTGATATTTTTTGTGCATGGCCAGGACTTGCAACCGACAGAGAGGCCAAAGAGAACATTTTTATACCAATCGCTGAGAACGCAATCATTATTGAAATGAGCAGGAGAAGTATTCTCCGTCTTGACTGATCTTTAGCAGAAAGAATAACAGCGCTTTGTCTTCGAACTGTTTCGTGAGCTTCTACTAAATCCGGATCTCTACCGTCTTCTCGAGCCATTAAAACTTTTGCTAGGGGTCTTAATGGAATCCTAATCATTCAGATACCGAGCTAATCTTTGTGTCAAGAGTAATTGTAGGCGTTTCTTGATTATCATTGTCACTAAAGCCAATTGCTTCAATGCCAGCGAAATTATCGGAGGAGAGGGGCAACAAATATAAATGGTGAAAGTATTTTTCTATCAAAGTCTCAAGGCGCTCAGGTCTATTAAGATATGCCCATTCACCTTCCAACATTAATAACTTTTCCCTTTCTTCTTTTATTTTGAATTTAAGGTCCTCTATACGCTTCACAACTTCCCTTGTTTCGTAATTTATTGAATATGCCCATGTCGCAGCAAAACCTAACAACAAGAAAAAGATTAAATATAGAAAATACCTCATTATAAATCACACATTCTAATTTCTATGTCAGGAAAGTGATCAAAAGTCTTGCCTTGGTTTTCTACCAGCCCAGAACATCGTTTAGCGATTCTGAGTTTAGCCGAACGCGCACGAGGATTTTTTCTTTTCTCACCGGCGTCAGCACTAAGTACCTTCCCAAAAATTTTTTCAAAAGTGGGAGGATAACTACTTGTGATTGGAGCATATCTACTGGCTCGAGAGGCAGATTTTGAGCGATCATTTATAAAATGTTTAACCAAGCGATCTTCTAGTGAATGAAATGTTACCACGGCCAAAAAGGCTCCCTCTGGCATAAGGCGTTCCGCAGAGTGAAGTACCGAATTCAATTCCCTTAGTTCGTTATTCACAGCTATGCGAAGAGCTTGAAAAGTTAAGGTGGCTGGGTCAATTCTTTTTCTATTTAGTTGCCATCTTTTCTCAAAGACATCAGACACTATATTTGAAAGTTCTGCGGTGGTGGTGATCGGCTGCGTCTTGCGCCGATGTATTATTTCTCTTGCGATCGAGCGTGCAGCCCTTTCCTCACCGTAGTAGAATATAATATCAGCTAACTGCGTTTCATCCAAGCTGTTCAGTATATCTGCAGCAGATAAACCTGCCTTCGACATTCTCATGTCCAAAGGTCCATCTTTCTTGAATGAAAAGCCTCTGTCAGATTGATCTAACTGCATTGATGAAACACCTATATCTAGGACAATTCCAGAAATTTGTTCATCTGGATGTTTTGCAAGTATGTTATCTAAACATGAAAATTTCTCTTGATAGAATTTAAGCTTAGGGCGCAACTTTCGCTCCATTTTTCGGGCGAAAGGCATAACATCGGGGTCTCTGTCCATTGCAATTACTAGTTCAGCGCCGGAATTTATCAAAGCTTCGGTGTAACCCCCGAGACCAAATGTACAATCAACCCAGGTACCGGTAATTGGACTTACGTGCTTTATGAAGGTATCTAAGAGAACTGGTGTGTGAGCGCTTCTGTTAATTTCATCTGAGACCATCTCGTTTCCTATGACTGTCCAGGTTGAAGTAGAGAGAAAGGACTGTTATTCTCATCATAGGTTTGAAATTCGCGGTCTAACGCATTCATGTCGACTTCATAAGCCTTTGGTTCCCAAATTTGAAATTTGTCACCCATACCAACAAAAATTGCCTCGTTATCTATGCGAACAATTTCTCTAAGTTTTGCGGATAAAACTAATCGGCCGTTATCATCTATTTGTGCATAAACCGACTGAGCATTTAGAAACCGTTCTAAAATCTCGCGCTCACGCGAATATCTTGGAAGCTTGGCTACCATATCGTCAACGTGGTTTATCGATCGTATGGAATATCCTTCAATACAGTTTCGCTGCTTTCGACCATACACCAATACACACATTGGATTATTTTCCTCACGGAAATCGGGATCACCTTCCTCAAGAACCCGTCTAAATTGAGCAGGAATCGATACTCTGCCTTTTCTATCCACTTTGTGCAGGGACTCTCCACGAAACCTTCTCATAACTTCTACTCCCATCCCTTCTTCAAATCAGAATGCAGTCGCACAAGTCCGGTCGACGAATTGACAATTTTTTTCAATTCGTCGACTTTGTTTCAGGTCCTCTCGGTGACTTTAACTGCCCATTGATTAGTCCCGAGTCCGTTTCCTAACAACAATCAGCTCCTGTATGAAACCTACCCGAATTGAGCTATTACCCTAATTCTTAAACACTGATCTTGTTAAATTATGGTTTATCATGGAAATTTATGGAAATCAATGGGAAAATACACCATTTACTTACTTTTTTTTCTTGGCGCAACATCTGGGGGCCGCCATTGCTACAAGTACAAGATATTTGATCGTTAATCCTGATTATAAGTGAGAATTAAACCACTGAGACGAATCAAGGGCACGCTGACAATGTGCGGACAGCCTGTAAGCCGGATTCTGTTTTGGAAATTTTCCAACGGTGACTATTCATCTAGATCAACTGTTACCAGTTAACTCAAGCAGTCTACCCAGGTCGCTAGAATGAAGCATTCCGGAATTTCCGCGCAACCCCTATTTGACTTTGCTCCTGATGGGGCTTGCCATGCCCACGATGTTGCCATCGTGGCGGTAGGCTCTTACCCTACCTTTTCACCCTTACTTTTAAAAGCGGTCTATTTTCTGTGGCGCTTTCCCTCAAGTTACCTCGGCCGGGCGTTACCCGGCATCACAGCTCCATGGAGTCCGGACTTTCCTCGTACACGTATTCGCACGCAGTCACCCAGCCATCCGCACCCCAATTAGGTAGGATAAAATTCTAAAAAAGTCAAATTCTCGTCTAACTAAGACGTTATCTTAAAAACTTAGGAAAAACGGGCCAACACCCTGCTTAGTTGGGCTTTAGAGACTTCTTTTAATTCACCGCGCTCAAGTTCACCAAGCGTAAAGGGTCCAAAACCTACCCTTATTAGTCGGTTAACTTCCAAGTCTATTGCTTTGAAAGCTCTTCTTATTTCCCTATTTTTTCCTTCCTTCAAGGCGACAGTATACCAATTGTTAGCACCTAGTTTTTTATCGTGCGATATATCCATCGGCCTGAAACTTTCACCAGCAACTGTAATTCCTTCCCGTAGATACTCCAAATATTTTTCTTGATGATGACCCTTGGCTCTCACCCTATAGTTTCTCACTAACTCAGAAGAAGGTAGCTCAAACTTTCTTTTTATTTGTCCATCATTTGTAAATAAAAGAAGGCCTTCTGACATTAAATCTAACCTGCCGATCGAAATCACCCTAGGCAGTGTCTTAGGTAAGATATCAAAAACTGTCGGTCTATTCTGTCGGTCGAACTCTGAGGTGATAAAACCAACAGGTTTATGAAATCGCCAAATTCTTATGGAGTCTGGTGAGTTCAGCCGTCTCCCATTGACTCTAATTAAATCAGCGGGCGAAACCTTTGTCGAGGGGTCATAGACCGTCACATCATTTACGCTTATACTTCCATCGAAAATAAGTTTTTCTGAGTTCCTTCTAGAGGCTACACCTGCTCGAGCGAGCACCTTTGCAAGGCGACTAAATTCGATTTCTTTGTTATCCATGATTACTCATAATTAATAAACCGTAATAAAATTTAATTTAAATAAATACCAAACAATGGAGACCTAATGTTTAACTCTTTTATGAAAATAGCAATAGCAGAGGCGAAAATCGCAGCCAAGTTTGGAGAAATACCGGTTGGGGCAGTTATAGTGGACTCAAAAAAAAGAATTCTTGCTAGAGCTCACAATGAAGTACAAAAATCAAAGGATCCTTGTGCACACGCTGAAATAATTGTTATCCGTGAGGCTTGCATGTTGACCGGATCAAAGTATTTAAATGGTTGTTCTATTTATACTACCTTGGAACCTTGTGCTATGTGTGCCGCTGCTATATCACTCTCACGAATTGACTCACTCTATTATGGACTGAACGATCCAAAGTCAGGCGCTGTGGAAGCTGGACCTCAAATATTTTTTCATCCGCAAACCCACCACAAACCAACTGTCTATGCAGGCTTTCTAGAAGATGAAATCGCTGAACTGATGAAAACTTTTTTTTGGGCATTACGCAAGAAAAAGAAAAATGATAATTATTCTCAAAAGAAAATCTGATTTTTATTTTTATTTTGTTTATTAAAACTTATTTCTGGTTTATATGCAAAATGATCTGAGAATAATTTTAACCAAAAAAAATAATTTTTTTTAAAATGATAATCAATGTAGATACAGTAAAAAAAATAGCGAACCTGGCACGAATAGAGGTGAAAAAGGACGAGCTGGCCGGCGTCGCCGCAGAATTATCAGAGATTGTTTCGTTTATGGAAGAACTAAACGAGGCAAATGTCACAACAACTCCACCAATGACATCTGTTACTCCGATGCGTTCATCTCTTAGAGATGACGAAATAACTGATGGTGGGGATGCGGGAAAGATTCTGGGAAATGCGCCAGAAAAAAACGAAGGGTTTTTTACGGTACCAAAAGTGATAGAGTAGAATGAATGAACTAGTAAAATTATCTATCGCAGAGGCACGCGATGCTTTAGCAAATCGGAGCGTATCTTCTTTTGAACTTACGGAAGCTTTCTTAAAGGAAGCCAAGGCTGCAACGCAACTAAATGCATACTGCTCGATTTGCGAGGAAAAAGCTTTAGTGAAGGCTCGATCTGCGGATGAGGATTTGAAAAAAAATGCGACCAAAGCTTTATGTGGACTTCCAATCGGAGTCAAAGATATTTTTTGTACTAACGGCGTGACTACTCAGGCCGCATCTAAAATTCTAGAAAATTTTGTACCAGCCTACGAAAGCACGGTAACTCAGAAACTTTGGGCAGCTGGAGCAATTATGATTGGTAAGCTCAACATGGATGAGTTTGCTATGGGCTCTTCAAATGAAACTTCAGCCTATGGCCCAGCTATAAACCCTTGGAAAGGCTCAAAATCTGATAAAAAGCTCACACCAGGTGGTTCCTCGGGAGGCTCGGCCGCCGCAGTAGCTGCAAACTTATGCCTTGCCGCTACTGGCACCGATACAGGCGGTTCTATTAGACAGCCTGCTGCCTTTTGCGGCGTTGTTGGTTTAAAGCCTACCTATGGTCGATGTTCCAGATGGGGAATAATAGCTTTTGCTTCGTCACTTGATCAAGCCGGACCAATAACAAAAACTGTAAGGGATAGTGCAATTATGCTATCTTCGATGGCAGGCTATGACCCAAAAGATAGCACCTCCGCAGACAAAAGCGTTCCCGACTTCGAATCTTTTTTAGGTGAAAGCATAAAAGGAAAGAAAATTGGAGTTCCAAAAGAATATAGAATTGAGGGGATGCCCACTGAAATAGAAAAGCTATGGCAAGAAGGAGCTAAGATGCTCCATGCAGCGGGTGCCGAGATAGTAGATATCTCGCTTCCAAACACAAAGTACGCGCTCCCTGCGTACTATGTCTTGGCGCCAGCAGAAGCTTCCTCAAATCTCGCGCGGTATGATGGTGTTCGTTTCGGTAAAAGGATCAAAGCAGATGAGTTCCAAAGTATTGATGATATGTATTCTGCTACCCGTGGAGAAGGTTTTGGAGCTGAAGTAAAGCGCCGTATACTAATCGGCACTTATGTTCTTTCGGCAGGTTTTTACGATGCATATTACATAAAAGCGCAAAAGGTTCGAACTCTCATCCAAAATGATTTTTCTAATGCTTACAGAGACGGAATCGATGCCATCCTAACACCTGCGACGCCGTCTACAGCTTTTGAGATTGGAGATCAAAAGAGAAAAGATCCGCTCCAGATGTACTTAAATGATGTGTTTACGGTTACGGTCAATTTAGCTGGACTGCCGGCTATAAGTCTTCCTGCAAGCATTGATGGCAACGGTTTGCCACTCGGTCTACAGTTGATCGGAAAGCCTTGGGAAGAGGGCGAACTTTTGAGCATTGCGTTTGAATTCGAAAAACAGCTTGGCTTTTCCTATCTTCCAAAAAAGTGGTGGTAATATTTAATGTTTCTCTGGAAGAAGCTTATCCTCAAAGGTATTTTTATAGTTTTGCTGCTCACAAGCTGTCAAAGTGGTTCAATCACAACTGAAGATACTGATAGCAGAAACCTAAGTTCAGATGATGGTCAACTAGATTTATCACGTTACACATTAGAGCAACAAAAGATTGAGAAAAGGGATGCCGAAGCGCTTATGATGGAAGCGCGCTCCAAGCGCATTGTAATTTCTCCAGACGAAATAGAAGAAATTAGCTCTGACATAAGTTTAAATATTGCGGTTTATGCGCGATCTTCTACACATAAGGTTGGAGAAAAAATTTACAGACGTATCAAGGAAAGACAGGACAGCGTCGACCCATGTATCAGATTTAAAAGTGATGACGACGCCCAAAGGTACTTTTTAATTAAAGGAGGCCCAGAGAGGGACATATGGGGCTTGGATTCGGACGGCGATGGGTTTGCTTGTGATTGGGACCCAAAATTTTTTAGGCTTATCAAAGTATATGCTGAGTAACTTTATGAATGACAATTAACAAGTTTATTTAAAAAGAGCCAAAAATTATTGAAGTATGGAAAATGCTGATCTTTAAAGTGCTTTTAAAACAGGAATTTGTTTGTTTCCGAAGCAAGGGACATTTCGTGGGCTCTAAGCAAGATCTTATCGACGGTTTTATTCACTTCTCTACCAGATCTCAGTTACAAGGTACTCTTGAGAAACATTTTGCGAATGAAAAAAACTTAATTCTAATTTCCGTAGATCCGGAAAAGCTCCGAGAAAAATTATCATGGGAAAAAGCTCGAAACAATGAATTGTTCCCTCACTACTATGGTATATTAAAATTTGACTATACCTCATGGGTGGCACCTATGACATTGGAAGGCTCAAAGCATGTCATTCCAAATGGCTTCTAGATTTCTATCAAGCATTGAGCCTACGGCCATGAAATTGATTCAAACTCTAGATCCAGAGACGGCACATATACTTGCCTTATTACTTTTAAAATGCAGCAATGGTTTTCGAAACGAGATTGAGAGCTTCGACCGACTTCGCACCCAGGTCGCAGGAATTGATTTAAAAAACCCGATAGGCCTCGCTGCTGGGTTTGATAAAAATGCTTTTTTGCTGCCGTCTATTTTCAAAATGGGATTTGGTTTTGTGGAGGTTGGAGGCGTCACGGTTAAACCCCAAAGAGGGAATCCCAAACCCCGTATTTTTCGACTAAAGGATGAAAATGCAATTATAAATCATTTGGGATTCAACAATATTGGAATGGAAAAAATCAACAAGAGACTCGAGGATTTTGCAAAGCGAAATGTAATAGGATTAAACATCGGGGTCAATCGCAATAGTTCTGATCGAGCAAGTGATTACAACAAAGTTTTAATAAAATGTGGGGATAATTTACACTTTGCAACTATTAACATTTCATCACCAAATACAAAAAAACTGCGTGAATTACAGCAAAGTGAGTATCTGAAAGATTTGTTGTCGCAAATCAGAGAAACCAAAATGAATTTAAGCACGCAAATAAAAGTTTTTTTGAAAATTTCACCTGATCTTGAATACCGTGATTTGGAAAAGATTGCCAATTTGTGTCGAGCACATGGTATAGCAGGAATTGTAGCAACAAATACAACTGCTAACTTCAATCAAATTATAAATCGTGGCAACATTAGCATAGGGGGCTTATCAGGTATCCCTTTATTTAAAAAATCTACGCAAGTTTTAGCCAGAATCGCATCGATCACAGAGGGTGAAATACCGCTTATTGGCGTCGGCGGTATTGCCTCTGGAAAAGATGCATTTATAAAAATATCTGCCGGCGCTAGCGCTGTGCAGCTATACACAGCACTTATCTACAAGGGACCAAGCTTAGTGTTAAAAATTTTAGCAGACTTAAACGAAATTCTTTTATCTTATGGTTTTCACAATGTGGAGGAGGCTGTAGGAATTAATAAGCATAACCTTCTATGAGTTCACGAACTTTCCCAACTCCGGGTAATACCTCGCTAAAAAAACGGCTCGCGCAATAAAAAACAAATTAATAGTTATCCAAAGTCCGTGGTTACCAAGAGTAGGGTAAAGAATGGCTATAGTTAGCAAGTAAAATATAAACGCTTGTGACATAGCCCTTCGCATATAATTCGTCCTAGTTGATCCAATAAAAATACCATCCAAGATCCAGGAAGCGAAGCCTGTAACCGGAGTTATGGCCATCCAGAAAAGGTAACTTTTTGCCGCCGCTCGAACTTCCTCATTTAAAACCATTATATCTATAACACTCCCTCCAATTAGAAAAAACACCACCGATAACACTATAGAAATTGCACAAGCTGCAAACCCAGTTTTTGTACTTGCCTCTCTTAATTTTTCCTTCGACTTTGCACCTACTGAACGCCCTACCAATACTTCTGCAGCAAAAGCAATTCCGTCGAGAAAATACGCAGTGAAGCTCATAAAAAGAAACAAAATCTGATTGGCAGCGAGTATTATCGTACCGAAAGTTGAGCCAAAAAACACGTAGCTCAGCATAACTATTTGTAACATCCCTGTTCGAAAAAATATGTTAGAATTGACCCGAAATGCCCTTTGCCAACGATCAAGATTCCAAACCTCTTTAAAACTCCGCAAAGGATATTTGTGTGAAAGCGTCACACAAATCACTGAAGCAATCAGGAAACCAAAAACTTCCGAGATCAAACTGGCTCCCGCAAGGCCCTTCACGCCCAATTTTAAAACTAACACGAAGTAAAAATCCAGTGCTATATTTAAACCATTTACAACAACTTGTATCAAAAGAACTGTTGCTGTGCGCTCTATTGCAATTAGCCATCCGATAATAGCAAACATCGAAATAGTAAATGGAGATGCCCACAAACGAATTCTTAAATAGTCTGAAGCTAGTTGTTCTACATCATTGCTCGATTGAAAAAAGAGCATACCAAGTGAGACAATTACAGACTGACTCAGAATAATCAAAAACCCTGCTAAAAGGCCAATAACCAGTGCTCTCAACAATATAGCAGTAACCTCAGAATGATCATCCTCACCGCGAGAGAATGCCGTCAAACCAGTTGTCCCCATTCTTAAAAATCCGAATAACCAAAAGCATAAGGAAACTACGACGGCACCGATACTTACCGCAGCGACGTGTTTGGCATCACCTAACTGACCAATAACCCCAGTGTCCACGGCTCCCAACAAAGGAACAGTAACATTGGACAATGCTATTGGGACCGCTATTCTGAATATACGTCTGAAATCAATGCGGTCGTAAGAAAAATCTTTGCCTGTTATAGTATTCACCTTGTATTACCCTTCAATTTTCCGTAAAGACATTATTTCAAGAACAGTTGAGACGTCCCAAAAATTTCTTTTAAGCATATTAGCCACGCAATCACGTATTATTTTCACTAACTACTAATTTGTGAGGCGTAGCCAACCAAATTAAAGCTACACTTTTAAGGATACACTTTTATAGTTTTGTTGCCTTAATAAGAGGCATTCTTGAAAGAATCGATTAAAGAGTAGGCGAAAGCGAACCTAACTTAAACATATTTCCTCTTCTTGCTATTCAAGAAGTTATGGAAGATGCAAATATTGATTAGGTAAATGAATTGAATAAATAGAAGTTCGAAGGACTAAAACATGAATATGATGGAAGCAGATCAAATCCAAGGCAGCACTTTAACTATTTCAGAAATGTGCAGACTCTATTCTGTAACACCTAGAACTCTTCGGTTTTATGAATCTAAAGAACTACTGTTTCCTATTAGAAAAAACCAAAGACGATATTTTACCCGCAGGGATCAAGCTCGACTTAAGCTCATTTTGCAAGGAAAAAGGTTTGGGTTTTCGTTAGAAGAAATCAGACAACTACTAAATCTTTATGATATCGGTGATCAGCAAGCTACGCAACTGGCACGTACACACGAGCTAGCTGAGGAAAGACTGAAAATTATGGAAGCGCAGAGGACAGAGTTAGACACTGCTATCAGGGATTTAAAGCTGGGTCTTGAAGCAGTTCGAGAAGAATTGAAAGAAAAGGGCGTAAGAGTCTAGCTAAATAAAAGCCTTTTACACGTCTTTTTTGCATGATATTCATGAAAGGCTTGGGCAATGATTCCAATAGTTACGTTACGTCAATCTAAAACAAATATTTTCGTTTTCCCTTGCAAAAAAAAACAGGCAAATTATCACTCTAATAGTGATTACGCCTTTAATGTTGTTATAGAAGCTAGAAACGCATAATGCCAAGCTATTCCCCACCTACCAAGGAGTATCTTTTTTTACTTTATGAAGTCTTCGAGATTCACAAAGTAAACATTCCCGGATTCACCCAGTTCACACGAGATATAGTAGAGCCGATTTTAGATGAGGCAGGCAAGCTCGCATCAGAGGTAGTTAACCCAACTAATCAAGAGGGAGACAGCATTGGGTGCCTGCTGAATAACGGCAGTGTTGAAACACCTAAAGGTTTTAAAAAAGCGTTTCAGATGATGCGTGAGGCCGGTTGGCCATCACTGAACTGTGATACAAAGTATGGGGGGCAAGGCCTTCCACTAACTATTGCTACGCCCGTTGGCGAGTTTTTTGGTGCGGCCAATGTAGCCTTGTATATATATAATGTGCTTTCACACGGGGTGTATTCTACAATACTTGCGCACGGCACGGAGAAACAAAAGAACGCTTTTCTTCCAAAACTTGCAAACTGTGAGTGGACAGGAACTATGAACTTAACCGAACCGCAGTGTGGTACAGACCTCAACTTAATTAGAACTAAAGCGTTTCGAAAAAAAGATGGTTCTTTTGAAATTACTGGTCAGAAAATATATATTTCTGCAGGTGATCACGATCTAGCGGAAAACATTATTCACCTAGTTCTAGCCAGAATAGAA
Source organism: Pseudomonadota bacterium (assembly GCA_036337105.1). GTDB lineage: Bacteria > Pseudomonadota > Alphaproteobacteria > Rhodobacterales > Rhodobacteraceae > JAYZEV01. Next base: position 104,824 of record JAYZEV010000009.1, read on the forward strand.
AAGGCTCCCAAAGGGATGAGTGGAATCTCTCTATTTATCGTTCCAAAGATGCTAACAAACGAAAATTCTTCGACTATGAAGCGAAACAAGGTCTCTGTTGGAAAAATTGAGAGTAAAATGGGCATTCATGGAAATGCTACCTGCGTAATTAACTACGATGGAGCAAGGGGCTTCTTACTTGGTCAAGAAAATAAAGGCGTTAGGACGATGTTTACAATGATGAATGAAGCTCGACTTGCTACGGGCGTGCAGGGTTTATCACAAGCTGAAATAGCATACCAGAACTCCCTAAGATATGCAAAAGACCGAGTTCAAGGTAAATCATTTTCAAATAGAAATAATGTGGATATCGACGCGGAACCAATAATTGTTCACCCAGATGTACGAAGAATGTTACTTAAACAAAAGTCGTTTGTAGAGGGAGCAAGAGCCTTTGCAATATGGTCGAGTTTGCTAATTGACAAAGGAAAACTGCTTAATGATCAAGATGCTAGTGGTTTAGTATCACTTTTGGTTCCCATTTTTAAAGCTTTTTTAACTGATAAAGGATTCGAGTCGACAGTAATTGCCCAACAAATTTTTGGAGGTCATGGTTATGTAGAAGATTTTGGCGTAAGCCAGTTCGTGCGAGATTCTCGAATAGCGATGATATATGAAGGTACTAATGGAATTCAGGCCCTAGATTTAGTGGGCAGGAAATTATTATCAGATGGAGGCAAACACACCACTAATTTTTTGGCGCAGGTAAAGAAACTTGGCAACCAAAATACAGAAAATGCAGTGTTCAAAGAAGAGTTCTTGGTACCACTAAATGAGTCAATTTTGGATCTTGAAGCCGCTCTGCAACATTTTATGAAGCATGGAATGTCGGATCCTGAAACGGTGATGACAGGAGCTACAGACTTTTTACATCTTTTTGGACATGTTGTAATGGGATTTATGTGGACCACCATAGCGGAAAAAATATATTTCTGCTATCCAAAACTTAAGGATAACGTTTTTTACCAGTCAAAAATTTCAACGGGCAAATTTTATATGAAATATTCGTTACCCGAAACAAAACTCAGGCTGACCAGATTGTTAGCTGACAAGGGGCTAATTATGAATATTGACGAAAAAGGTTTTTAGTAGTGACATAAGAATTTGCAACACGTCAGACAATCGAAACAAGAGGATAATATGTCAGAAGCATACATCTACGATAGCATTAGAAGTCCACGGGCAAAAGGGAAAAAAGATGGAGCTTTGCACGAAGTTACTGCGGTCAAACTATCGGCTGACATGCTTCGAGCACTGAAAAACCGAAACAACCTAGACACAACTTTAATAGCGGATGTAATTTGGGGAAATGTCACGCAAGTTGGAGAACAAGGCGGATGCCTTGCTAGATCAGCAGTGCTGCTGGCCGGATATGAAATTTCTGTCCCTGGCTTGTCGATCAACCGTTTTTGTGCCAGCGGCCTCGAGGCGATAAACCTTGCCGCCAACCAAATTAAAGCAGGCGCCGGCGACGCATATATAGCAGGTGGAGTTGAAATGATGAGTAGAGTACCGATGGGCTCCGACGGCGCAGCAGTGGCAGTAGATCCAGATTTAACATTCGGCTCTTGCTTTGTTCCACAAGGAATCGCTGCTGACATCATAGCTACCGAATTTGGATTTTCTCGTCAGGATTTAGATTTGTACGCTGTTGAGAGTCACAAAAGAGCGACAAATGCTTGGAAAAATGGTCGCTTCAAGAATTCGGTAATTCCAATAAACGACCAAAATGGTTTGATGATAGTTGAAAAAGATGAACTGTTCCGGACTGATACAACTCTAGAAACTCTTGGAAGTTTAAAACCGAGCTTCAAAGATATTGGAGAAAATATGCCCGGTTTTGATAACGTCGCGAAATTGAAGTACCCGCACCTAGAGCGCATAGAACACAATCACCATGCTGGAAACTCCAGTGGAATAGTAGATGGAGCATCGGCTATACTTATTGGATCAAAATCCTTCGGCGAAAAAACCGGTTTTAAACCAAGGGCAAAGATTCTGCACTCTGAAAAAGTAGGAAGTGATCCTACAATCATGTTAACTGGTCCTATCCCAGCGACCAATCGCTTGCTTAAGAACAGAGGTATGAAAATAGAAGATGTTGATCTTTTTGAAGTTAATGAAGCTTTTTCAGCAGTAGTGCTAAGGTTTATGCAAGCGTTTGATGTAGAGCAAGATCGCATCAATGTAAATGGAGGAGCTATTGCACTTGGCCACCCCCTTGGAGCAACAGGTTCGATGATATTAGGGACTCTCTTGGACGAAATGGAACGATCTAATAAAGGTCTTGGACTGGCAACTTTGTGCGTGGCCTCAGGAATGGGATCAGCAACGTTGATCGAATTAGTTTAACTGAAAATGAAAGGTTAAAATGACAGACTTTAAATATTCTATAGATGATGATCGCATTGCGTCAATTATTTGGGACTCTGAAGGAAAATCAATTAATACGCTGACGTTAGAAAGTAGCGTTGAACTGAATAATGCAATTGAGAGAGCCCTCAAAGAGGATAATCTCAAGGGGATTATTATCGGTTCAAACAAAAAAGACTTTTCAGCTGGAATGGATTTAATTGTCTTGCAGTCTATGATGAAGGAGTCCAAGGGTAACTTTTCTGGATTGGCTTTCAAAACAATAATGGAAATTCATAGAACTTTAAGGAAATTGGAGTTAGCAGGTAGAGATAAGAAATCAAAAAAGAGGAGTGTACCAGTCGTCTGGGCTTGTCCAGGTTTATCAGCCGGGATTGGAACAGAGATTGGCTTAGCCTGCCATTACAGAATTGTTAGTGATGATCCTAGAGTTAAGGTTGGTCTGCCAGAGACACTAGTCGGTCTATTCCCTTTTGGCGGTGGCACAACTAGGCTTATGCGATCTCTTGGTGCTTTGGGTTCTTCGCAGATTCTTTTGGAAGGGAAAATGTTTTCGGCATCGGCGGCAAAATCGGTTGGGCTTGTTGACGAGGTCGTGGAAGCTAAGAATCTTATTAATGCGGCTAAAGAATGGATTTTTAATGCCTCAGAAGAAGATACGTATAAGCCTTGGGACAAAGCAAATTTCAAAGTACCCGGGGGAGCTCCTTATCAACCTTCTGGGTTTTTAACCTTTGTTGGTGCATCAGCGATGGTTAATGGCAGAACTCAAGGTTTGTACCCTGCTCACAGGGCCTTAATGTCGGCAGCTTACGAGGGTCTTCTCGTTCCCTTTGAGGATGCGCTTAGAATAGAAGCGCGTTGGGCAGTTAAGCTTTTAACAATACCGAGTACTTATAATATGATAAGATCGCTCTTTGTGAACAAAAGCGCTTTAGAGAAGGGCAGAGCCCGACCGAAAGATATCGCAAAACAAAATGTTAAGTTTTTGGGCATAATAGGCGCAGGTATGATGGGGTCGGGCATAGCTTATGTTTCTGCAATGGCTGGAATAAATGTAGTCTTGATCGATGCTTCGAAGAGCACTGCCGAAGCCGGAAAAGGAAAAGTCGGAGCAATTCTTCAAGAGGGAGTCAAGAGAAGAAAAACAACCCCCGAGGAAATGAAATCAGTGCTCGCTAGGATAAATGCTACCGATGACTACAATGAATTAAAAGATGCTGACCTGATCATTGAGGCTGTTTTTGAAAATGGACAGCTAAAAGCCGACGTAACGAAAAAAGTAACAAAATATATCTCAAAGACGACCATAATTGCAAGTAATACATCCACAATTCCAATCTCTGATTTGGCAAAAGCTTCTATTAATGAGAAAAATTTCGTCGGCATTCATTTCTTTAGCCCCGTGCACAAGATGCAATTACTAGAAATAATTAAAGGGGAAAAAACTGGTGACCGCGCTGTTTCCAAAGCTTTAGATTTTGCGAAGCAGATTCGAAAAACACCCATTGTCGTAAATGACTCAAGGTACTTTTACGCTAACCGCTGTATAATACCATACATTAATGAGGGTGTAAGAATGGTAGGCACTGGAGTAAAAGCGGCATTGATCGAAAATGGAGCTAGACAATTAGGAATGCCAGTCGGACCTTTACAACTGATCGACGAGACATCCATCGACTTGGCAAATCAAATCTCAACCGCAACAAGGAACGCTTTAGGAAAAAAATATATCCCTGACGAAAGTGATGATGTGCTTAAGTACATGGTAGAAAATGGAAGATTAGGTCGAAAGGTAAATGCCGGCTTCTACAACTATGATGAAAATGGTAACCGCTTGAACCTGTGGCCCGATATTGCTTCCGCTTGGCCAAATCATCCAAACCAACCTGATGTCGACACAGTGAAAAATAGACTAGCATTAATTCAGGCATTGGAAGCAATTAGAGCTTTCGAGGAAAACGTTCTAATGGACATCCGAGATGGTGATGTTGGGGCAATCTTGGGTTGGGGTTGTATTCCATGGGCCGGTGGGCCTTTCGGTTGGTTAGATTTAATGGGAACTGAAAAGATTTTAGAACTTTGCAAACAATATTCCAACATATATGGTCAACGATTCATTGCTCCCAGACTGGTCCATGACCTTCACAAAAGACAACAAAAGTTTTATGATTTAGTAGCTCAATAGTTAGCATATGGTATTTTTTCTAATTTCCATTATAACGCGCCATTGGTCATAAAATTTAATTATACGACTAGGGCATTTTACTTTGTAATAGAAGTTTGTTTAGGTATACTTTCACCAATTCAGACCGAAAAATTTTCACAGGGAGAGACCCATGGATGATCTAATGCAGAAATTCCCTTTAAGAGTTTCTAACATCATTGATCACGCAGCTCGATATCATCCTAACAGAATTATTCACAGCAGAAGTGTAGAGGGCCCAATTACCAAAACTACTTGGAGCTCAATCTGGAAAAATTCACGAAAGTTAGCTCAAGCCCTGAAAAGACTTGGGGTTGAAAAAGGAGATGCAATTGGAGTAATGGCCTGGAATACGTCACGACATCTTGAAGTTGTCTATGGAGTCCCTGGCTGTGGTGCAATTAATCATACTTTAAACCCAAGACTTTTTTCAGAGCAATTAGTTTATATCATTAATCACGCAGAGGATAAGGTTTTAATGGTCGACCCTGACCTTCTAACTGTTATTGAAAAAATTCTGAACAAATGTCCCAAAATTGAAAATGTCATCGTAATGACAGATAAAGAAAATGTTCCCACTAATAGTATAAGAAACTTACTAATTTATGAAGAGCTTTTAGAACGTGAGGATGGCAATTTTGATTGGGCTCAGGGTTCCGAACTCGATGCGTGTGGAATATGCTACACGTCTGGAACAACAGGTAATCCGAAGGGGGTTGTTTACACTCACAGATCAAACTGCTTGCACGCATTGGCGTCTTCTGCACCTGATATGCTTGCACTTTCCAGCAGAGAGCGAATTATGCCAGTTGTACCACTATTTCATGCAAACGGTTGGTCGATTGGATATACAGCTCCTTTGACGGGGGCGTCAATGATAATGCCAGGACGAGATATGTCTCCTAAAGCATTGTACGAAATGCTTGAACTCGGCGCGACAGTTACAGCTGCAGTACCCACTGTTTGGCTCTTACTATTAGATTATCTTGAGAAAGAAAACCTTAGGCTTACCTCATTGGAAAGGGTCGTAATTGGTGGTTCAGCATGCCCTCGGGCAGTTATTGAAAAGTTTCAGGACAAATATGGTATACAAGTTCTTCACGCATGGGGTATGACGGAAATGTCGCCATTAGGAACCATTTGCTCTTTCAAACCAGAGATACTCGAACTTTCAAATGAGGAAAAACTAAATATTCAAGAGACAACTGGACATCCACCGTTTACTGTCGATTTAAAGATAACGGACGACGAAGGGAATAACTTGCCTTGGGATGGAATATCTCAAGGAAAACTTTGGGCAAGAGGAGCAGCGGTTGTACGGAAATATCTAAAGGCAGAAAGCGATATCGTAGATGAATTTGGATGGTTTGATACCGGCGATGTTGCCACCATAAATGCCCACGGATACATGAAAATTACAGATCGATCCAAAGATGTGATTAAATCTGGAGGGGAATGGATATCATCTATAGATCTGGAAAATGCTGCTGTAGGCCACCCAGATATTGCAGAAGCAGCTGCCATTGGCGTTGCTCATCCAAAATGGGACGAAAGGCCCATAATATTTGTAGTCTGTAACCAAGAAAAATCACCGCAAAAAGATGCAATTATTGAGTACATAAAGACACGAGTGGCAAACTGGCAGGCACCAGATGATGTTATTTTTGTAAAGGAGATACCACACACTGCTACCGGAAAGATTTCGAAGGTTGATCTACGAAGACTTTTGGACGAAATGGAATATATGCACCCTGACACAAAGTAGTATTGGAAAAAGCTAAAAACGATGACTGCTTTGAAAAAATATTCCCGTTTAGAATCAAGTGCTTATTGGAAAGAAACCCAGTCTTCAGAGGAGCGGAGTGTAATAATATCGGTTGGGAAAACGTCGTTAATAATTTCAAATTATAACGATGATCCCATTACACATTGGTCACTGAATTCAATAAAATTGGTCGATTATAAAAATGGTGAAGCAGTATTTTCTCCAAACATTGGCGACCAAGAGAAATTGATCGTCACAGATGCTGAGATGATAAAATCATTGCAACTATTCATAGAAACAAAAAACGAAAAAAGAACCAGTAATTATGTATTTCTTTTTGTTGCGGTTATTGCTCTAATTACTCTCGCTATATCATTTTTTCCTTTCGCAAAAGCGAAACTACAACACCTGACCTTATCGGTCGTTAGTGAAATTCACGAAACGCAAATCGCGCAGAGTCTTTTGCAAGCACATCTGCCAGAGATTGGTCCTATATGTCAATCAGATCAGTCAGATAAAATTTTAAAATCCATGGTAGATTTAGCGGGTATCGACGGATTTACCCTTAAGCTAACAGTCTTAAAAAATCAAAAACTTGACGCTATTCATCTGCCTGGAGGGATACTCCTCATCTCTGAAAAATTTTTAAGAGATTCAACTGGCCCCGCGGAAATCTTCAATCTTATTTCTCGGGAGAGTAAGGTTTTTTCTAATAGAGTTCCGCTAAAAAAACTTATATCCAATCAGTCTCTGCCTGATCTTTTAGCTTTTCTTTTGGGCCTCTCTGACGAGTTCGTATCAACAAACATTGAGACCTTTAAAGCTGAAAAAGTTTATGGCCCATCAAACTCAAATAATTTTTTGAAAGATTTTACTTGGATGACATTAACTAATATTTGTTTAAGCTAAAATTTCAGAACTTTTAGACACTTGTCTCTAATTTGAACAACTCTGTTCATTCTTTTGGCAAGACTTTCATTATGGGTAACAATTAAAGCTGCGAGCTTTCTCTGCTTGACTTGTCTAATAAGAATATCAAAGACTATTTCAGATGTTTCAGTGTCCAGATTGCCCGTAGGCTCGTCAGCAAGCAAAATATCTGGATCGTTTACAAGCGCACGACACACTGCGACCCTTTGCTGCTCTCCACCTGAGAGCTCAGAGGGTCGGTGATTTACTCGATCGTTTAATCCGACCTCATCAAGAAGTTTTCTTGCTTTTTTTTCCGCTACATTTCGATTGGTACCTACACACCACTGGGGCAAGCTTACATTCTCTAGAGCGGTAAATTCGGGCAAAAGATGGTGAAATTGATACACGAAACCGATCTTTCTGTTCCTCAGAAATGTTTTTTGAAGGTCTGATAATAGTTTAATATCCTCATTTCCAACAAAAAGGCTGCCAGAGCTAGGCTCATCCAACAAGCCTGCTATTTGCAAGAGTGTTGTTTTCCCAGTCCCAGACGGCGAAAATATACCAACCATCTCTCCCCTCGACAAGGAAAGGTTGACATTGGCAAATATCTCCAAAGCGGACATCTGACTACGTTTAAAACTTTTTGAAATATTGACTAGTCTCAAAACTTCTTCAGTCATTTCTTATAGCCTCAGCTGGGCTTATCTTTGCCGCGTTTCGAGCTGGTAAAATTGTAATCGAAAAAGAGATAACTAACGCCAAGACCACAGAGAAAATTATATCTGTAAGCCGAAGTTTAGAAGGCACCTCAGTCAAGAATCTTATTTCTGAATTCCAAACGCTTCCACCTATTATCGTTTCAACTAGTACCTGTATTTCCTGTATATAAATCGCAAACAAACAACCCCAAGTTATTCCCAAACAGGTTCCAATTATCCCTATTAGACTTCCACACAAAAAGAATATTCTGACGATTGATGCTTTTGAAAACCCTATGGTTCGCAAGATCGCAATATCTCTTTTCTTATTCTTAACCAACATCACTAAACCTGATATAATGTTAAGAGCCGCAACCAAAATTACTAAAGACAAAATAATCAACATAACCCGTCTTTCCACATCTAAAGCCTGCAAAAAGGCAGCAGAAGCTTCCTTCCAAGTCCAACCAAGATACTCATCATTTAAAAATTTCAAAATTTGTGGTTTTGTATTTTCAACTACAGAGGGATCATCAGTCATTAAGTCAATCTGATCTACTCTCTCTTCTTTATTAAAATATGACTGGGCATCATTAAGAGGCATGTAAATTCTTGTGCTGTCGATGTCGTATCGGCCAACCTGAAAAATGTATTGAACTACGAATTCGGAAACTCTAGGAGCCATCCCCAAAGGCGTAACGGTTCCATTCGCGGACAAGAGTCTTATTTTTTCGCCTATTTGTAGATTAAGACCTCGTGCAACCCCGATACCAATGGCAACGCCGTTCTGGAAGTTTTCAATATCTCCATTAAAACTTTCTGGAGCATTCACGGAGGGAATTAATTTTAAGTCAGATGGTTCAACACCATAAACTTGCAGCCCTAAGTTTTTACCTTTATTTGTGCCCATAACTTGACCTTTAACGGTAGGAATGGCTGCTGAAATGCCAGCCAAGGAGGACAACTTCTCCGCAACTATCTTGTAGTCAGAAATTAAAGAAAAATCTTCGGCCTCACTATTAAAGTTTTTGCTAAATATACTTATGTGAGGGTTTGCACCCAATATTCTCTTTGTAAACTCTTCACGAAAGCCCAACATTACTGCCTGAACAACGATGAGCGTACCAACTGCCAAGGTTACGCCAAGTAAAGCGTACCACGCAATTACAGATATTCCACCATCCTTCTTTCTTGACCTTAGGTAACGCCAGGCTATTGCCCACTCTATCCACGTGAATGGCGTGCTATGTAAAAATGACTCCTCTTTTTGCATAAAACTTAAATTCTCTTAGGTTAGGTATCACACTTATATTTTTCTTTTAAAAAATTTGTCACTCCATCAACTGGAATGTCTACTGATGTACCATCTCTTCGATATTTCAGTTCGACCGTTCCATCCGCTAGTCCACGCGGACCAACACTTATTCTCCATGGCACACCAATTAAATCGGCCCTCGCAAATTTTACCCCTGCTCTTTCGACTCGATCATCATATAGCGGATCAAAGTTTGCGTCACACAATTTGGAGTAAATTTCATCACAAGCCCTATCTACCGTAGCGTCACCCTGCTTTAAATTTAAGATTATCGCGTGGAAAGGCGTTACTTCCTCCGGCCATATTATACCGTTGGTGTCGTGGCTCGCTTCTATTATTGCACCAACAAGCCGAGAAATACCGATACCATGGCTTCCCATTTCTACAAATTTTCTGGAACCATCAGAGGTAACAATTTCAGCCCCCATAGCTTCAGAATACTTTGTGCCGAAATAAAAAATTTGACCAACTTCAATGCCGCGTGCTTTAACCCTTCGGCTTGATGGGACTTTTGAAAATAATTTAGCGTCATGAGTGTCTTCCGTTCTAGCATAATGCTGCGTGTAATTATCAACGATCATGCTAATTTCTGCAGCATTGCTGTAATCAATCGACTTCCCACCCATAGAGATTTTTTTTATCTCATTATCGTAGTAAACCGTACTTTCTCCAGTTTTTGCCAAAACCAAGAACTCATGACTATAATTCCCACCTATTGGACCCGTATCGGCACGCATCGGTATAGCTCTCAGTCCCATTCTTTCATAAGTCTTCAAATAACTCACCATATGTCTGTTGTAAGCTTGAATTGCAGCCTCCTTATCAAGGTCAAAAGAATAGCCGTCCTTCATCAAGAACTCTCGCCCGCGCATAACGCCATATCGGGGGCGAACCTCATCTCTAAATTTCCACTGTATATGAAAAAATGTCTTAGGTAACTCTTTGTAGGAGCCGATGTAAGATCTAAAAATATCTGTGATTTGTTCCTCGTTGGTAGGACCATACAAAAGTTCTCTGTTATGCCGGTCAACTATACGCAGCATCTCTTTTCCATAATCATCGTATCTACCACTTTCACGCCATAAATCTGCTGGTTGAATTGTCGACATAAGAAGTGGGATGTGCCCTGCATTTATTTGTTCTTGATTAACTATTTCTTCAATTTTTTTTAGCACCTTGTTCCCCAGAGGTAACCAAGAATAAATCCCGGCAGAGGATTGTTTGATCAATCCGCATCGTAACATCAATTTATGACTCTCAATTTGGGCCTCAGCAGGGTCCTCTTTAAGTATAGGCAAGAAATATTGAGTTAAACGCATGACCGAGTCCTCATTGTTACTGTTGCAAACTAGAATACATAATATAGTTATTCAACAAAGTTTGTTCAAAGTACATTCATTTTGTGCTACAATACCTCGATAGATGAAGCTAAATTCATACCCTCAGCTAGAGTAGTCAAACGTCTTTCCACGGCTTCCCCTACCAATGAGGCAGCACTCTTGCTAAGAGTTAACTTCAAAGTATTTTTTTCTCTCATTATTTGAGACCTCTTTAAATTTACTACCGAGGTACCGGATAACATTGCACCCAATCTCATTGCTCTTCCTAAAATTATTGCCTCCTCATATCGACTAGAAGTTAATATGCTCAATATGTCGTTAATATTTTTTGAAACCGAAATTTTTTTGTATCTACTCATTAACGCAAGCGCTAAAAATAACCTACCCGCGTGATCTATTCCGCCCAAGTTAGCACGAGTAACAGTTTCAAAAGAGACTTCTGCTCTATAATCTGGATGTGATTTCCATGTTGTATCATGAAGCAAGCATGCGGCGTGATAAAGTCGCTTGTCCTTTAATTTCAAGTTCTCAAAAAGAGGCGAGATCCATGAAAAAAGTTTGTCTCCAAACCCAGGAAACCGAGAGCTCATTTTTTCCTGATATCGGCACGCCTCTATCAACGGATCCAAATTTCGTATTTTTTTTGGCATATGTTTAAATAGAATACCTTCTCTCAATCCATAGCTTGAGAAATAAACGTGCTCAGGTTTTAGTTCATTCAAAAGACCAATGAGTACTAAAGCAGTCATCGGCAACAACGCCAACCTCTCTGTCGAAGAATCGGAAATATTCATAAAATCGCTAACATTTCTTTTGGCTAGCCATTGAGCTGTTTTCATTGCTTGATCAGCTGTCACTCTATATTCGTGTAAAACTTTCAAAGGATAATTGGAAAGGCTCATATCAATTTTTGCAAATGCTCTGAAGGATCCGCCAACTAAATACATGTTTTTTGACGAGACTGACGACCTATAACAGAGTTTTTCAATCGATTTCTTCAAATAGATAGCAAGATCCTTCTTAGTATCTGCATAATCTTGCAAGACGAGAGAACCTAACGGACTACTCTCACAGGCTCCAACTTGACCCCTTGTAACATCTGCTATTTCGAGCGAACCACCACCAATGTCACAAACCACGCCAGATGCGTCCGGCCACCCTAAAAGGACCCCAAGAGCAGATAGGTTGGCCTCCTCGGTGCCCGACGTGATATGAAGGCTCAAACCTGTTTCTACAGACACTCTACGGACAAAACTAGTTCCATCAGAGGCATTTCTAACGGCCGCGGTAGTAACCCCAATTAACTCCGTTAGATCCATCACCTTGGTTATTGCTAAAAATCTCTTTATTGCCTTTATCGCCTTTTCAACTCCCGATTTATTCAAGCGGTTTTCCATGTGCAGTCCCCGACCGAGGCCGCACAGGACTTTCTCGTTAAAAAAATATGAAGGTGATCGGGCAAAACCATCAAATACGACAAGTCGTACCGAATTTGAACCCACGTCAATAATTCCAATCCGACCTATCTTTTTCCGTCGGAACTTCGCGTCCTTAGATATCATAGCTGACATAAAATTAACTTACCTTAATTTACTTGAGCACTATTTCATTCTTTTGAATGAACTAAACTCGGGACATCATGTGAGCCAATACGCCCTCTACCAGACATCGATGGAGTTTCCATGAAAAACTTATGGCAACTAAATTTTCTCTTATTTAGCTTATAGTCATGCCTAACATATGAACCGTCCGACTGGAGCACCCAAGAATTAGCTGTATCAGATAGGTTTGCAGCCATTATTTGTTCTAAAATCTGCTCATGAACAGTCTCGTTTTTTATTTCAACTAAAGACTCCACACGCCTATTAAGGTTTCTTTCCATCCAGTCTGCAGACGAAATGTATACTTTTGCTTTTTTTGATGGTAGTTGTTTTCCATTAGCAAAACATACTATCCTTGAATGCTCCAAAAACCGACCGATAACTGACTTTACACGAATATTCTCTGACAAGGATTTAATGCCTGGCCTTAAACCACAAATACCACGAACCACGAGATCTATTTTTACACCTGCGGCGCTTGCGTCATACAACGCGTCAATTATTTCAGCGTCAATTAACGAGTTAACTTTAACCCAGACCATAGCAGGTTTTCCCAGTGCGGCGTTCTTGATCTCATTCTGCAGATTTTTCAAAAGAGTTTCTTTAAGGTTAAGTGGTGATATACTCAAATTCTCAAGTTTTTCAGGTTCTACATAGCCTGATACATAATTGAAAACCTTGGTTGCGTCTCGACCGAGCGCTTCATCCGACGTAAAAAGACTTAGATCAGTGTAAAATTTTGCGGTGATCGGATGATAGTTTCCTGTTCCAAAATGGGAGTAGGTTACTAGACCTGTTCTTTCTCTCCGAACGACTGTTGACAATTTTGCATGGGTTTTCCAATCCATAAAACCATAAATCACTTGAGCCCCTGCACGCTCTAAGGCTCTGGATTGCCTGATGTTAGCTGCTTCATCAAACCTTGCCTTCAGCTCTATCAAGGCGGTAACAGACTTTCCATCTTCAGCCGCTTCACACAGTGCCTGCACTATCGGACTCTCTCTACTAGTTCGATAAAGCGTTTGCCTGATCGCTACCACGTTTGGATCTCGTGCCGCTTGCTGAAGAAACTGTACAACAATGTCAAAACTTTCGTAGGGGTGATGCAGTAATAAATCTTTTTGCCTCACCGCAGCAAAAATATCGCCATTATAATCCTCGACTCGCTCAGGCATTCGAGAAGTAAATGGTGGCCACAATAGTTTGGGTTTTTCGGAAATTAACAGCTCAGAAAGGTCAGCCATTCCAATCATTCCATTCACTTTTATCACCTCATGGACTGGAACATGTAATGAGCCCGATATTACTCTCAACAAATCATTAGAGGTATCTGCTGTAACTTTCATTCGGATCACATCACCACGTCGCCTTCTTTTTAGCGCTGTTTCAAACTCTCTGACTAAGTCCTCAGCCTCTTCTTCAACTTCTAAATCACTGTCTCGCAGAACTCTAAAAGTTGATTTGCCAATAACGTCGTATCCAGGGAAAAGCTTGTCCAAGAATTGTTCTAGCAAAATCTCTAAAGGCAAAAATCTTACTGAACCTCGCGGTCCCTCTGAAATTCGATAAAATCGCGGTATCTGTGTTGGAACTGGTAATAGAGCCTCAAGAGCAAAGCCATCGGAACGTCTTCTCAAACTTAATGCTAGCGCGAAGGAGCCAGAGGGAATGAAGGGGAAAGGATGTGCTGGATCTATTGCCAAGGGCGTTAATACGGGAAATACTTGCTCTAGAAACACTTCTCTGAGGATCTCATAGTCTTGATCTGTTAAGTCCTTTGTTTCTAGTATAGAAATTTTTTCTTCCTTTAAAGCAATTAAAAGATCTTTCCAAATTACTTGCTGATGCTCGATCAACGCACGCGCTTCCTTTTCCACCAGTTCTAACTGCCTAATTGGCGAGAGCCCATCAGAACTTGGAAAAGAAATGTTCTCCTTTACCATTTCTCTTAAACCTGCAACACGGACAATATAAAACTCATCTAAGTTGCTGGCTGAAATGGCAAGAAACCGCACTCTCTCCAGGATTGGAATTGCCTTGTTTTCGGCTTCCTGTAAAACACGCCAATTAAAAGAGATCCACGAAAGCTCCCTATTAAAAAATCTTTCGGAGCTTTTACGCTTGAGTGATGTAGAATTCGATTTATCTTGAATTTCCACCGACGTGTTAAAAAAGTCCGCGTTCTGCAAGTTCAACCTCCATTTTAAAGTGCATACATTAAACAATTAAGCTCTTGCATACAAGCTTTTCAGGACTTTATTGGCAGTGGGGATAGTAATCTCCCTTTTTTCGGTCAGGGCAACCCTATCAATCAATTCTACAAAATTTTTTACGGCTTCGAAAGTTCTATCGATTCGACTACAAGCAAAACTTATCAATCCCGGATCGACTTTTATCTGTTTATCTTCGAATTGTTTTAACATTACTGCCATTAAGAGTTCATCGTCGGGTGTAGTCAACTCTGCAATGGGAAAAGCAGTTATTCGGGACACAAGATCTTTCAAGGCAAACGGCCAATCTATCGGAAACGTTCGCCCAGTTAAAACAATATGTGATAATTTTTGCGACGTTATATTAAGAAGGTGAAACATAGCTTGCTCAATATTGTTAACTGCGCGCTGGTCAGCACTATTTAACTGTATCCCGTCGCAATCCTCTACAACAATGGCGCCACGTTCGCTCAAAGCGGGAACCTCAGCCAACAAAATGTCTCGCGCACTAATTACGATAGCATTGACCTCCTCAGCCCAATAAGATGCTAAATGAGACTTTCCACTTCCAGCTGGACCAATTATTGCCAAACATCGAGTGGGCCAATTAGACCATGAGTCAACAAGTTTAACCGTGTCCTTGTTCGCGCTGGAAACATAAAAGTTATTTCGGTCGAAAGAAATGTCTCCTTGTAAATCAAAAACCAACTGATTGCTATTCATCAAAAATCTCAATATTCCTCTTATTAGTATCTTAAATCCCTAATAGTGTGTCTTACGAGCACACCAACTATTGCGGCAACAGGTACTGCCAGCATTACTCCCGACAAACCCGCCAAAGCTCCCCCAACGGATAAAGAAAAAATGATCCAAACAGGGTGAAGGCATATAGCTTTTCCAACCAATTTTGGAGTAAGAAAGTTACTTTCGAGAAGTTGACCAAACAAAAAAACTGCTGCAATCAAGCCAATCTGAAAAGGATCTGCCCAAAATTGGAATACGGCAACCCACAAAGCGATAACAGCGCCCAAAATGGCCCCAATAAAAGGGATAAAGGAAATAAAGCCAGCAAAACACCCGATAAGGATAGCATACTCTAAATTAACGACCAAAAGGCCTGCGGAGTACAGAAAAGCCAATAATGTACAGATTATTAGCTGACCACGCAAAAAAGAAGAGAGTACTTGGTCAATCTCCATAACCACTTTCAGCACCTGAGACCTCGAACTTTTTGGTAAAAGACCTCTCATCCTATCTAGTAACGTGTTCCAATCCGCTAGCAAATAAAAAGTCACCACGGGGACTACAAAAAGTAAGATAATAGTATCAAATATAGCGATACTGTAAGAAAATATTTCCTTTGCCACAGTTACTCCTTTTGCTCCGATATGGTTCTTTAAAAAAGAAAAACCTTTGTCAGATAACGTGCCGTCTTTGAAAAAACCAGGAAAGTATTCATTAATTTTCGAAAGAAATACCAATAAAAGATCTGGAGTTATAGAAATCAGAGCTTGAATTTGGGATATTATCTGAGGCAAGATAATAACAGCCGACAGGATAATAAAGCCAACTGAAAGAAACATAACGGCAATAACGGCCACAAAACGAGCAATTCCGTTTTGTTCTATTCTATTAACGATCGGATTGAGGCAATAAGCAAGAATTATGGAAAAAATAAAGGGCTTCAAAACTTCAGAGAGCATCCATAAAACAATCAGTGCAACAGCAGAAAAAACTAAGGACCACAATATTTTTTTACTTAAAAACTCAGTCAACTATCCGGTCCCTCCTAGGTTAGGCTTCTCATGAGAACTGTTCTTTCAATAGCCTTTCTTCCAATCCGTGACCAGGATCAAAAAGCAATCTATGTACAATTTTTTTTTCGCTTTTAATATTTAATTTTAACACATTTTTTACTTCGATACTGTCAGCAAACGCTGATACCGACCTCTTCCCCGAATCAAGGGTTTCAAAATCTATCTGTGCGTCGCTACTCAGTACTGCTCCTCTCCAACGCCGAGGTCGATACGCAGCGACGGCAGTTAAGGCCAGAACATCTGCATTTATCGGAAGGATTGGACCATGTGCGGAATAATTGTATGCTGTGGAGCCCGCACACGTGGATACCATAGCTCCATCACAAACCAATTCTCTCATTCGCTCTCTTCCATCGATCAGTATCCTCAACTTTGCAGCTTGAGAGCTGGATCTTAGCAAAGAAACCTCATTAATCGCGAGAGCAGTTTCTATATTTCCGTCTGCACAATGAGCCTTCATAAAGAGAGGATTGATTTTGGTCTCTTCTGCATTTCTTAGACGGTTCAACAAGTCACCTTCGGAATACTCATTCATCAGAAAGCCCACTGTTCCGTGATTCATACCATAAACTGGTAACTTCCTGCTTTGAGTATCATGGAGTGTGCGAAGCATAAAGCCATCACCACCTAACGCCACAATGACGTCTGCATTCGAAAGACTGCTATTACCGTAGCACTCAATCAATCGATTAAACTCTTCGGAACCACCTGCTTCCTCCGAAGCAAAAAAGCTAATTTTTCCATGTCGCATATCTTTTTCCCTAAAACGAGTTAATCAATAGCAGTTCCCACTCTGAATGAAAAGAGATCATCAAATCAACATTTTCCCACCATCATTGATTTCTGCTGAGATTGAAATATTTTATAGCGAACACTATCCTAAAGGTTTTTTGGAACTCAAATTTCGACTTTTTTTCGTTTTGATTTGCAACCCACACTTCGGCGGTATAAATGTAAACTGTATTAAAATAGGAATTGCCGTCACTCATTTATTGGAGGAAAAACTTGAACATTTTAGAAAAAAACAATTTTTTTAATAAAAGTCTCAGTAGCGCTGACCCAGATATCTGGACTTCAATCAATAGCGAGCTGGCTCGGCAACACGAAGAAATTGAACTGATTGCCTCAGAAAATATAGCATCCCTCGCCGTCATGCAAGCACAAGGTTCGGTTATGACCAACAAGTATGCAGAAGGATACGCGGGACGTCGATATTACGGAGGGTGTCAGTATGTGGATGTAGCTGAAGAGCTAGCGATAGATCGCGCATGCAAATTGTTTAAGAGTAAGTATGCGAATGTACAACCAAATTCAGGAAGTCAGGCTAATCAAGCAGTTTTTCTGGCACTTCTGCAACCTGGGGATACTTTTCTAGCAATGGATCTAAATGCAGGTGGGCACCTAACTCATGGTGCAAAGCCGAATCAATCTGGGAAATGGTTTAAAGCTATTCACTACGGGGTAAAAAAAGATACGAGCATAATTGATTACGAAGAAGTTAGGCAGCTAGCTGAAGAACATAAACCAAAATTGATTATCGCTGGGGGATCAGCCGTACCCCGACAGATAGATTTTGAAGCATTCCGAAAAATCGCAGATAGCGTAAACGCGTTTCTGCATGTAGACATGGCGCATTTTGCTGGTCTTGTTGCAGCTGGGGAGCATCCCAATCCACTCAAGTATGCAGATGTCGTGACCACGACGACGCATAAAACTCTAAGAGGGCCTCGCGGAGGACTTATACTTACAAATTCTGAAATCCTTTCTAAGAAATTAAATTCTGCAATCTTTCCAGGCTTGCAGGGGGGGCCACTGATGCATGTAATCGCAGCTAAAGCAGTAGCATTTGCCGAAGCTCTAAAGCCCGAATTTAAAGAATACCAGCAACAAGTCATTGCTAACGCAAAGTGCTTAGGAAAAACCCTCACCGACGGGGGGTTGGAACTAGTAACTAATGGTACCGATACTCACCTTTTGCTCGTGGACCTGAGACCCAAAAACGTTTTTGGTAATGATACGGAAAGATCTTTAGGTCACGCAAACATCACATGTAACAAGAACGCGATTCCATTCGACCCGGCAAAACCAACAATTACATCTGGAATTAGACTGGGAACGCCAGCAGGTACTACCAGAGGTTTTGGGGAGAAAGAGTTTTCGCTCATTGGCAATTGGATCGTTGAAGTAATTAACGGTCTTGAAAAAAATGGTCCCGAGGGCAACCGTGAAATTGAGGAAAGTATTAAATCAAAGGTAAAAAAGCTCTGCAACGAGTTTCCTATTTACTCGTACGTATAAATTGATTTTTACAGATTTCGTTTATCGTAAAGACAGCTGTAAAACCTGGGTCTAAACTAACGTTGCGCTCGGAAGGATTGACAATTTTTTGTTTAAATCAACTAAAAGCCTCGTACGGGTATTTTTTCAGCTTGTAACATAGTATGATTCCTGCGCAAAATTAAAAATTAAGATCACCAAAACTACCAAAGGTAATTTATCGCAGGAGTAGCAAATGGAGAACAAGCCCTTAAAAATCGCAATAGCTGGTCTTGGGACAGTTGGATCAGGAATCGTAAATATTTATCGCGAAAACTTGAATGATATAAGAATAAAAGCTGGCCGAGAAATAATTTTAAAGGCTGTATCCGCTCGGGGAAAAGGTTTGGATCGGGGGGTGGACTTAACAGAGTTTGATTGGGAAGAAAATCCTTTAGCTTTGGCAGAGCGAGAGGACATTGATTTAATCGTAGAGGTTATTGGTGGATCAGAGGGTATCGCAAAAACTCTTATAGAGCACTCCTTACAGAACCAAAAGCATGTTGTAACTGCAAACAAAGCGTTAATAGCGACACATGGTCTTCATTTGGCAAAACTTGCTGAAGATAACGAATTGGGTCTGAGATTTGAAGCAGCGGTAGCGGGAGGAATCCCAATCGTAAAGTCTATCTTAGAAAGTCTCTCCTCCAATAAAATCCAAAAAATATTGGGTGTCATGAATGGCACTTGTAATTACATTCTCACAAGAATGGAGCAAACGGGACAATCCTACGAGGCAGTTTTTGACGAAGCGAAGTCGTTGGGATACGTAGAAGCTGACCCAACGCTTGACGTGGGAGGCATTGATGCAGCTCAAAAGCTTGCCATTTTGTCTGCAATTGCTTTTCAGATTGAAGTTGACTTCGAAAGCATCGAAGTCGACGGCATAGAAAAAATATCTCTTGCGGACATTGAAAACGCTAAATCTATGGGTTACCGTATCAAACTTTTGGGTATTACACAAAAAACACAAAATGGTGTTTGTCAGGAAGTACAGCCATGCCTAGTACCCAGAAGCAGCGCTATTGCCCAGTTAGAAGGCGGAACCAACATGGTATTAGTAGACAGCGATTTCACAGGTCAAACATCTTTCACAGGTCAAGGGGCCGGAGGTGGCCCCACGGCGTCAGCGGTCTGGAGCGACATAGTTGATATTGCAAGGAAAAACAAAATTGTGCCGTTTGGAGTATCAACAAACCATTTAAAGAAAATCGAAAAGGCAACAAATGCAATTAAGAATTGTTACTATCTTCGCTTTACTTTGGAGGACAAGCCTGGGGTGTTAGCAAAGGTCGCTTCAATCCTCGGTAAAAACGAAATTTCCATTGACCGAATGCGTCAAACGGCTCACGATGCGAACGAAGCTCCACTCCTGATCGTTACTCACAACACGTCCCGTGACAGAATAAGTAAGGCTATGGTCGAGATTGAAAGCTTGGATGTGTGCTTGAATACACCGGTCGCTCTCAAAATTGAAGAAGTTTGAGGTATTCTAAATGATAGAGACAAAGTCAGAATTCGATGATAGGCTTCTTTCATTAGGACTAGCCAGAGTATCAGAGGCCGCTGCGATCGCTGCCATAAGATACATCGGTGCTGGCGATGAGAAAAAAGCAGATCAAGCCGCGGTTGACGCTATGCGGGCTCAATTAAATATGCTCGATATCGATGGCGTAGTGGTTATAGGTGAAGGGGAACGAGATGAGGCTCCTATGTTATATATTGGAGAGAAAGTAGGAACTGGATCCGGACCAGGAGCTGATATCGCCCTTGATCCTCTGGAGGGAACGACTTTGACCGCTAAAGATATGCCGAATGCTCTGGCGGTCATCGCAATGGGGCCAAGAGGATCAATGCTGCATGCTCCAGATGTTTATATGGATAAACTCGCAATAGGATCTGGATACCGTGAAGGTGTAGTGGATCTGGATATGAGCCCAGCAGAGCGAGTTCGAGCTCTAGCAAAGGAAAAGAAGTGTAAACCCTCTAACATTACAGTATGTGTTTTGGAACGACCACGCCACAACGAGCTTATTGACGAACTCAGGAGAGCAGGAGCTCGAATACGCCTAATCACCGACGGGGATGTTGCGGGTATAATTCACTGCGCAGAAACGGAGAAAACTGGCATAGATATGTACATGGGGCTGGGAGGCGCACCCGAAGGGGTCCTTGCAGCAGCAGCCTTAAAGTGCCTTGGTGGTCAAATTCAAGGTAGATTAATTTTTCGAACAAATGATGAAAAAAAGAGAGCTGAATGGGCAGGGATTACAGATTTTGATCAAGTTTATAAGCTGGAAGATATGGTCAGAGATGAAGTCATTTTTGCAGCGACGGGCGTCACCGACGGATCGATGGTAAGAGGCGCTCGAATTTTTGCCAACGTCTTGGAAACCGAAACAATATTGATGCGTTCAAGGACTGGGTCAATAAGAAGGCTAATATACCAGCAAAGAATGAAATGACATGCCGTCAGATTTCTTGAATGTGGAAAAATCTGCGTCAGGTTTCAAATGGATTGGGCCGACCGAAGAAGAAGACCGCAAAGCTCTTTCTTTAAGTCAAACCTTTGGCTTATCCAACTTAACTGCATTACTTATAACCAAGAGGAAAATAAACTTTGAGCTCGTTCAGGACTTTCTTGACCCTAAATTAAAGTCATTGATGCCCGACCCCTACACTTTATCGGGTATGGAAGCCGCTGCAAAGCGTATCATCTGCGCTTTGCACTCAAGAGAGTCAATCTGTGTTTTTGCAGACTACGATGTCGACGGTACCGTATCAGCTTCAATGTTGAAAATATGGTTTAAAACATTTGATATTGTTCCAGAAATTTATATCCCCGACCGAATTACCGAAGGATACGGACCAAACCGTAAGGCCATGACAGAGATTTCAAAGAAACATAAAGTGATAATCTGCGTCGATTGCGGCACCGTATCTCACGAAGCTATCGAAATTGCGACAAAAGCCGGCGCCGATGTGTTGGTAATTGATCACCACCAAACGACTAACCAATTACCTCCAGCATTGGCAGTGGTAAATCCAAAAAGGAATGATGATCAAAGTAATTTAGATTATTTGTGTGCTGCAGGTGTAGTTTTTTTACTGCTAGTGGCCGTTAACAGGCTGTTAAAGCTCGAAAAACAAAACCCTCCGGATCTTATATCATTGCTTGACTTGGTCGCCTTGGCAACAGTTGCAGACGTAGTACCTCTCATCGATTTGAACAGGGCTATCGTAAGACAGGGATTGAAAGTGTTTGCAAAACGAAAGCGTCCTGGGCTAACGGCATTGGGAGACTTGGCTGGAATATCCGAGAAACCAAACTGTTATCATCTAGGTTTTCTGATTGGTCCTAGGATAAACGCCGCAGGTAGGCTGAGCGACGCAAAGCTAGCTGTCAGGCTATTAACGACCAATGACCCCGATGAAGCATCGGAACTGGCTTCAACATTAAATAATTTGAACAATGAGAGAAAAAAGATAGAGGGAGAGGTGCTTGGCGAAGCCATTGTTCAATTACAGTCGAGATCTGATCTTAAAAAACTTGTGTGGGCAGCGAGTACAGATTGGCATCAAGGAGTGATCGGAATTATCGCATCAAGACTGAAAGAGCGATATGATAAGCTCGCTCTGGTGTTCTCAATAAACGCAGAAGGTGTAGCTATAGGTTCGGCTAGGTCAACAAAAGAGATCGATATCGGAAAGATCGTTAGCGAGCTGTTGCAAGACAATAAAATTGTATCGGGCGGAGGTCATGCAATGGCGGCGGGTCTCAAAATAGAGAGTAAAAGTATAGAAAAAATAATGAATGAGGTCGACAAAAAGTTACTCGACGGTAGAGACGCTAATACGCCTTCAAAACTATTATCAATTGACGGTTTGCTTTCTACAAAAGGCGCAACCATCAATCTCGTGGAGGAGATAAATAATGTGGGTCCATTCGGCGCGAACAACCCGGCCCCCAGAATAGCAATTGCAAATTGTAAAATTAAATACCTGAAGGTTTTGGCGGAGAAGCATATTAAATTCGTCTGTCAAGACGGCTCAGGTCAAAACCTTGAGGCAATCTACTTCAATGGCATGAACAATAAAGCAGGTGACCTTTTATTATCCAACAAAAGCAAGAGTTTTCACTTATGTGGACATTTAGATATCAATGAATGGGGCGGGTACCGTCGAGTGGTCTTGCAGGTCAGTGATCTCGCGATGAACGAAAATATATAGAAAGTTCTTGCAGAGATCTGCGCGTAATAATAAAAGAAGTAGGAGATTCTTCTAACCACGTGCGCCCTTCGTCTATCGGTTAGGACGCCAGATTTTCATTCTGGAAAGAGGGGTTCGATTCCCCTAGGGCGTACCACCAAAATCTATAAAGAATCTTCTACATACTCCGGCTAAGCCTGCAGTGGAATTACCATTTTTGAGGCACAAATCTCTGTGACTCCATAGGTGGTCTTGTTAAACCCTTCATTTCTCTTCTTTGTGGCAACTCAATCTTGGCTTTTTTTACTTCGCTGTAATCGAATCTACCAAGAAGGTGCTCAATACAGTTCAAACGCGCTTTTCGTTTGTTCTCACCGTCTACTACCCACCACGGACTTTCATCCGTGTCCGTGTGCTCAAACATTATGTCTTTTGCCTGACTATACTCAACCCATCTATTTCTTGCCTCCAAATCCATTGGACTTAATTTCCAATTCTTCATAGGGTTGCTGGCACGTTCTTGAAATCTTTTTTCTTGCTCCTTGTCACTCACCGAAAACCAATATTTAATTAGAACAATTCCATCATTTATCAGAAGTTGTTCAAAGATCGGACATGATGAAAGAAACTCATTATATTGGCTCTCATTACAAAAACCCATTACTCGCTCTACTCCACCTCTGTTATACCAACTCCGATCAAAAATAACTATCTCGCCGGCGGACGGTAGGTGCTGAACATATCTCTGATAATACCAAGACGTCTTCTCTCTTTCTGTTGGGGTTCCAAGAGCCACTACACGACAAAAACGGGGATTCAAAGGTTCAATGATACGCGTGATTACTCCCCCTTTACCCGCCGCATCTCTACCTTCAAAAATTATTACTACACGCTTACCCGTATTGCGGATCCATTCCTGTAGTTTGATTAACTCGAGATGCAATCTCTGCAATTCTTTCTCGTATAGTGCTTTAGCAAGCTTTTTCTTATTTTCGCCCTTCTTTTTTTTAACCATATCGATCCCCAGTTTGAGCCCAGAAAGTTTTGTTGAAAGAGGTAAATTTGTACTCGTTCTGCTATTAACTGCCAAAAGAAAAACTACACTTTATTAAGGAATAATTTTAACCCTAGATATTCTTAATAAGCAGAAATCATTACGCTCCTGCAGTGGATTTTGTATCTTAGTAATGTGAATTGCAAGAAAAGATTTTAAATTATTCCAATAGTCAATGAGAATAATCCAATAAACTCACACACAGAAAATGCATTTTGAGAAAAATAGTACCCAACAAAAAGTTAACTGCCAAAGGTATAAACTGGCTATGGACTTAGTTGTACGAGTTTACTGGTAAACCTTCAGAGATCCAGCCTTTAATACCGTTTTGCACATTATAAACAGTTTTGTAATTCTTTCTGTCCGAGAGATAATTCGCCACTATTTTTGTACGTCGCCCACTCCGACAAATCAAAATAATGGGATCCCCTATCTCAACTATCTGAATGAGACTCTCCATCCACTCATCAATATTATAATCACCCTTTTCGTCAAAAAAAGTGAGACCGATGCTTCTGGGAACGATACCGGTCTCTTTCCACTCGGGTTCCGTCCTTATATCAAGGATAGGTATCCCACTATTTATAAGCCTTTGCAGCTCAGCATTGTCAACGTCGACGACTTCGGCACTACTCTGCAAACAAAAGCATAGAAATCCGATACATGCTGCAAAGAAGGCTCCGACCCGTCTCCGGAAAACTAATGACTCATTAATCATAAGATCAGACCTCCCAGCGTAACCGCGGTATCTGCCATTCTATTAGAAAAACCCCATTCATTATCATACCAAGCCAGGATGCGTGCCATTCCGCTTGGTAACACCTTCGTTTCCTGCGCAGCAAAAGTTGAAGATTCTGATATATGATTGAAATCGATAGAAACAAGCGCTCTTTCCTCATAACCAAGTATACCTGTAAGCTGATTTGTAGCAGCTATCTTCATCGCTTCATTTATTCCTGACACGGTAATGGGTCTTTCAGATATAAACTTTAAGTCGACGCATGAAACATTTGGAGTCGGAACTCTAATGGCCGAACCATCTAGTTTTCCCTCTAAATCTGGAAGTACGAGCGAAACAGCCTTAGCAGCTCCGGTAGAAGTGGGAATCATGCTTAAACTAGCTGCCCTCGCTCGATACAAATCCTTGTGCATAGTGTCGAGAGAAGGTTGATCTCCTGTATAACTGTGTATAGTTGTCATATAACCAGTCTTTATACCAAATTCATCATTCAAAACTTTAGCTACGGGTGCCAAACAGTTCGTCGTACAGGATGCATTCGACACTACAAGGTCTTCCGAAGTCAGGCTGCTATGATTCACACCGTAAACTATAGTTTTGTCAGCTCCAGAACATGGAGCAGAAACAAGAACCCTCTTTGACCCATTTTCTAGGTGTAAAGATGCTTTCTCTTTGTTTGTAAAAATCCCGGTACACTCTAACGCTACATCGACGTCTTTCCAAGGTAAGTCTCTCGGATCACGCTCAGCACTTACCCTAATCTCTCCGCGCCCAACATCAATTGTATCCTTGTTTACTTTGATCTCTAATGGGAATCTACCGTGAACACTATCGAACTTTAACAAATGGGCATTCGTATCGACAGGTCCCAAGTCATTAATAGCGACGACCTCAATGTCGGTTCTTCCACTTTCGACTATACCCCTCAAAATATTCCGCCCAATTCGACCAAACCCATTGATGGCAACTTTTGTAGTCATATGATTTGCATCCTTTCTCTGAAAAAAACCAAACAAATTCTTTCCAGCAACTAAACTAAACCTCACGCGAAATCACTTATACAAAATGCATTATAAAGTTCAATTCAATAATCAAAATTTATCCTTTAAAGAGTACCACAACATTCCTAGAGCCATTGTGGGCCACCTAAGGCAAGATCCACCAGGGAAGGTTGGGGTTGGTAGAGTTGACAACAAATCAAACTTCTGGGACTCGCCTTGAATTACCTCGGACAGAATACGGCCTGCCATTGTAGCCATTGCTACCCCTTGACCCGAATAGCCTGATGCAGAATAAACATTTGATCTTATTCTTTTAAAATGCGGCAGCCGACTCATCGTGACTGCTAATGTCCCACCCCAACTATAATCTATTTTTGATTCCAGAAGTTGCGGGAAAATGTCAACCATTGCTCCTTTCACCTTCTTACTAATGTCTACTGGGAACCTATATCTATAGTTTTCCCCACCACCGAAAATCATCCTATAATCCCTCGAAAATCTATAATAATTAACAACAAATTTACTATCAGCTACTGCATAATTTTTCTTTATAAGGTTTTCACATACTGTTCTACCTAGAGGTTCAGTAGCCACTATAAAATTGTTTATTGGCATTACTTGGGAAGAGATTTCAGGTACCAAATCACCAATATAACCATTGCACCCCAAAACTAAGTAATCCGCAAGCACACTATTTTCATTATCTAACTTAGCCTCGACAACGGTGCCATTAATTATTTTCTTCACTCGGCTCTCTTCAAAGATGCGCACTTTACTCTTTACTGCAGCGTTAGCTAAGCCGACAGCGTATTTTAGTGGATGTAAATGACCAGCCCCTAAATCAAGAGTACCCCCAAAATATTTTTTGCTTGCAATTAGCTCCATAATTTTTGAACGATCTAAATATTCGATTTTTTCGTAATTGTATATTTCTCTTAATTTATCAACTTCGTTTCTTTGAGATTGCAGAAGTTTTTCTTTGAGCGAAGCATGTATAATTCCAGAAGTGTATTCGCAGTTGATTTTGTATTTCTCGATTTTTCGCCTCACTTCGTTTTTTGCAGACTCTCCTATTTCCCACAAAAGCTTTGTCCGTTCTAAACCAAAATATTTCTCTAGCTCGTTGACGGGCCATCGCTGTCCGCTACTGACCTGACCACCATTTCGCCCAGAGGCTCCAAAACCAACTCTCTGAGCCTCCAAAACAACGACGTCGTATCCATTCTCAGCAAGATTTATCGCAGAGGTCAAGCCGGTGTAGCCAGCACCAATTATACAAATGTCACAGCGAATTCTTTCATTCAGCGAAGGCAATTTCGGTAATAGTTTAGATGTTGCAGAATAATAGCTTTTAGGATACTGGCCAGCCTCATCATTTATCGTCAAAATATCTATCATACATTTAACAATAGATGTTCGCGCTCCCAAGGACTAATGACCTGCAAATAGGCTTCCGCTTCATATCTTTTAACTGACTTATAAACTTGACAAAAGTTTTTTCCTAAAATTCTCTCTAAACTTGGAGACTTATCAAATAAATCTAAAGCTTCTAATAGACCGCGAGGTAAAGCTCGAGGAAGTGAATAAGCTTCCCCTTTTACCTCCTCTCGTGGTTGCACACGCTCTTTAATTCCTAAGTAACCCGTCGCCAATGATGCAGCAATTGCTAAGTAGGGATTACAGTCCATTCCAACAACTCTATTCTCAATCCTCAGTGACTCTGGCCGTGACAATGGTACTCTGATGCCTGTTGTGCGGTTATCTCTGCCCCATTCGAGGTTTATCGGCGCCGACCCAGAAGCCATATATCTCCGGTAAGAATTAACGTACGGCGCTACTAAACTGATTACATTTGGGAGAAATTTTTGCTGACCACCTATAAAATGGTAAAAATATTCCGTAGGCTGACCTTTATCATTAGCGAAAATATTTTTTTCAGTTTTGATATCTAATATTGACTGATGAATATGCATCGCACTACCCGGCTCATCTTGAATAGGCTTCGCCATGAATGTCGCAAAACAATCTTGCCGTAGAGCTGCCTCTCGAATCAACCTTTTAAAGAAAAAAACTTGATCTGCTAATATGATAGGATCTCCGTGCACCAGATTTATTTCGATTTGCCCAGCCCCACCTTCTTGATTTATTGTGTCGATCTCAAAGCCTTGAGCTTCTGCAAAATCATAAATATCATCGATAACTTTTCCGTACTCGTCCACTGCGCTCATACTGTACGCCTGACGGGACGCAACACGACGGCCAGTTCTTCCCATCGTTGGCTCTATAGGCAAATTTGGATCTAGATTTGGCTTTGTGAGATAAAATTCTATTTCCGGTGCCACTAGCGGACTCCAACCTTTCTCTCTGAAGAGGTTAACAACTTTTTTAAGAACGTTACGAGGCACCAAGTCTATTGGTTTACCAGCCAGATCCTGCACATCATGAATCACTTGAACGGTAACGTCAGCAGACCACGGAGAGCAGACAGCTGTAGAGTAGTCCGGAACCAATACCATGTCATTTTCCGTCCATTGGTCTCTTATCTTCATATCGACGTAATCACCAGAAATAGTCTGATAAAAAATAGATAAAGGCATAAACATCTTTTCTTGGCGAGCAAACTTGGTCGATGGCATCGCTTTACCTCGAGATACTCCAGCTAGGTCTGATAGTATACATTCTACTTCTTCGACTTTTCTTCCATTAAGCCAGTTTTTGAACGCCGTTGGCATAAGCTCAAGATAACCCGCCTCCATACTATAATCTCCCCACCTTGTTACAGTCAGCCCCACTTTTCTTCGCCAACGTGCAAAGCCAATCATGCGCCACAGTTGCAGCAGCTAAAGAAGTTATTTCTGAATGGTCATAAGATGGTGACACCTCAACTAAATCCATCCCAATTAGATTCAAGCTGGACAACCCCCTGATCATCTCAAGTGCTTGCCATGTCGCCAAACCACCCACCACAGGTGTCCCCGTTCCCGGGGCATAGGCAGGATCTAGGCCATCTATATCAAAAGACAAATAAACGGGCTCGCCCTCCATTCGCTCCAATATTACCTCAAGAGCCCGCTCTATTCCATATCTATGGACCCACGGGGCGGTCAAAATATCGAAACCCATGTCACTTTCGTTCTGGGTTCTTAGTCCAATCTGTACAGAATTTTCAACTTTTATCAATTTTTCCGAAACTGCTCTAGAAAACATTGTTCCGTGATCAAAACGTATACCGTCATCTGCCCAAGTATCGCAATGTGCGTCAAACTGCAAAAGTGCGACTGGTCCGTAAAGCTCAGCATGAGCTTTAAGCAAAGGATAAGAAATAAAATGATCACCACCAAAAGTTAACATCTTACAATTTTTGGATATTATCGCTTTGGCATGCTTATGAATTGTTGATTCAACAGTTTCAGGATGATGCGGGTTAATATAACAATCGCCCCAATCTACTATATTTAAATGTTCCGCTAAATTGAAGCCGAAAGGAAAAGCGTTGAGTTCGGCTAGTTGTGTAGATGCCTCTCTTATGGATCTGGGCCCGAATCTGCAACCAGGTCGATTTGTTACAGCATTATCATAGGGAACTCCCGAGACGACCACATCTACACCCGAAATCTCACGAGAATAAGTTCTACGCAAAAAACTGAGTGCCCCTCCATAAGTCATCTCAGGCCACAAAGACTTTCTTTCAGTTCGTCGAAACGCTTGATCCCCTTTCTTAGCCATCACAAATTTTTCACCCGCGAATCTATAACAAGTTATTTCTCAATCACTCAACACTTTAGAGAATTTTATGGGACGATCCTTGTTCTCCTAAAAGATTTTTCCACTGCTTCCTTATTTCGGACAACCATATAACACAGAAGATTAGCAATTGTTATCCTACCAACTTTATTCTCTAATACACCTGTATATAGACTTTTAACCAAGGACAACTTATTTCTATGTTATCGACGTTTTGTTATCTTAGAGTAGTAAGAAGGGTTTTCCACAAATGAATAGGAACTACATGATTAAAACCAGCGAAGTCACCATAGAAAAAGTTCGAGATTGGGATAAGAAACATTATTTACATCCTTGGGCTGAGCTCAGTAATTCAAAAGTTGACTTCGGTCTTCTTCAGAAAGCAAATGGTATTTATCTTTATGATAAGGATGGAAAGAAATACATTGATGGTCCTGGGGGTATGTGGTGTGTCAACGTGGGCTATGGACGAACTGAAATTGCTGAAGCAGTTTCAAATCAGCTTAATCAATTGCCTTATACAAGTCCGTGGAGTTCAACCACCGAACCTTCAGCTGTTCTCGCAAAAAAGATTTCAGACAAAACCCCCGGAGACCTAAATAATGTTTTTTTTTCAACTTGTGGGTCGACTGCAGTCGATACAGCCTTAAGGTTTGTGCATTTTTATTTCAACGTAAAGAAACAACCCAAGAAAAAAATAATTATTTCAAGGGAAAAAGGTTACCATGGGTCGACATATTTGTCAGCGAGCGTCTCTGGTAAAGAAAGGGATAAAAGATACTTGGATACCGACGAAAAACTTGTAAAGTTTTTACCAGATGTAAATCCGTACATAAGACCCAAAGGTATATCGGTTGAAGCGTGGTGTGATCAGAAAGTTGAAGATTTAAAAACTCTTATACAGCTTATCGGTGCCGAAAATATTGGAGCATTTATAGCAGAACCTATTCTTGCGTCAGGAGGTGTAATAATCCCTCCCTCAGGGTATCATGAGAGAACGCTTGATATATGCAGAAAAAACGAAATTCTCTATATCTCCGATGAGGTCGTTACGGGCTTTGGAAGATTGGGACATTGGTTCGCATCAAAAGATGTCTTCGAAATAGAGCCTGATATCATCACCTGCGCAAAAGGATTGACTTCCGGCTATATACCCATGGGTGCAACTATTATATCAGATCGGTTGGTAAATCAAATTACTCAATCAGGTCAAAAAGATGTTCTCTTTAGCAACGGCTACACTTACTCGGGACACCCAGCAGCGGCAGCAGCGGCAAATAAAACGATTGACATAATTGAAACTGAGGGAATCCTTGCACATGTCCGAGAAGTCTCTCCACATTTCCAAAATAGGTTGATTGATTTGGGACAAAAGTTTGAAATTATTGGGGATGCTCGAGGTATAGGGTTGCTTGGTTGCTTAGAAGGCGATTTTGGTAGATACAATTCAGAAGCCAAAAAACTTATTATTGACCATGAATTCGGTAAAAAAATTGATGCCGCGTGCGAAAAACGAGGCCTGCTAGTACGTCCGTTAATTAATATGTGTGTATTTTCTCCTCCTCTAATAATTTCAAAAAAAGAGATTGATATTATGTTTGATATACTGGAAGACTCTTTGCATGAAGTCCAAAATGAAATGCTAAAATAGTAAATGAACTTTTTTTGTATATTTAATTTTTAAAATGTTTTTTAATGAGACACTTAGACTCAATTATGGAGACTTAACAAATGAATATAAGAAATCTAAAAATCTCTGCCATCATTGCTTCTTTCTTTTTTGGAAGTGTAGCGGTAGCAGCGGACGAAGAACTCATAGTTTTTGACTGGGGAGGATATGAGGATGAAATGTTCTTCCAAGACTACATGAAAAAATATGGCGAGCCACCAACCTATTCCTTCTTTTCGGATGAGGAAGAAGCGTTTCAAAAAGTACGCGCAGGTTTCAGGGCTGACTTGGGGCATCCTTGCTCACAATCGGTGGTGAAGTGGAGAAACGCAGGTATTATTGTGCCTATTGATACATCTCGTCTGAAGAATTGGAGCAAGGTTGACCCAGGCTTTGCCGGTATGGAAGGTTTCCAGGTTGACGGCGTACAATGGGCGTTACCTGTCGATTGGGGTGCAACTGCATTAACTTATAATGCAGATGAGGTATCTGCCGAGGATGCAAGCTCTTTGTATGCTTTTGCTGATCCAAAATTCAAAGGTAGAGTTTCGCTAATCGATAACGTAGACGACGCCTATGCACTTGGTATGTTAGCTGTTGGAGTTAAGGACTGGACAAAATCTACAGATGAAGATTTCAAAAATGCCTCAAATTTTTTGAGACAGGTACACAAAAACGTCAGGCAGTATCATGCAGACGGTGCGGAGGGAGCTGCCTTAATGATGAGTGGCGAAATTCTATTGGAATGGACCTGGAACGAAGTCGCTTTCACCCTAGGATGGGAAGAGGGCGCGCCAACGGCAGTTTTTAATAGAGATACAAAAGAAGGCTCGTCGACTTGGGTTTGTGGCTACACAATGATGAAAGATGCTCCGGGATCAGAACAGAAAGCTTATGATTTCCTCGATGCTTGGCTTGCTGATGCATCTGCTGAGTATATCCTAACAGAGTGGGGCTACGGACATACTAACAAGGACATAATGGCAACAGTAGGAAAAGAGAACGGATGGGAGCCACTAGAAAGCTACACCGAAGGCTCATTATTTCAGAAACCATCGGACCCCAAGTTACGCGAAAGAATGATAAAAGAATGGGAACTAATCAAAAGCGGTTTCTAAAACTTTAGTTCAATTGATATATCAGAGGCGATTATTTGCCTCTGATACTAACCCATAAAACCAACTAAACTCTTGAAATCTGTCTCTAGCTTAACTTTTTCGCCCTTTTTATAATCCATTTGACCGAAGGAGTTCTGAGCGGAAACAACAATAGTGTCCGCTTTGGAGCCACACTCTATTTTGTAATAGGTAGTTTCACCAAAATAAGAGGTGTCGGATATAATTCCTGAGATTAAACCTTTCTTCTTAGCCGTATTAGCTACTATTGATATACTTTCGGGTCTTATACCAATCTTGATTTGTTTTTCTGAAACATCACCAAAAACTTTTGAACATGGAATAGATAATTTACCTAGAATTTGAGAGTTAACGCTAATTCTGTCATTAGCCTCTAAAACGTTACCACTTATGAAGTTCATTTCTCCTATAAATGACGCCACTCTCTGAGAAACCGGGGTCTCATACAATGTCCTTGGAGACGCCACTTGTTCAACCCTACCATCGAACATCACCGCAACCTTATCACTCATCGTAAGAGCTTCCTCTTGGTCGTGAGTAACAAGAACAAAAGTAATACCCACAGCTCTCTGCAGATGTCTAAGTTCCAGCTGCATCTGCTCTCTTAGCTTTTTGTCCAGCGCGGACAAAGGTTCATCAAGAAGTAATACCTTCGGTTTTAAAATAAGTGCCCTAGCTAAGGCTACCCGCTGCTTTTGTCCTCCAGATAACTCATTTGCTGATCGATGATTTAAGCCCGACAGGCCGACCAGTTTAAGAACCTGATCTATCATTTCTACTTTTTCCATTACCGAAAGATTTTTCTTCCGCAAACCATAGGACACATTTTGTTCTACATTTAAATGGGGAAATATCGCATAATTTTGAAAAACCATGTTTGTAGGTCTTAAATTGGGCTCGACGCCATACATTGAGCGATTGTCTATAAATAATTCACCGGAGGAAGGTTGTTCAAAACCGGCAATAAGGCGCAGTAGGGTTGTTTTTCCACAGCCTGATGGTCCCAACAAAGAAAAAAATTGTCCCTTTTCAATTTCTAAAGACACACCATCAACAGCCTTCACGGATCCAAATTTCTTAAAAACATTTTTTATTTGAACTACGGTGCTCATCACGATCTTACTCTTTCGTTTTTCTTACAATACGGGCGTCTTTGTCGTCGCCGTTCGTCTCCTAAAGTATTCGCTTAAAGAAAGTAAAATTAATGATACAATCAAAAGAACTGTACCCAACGCCATTACAGTGGCCAGTTGCTTAGGAAAACGGAAAAGCGACCAAATGTATACTGGAAGCGTAACTTCAGTCCCAGTTAAAAAGAAAGCAATTATAAACTCATCTAAGGACAGCGTAAAACCAATCAACAAACTAGCAATTACTCCCGGTAAAACTAGAGGTAGAATAACTCTATAAAAAGTTCCAAATTGATTTTCACCCAAATCCAATGATGCTTCTTCCAAACTGATATCAAAATTATTAAAAGCGGAATTCATTATTAGAATTGAGAATGGCATGATTAGCAAAGTATGACCCAAAATTACGCTCCAAAGATTTAACGACAGGCCCATCTGTTTCAGGACAGTCAATAAAGCGACACCAACTATAATTTCAGGTAAAACCAATGGAGCGAGAATGAAAGTTAAAGAAACTTGCTTGCCTTTAAAACTATACCTTGTGGCCGATCTGGAAGCCAAGACACCCAAAATAGTGGCTAGTATGCTCGAAGATATTGCAACGATTAAAGAGTTTTTAAGAGCTTCATGTAAAGTTTTCTGATACAGAAGGGTTTCAAACCACTGAGTACTAAATCCTGTAAGTGGAAATGCAATAACTTGACTTGCATTAAAAGAAAAAATTGGCAAAAGAAGGGCCGGAGCATATAAAAACATTAAATAGGTATAAGCGAACACTTTCAGATATTTAGTAGACCGTGACATGTTAATATCTCCGTAAATATTTTCGATTAACGAGAACAAACACAATAGAAATAAAAGCCACTATCATTAGTGATGATATGGATATGGCAGCAGCAAGTGGCGCGTTGTTAGCTTTAAGAAACTGAACTTGAATCATGTTGGCAATCATCAACCCGTCAGGACCTCCAACCAATTTTGGTGTTATGAAATCTCCAACTGTAGGAATGAAAATTATCAATGCAGCCCCCACAACACCGGGGGCGGAAAGAGGTAAGATTACTCGAAAAAATTGATGAATTGGTCCATCCCCGAGGTCCCTACTGGCTTCCAGCAAAGACCTATCTATTTTTTCTAAAGATACAAAAATCGGTAAAATTGCAAATGGTGCCCAACCGTGAGTTAATGCTATTACAACTGCATTCACATTATATAAAATAAACGTGAGTGGTTCAGTTATCATTTCAAGCCAGATAAGAAATGAATTTAGCACGCCATTGTAGCCTAAAATTACTTTCCAAAGAAACATTCGTATTAAATAACTAGTCCAGAACGGTATTGTTATTAAGAATAACCATAAGGCTTTCCTATCACCACCGTGAAAAGAAATAAAATACGCCATCGGGTAGGCCAGGATTACTGTAAAAAAAGTTACGGTAAGCGAGATAAAAAGAGACCTAGAAAATAGCAACTGGTATACTGGCTGTGTGAAAGCTTCGATGTAATTATTTAAAGTGAACGTTCTATCTAAAGTAAGGTAGTCTTGCGTCCAGAAACTAAGCAAGAACATCATAGTCAAAGGCGCAGCTAATAGTAAAATACAGAAAATGAATGGAGCGGCCAATAATCTCCACCCTTTTCTATTATTGTTTGAAATAATCATGAATTTCACATTAACCTTACGGTGTCGAAAGCATTTCAGTGTTGACTTCGGCGAGTCGGCCACCTGCTGGCTCAGAATTTAATTTCAAAACTGGCATCAGCTTTCTTAAATGATCGTGGTAGGTTTTGACCCCGTATTCAAGATCTGACAATATTACTCCAGAGTAGGCGGACGACTTCGTAGCTTCAGACGACCAAATAGTCAACATTTGATCCTCCTTAGCAGTGTCGCGATCAATTCTTCCACTTAGATACCTTGAAATCCGCAACTTGCGAGTTTCATCAGGAAACCTAAGAACTCCACCACGTTGTAAAGTTTTCGTTGGGGCAATAGGTATTTCCAGGTAGTAAATCACGCTGTCAGGATAAAAACCAAATACAAGGTTCGGGAACATGCCTGCATATAACCACCGGTCCCTGCGTTCACTCGGAAGTTTCGTGTCTTGAGGGAGGAATTTTAAATAATTTCTTACACTCCATCTTGAGCTAGGCTTCTTATTAAAGATACCAACAGATCGTGACGTCCCATTTTCGAAGGGTTCATCGAAATAGTTCTGCCCGTAGAGTTCATGGAGACCGGGATGAGCTTGCCTGACATGATAACCCTCGTTGTCAACATCGCGAACTGACTTCCAGTTAGCATGGACTATCTCAGACCATTCGCTTCCCTTCACTGGAACCATTGTCTTCAGATTGTAGGACTCAATTTCCTTATCAAAGCGAGCCATAGTGTCTTTAACGCTAGCCTGATCACTTTCCTTAAACCTGACAAAAACAAAACCGTTCCAAACTTCCATGTCTAACGGCTTCAAGCCTAAATCAGCGGAGCTGAGATCGGGAAATGTTTCTTTTCTAGCTATCCCTCTTAAGGAACCATCTAAATTGAAGGTCCAACCATGATATGGGCAGACTATGGACTTATTACATCTACCAGACTTGTCAGCAATAACTCTCGAGCCTCGGTGTGGACAAAGATTATGAAAAGCTCTTAGAGTTTCATCATTTCCTCGGAGAACAAATCCCCTTTCATCCGCTATATCAATAGTGAAAAAACTGCCTACTTCCTTAACAGCATTTACATGACATACAAACTGCCAACAGCTTTTAAATAGAAGATCCTTTTCAAGGTCAAACAATTGTTCCGAAAAGTAAGTCCATCCTGGCAAGCCTGACCGGTCCCAATCAGAACCAACCTCTAAATTCTCAATTTTATTTTCTTCCATATATATCTTCATTATTTAAAAAGCGTTGACTACTAAAACAAAAACTTTCACTAAAAAATATTATATTATAGGTTATCAACGGTTTGCAAACAATATACGCTAATCTGATATATTAGATTGGTTTGGCCACGCTAAATAAAGATTATAAAGATAGGGTAAAGAGCAATTGAATTTGTCAGACAAAACTGTAGATGTAGCTGTAATTGGTGCAGGAATTTCAGGAATAAGCGCCGCTAAGAAGCTTAAGAACAGCCGGTTAAGCACCATTGTTCTTGAGGCGTCGCATCGTAGTGGTGGGAGAGCATACAGTGAAGAACTCACTCCAGGAAATTGGTTTGATCTGGGATGCTCTTATCTTCACGATGGACAAAGGAATCCATTTGTGAACATAGGTGGTATGCTGAACATACCAATAGATTTTACTAATGGAAACCTTTTCACCCCAGAAAAAACAACTCACATTTGTAAGGGTCAAAAAATTTGCTTCGACAAAATAAAACCATTTTACCAAAATTATGAAAAACTTATGCACAATATAAAGTCTACGAAAAATGATATAGCTATGGCCGAATTTATTGATTTAGAAGATCTATACACTCCGTTATTATGGCATACTGAGTCTAACATAAATGCAGCAGACCCAGACCAAATCTCTGTATTGGATTATGCGAGATCAATTAATAATGGGCCGGATTACCCAGTCCCTAAAGGTTTAGGAAATTTGGTCAAGGCATGGTCGTTCGATGTACCGATAAAGCTCAATACTTCTGTGAAAACCATTGAATGGGATAAACCGACTGCAAAAATTATCACTTCAAAAGGTGTGGTGTGTGCTAAAAGCGTAATAATTACCGTTTCCACAAACATTATGGCAGACGAAGATATTTTGTTTTTACCAAGTCTTCCGAAGCAAAAAATGAGTGCGCTTTATAATTTGCCAATGGGAACTTTAAACAAAGTGGGTTTGGCGTTTCGGAAAGGTTATTTGTCAGCGGCAGATAGAGGGTGGTATGTTTGTTGGCCCGAAAAAAAGGATTTGAATGAAAAAGACGTTGGAAGCTTCGAGATCAGCACCTCCGGCAACAATAGCGCCGTAGTTTTTGCAGGAGGTCGGCTTGGAAAATGGCTTGAGCAGCGCGGTCCAAAAACAATGGTTGAATATGCTTACTCAAAAATAGAAGAAGCTTTTGGTAGCAGAAGCTTGAAAAATATAGAGAAGGCCATCACCACAGCTTGGACATCTGAACCGTTTTCAAAGGGTTCATACTCTTATTCTAGACCTTCAAATATCAGAAATCGCAAGGAACTGGCTAAACCTCTCGAAAATAAATTATTTTTTGCTGGAGAAGCAACTGATGAGATACATTACGGAACTGCTCATGGAGCTTATTTTGCTGGACTAAGGGCAGCCGAGGAAGTCATTCTTGCGCAAGGAGATCAGACCAAAGCTGATCAAATAGTATCCCGATAAGTATCAACTTCAAAATCTTCTAACCTATTTGCAAAAGTATTATATTCTTGTAGCTTACAGTTTGAAAAAACATCTCCAAAAAGTGGAGGGTACAGCAATTTGTTTAATTGAGAATTCTTAAAGAGACTAATTGCCGTTAGCCAATCGGATGGTATTTGCGGTAGAGGCTTCTGATAGCTATCTCCCCTGATGGCTACAGGTGGTTTGCAGTTATCTTCTATACCCTTCAGTGCTGCAGCAAGAATTGCTGCTGAAACTAAATATGGGTTTGCATCTGCGCCGGCAACCCGATGCTCTATCCTAATATCCTCAAGATTTCCGCCAGGAATTCGAATTGAAGCCGTTCTGTTTTCATAACCCCAACAAATAGAAGTCGGTGCGTGAGAGCCTTCCTTAAGCCTCTTATAAGAATTTAAATGTGGAGCAAAAACTAATGTGGAATCAGGCATTGCTTTTATAAGTCCTCCAACTGCATGCTTGAGGTTCATAGAGCCCTCTTCCGTACCATTATTAAAAATATTCTGATCACTGTCATCAACTATACTAAAATGCAAATGCATCCCACTACCCGCTCTGTCTAGGAAAGGTTTAGCCATAAAAGATGCTACCAAAGAATGTTTTTTTGCAATACCTTTCAATAACCTCTTGAAAAATACCGCTTGATCAGCTGCGTTCAAAACATTCTCACTATGGGTGAGGTTAATTTCGAATTGACCTGCCGAATTCTCTGAAATTGCACTGTCAACTGGAATATCATAGTCTTCGCACGCCGTGTAGACTTCCGAAAAAAAATGCTCGAACTCGTCAAGATCATCAATCGATAAAACAGAAGTGTTCGCCGAGCGTTTTCTTGAGAGAGGACTGATAGCATTTATGGGAGTTTTTTCCAGAGGATCTAGAAGATAGAACTCTAGCTCTAATGCCATGACCGGCCTTAATCCATGATACGAATATTTTTTGATCACAGATTGGAGTATCTGTCTAGGATCAATTTTTGAAGGTTTACCTTTGTCATCAAATATCCAACAAGGTATCATAGCCGTGCTATTGTCCAACCAATTAACTGGAAAGGTTTTTTTACCTGTTGGGATGGCTGTTCCATCACCATCACCCGTTTTAAACAAGAATGGACTGTCAACCAAGTCACAACCCCATACATCTATACACGAGGTTGATAGCGGAATTCGTGTCCCTTGATCAAGAACCGTTGATAACTTACGTACTGGCAATCTTTTGCCACGCCAAATACCATTCAGATCACAAACAGCGACCCTAAAGTTTTCAAATTTTATTTCAGTTCGGCTATTCGATGACACTTTATTGATTAGTTCCCTCAATTTAAAAATTTTCCACTGATACAAAGCTGTTTCATGGAAAAAAAAATCCGACGATACAACTTATTCACGTAACCACAAATTAACCCTCCAAAAATATCTTTCTAAGTTCCACCTTTTGAATTTTTCCTGTTGATGTTTTTGGGATTATTTGAAAAATTATTTCCTTGGGCACCTTAAATGCTGCTAAGTTTGCCCTACAATGGTCTATCAAAGCATCGGAAGTAACTGCGTTATGAGACTTCAATTCTATGAACGCGCAGGGTATCTCACCCCATTTAGCGTCTGGCTTTGCAACTACAGCACATGCCGCTACGGCGGGATGGCTATAAAGGCAGTCTTCTATCTCAATTGACGAGATGTTCTCCCCTCCTGAAATTATTATATCTTTAGCACGATCACGCAACTGAACGTACCCATCGGAGTGTACTACGCCTAAATCGCCGGTATGAAACCATCCACCCTTGAAAGCTTGCTTAGTAGCCTCCATGTTATCAACATAACCCTTCATGGTAATATTACCACGTAAGATGACTTCACCAATAGTTTTTCCATCAGGAGGAACATTTTTTAACGAGCCTTGATGCACAACTCTTAATCCCTCTTGCACTAAATATCTGTTTCCTTGTCTTGATTTCA
This sequence comes from Pseudomonadota bacterium, assembly GCA_036337105.1. Lineage (GTDB taxonomy): Bacteria > Pseudomonadota > Alphaproteobacteria > Rhodobacterales > Rhodobacteraceae > JAYZEV01. The sequence continues at coordinate 144,430 of JAYZEV010000009.1, forward strand.
GCTGTGCTTGCTTATCAATATCGAGTGCACCCCACTCCGTTTTCCAGTTGCAAACTACGCAAGGACCATAAACTTCAGTAAGACCATAAACATGTGTTACATCGAAACCCATTTCTTGCATAGATTGCAGTGTTTTTGCTGGAGGAGGTGCGGCGGCGGTCATCACCTTGCATTCTTGTTCAAATCGTTTCTTTTCCTCTTCTTTTGCATTAACCATCATATTTAAGACGATCGGTGCCCCGCAAAGGTAACCGACACGATGTTTATGTAATGCATTATAAATATTTTCAGCAGACACCTTTCTGATGCAAACATTTATGCCTGCTCGCGCCGCGATAGTCCATGGGAAGCACCATCCGTTACAATGAAACATTGGAAGGGTCCACAAATAAATTGGATGCATAGACATGTTCCACTCTAAAGCGTTGCCCAAAGCGTTTAAATAGGCACCACGGTAATGGTACGCGACACCTTTCGGATTACCCGTGGTACCAGATGTGTAGTTTATCGAAATTGTATCCCACTCGTCATTTAGTTTAAAAACTAAATCTCCCTTTGCACCTGTTTCTAGAAATTGCTCGTAGTCCATTACACCGATTAAATTGCCCTCTTCAGCATTTGGATCATTAATATCTATTATTATTGGAGATGTTTTTGATAGTGAAATTGCTTTCACAATTATAGACGAGAACTCCCTATCGACGACGATAAGTTTAATTTTTGCGTGGTCAATTATAAAAGCTAAAGTTTTTGCGTCTAGCCGATAATTTAATGCATTAAGAACCATGCCGGCCATTGGAACACCGAAATGCCCCTCGTAAAGCTCAGGTGTGTTGACGGCCATATAACCAACTACATCACCTTCAAGCAACCCAATATTAGATAAAGCCCTTGCGAGCTTTTGGCAGCGAGCCAAAGTTTCACCCCACCGAAATACCTTTTCGTCATAAACCACTGACAAGGCGTCCGGATATATTTGAGCCGATCTATTTAAGAAAGATACCGGGTTCAAATTTTCGTAATTCGCAGGATTTTTATACAAGCTCTCTTTTGTCATTAACCTTGAGGCCTCTAAAGCAATCTACACAGGAGCTACCAGCACATCTCACGTCTAGATTACGACAAATATCAGAATGCTAACAAGTAAAATTTTTATTGTTAAGAAAAGTGTCTTCTATAAAATTAAGCGGCAGCCTGTCTTTCACTCTCTTCTCTAGACAGCGCCACAGATGTTCTGATGCCTCTATTAACAAAATCCACCATTCCCTTGACGGTTCTTTCGCTTGGATTTATTCCCGCACACATCAGCACTTCTCTGCCGTCCCGCGACTGGGCCCATCTCTTTATCTGCTCCCCACCGTTTCCATATTTCTTATCATCGGAGATCGCGTCGTCCAAAGCTGCAAGCACTACAGCGGCAAACAATCTCTGAGCCCGTGCTCCTTGGTCGCTCGTCACAGCGGCTGTACTCACGTACTTAAACATTACGGCTATCCTTTCACTCTTTCTTTCTAGACCGCTTCAGGAAACGATCATGGAGCGCGTAAGGAACACTATTTTTTGCTTTTTAGATAGCCTATTTTTATCATACCTACCATGCGTTTATTACATACCTACAAACTAGGGCTTCTGACACTCAATCCGCTCTATTACGTTGTTTTAAAATCTTTTTAAAGCTCATGCCTCGATTTAAATGCGATATCGAGAGTGCCTTCATCTAGGTAATCTAATTCCCCCCCAACTGGCACGCCGTGGGCTAGGGAGGTAATCAGCACCTTCGAATCATTGGTTAGTTGATCAGCAATATAGTGCGCAGTTGTCTGGCCGTTTACCGTAGCGCTGAGTGCCAAAATCACCTCCGTAATTGGTTGCGAGCGAACTCTTTCAACTAGTTTTGGTATTCCTAAAGTATTAGGGTCTATGCCGTCTAAGGCGGAAAGAAGGCCTCCGAGAACATGGAATCTTCCTAAAAAAGTATGTGACCTTTCCATCGCCCAAAGGTCTGTAACATCCGCCACAACACATAACTTATTGAGCTCCCTGCTTTCATCCGTACAAATGCCACAACGCGCCGCTGTGGAAATATTACCGCACTCCACACATTTTTGTACCTTGTCGTACACATCGCTCACTGCCTCACTGATAGGTCGCATTAACGACTCTCTCTTATTGACCAGATGAAGTACAGCTCTCCGGGCAGAACGCTTTCCTAGGCCGGGCAATCTTGACATAAGCGATATTAGTCTTTCAATCTCGTCGCCCGGTTTTGATCCGCTCGTCTTATCTAACATACTCTTTTCCAATTCAAAGGTTTAAAACGGTAACTTCATACCCTCTGGCAAGCCTAAACTTGCCCCCATCGACTCCATTTCCTGTTTTTCTTTTAATGCTGCTTTTTGTTGCGCGTCTGCAACTGCTGCCACTATAAGGTCTTCTATAACTTCTTTTTCACTGGGTTGTAGAATCGTCTTATCAATCTCGAGCGATGTGACTTTTCCTTTTGCGGAGCATTTCACTTTTACCAGACCAGCACCAGACTCTCCAAGAACTTCAATATTCTCTAACTTACTTTGCATGTCAGTCATTTTTGACTGCATCTCTTGAGCTTGTTTCATTATTTTAGCCATATCGCCAATCTGTCCTAATCCTTTAAACATATTCTACTCCTTCGCAGCTAGTCGCAGATTATTTTCTGCAAAATTATTATCATTGTCTTCATCATGGTTATCAAGTAACACATGCTCATCACTAGAGGTCACGATCTGGGACCCTGGAAACAATTCAAAGATTTTAGAAACTATGGGATTCTCCATTGATTTTTTTTCTTGTTTGCGTCTCTTTTTTTGGTCCCTCTCGCTGATAGTGTCCTTGCCTCCTCCTTTAGAAACCGAAACCAACCATCTTTTTCCAGTGAAAGAGTTCAGGAAAGAGTTCAGCCGAGAAGCAAGATCATTAGAGGCATTTTCGGTCGGCTCAAATTCTATTCTTCCAGGCCTATAATTTACCAATTTCAAGTTCTCCTCGACTTCTATCAGAAGCTCTATCTCTCTAGACGACCTAATTGCTTCTACCACATTTTCAAATTCTGAAAAATCAGAATTTGAAAATTCCTTTTTTTTATCTTCACGAAAATCCCCTTCGAAGACATCGGTGGAAGGTCTCGTCAGAAGAATATTTTTGTCTTGTCTATAAGATTTTTGCTCTTGATCTTTTTTTTCTTTTTGAAGTTCATTCGTTGGAATACTCTCACCCAGATTTAATCTCGAAATAGTTTTTATTAGATCATCTGGAGTGGGTAAATTCGAAGCATATACCACCCTAATCAGTCCCATTTCTACACACATTTTGGTATCATGTGTAATTTTTAGCTCATCTTGAATTTTTAACCAAAGCTGCCACAACTTTGTTAATGCTGCTAACGATAATGATTGCGAAAATGTCAGCCCTATTTTTCGTTCCTCAGGTGAAACAGTCAAGTCATCGGCCAGTTCTGGGGAAACTTTTAACACTGTGACCCAATGAGTAATTTCTGCTAAGTCTTTAATTAAAGTTTCTGGATCGGCACCATCAACGTACAGGTCATCAAACTGCTTCAACGTTTTCGATATATCTCCATGGATTATAGAATTAAACAGCTCAAAAATTCTTGTCCGATCCGATAAGCCAAGAACCTCTCTTATATTTTTTAAAGTTATTTCACCATCGGTGTCGGCGAAAATCTTTTCCAAAATTGAAAGAGCGTCTCGCATGGAGCCCTCAGATACTTTAGCTATTTGACCAAGACAATCATCATCAATTTTCTTCTTCTCCATCTTCGACACGCTCTTCAAGAATTTGATCATCTCGTTAGGTTCAATTCTTCGCAAATCAAATTTTTGACACCGTGAGAGAACAGTCGCTGGAACCTTATGAACCTCCGTAGTGGCGAAAATGAATTTTGCGTGCGACGGGGGTTCCTCCAATGTTTTTAGCAGTGCGTTAAAGGCGGAATTTGAGAGCATGTGAATTTCGTCAATTATGTAAACTTTAAATCTAGCGGAAGCTGCACGGTAATAAATGCTATCTGTAATCTCCCTAATATCTGCTACACCTGTTCTGCTAGCGGCATCAACTTCAAGCACATCGACATTACGACCTTCGGAAATCGAGACACAGCTTTGACAGCAGTTGCAAGGGGTTATAGTCACTTTTCCAGTGCCGTCAGGGCCGATACAATTCAATCCTTTCGCAATAATTCTGGCCGTCGTTGTCTTGCCTATACCCCTGACTCCACTAAGCATAAAAGAATGCGCTATTCTACCAGCATTAAAAGCATTCGTTAAAATCTTAACCATTACTTCTTGACCAATCAAATCCGAAAATGTAGTGGGACGATACCTTCTTGCAAGTACCTGGTACTCTTTCTTAATTTTTTTATTTTCATCACTCATCGAACATATCTTTCTTGCTTAAAAGATAAACAACGCTTATTCCTCGTTTAGGACCAGACTCACCAGCTATTTTTTCAGATTAGAGGTCGCGCGAGAGGCTGGCAAACGACCCGAACGGGGCTCGTTACGGCTGCTTCCTTCCGGACCTGACCGGGTTGGCGAGGCGTTCGCCCGCACCAACCTCTCGCCAATAAGGATAATTTATTATAATAATAATTTCAATAATTAAATGAACACTGAAAATGACATTTGACACAGAATCTAAACCCATCTTCGCATCATCATTTCTCAACAGATCAACAAAAATGCGCTTCCAAGCCGCGGAAATAGAGCGCTTGTCAAAGCATAAAGCAACGCATTACATTTTGATCTGGAATGGGCAGATACTTTTCAATATTAAAAACCCAATTCCACGAGTGAAGTTGATGAGTGCCAATGATCCCCGCCTCCGCGAGTTAATCACACGACATAAGTCAGAAAAAAACTTTCTTGGTTATTTGTCAGGCCGCCCCATTTTCTTCTGTGATATCTCGAAATGGACTGGTCTCGAATCGGATGAAAGAATAGAAAATAGTTTCATTGATGAGTCAAGAAATCATCATCCACTACTGCCAGACTCATGGAAGTTCTGTGAAATCAGGAGCTTCTTGAGTGTTATTTCTGAAAGTGATGCAGAGCTTGTTGCTACCGCAAAGGGACTTTACGAATGGTTAGAGTCGTCGATTTTTTGTTCTAAATGTGGATCTCGTACTCGACGAGCAACCGCAGGCTGGGAAAAGCATTGTCCCGTTTGCAACGGAAAACATTTTCCAAGAGTTGATCCCGTCGTGATTATGCTGATAGAAAAAGGAGATAAAACCTTGCTTGGAAGGTCACATATCTGGCCTGAGGGAATGTTTTCATGTTTGGCTGGCTTTATGGAACCTGGAGAGTCGATAGAAACAGCCGCAGTGAGGGAAACGTTTGAAGAAACTGGCGTAGAAATTACAAACGTGAAATATATTACTAGCCAGCCATGGCCATTTCCTGCCTCATTAATGATTGGATGCAGCGCTTCAGCAAAAACAGATAGACTGAACATTGATACAGAAGAACTTGAAGACGCAAGGTGGTTTACTAAAAAAGAAGTTGAGCAAGCGATTAAGAATCCAAGAGACTGGCGCCCTGCGAGAGAAGGGTCTATTGCGCGGTTTCTATTGGATGCCTGGATCGCCGATAAGATCTAATTGTTAAATTTCGAATTCTCATCCGATCTGAAAGGGTGCTTTTCGTAGACTCCAAGAATATTGTACTGCGAAGTGAAGTAACTTAATTCATCAATCGCTCTTGAAACAGAATCGGTTTCCGGATGGCCTTCTATATCCAAGTAGAATTGTGTCGCAGTGAAAGATCCGCCTATCATGTAGCTTTCCAGCTTTAACATATTTATACCATTTGTTGCAAATCCTCCCAGTGCCTTATACAAAGCTGCTGGAATATTTCTAACTTGAAAAACAAGGGTTGTCATAGATTTGCTTTTGTCAAAACTTGTGGATCCTAAGTGCTTTTCTCGGGACATTATCAAAAATCTAGTTGTATTATTCGTCATGTCTTCAATATCTTCGGCAATGGTTTTTAAACCGTAAATTTCTGCAGCCAAGCTCGACGCTAATGCTGCGGTAGTAAAGTCATTTAACTCAGAGACAGTTTTAGCTGAGCCCGCCGTGTCTGGACCTGCGACACTTCGTATACCATTTTTATTTAAAAAACCCTGACACTGCCCGAGCAGTACTGTATGACTAACCGCTTTTTTTATATCCTCTAATTTACTTCCGTGTACTCCGAGTAAATTTATACGGACTCTCAGAAAATGTTCCTTAACGATGTTTAATCCTGATCCTGGCAATAGCGAATGTATATCAGCAACTCGGCCATATGTAGAGTTTTCCACTGGCAACATCGCTAATTCTGCACTTTTATGTGTCACAGAATCAATAGCCATTTCAAAGGTAGAGCAGGGTTTGACTTCATATTGCGGAAATATTTCCGAACAAGCTTGATGCGAGTAAGAACCCAACTCTCCTTGGAAAGATATAATGTTTTTCATTTAAAATTTCACCTTGTGCTTAATGTCGCACTTTTTATAGCTTGATAAATGCTATGGGAAGTAGTTAAAACGATTTCGTCAACATTTTTTTTTGACGTTGCATAATTGAGGATACATGAGAGATGAATACTTTTGAGTTAACTAAAATAATGGGTGGTTTTTGTGGAGCTCTACTTTTGCTACTCCTAATCCAATGGAGCTCTGAGCTCATATATCATAGTTCCCATAAAAAAATGCAAGCAGCATATATTCTCGAAATAGAGACAGAGGAAATAGAAGCTGCCGTAGTCAAAGACGAAATTCCTTTTATGGAACTGGTAAATGCCGCTGATATTGGAAAAGGTAAAAAGGTGTACAGTAAGTGCAAGGCGTGTCACAAACTTGAGAAGGGTGCAAATGGGACAGGACCATATCTTTACGGAGTAGTTGGACGAGCTCAGGGAGCAGTGCAGGACTATAATTATTCGGCGGTCCTAAGTGAGATGGGAAAAGTCTGGAATGAGGAAGAGCTTAATAAGTTCATTTTAAAACCATCCGCCTATGCACCGGGGACAAAAATGAATTACTCAGGCCTAGCCAATAGGACTGACCGTGCGAATTTAATTGGCTATCTCAAAACATTTTCTGATTAGAGCAGGTGCTGAATTTACATTTAGTCAATAGAAACCGTGTGCACCTATTTATATTGAAGCATGCTTGCGCATTTGCAAAAACAAGAAAAGAACATAAAGAGAACATCGCTTGACTTCATTGAAAAAAGAGCCCACTGTTTTAGGATGTTTACTCAGAGCAACGACTCACAAAGATCAATTGAATTTACTTCAAAGCTTGGAATAAAAGCTGGAAAAATACACGAATGCTGTGGACCTGCGAAAATACGAATCGCAATAATGATTGCTGCAACCACAAAAGGACAAATAATCTGGATTCGGCCAAGTTGGGAAATCACAACTTTAAACATAGACGGAATATCTAACTGGTTCTCACCAGAGCGCCTCCTTTTAATCAATGTTAGAAATAAAACCGAATTGTTATACTGCACCGAAGAAGTTTTACGAAGTGGCGTCGCATCAGTCACAATAGTAGATTTACCAGAAATACCAAATCAAATAACAATGCATAGATTTAGAATTGCTCTAAAAAAAGGCATGGCATCAATCCAGAGCAAATCAGGGATTGTCCTGATTTTAACACCAAAAGATGGGGGAACAAACGGTGTTGAAAGTCGTTGGCTTGCTTTGGCTTTACCGTCTTGGTACGAGTCAAAAAAAAATCTCAATGTAGAATTGAAACAAAGGTGGCTTTTTTTTAGATCTTATTCTCGAACTGACCCACCTGCAAAATGGATTCTTGAAACAACTGGATTTAGTAACAGGATTCCTCCTGAAATTAAGATTAAGCCTCAAAACATATATTAAAAATTCTTCACAATTATAAATTCATAACTGTAAAACAAACTCAGAACATATATAAAAATTCTAAAAAAAAATTCACAACATCAGTTGAATGACCTAAAATCGTGAAAAACATAACCGCGAACATATTATTACAATCCTCAAGCGAAGTATCAATTACTAATAGATGTCTATCTGGTCCAAAATCTCTTCACTACTATCACAGCTAGTCAAAGGCGACTCATTATCAAATATATTTGCACAATTAAGGACTCCACCTGAAAAAACCATTGGTTTTACAATAGCTATCATTTCACTAGCTGCAAAAATGGCGAAAGCAGATGGCTCTGTAACTCACAACGAAATTACCGCTTTTAAAGAAATTTTCCATGTACCGAAAAAGGAGGAGAAAAATGCCAAATATGTTTTCAATTTAGCCCAAAAAGATTCTGCGGGATTTGAATATTACGCTCGACGGATCAAAAAAATGCTTCATCAAAAGAGATGGCTTTTGGAGGATATAATTGAAGGTCTCTTCTACATTGCAATCGCGGATGGGAATTTTCATCCTGCAGAAGAACGTTTTATAAATACGGTGGGGAGTATATTTGGAGTAAGAACCCAAGCATTAAAAAACCTCAAGGCTCGCTACACTCAAGACCACGAAAATGACCCTTATCACATTCTGGGGGTAAGCCCCGAAAGTGATCTAAAAGACATAAAAAAGAAATGGCGAAAACTAATTCAAGAAAACCATCCAGACCAAATTTTTGCTCGTGGGCTTCCACGTGAAGCAATTAATTTAGCAAACTCAAGAACAGCAATAATAAATCTGGCTTGGGAAAAGATAAAAGCCAGCAACCAAAATTTAGCGGATACTCCGTAATGGGAGTAGAGATTATACTTTTTAGGAGATAAAATAACATGGATCGAGACAGCAATAGTAACAAAAGGGGGTTTGCCCCATATAAGAACGGTAGATCAGCTTCAAACTACAGAGAAGATAATCTTCCAGAATGGGACCTATCAGATTTATACTCCGACCCTCAATCATTACAGCTGAAAAATGATATTACAAAATTACGAAATCTCACAAAATCTTTTTCGCAAAAATATAAGAACAAGTTATCAAGCCTAAGCAGCCGGAAAATGCTCGACTGCGTTAAAATGTATGAAAAAATAACTCAAATGAGCGGGAGGTTAATTTCATATGCGGCTTTAAGGTTTTACAAAAATACCACAGATGTTACGAGAGGTCAGTTTCTCTCCGAAATACAAGAGAAGCTTACCGAAATTAATTCAGATTTGGTTTTTTTCTCTCTAGAGTTCAACAATATTGACGAGAAGATTTTAAAAAACCTTATGCAAGAGAGTTCTCAATTGGCCCGATACGAACCAGCGTTTCGACGAATGCGCGCAATGAAGCCATTTCAATTAAGCGACGAATTAGAGAACTTTCTTAACGATCAGTCCGTGGTTGGAGCATCATCCTGGAACAAACTCTTCGACGAAACAATGGCCAGCTTAACATTTGAGATCGATAAGAAAATACTAACTTTGGAGGAAACTCTTAACTTAATCTCTGATCCCAGAAGACTTACGAGAAAAAAAGCGGCGATTGCATTAGCAACCAAGCTTGGTTCAAATATTAACCTATTTTCTCGTATCACTAACACCATAATAAAGGAAAAATCGATTGAAGATAAATGGCGGAAATTTCCTAATGCCCAATTTCCTCGACATTTAGCAAATGACGTTGAACCAGAAGTGGTTGAGGCGTTACGAAATGCCGTAGTGGATGCCTATCCCAGAACTGCGCATAGATACTACAAACTTAAAGCCAAGTGGATGGGACTAAAGAAGTTAGAGGTATGGGATAGGAATGCGCCGTTACCAAGAGCTTCGACCAAATTGTTCTATTGGGATGAGGCGAAGCATCTTGTTTTAGAGGCCTACTCAGACTTTCATCCTCAAATGGCGCGTATTGCGGAGCCCTTTTTTGAAAAGGGTTGGATCGATGCCAAAGTAACAAAAGGGAAAACACCAGGAGCATTTGCGCATCCAACCGTAACCAGCTTGCATCCATACATATTGCTAAATTACCTAGGAAAGCCCCGAGACGTTATGACTCTAGCTCACGAATTAGGTCATGGGATACATCAGTGTCTCGCGGCAGAACAGGGTGAAATATTGTCAAGCACACCCTTGACACTCGCAGAAACAGCATCCGTGTTTGGGGAGATGCTAACATTCAACAAGCTTTTGTCAAAGTGCAAAGGAAAAAAAGCACGCAAACACCTTCTAGCCAGCAAAGTTGAGGATATGATTAATACAGTGATTAGACAGATTTCCTTTTATGACTTTGAATGTCGTCTACATAAAGCACGAGATAAGGGTGAACTTACACCAGACGAAATAAACAACATCTGGTTATCGGTCAGCCATGAGAGCTTAGGAGATTGTTTTAGTTTTTTCGAAGGTTACGAAACATTTTGGTCTTATGTGCCACACTTCATTCATTCTCCTTTTTATGTGTATGCTTATGCATTCGGCGATGGTTTAGTAAACGCCTTGTATTCTAGATTTGAAGCAAAACTACCAGGTTTCGAAGAAAAATATTTGGCCATGCTGTCTTCTGGGGGGTCAAAACACCACAGCGAGCTTCTAAAACCGTTCGGACTGGATGCTTCTGATCCATCCTTCTGGTCAGGAGGGCTAGACGTAATAAGTACTCTCATAGATAAATTGGAGGCTTTGGAGTAACTGCTATATAAACCTATATAAACAATGGATGAAGTAAAGGAGAATTGTACCGTCTCATCTCTTAAATGCTAGCTTTTACTTCGTAAGAAAGCCAACTTTAAACCACATTGCTCTGACTTCCCTTAGCTAACCGCCGAAATTAACTTATTGTGCGACAAATCTTTAATCTTCTTTTGAAGTTTTTCAAAAGCTTTTACCTCTATCTGCCTTATTCTTTCTCTGCTGACGCCATACTCTTTGCTCAATTCTTCTAACGTATTAGGCTCGTCACTAAGTTGCCTTCGGGAGATAATATCCTTCTCCCTTTCATTCAGATCTGACATCGCTTCAAATAATAGCCCCTTTCGTAAATCAAGCTCTTGCCGATTTTCAAACTGCCCCGCATGATCCGCTTCCTCATCTTCCAGCCAATCCTGCCACTCCATGTCCGTATCAGAGTCAGAACCCACTTTCGCGTTAAGGGAAGAATCTCCACCTGACATCCGCCTATTCATAGATACTACTTCTTCCTCACTAACTTTAAGATCTTTAGCTATTTTTTCTACATTTTCTGGTCTTAAATCACCGTCTTCCAGAGCTCCTATTCGACCCTTTGCTTTTCTCAAATTAAAAAAAAGCTTTTTTTGAGCGCTAGTAGTGCCCATTTTTACTAAACTCCAACTTCTCAAGATGTACTCTTGAATGCTAGCCCTTATCCACCACATTGCATAAGTTGCAAGCCGAAAACCTTTTTCGGGCTCGAATCTCTTGACGGCTTGCATTAATCCAATATTCGCTTCCGAAATAACTTCATTTGTCGGTAGTCCATACCCTCTATACCCTAAAGCTATTTTTGCCGCTAAACGAAGATGTGAGGTAACTAGCTTGTGTGCGGACCTGCGATCCCCATGTTCAGCCCACGACTTTGCCAGCATATACTCTTCCTCTGGCTCCAACATCGGAAACTTTCTAATATCCTGCAAGTACCTGCTCAGTCCACTCTCGGCCGAAAGTACTGGAAGAGTTGCATGTGCCATATAATACTCCAGAGAAACTAAAAATAATTCTAGTACTTATATAGTCAGTTTTCTCTGTTCTTCAACACCTAGATATTAACTTTTTCCAAATAAAAAAAACAGCTACCGTAGATCTTCCATTATCTTACCTTACTTTGTTCCATCTCATCGAGCTGAGATAGCAGCTCTTTAATATCTTTAGGTACATCGGCTTCTAACGAAATTCTTTCTCCTGATCTAGGATGTGTAAAGCTCAAGGTTTTAGCATGCAACGCCTGTCTCGGAAACCTGTTCAAAAGGGGTCCAAATTTTTGTGACGTTGCAAATTTAGTTTTCTTCTTAAGACCATAAACTTTGTCGCCAATGATATTATTCCCTAAATAATCGAGATGCACTCTTATCTGATGTGTTCTACCTGTTTCCAGGCGGCATTCCAAAACTGAAATAGTTGAACAAGATTCAAACCCATACGACTTTTTAAGAAGTAGATTTGTCACGGCTGTACGCCCTTTATCCGGATATGCAGCCATTTTTTTTCTATCAATACTGTGTCGCGCTATCCTACGACTTACCTTAATTTTATTGTCATCCTTTATGATAACCCCATCTATCTTATTGCATAAAATCTTTCTTGATTTCCAAGGGTTGCCATGAACCAAAGCAATGTAACGACGGTCAATCGTGTGATTATAAAATTGTTTGGCTAATCCTGCATGAACCTTATCCGTTTTTGCGACAACAATCAGGCCAGATGTATCTTTGTCAATTCGATGAACAATACCAGGTCGCATTATACCACCGATACCTGACAATGAATCTTTGCAATGGTACAATAAAGCGTTTACTAAAGTGCCAGACTCATTACCGGGAGCAGGATGAACTACCATGCCTGCCAGTTTGTTTACTACCAGAAGATCACTATCTTCATACCGAATGTCTAACTCGATATTTTCTGCCTGAACGCTGGACAATTTCAGAGCAGGGATTTCTACGGTTACTTCCTGACCATTAAGCGATTTTTGCGACGGGTCAGTAAGGAGATTTTTTGACTCATCTGAGACCCTGCCCGAAGCCATGAGTGATTTAATTTGCGATCTCGACAAACCAATTTCTTGTGGAATCATTCGTACTAGCGTTTTATCTATTCTCTCAGGTTTACTCACCTCGAGAACTATTTTAACCACTTTATTTAGAGATGCCTTCATGAAATCAACCAAAAACAAGAAAATTATCAATTCGCCTGACGAAACACGAAGCCTTAAAACACTAAAACTGGCCACCTTGGTGATGATGGCTATAATGACCGCTGGCTTCGTCACAATTATAGCCGTACTCGCATTAGAGATAAACGCCTATTTCAAAAAAACAGAGAAGCTTGATTTACCTGAAAACATCCCAATTTGGAAAAACGAGAAGCTTCTTGCTATAACTTATTTACCCAAACATACGCTGATATTTATTGAAAAACAAAACGAGGTAAGAATAATCAGAATTATTTCCAGCGAAACTGGAAAAATATTTGGCGATAGATTAATGTCAGACCTTGTAAATCAGGAATCAGATGATAGATCATTGGATCGAAAAAAGATGAGTGACGAATGACTTTCTCCAAAAGCTTCATAGACAGCTTACGAAGCGACATTTCATTGGCAGATATAATTGGTTCTCGAGTGGCGTGGGACTCAACAAAAACCCAAGCTCATAAGGGTGACTTTTGGGCTCCGTGCCCTTTTCATGAGGAGAAAACAGCATCATTTCATGTTGATGCAAATAAAGGCTTTTATTATTGCTTCGGTTGTCAAGCAAAAGGAGATTGTTTCACGTTTTTACGAGACTTTGAAAATTTGTCATTCTCTGAGGCAGTACATGTTATAGCTCAAAAGCTGGGGGTTCCCATTCCAGCTCAAACCGAAGATGTAAGAAAAAGAGAAAAAAGTATGGAAACATCTTTGCAGGTCATCAAATTAGCATCCAAATTTTATAGATCGAACTTGCAAAAGCCCGAAGCAATAGCAGCTAAGACCTATTTACAAAACAGAGGGATAAGCGAGAAAGCGATAGCTAAATTTGAGATAGGATATGCTTTAAGCACCAAAAATTCGTTGACTAACTTTATGACGACCAAAGGTATAACTTTGGATCAATTAGTCGTCGCGGGTCTTTGCAGCACCTCAGATAGTACTGGAGAGCCGTTCGATCGATTTAGAAACAGAATTGTTTTCCCCATTCACGACAGTCGCGGTCGAACGATTGCTTTTGGAGGAAGGTCTATGAATCCAAAAGCGAATGCAAAATATCTAAATTCACCAGAGACATCCCTGTTTTCGAAAGGGAAAGTGCTTTATAATTATTTTAATGCCAAGTCATATTCATCATCCGAAAGTCCGCTAATCGTGGTTGAAGGATATATAGATGTCATAGCTTTATGGCAGGCGGGATACCAAAGAGCTGTTGCGCCCTTAGGGACTGCAATAACCGCCGAGCAACTATTTATGCTTTGGAACGCGAGTACTGAGCCAGTGATCGCTTTAGACGGAGACACAGCAGGAAAAAACGCCACAAAAAAATTAATAGGCTTGGCTTTGAGACACCTAGAGCCAGAAAAAAGTCTGCGATTCGCAGTTCTGCCCGCGGGTCAAGACCCTGACGACTTGATAAAATCTAAGAATTTTACTTTACTCGAGGCTCTAATAGAAAATGCCTATCCATTAATAGATGTCCTTTGGAATCTTAAAACAGAGAATCGTATCTTTGATAGCCCCGAGAGAAAAGCAGCTCTCGATGCTTCCATGAGGGACGAAATCAGATTAATTAAGAATGCGCATCTACGAAGTTATTTTTTGTCGCGCCTAGCGGAATTACAGAAGAGTTTTTTTTCGGTGGAAAAAGCTAAAAAGTTGAGTGGAAGAAAGTTTTTTTCCCGAAGTTTGAGTTCAGAATACGCAGATCAAGCAGTTCACCCCCTTCAAGAAACTAAAAACTCTGTTTTAGGGAAAAGTTCCGGAGAACTGCACCTTGAAGTAAGGCAAAAAGAGGGAGCTATTCTGATGTGTGCTTTAAACCACCCTAATTTAGCCATCGAGTTTGAATACGAACTTTCAAGAATAGAATTTGTTTTTAACGATCTAGCTGCCATTAGAGATGCTATGTTGGCTGAGCTCACCTCAACCGATGAAAATTTCGAGACATTAGTAGAAAAATTGAATGAACGGCTGAAAATGGATGTGAGACTTCTACTAGGGAAAATACCTCATCTTGATATTCACCCTGACCTAAACAGAACTGCAAGCATTGCAAGAGCCAAGCGAATTCTCCAAGAAACGATTTTATCTCATGAGACCTTGATTGGATTTAATCGAGAACTTCGAGTCTTAGAGTCCGAAATTCTTAAATCAGAAGCAGGCGATTTAAGTTCAAGAATCCAAAAACTCCGAAGTCGATTTACCAGTTCTAGCAAGAAAACATATTTTCAGGTTGGAAGTGAGGACGACGACAAAGAAAGTATCAAAGTTATCAATTCAATGATAGAAGACGAAATCTGGATAAAGAAAAAATGATTCCATGCTTGCGATTTCTTGATTCGCAGGCGATTGTGTGGCTCAACACATAGTGATTCGCAGTCTCTTTGAGCGATTCGTTATCTGTTTAACAGGTTAAGCGGAAAGAAATTATGGCATCATCAAAACCCGACAAGAAAAAACCGGAGGACCAAGAGTCCCAAAGCTCATTATTAGATATGAGCCAGTCATCAGTAAAAAAAATGATCTCTCAGGCAAAAGCAAGAGGCTACATAACTTATGACGAGCTGAACAATTTTATGCCTCCAGATCAGGTCTCCTCAGAGCAAATTGAGGATGTGATGGCGATGCTATCAGAAATGGGAATTAATGTTATAGAAAACGAAGAAAGTACCGATGACGATGATTCAGAGGTTGAGAGCGCCGACGACGAGAGCAGTAGTTCTAGGGAGCTAGTAGCCGCGCAAAGTGGCTCCGAAAACCTTGATCGTACGGATGATCCCGTACGAATGTACCTAAGAGAAATGGGATCAGTTGAATTATTATCCCGCGAAGGTGAAATAGCTATTGCAAAACGAATCGAAGCTGGCAGAAACACGATGATTTCTGGGCTTTGCGAAAGTCCACTAACTTTCCAAGCTATAACAATTTGGAGGAACGAATTGCTAGACGAAGAGATAATGCTCAGAGACGTTATTGACCTCGAAGCAACTTTTGGCGAGATCACCGAAGGCGATGCCCCTCCTATTGAGTCCCCACTTTCTGAAATTGACGCCACTAGGGTCAGTAATGTGACAGGTAAAGGTTTAGCAACAAATCAGTCAACTGATGCTGCCGACATGGATAAGACGATTGATAATGATTATGACCGTATAGACGAAGATGAAGAGGAGGAGGAGGAAGATCAAGTGAATGTTTCGCTTGCAGCGATGGAAAATGAACTGAAACCTCGAGTACTAGGCACTTTAGATCAGATCGCTCGATGCTATAAGCGACTAGAAACAATGCAAAATAACAGAATGAAAGCAGCAACATCATCAAAAAAAGCATTTTCATCAAGCCAAGAAGTTGAATACCAGCGTCTCAGATCCCAGCTTGTACTTCTCGTGAATTCACTGCACTTGCATAACAATCGTACAGAAGCGCTAATTGATCAGCTTTATGGCTTAAATAGAAAAATTATGGGTATTGACAGCAGCATGGTAAGATTAGCCGACCAGTCAAGGATAAACAGGCGAGAATTTATTAATGATTATAAAGGCTCCGAGTTAGATCCAGAATGGTTTGAACGGATAAAGTATAAGAAGACGAGAGGTTGGGACAATCTCGCGCAAAAATATGACAAGCAGGTGTTGGAGTTGCGAAACGAAATGGTTGAAATTGGACAATACATTGGCGTCGACATATCTGAATTCAGACGGATCGTCCAGCAAGTACAAAAAGGAGAAAAAGAGGCTAGGGCAGCGAAAAAGGAAATGGTGGAAGCTAATCTACGATTAGTCATTTCAATCGCAAAGAAATATACCAATAGAGGTTTGCAGTTTCTAGATTTGATCCAAGAAGGCAATATTGGCTTAATGAAAGCAGTTGACAAATTTGAATATCGCAGAGGTTACAAATTTTCTACTTATGCTACTTGGTGGATTCGGCAAGCCATAACCCGCTCAATTGCGGACCAAGCTCGAACAATCAGGATACCGGTCCATATGATCGAAACCATCAATAAATTGGTCAGAACTGGTAGACAAATGCTTCATGAGATAGGGCGTGAACCAACCCCAGAAGAGTTAGCAACAAAATTGCAAATGCCCCTTGATAAAGTTAGAAAAGTAATGAAGATAGCGAAAGAGCCTATCAGCCTAGAAACTCCGATAGGGGATGAAGAAGACAGCCAATTAGGAGATTTCATAGAAGATAAGAACGCCATTTTACCTCTAGACAATGCTATTCAAGGTAACCTGAAAGAAACAACTACCAGGGTTCTAGCAAGTCTCACACCTCGTGAAGAAAGAGTTTTAAGAATGCGCTTCGGCATCGGCGTAAACTCCGACCACACGTTAGAGGAGGTAGGCCAGCAATTCTCAGTAACCAGAGAGCGTATTCGACAGATAGAGGCGAAAGCTTTGAGAAAATTAAAACACCCCAGCCGAAGTAGAAAGCTTAGATCATTTCTTGATCAGTGATATTTTCATAGTTTAGACAGTATAAATAGCTGGAACTTGCCCAAAATGTTGTGTATGGTCCCACCGTAGTGAATTGTACAAGGGTCAAATATGCGTTGCCCGTTTTGCGGAAATACAGATACTCAAGTCAAGGATAGCAGGCCTGCCGATGACCACGTATCCATTCGAAGAAGGCGAGCATGCCCAGGTTGCGCTGGTCGCTTTACAACATATGAGAGGGTACAACTTAGAGATCTCTTTGTTGTAAAAAAAAATGGACGGCGAGAAGAATTTGACCGGGATAAATTGGAGCGCTCCTTAAGGGTTGCGATACAAAAGCGACCAGTTGAACCTGAGAGATTAGATCAAATAATGACAGGAATTGTTCGTCGCTTGGAAAGCGTTGGAGATGTGGACGTGCAGTCTGAAAGTATTGGAAAGATCGTTATGGAAACGCTAGCAAGAGTTGATACTGTTGCTTACGTAAGATTTGCCAGTGTCTACAAGAATTTCCAAGCTGCTAATGATTTTGAAGAGTTCGTCAGTGAATTGAGATCGCATATTCCTTCGAGGGACGATATTTAGTTGGCCATAATCTCTGACTTAGACACCAAATTTTCTTTGCTCGCCATTCGGCATGCCCAACGCGGAGTAGGCCAAACAGGACCAAACCCATCAGTTGGCTGCATTTTGGTAAAAAATAACAGAATAGTTGGGAGAGGTGTGACTGCGCGTGGGGGGAGACCTCACGCTGAATCCCAAGCAATTCAACAAGCCGGCAGCGACTGTCAAGGAGCCACGATGTACGTATCTCTGGAGCCTTGCTGCCATCAAGGGGAAACACCCCCCTGTACTGATACGATTGTAAAGTCAGGAATTGTTAGAGTGGTGAGTCCTCTGACGGACCCTGACCGACGAGTATCTGGTCAGGGCTTTCAAAAATTACGAGAAGGCGGCGTAAAAGTAACTCTAATTGATAAGTTACAAAGAGAGGCCTCCAAACTTATAGAAGGATTTATTTCACGGATCACAAGGAACAGACCCTTTATTACGTTGAAATTGGCAATAAGTATGGATGGGAAAATAGCAACAAAAGTAGGTCAAAGCAAATGGATAACTAATGAGAGGTCACGGGCACAAGTACAACTTTTGAGATTAAAGAACGATGCAGTTTTAGTCGGAACAGCAACTCTAAGGCAGGACAAACCAAGCTTGGAACTTAAAACTGCTTTGAAGAAATTTAGCCCCCCTCGAAAGATTTTTTTAGATAGACAGTTCAAAAACCAGCACCATAAGCAAACTTTTTTGAGTGAAACCAATTCATTGCCAATTTTTGTTATCGGAAAAACAAAAGTAAAAAGAGAAACCAAGATTTTCAAGACTTCCTATGCTCAGTTTCTGGAGGTCGGAGTAAATGACGAGAAGCTAAATTTGTCAGAGTTGTTTAAAAAATTAGGTCAGTATGAAATCAATTCCGTTTTAGTTGAAGGAGGAGGGATTTTAGCTACAAGCCTGTTAGTTGAAAATCTGGTCGATAGATTAATTCTCTATAATGCTGGTATTATTATTGGTGCGAACGGCAAACCCTCTTTCGGTGAGATTTCAAAAATATTTAGTTCTTTAGACTTATTACCATCTTTTAAATTAGATTGTGTAAACAAGTTTGAAAACGATATAGAGACTGTTTGGATACCTTCGCCAATTAAATAAGTCAGCGAGGACGGTTAAATCTATAATCAATCTTGTGGAATTGAAGTAATCGAGTTAAATCATTTGTGAATCGGAATAGTTGAGAGAAATGTTTACAGGTATAATAACGGATATAGGAAGTATCGTAGAGCTACACACAGATGTGGACTTGCGGCTCAAGATTAGTTGCAACTATTCGCTCTCTTCCATTACAATTGGGGGATCAATCGCTCATGACGGAATTTGTCTAACGGTAACCGACAAAGGAATAATTACTAACAGCGTTTGGTATGCAGTTGAAGTCTCCTCAGAAACACAACTTAGGACAAGTATTGGCAAAAGAAAAACTACCTGGCACGTGGGCAGGTCAATTAATTTAGAGCGCTCACTTAAAGTTGGTGACGAACTCGGTGGGCACATAGTCACTGGGCACGTAGATGGCGTTGCCAAAATTCTAGATGTTGTTGAGATTGGGCAAAGCACAAGAATAAAACTGCAAGCACCAAACCATTTAAGTCAGTTTATCGCAACGAAGGGTTCTGTAGCCTTGAATGGAACTTCTTTGACGGTTAACGAAGTTGAAGGTAGCATTTTTCAAATAAATCTCATTCCCCACACGAAACGACAGACAACTTGGAATAGTGTGAAGATTGGAGATTTTGTTAATCTTGAAATAGATACTCTAGCCCGATATGTGGCACGATTAAAAGAGATACAATAACATAATGACAAATAAGCTTATTAAAGGCGGAATCGCCACAACGGAAGAAATCATTAAAGATGCTCAGAATGGTAAGATGTTCATCTTGGTAGACCACCAAGATAGGGAAAATGAAGGAGATCTTATTATACCAGCAGAAAAGGTTACTCCTGAAACGATAAATTTTATGGCTACTTATGGAAGAGGACTTATTTGCCTTGCACTGACATCAGAACGTCTTGATGCACTTGGGCTTCCTCTTATGGCGGCATCAAACTCCTCTCGGCACGAAACGGCTTTTACTGTATCCATCGAAGCAAGAGAAGGCATTACAACAGGCATATCAGCCTATGATAGAGCAAAAACTATTTCTGTAGCAATAAGCCCAGAGTCTGGACCTGGAGACATTACTTCGCCTGGTCATGTTTTCCCATTAAGGGCGAGAAACGGTGGCGTACTAGTCAGAGCAGGGCATACTGAAGCCGCGGTCGATATAGCAAGACTCGCAAACTTCAATGGCTCCGGGGTAATTTGCGAGATAATGAATGATGATGGCACAATGGCCAGACTGCCTGAACTAATTAAATTTGCTCGGAAACATAATTTAAAGGTTGGTACAATTTCTGATTTAATTTCTTATCGTAGAAAGCACGATAACTTGATCGTTGAAACTGCAAAGAGGTTAGTGACTTCCGAGTTTGGAGGCGAATGGCTCCTCAGGGTTTTTTGTGACGAAGTTGATGGAGGTGAACACATCACTCTGTCCAAGGGTAAAATAGACGGCACCAAACCCGTACTAGTAAGGATGCATACTGCAAATCCGCTCAGTGATATGCTAGGACTAAGCCCAGGAAAAACAAATCAACTTCAGGATGCCATGAAAAAAATCTCTAAACAAAAAAGCGGAGTAGTGGTTTTGCTTAGGGATATGACTACAAAACTGGATATTGAAGGTACCTCGAGTCAAACATTGAGAAAATATGGTATCGGTGCACAAATATTGCTTGCTCTTGGGATTAAAAATATAAACTTGCTCACCAATTCAGAAGCACCAAAAATAGTTGGGCTAGATGGTTACGGATTAAGGATAGTTGGTTGCACTCCAATCAATTAAAGGAAAAATGGATAAGAGTAGCGAGCAAACTTTAGAAATACCAACTTTTAGTAAAAGACCTTCAATATTGCTAGTGGTTGCCCCTTATTACAAGAAAATCTCTGATGAACTGATTATTGGAGCCGAAAAGGTACTTGAGAAGGTAAAAGCTCGCGTAGAAACGGTAGTGGTGCCAGGGGCACTGGAAATCCCAACAGCGATCAGCCTCGCTTGCAATGCTTACGATGGGTTTATTGCTATCGGTTGCGTAATAAGAGGTGAAACAACACATTATGATACTGTAGCGCGAGAAAGTTCACACGCCTTATCAACTCTCGGTTTGCAGGGGGTGTGCATTGGAAATGCTATATTGACAGTCGAAAGCGAAGACCAGGCAATTCTGCGAGCAGACCCTTCGAAACAAGATAAAGGTGGAGGAGCAGCATTGGCGGTTTTACACCTTCTAAAGATCAAGGTTCAATTTGAATAAAGTTTTATCAAAAGCTAGGTTTTGTTATACTGGATCGTATAATGTCAAGGGTACAAGATACTAATAAGAGTAATAAGAGCAAGTCAGCTGCACGCTTGTATGCCGTGCAGGCTTTATTTCAAATGGAGGCCACAAAAACACCAACCAAGCAGATAATTTCTGAATTCGAAGAGTTTCGAATTGGTCAAAAAATTGATGGTCAAAATTATCCTTTAGCGGACTTAAAAATATTTCGCGAAATAATATGTAAAGCCGTTGGCACTCAGGGAAAAATCGACAAGATGACAAACAGGTACTTGAAGGAGTCTTGGCATTTGAATAGAATAGACCCTACTCTGAGAGCTCTATTTAGAGCATCAATAGCTGAGCTTCTGATGTACAAAACACCACCTAAAGCGATAATTAATGAGTTTCTGGACGTTACCAAGGCTTTTTTTCCTGGTGGCAAAGAGGCAAAATTGCTAAATGGGGTGCTTGACAAAATCTTAAAAAGCTTAGAAGACGAATAAATTTGCCTTTTATCAGAATTTGTTAGTCTTGGGGAACCCAAACGGCAAATTACTCCCTACTGATGCCCTTCTTCCTAACCATTTGGTTAGATCAGTTTCTACACGGGTTTTGTTTTTTCCCATTTTCCAACTCAACCCATCAGATAAGTTAAATACCTTGACATCAGAAAGCTTGCCCTCTCTTATTTTTTGTAACCGCACACCCTTACCACGCGCTAGCTCAGGTAGGTCAGAGATTGGGAAAATTAATAACTTGGAGCCTTCGCTAACACAGGCAACGTGATCACCAACAATGGACTTACAAAAACTCAAGCAGTCAGCACCCACATTGAAAATTTTCTTGCCGTTTCTAGTTTGCGCCTCTAGATCTTTATGACTGACTACAAATCCATTACCACTATCTGAGGCGAGCAGTTCTTTTCCGTCGCCACGGAATAAAATCAACTCCACGACATCAACGTTATTGCCCATTTCTACCATAATTCTGATCGGTTCCCCCATCCCTCTGCCTCCAGGTAAGGAACTTGCAGCAATTGTGTAACACCGTCCGTTACTGCCCAATATTAATACTTTGTCGGTGCTTAAAGCGTGGACAATAATTTTCGGGCCATCCCCATCCCGAAATTTTAAATCAGAACTTAGATCAATGTGACCCTTCATCGCTCTAATCCAGCCCATTTCTGAGCAAACTATCGTGATGGGCTCCTTTTCAAAGGTCGACTCAGCATTTAGCAAGTCAATTTTAGGGCGCGATCCAAAGGTAGTCCTTCGCTTACAAAAATCATCAGAATTATTAAATATTTCTTTTAACTTTCGGATCTCATCTTTTATTAGTTTCCACTGGGACTTCTCGTTATCCAAAATATCCTCTAATACAGTCCGCTCGATCAACAATTTATCCCTTTCTTGCTTTAAAGCTAATTCCTCTAACTGCCGCAATGCTTTGAGGCGTAAATTAAGAATTGCTTCAGCCTGAGTCTCAGTTAACTCATAACGTTTAATCAAATCCAATTTTGGATTGTCACTGTACCTGATAATCCCAATAACATCGTCCAGATTTAAGAAGGTAACCAAATACCCCTCTAATATTTCCAAACGCCCATCTATTTTTTTGATCCGGTAAGCAGACCGTCGCAAAAGAACTTCTTTTCTGTGATTTAAGAATAAATTTAAGGTCTCGCTCAGGCTGCAAACCTTTGGAGTAACTCCATCAACTAACATGTTCATATTAAGCGCGAACTTTGTCTCAAGTTCCGTCATCTTAAATAAGCTCTCCATAAGCACTTCTGGGTTCACAGTTCGCGCCCTCGGCTCTAAAACTAACCTAATTTCTTCGTCGCTTTCATCTCTTATATCAGCAAGAGCAGGTAATTTTCTATCTATTATTAGATCTGCCACCCTTTCAACTAGCTTTGATTTTTGAACCTGAAATGGAATTTCGCTCACAACTATTTGCCACATTCCTCGTGAGGTTTCCTCAACCTCGTACCTTGCTCTCAATCTAAAACTTCCTCGCCCGGCGCGATAGTTCTCAATTATCGAACTAACTTCCTCCACTATTACTCCTCCTGTCGGAAAGTCAGGGCCCTTTATTAAATCAACAAGCTTGTCAACAGTTGCGTTGGGGTGCGCTATCAAGTGAATTAGTGCATCGCATAATTCGCTCACGTTGTGGGGTGGTATGTTAGTGGCCATACCTACTGCTATACCAGAGGAACCATTTGCTAAAAGCTGGGGAAATCCCGCAGGCAATACAACCGGTTCTTTTTCTCTACCGTCATAATTATCTCGAAAATCCACCGCATCCTCTGAAAGTCCTTCTAACAAATACTCAGCTACTTTTGTTAATCTTGCTTCGGTGTACCGCTGAGCGGCTGGGTTATCCCCATCAATATTACCGAAGTTACCTTGCCCATCTACCAAAGGATAACGGACATTGAAATCCTGGGCTAACCTTGCCAAAGAATCATAGATAGCTTTGTCTCCATGAGGATGAAAGTTTCCCATAACTTCTCCAACGATTTTTGCACATTTTCGAAATGCGCCGGAAGCATCCAACTTTAAGCCTCGCATCGCAAAGAGAATTCTACGATGTACTGGCTTTAATCCGTCTCGAGCATCGGGTAACGCACGATGCATTATGGTCGAAAGAGCATAAGTCAAATACCGTTCACTCAGCGCATCAGATAGTTGAGTCGATGTTACTTCAGGTTGCGCAATTTGATTTGATTCATTAAGTACATCATTCATAGGTAGAACTTAACCTCCAACCACAACAACGTCTAGTGAAATTGGAGTAAAAATGGCTAGGACAATTTTAATCACGGGAAGCTCTGGGGGGATAGGGTACTGTACGGCAAAAACTTTAAAAAAGGCAGGATGGCGAGTTTTCGCTACTTGCAGGAAACAAAAAGACTGTAACAGACTAATAGAGGAGGGGTTTGAAAGCTTCAGGTTAGATTACAGCGATGAACGAACCATTATTTCGACTGTTAAAAAGATAAGAGGGCTAAATTATGGTAAAATCGACGCTTTATTTAATAACGGTGCCTACGCGCTACCCGGTGCAGTTGAGGACTTATCTCGTGATGCGTTAAGAGCAATATTTGAGGTTAATTTTTTTGGACATGTTGATCTAATAAATAGGCTGTTGCCGCTTTTGCGAGCAAGCGACGACCCAAGAGTCATAAACTGCTCCTCAGTTTTAGGTTTTCTCGCTCTTCCATATCGTGGTGCGTACAATGCCACCAAATTCGCGATAGAAGGCATTACCGATACATTGCGAAGAGAGGAAACTGGAAAAGAAATAAAGTTTATTCTGATTGAACCTGGTCCAATCAAAACTAACATTAGAAGAAACGCAATGCACTATTTCGAGCGATGGATTGACTGGAAACACTCACAAATATCAGAAGTTTATAGAGAAAAAATAATCAAACGGCTCCTCAATGAGAAAAATGAAACTGACTTTTTTGAGTTGGATTGTACTTATGTATCAAAAAAAGTGTTACATGCCTTAACATCGCGACGCCCTAAGAATAGATACTATATTACCTATCCGACCTATGCCGCCGATATTCTCCGCCGATTCTTTCCATCTGCGATACAAGATTTTTTGCTGCGTTGAAATGTTTGATTTATTTCGTTAATCAGCTACTAAGGATTCTCAAACTTGAACGGAGGAATTATGGTCCAACCATTATTTATTTTGATTGTGTTGGCATGTCTGGCCGTACTAATAGTATTGATGGTTGGCGTTGGAGGATTTTCTCAGGGAGGAGCCTTTAACAAGAAATACGCTAATAAGATAATGCGACTAAGGATAATACTGCAAGCCGTGGCAATTATATTGATAATTTGTTTCGTTTATTTAACAAAAGGTTAAAAGATGGTTACTTTAAGCAAGATTTATACAAAAACTGGCGACACCGGCATGACGTCTTTGGGAGACGGGAAACGAGTACAAAAGGATAGCAAACGTGTAGCGACTTATGGAACTGTGGACGAACTTAACTCCTGCGTTGGGCTTGCTCGCATTCACTGCTCAGAGGAGATTACCGATAAACTACGTTTAATACAAAACGATTTGTTCGATTTAGGAGCCGATTTTTGTAAACCTTATTCAGAGCTGAAGGAGCAAGACAAAAATCTTTCTGATATACGTATTACAAATGAGCAGGTACAACGTATAGAGAAAGAGATCGACGAAATGAATAGGTCCTTAGAGCCTTTGAAAAGTTTTGTTTTGCCAGGTGGAACTATGGCGTCCTCACAATTGCACGTTTGTCGAACGGTTTGTAGACGCGCCGAGCGATATGCCGTGAGCCTTGGGCGCTTGGAAAAACTCAACCCCAACGCCCTTAAATTCCTGAATAGGCTGTCTGATTGGTTTTTTGTGTCCTCCCGGCTCGAAAATGATGAAGGAAAAGGAAAAGCGCTGTGGAAACCTGGGTCTTCAAACAAACCTAAATAAATACCGACTTAATGTTTTATTCTTGATTTTAAGATTGCGTCATTTTCGCACTATAAAAAAAAAAGCAATTGCTATAAACAATGACGAAAAAGCGCCAAAAATGCATAAGGAGTGGCAAATAATGAAAATTCTGATTCCGGTTAAACGGGTTATTGACTACAATGTGAAGGTTCGAGTGAAGACTGACAACACAGGGGTCGATTTAGACAATGTAAAAATGTCAATGAACCCGTTCGATGAAATAGCATTAGAAGAGGCCATAAGGCTTAAAGAGGCCGAGAAAGCGACAGAGGTGGTAGCGGTCTCAGTTGGAGTCACACAAAGTCAAGAGACATTACGAACAGCCCTCGCGATGGGAGCCGATAGAGCGATCCTGGTCGAAGCCACCGAAAATGTAAATGACGACATCGAACCCCTTACTGTTGCAAAGATACTCAAAGAGATAATTAATGAGGAAAAGCCTCGTCTTGTACTTTGTGGCAAGCAAGCAATTGATAACGATATGAACGCCACAGGCCAAATGCTTTCTGCTCTATTAGGCTGGTCTCAGGCTACATTTGCCTCAAAACTTGATGTCCAAGAAGACTCTGCGGTTGTTACTAGAGAAGTAGATGGAGGACTTCAAACCATTAAGGTTCGATTGCCATCCATTATATCCGTTGATTTGAGATTGAATGAGCCAAGATACGCTAGCCTGCCAAATATTATGAAAGCAAAGAGAAAGCCTTTGGATATTAAAAAACCTTCTGACTACGGAATAGAGATGGGTAACCGGTTAAAGGTACTCGCAACAAAAGCTCCACCTGAGAGAGCTTCTGGAATTAAAGTCGAATCAGTCTCAGAGTTAATAGAAAAATTGAAGGAAAACGTGGGAGTTATATGAAATGAATACCCTTTTAATAGCGGATATCTTGGATGGAGAATTAGCTTTAGATCAGACGGCAAAAGCTCTAACAGCGGCCAAGGAGCTTGGAAAAGTTACAGTACTTTGCGCGTCATACAAATGCGTAGAAGCAGCAAAAACGATTTCTTCCCTAGAGGGTGTTACCGAAGTGCTTTTAGCTGACTCCGAAGTATACCAAAGAGGCTTGGCTGAACCACTTTCCAACTTGATAAAATCAGTTAGCTCAAATTACACACATATTTTGAGTCCAGCCACTGCGCTAGGTAAAAATATAATGCCAAGATTAGCAGCGATGTTAGATGTTATGGTTATATCTGATATAACAAGTATTTTATCAGAAGATACATTCGAGAGACCAATCTATGCAGGAAACGCATTACAAACAGTGCAGAGTATAGACCCCATCAAAGTGTGCACCGTACGTACGGCTGGTTTTGAAGCTGCTGGAAAAAGTAATTCGGTGTCTTCGATTAATGATTTAAGTGTCAGTGCAGATGAAAGTTTGTCAGAATGGATAGAAGATACTGTGCAGGAATCAGATAGACCAGAACTTACTTCCGCGAAAGTTGTAGTGTCAGGGGGCAGAGGAGTAGGAAGTGAGAGTGATTTCAAATTAATAGAAAAACTTGCAGATAAGCTCGGAGCAGCGGTGGGAGCATCGCGGGCTGCCGTCGATTCCGGCTACGCGCCTAATGATTGGCAGGTTGGACAAACTGGTAAAGTTGTAGCTCCTGAATTATACGTGGCGATTGGTATCTCTGGGGCCATCCAGCATTTAGCAGGTATGAAAGATAGCAAAGTAATCGTTGCTATCAATAAGGATGAAGAGGCACCAATTTTTCAAGTAGCCGACTATGGACTTGTGGCAGACCTTTTTGAAGTTGTTCCGGAGCTAACCTCTAAGGTTTAGATTGTTTACAAGAAACGAAATATATAGGTAATTATAAGGAAAATTCCTGTTTCCAATGGAGGGAAGAATGAAAATTGAAACCGTCGGAGTTATAGGAATGGGTCAAATGGGCAAAGGTATAGCGGAGGTATTTGCTACCGCTGGCTACCATGTCATAGGCCATGACTCAGACCGATCGTCACGTTCATCTGTCTTGCAAGCAATAAGGTATGATTTTGACAGATTGGTCGAAAAGAAGAGAGTTGACGCTAGCACTGCTGACAAAGCTTCCAAAAGGATAACATTAGCGAACGAGATTTTCGAATTAAAAAGCTGTGATTTAATAGTTGAGGCTGCAACAGAAGATGAGGATACAAAAAAAGAGATTTTCTCTAGTTTGGAACCGATATTAAAAGATGAAACCATCTTAACTACGAATACCTCGTCTATTTCAATTACTCGACTGGCAGCCGCAACCAACCGCCCGAGCAAATTTATGGGATTACACTTCATGAACCCAGTAGGTTTGATGAAACTAGTGGAGCTGGTGAGGGGCATCGCGACAAATGATGAAACCTTCGATATCGTCAAAGATGTTGTTTTTCGACTTGGGAAAACCTACAGCGTTTCCCAAGACTTTCCAGCTTTTATAGTCAATAGAATTCTTATGCCAATGATAAATGAAGCCATTTACTGTCTTTATGAGGGAGTTGGAAATGTACACAACATAGATATGTCCATGAAGTTGGGTGCTAACCATCGGATGGGGCCTTTAGAATTAGCTGATTTCATTGGGCTGGATACGTGCCTTTCGATAATGAATGTACTTCACGAAGGCCTTGGAGACACGAAATATCGGCCATGCCCTCTTTTAGTGAAGTATGTTGAAGCCGGTTGGTTAGGCCTTAAAACAAAAAAGGGCTTTTATGACTACAGTACAACTCCGCCAGAACCAACACGCTGATCTGAGTTTACTCCCCAAACCTATTATCAATTAGATCTATGAGAGCTTTCTTAAGCGATACTCGGTCTCTTCCCCAAATCTTGAGTCTTATCGTAGACCCCTGTGTAGCCGCCAACATCAATATTCCCATAATTGAGTCTCCTGCTACGGTCTGACCATTTGCCGAAATACTGCAATCAGCATCAAATTTGTCAACTAAAGCCACGAATTTGGCAGAAGCCCGAGCGTGAAGCCCTTTTTCGTTAAGAATTATCTTATCAATCCGTATAAGCTTATAGGTCATCAGTTATCAGTCATAATTAAGGCTTTGAAGCATGAATGTACTTTCGTCCTGCATCTAAAGCCAAATTTGCCACTTCTTCAAGTGATCCCGTATTCCGGACTTGGAACAATTTAATCAACATCGGTAAATTTACTCCAAATAATACGACGCAATTTTTTCCTACTGATGCTTTCAATGCTAAGTTTGCAGGTGTGCTTCCGTGTATATCAGTAACCACTATAACACCAGATCCCTTTTCTGCCTTTTCGATAGCTTCAATAATTTCTTTTTTTTTGTCACTTAATATATCTACAGGGCTTATGGAAATTGACCCTAATTCTAGGGTCTGGCCCACTATATGCTCCATCGCCAATAGATACTCGGATGCTAATTTCCCGTGAGCGACAATTACTACTCCTATCACTCCCTCATACCCTCTTACTATCCGCTGAATCTTTTACAAACTTTTTGAGTTCTCTGTGATCAACATGAACTACCCAACCTTTTTCATTGAGGCCTCTCGCAATCGACTGACTCACGAAAACGGATCTATGTTGACCACCTGAACAACCAAAACCAATTGAAAAATAGGATTTGCCTTCTTGACGATATTTAGGAAGCAAGAACATTAATAGATCTATAGTCTTGTTGTAAAATGGTATCCAGTTTCTATCCATCTCAATAAAATCGCTCACCACATCGTCCAATCCAGTGTTAGTTCGAATTTTTTTATCCCAATGGGGGTTCCTCAAAAATCTGCAGTCAAACATCATATCCATGCCGACTGGCATTGAGCGTTTATAAGAGAAAGATTGAATTGTAATGCTGATCCCCTTTTGCGTTTTTGCGTCAAAAAATTTTATCAATTGAAGCTTTAGTTCGTTTGGACTTAGCTTTGAGGTGTCGACTAAAAAGTTCGCTTTTTTTGTCAAATCACCAATGATCAATTCCTCTTTTATTATTGCCTTTTTTAAGTTATCATTATCTGACAACGGGTGACGTCGCCGAGTTTCATTAAACCTTTGCTCTAAAACCTCATTCTGACAGTCTAAATACATTAAGTTAATATCGGCACTTATGTTACTTTTTTTCCAAGAATCTATGGCCTTTAATAAGTTCGGCGCCGAAAACCCCCGCGTTCGAACATCAATTCCTAATGCTAGAGGTCTAACCAAATCTGGTCCCGCCATTACTCTGTCGATAAGTTCGATGGGAATATTGTCTATAGTTTCAAATCCAATATCCTCTAACGCATTAATAGCAGTCGTCTTCCCTGCTCCTGAAGGGCCAGTAATTATAATTACGTTGCTTGACGCATTTCTAGTCATCACCAATTTCTAAGTAAGAGCCATACTGTAAGTTTTTCAGTCCAAATTTCAGAAACACATAAACGATAGATGCTGGCTCCCTTATACCCTTTAAAAAATAAAAAGGGAAAGTATATCCGAAAAATTTAATAGTTTTTGTCTCAGGGCAAGGCAACCTCTCTTTCTCTGCCTTAGAGAGATCTACAACGAGTGACAAAGGTGCTTCCTTAATCAAAGGTGCATTAAGAACTCCAATACCACGAGCCTCCACGCCCCGCGGTAAAAGCTTGGGCGCCGATAAAATCACTGTGTTTTCCTTCAAATCTAATTTTGTACGATCGTCGGCAACCAGTCTAAACCCCAAGGAAATCAATTGAATAGCTAGAGTGGATTTCCCACTTTTAGATTTTCCTAAAATTAAAACGCCTTTACCATCAGTCTCTAACGCGGTACCATGAATTAATTTCAATTGCTTCTCCTTTTCGAGACTTATTGAAAGCCTTTTTATCCAAGTGTGTCTAGATAAAATGGTAAGCAAAGATCAAAAGATACATAATTGCTGCATTTTGGTAGGCAAAAAATATAATTACCCTTCAACAAAAAATGGAGAAAAGTGTTATATGTAGTTTTATGATTCCTCTTTTTGTTATAGTAAAAAGATTTTTTCCGAGCAAACGGGCAATGCCTCCAGAGAAAAGGGGTGCTGCTGGCTAAAAAAATACATTGAATTACTATTCAAAAATAGAGGAGTTCTATTTATAAAGTGCCTGGCCAAGCGCTAACCTATATGTTGACTGGTAGAAGAATTCTGGTAACAGAAAACTGATTTGTGAATTTCTTAGAAAGTCTACTGTAAGGAGGCTGAACAGTTGAATAAAGAAGCATCCAAGTCCGAAGAAGGTGTCGTTTTACCAGATTGCTTAGATCTTTGCCGTGATAGCCTTTCCCACTTAAATCATCTTTTTTTGTCTATAAGGCGAGAACTTACACATCAGTTTAATAACAATTTAAGGGTTTCGAACAAGGAATTGGAACAGAAACAATATTTGGCTCATGGTCTGGCTTGGTTTGCCACTTATGTGGAAAGCTTAAAACAGGTGTTAGTTTGGGCAGAGAACCTCGAAATTAATGATCAGTTTAAACTTAAAGAAAAATTGATACTTCAATTAGCATTTGGTGAGTATTTAGCTCAAATCCGTGGTGGAATTCATATGTCGCAAGGAGAAATTGTGCGACTAACAGATTTTGGAATTCCAGAATCTAAGCTCTCAAAAATTGGCAATCAATCTTGGGATATACTGATCTGTGTTGGGAACTCGGACGGCGCTAAGAAAAGATTGTGTCAACTTTTGGCACAAAACATTGGAATGTGTTCCTATGCAAACGACGGTTTGGAACCAGAAGAATTACTGATAAGAGAACAATTCTTTAAATACACTCAAAAAAACATATCACCATTCGCCCATACTTGGCATCTGAAAGACGAATTAATTCCCTTTTCGATCATAAATGATCTAGTCAAACTCGGTGTCTTTAGCCTCACTATTCCTGAAGAATTTGGAGGTTTAGGCATGAAAAAAACGACCATGTGCGTCGTTTCGGAAGAATTATCTCGAGGCTATGTTGGAGTAGGAAGTCTTGCCACCCGAAGTGACATAGCTGCCGAATTAATTCTCTGCGGAGGTACATTTGAGCAAAAAAAATACTGGCTGCCACTAATTGCTTCAGGGGAGGTGCTACCCACAGCAGTCTTCACAGAGCCTGATACCGGATCTGACTTGGGAAGTTTAAAAACTCGAGCAGTTAGGAAAGGTAAAAATTATGCAATTTCGGGAAGTAAAACATGGATAACTCATGCTGCAAGAGCTCATATGATGACGTTATTGGCAAGAACCGATCAGAATACTGCAGACTACTCTGGTCTATCGATGTTCCTAGCAGAGAAAGTACCTGGAACCCTGGAACGTCCTTTCCCGAGTGACGGTATCAATGGAACGGAAATTAAGGTCTTGGGATACAGAGGCATGAAGGAATATGAGATCAACTTTGATAATTTCTTAGTAAAAAAACAAAATCTGTTGGGGAATATCGAAGGTCAAGGCTTCAAGCAATTAATGGAAACGTTTGAGTCTGCAAGGATACAAACCGCGGCTCGAGCCATCGGTGTCGCCCAGAGCGCACTTGACGAAGGTTTGAAATATGCGCTTGAAAGAAAGCAGTTTGGAAAACAAATTATAAACTACCCTCGCATATACCACAAGATTTCTACAATAGCAGTAGAGTTGGTAATTGCTAGACAGCTGACGTATTTTTCATCAAGAGAGAAAGATGCAGGGCGGCGTTGTGACTTGGAGGCGGGAATGTCTAAGATGCTATCTGCACGTATCGCTTGGAGTGCTGCCGATAATGCGCTTCAAATCCACGGTGGAAACGGCTTTTCTCTAGAATATAAAATAAGCCGGATTCTTTGTGATGCACGCATACTCAGTATTTTTGAGGGGGCCGCTGAGATTCAAGCGCAAGTAATAGCGCGAAGACTTCTAGAGAGTGACCGTAATTAAATGCAGACTGATTCAACAAATCTCTGTCGCGCTGCTGGCAAATCCTTCTGATTAATAGGATTCAAAACCCTTTTCTCTAAGAAGTACCCAGTGAGCCGAAATCCCAGTTCAATATTCTTTTGATCAACTTGCTCTTCACTATTAAGTGAGGTCAAAAACCTTGGTAAAGCTAATAGCTTACTACTCCATTCATGTCCTGCATCCCTACTAACAGCCCTTCCAGACTTCGGGGACACATACTCCAAATTTGTAGAAGTCCCTGTCAGCGCACATTGTGTTAAATCGAGACCATATCCGAGTTCACTGAGCAGTAGTAATTCCCACTTAATATAACTCCTTATCCAAGCTTGGCTGTTATTCATACTGTCAACTAACTCGATTGTATTCCAATAAACCGCCTCAAAAGGTTCCCTCTCAGGCAAGCTGACCAATAATAGTGAAATTATAGAATTAAAACCATTCAATATGGTTCTGCGACCAAATAATTGAGAAACTCGGCTCTTAGTATGCTCGACTGAAAATACCCCCAGATGTTCTTCTAGCCGCGCATTCCAGTTTAGTTGTAATTGCGCCCCCGGCTCAAGATGTCCAGAAAAAACCTTTTTTACTCCAGACCTCACCAGGCCACGGTACCTTCCTTGCGACGGGGTAAACACTTCTATGATCGTAGAGCTTTCACCAAAAGGCATAACCGACAATAATATTCCTTCATCCTCCCATTTCATTTAGAAACCTAACGTTGCAAATAAAGATCTTGAAGAAAATGGCGACCCTCACGGTCCTCAATCTCTAATACCCAGAGGTCTGGGTCAATACTAAGCTGTCGATGCACTGCTTGGTCCATCTTAACCTCAGATCCTTCGGCAAACAGATACCATGAAATACAACCGTCCATACCGATAAACTCTGAAAAGAGTTTACTGCCTCCCTTCAAATCACAAACTTTTATCAATATAGCTCCTGCAGTATTATCACCCTTCTTTAAAATAACTAGTGGGACTGCCATCTTGCTTAAAAGCTTCTTATAGGCGTCTATCCGAAACTTAGTTGTTAAACGCGACGAACGCATCAGATCTTCACCCCCGAATGTCGACGCCCAGTTTTGAAAATCGTATTGCGTCTTGGAACCAATTCTCGCTAACTTTAACCCTTAAGAACAGATGTATTTTCTTAGATAATATTTCCTCCAAATCTCTTCGAGCGGAAATTGATATTGCCTTTATCGTGTCACCTCGCTGCCCAAGTATCATAGACTTATATCGTTTATTTGAAACCAAAATATTCTGCACAATTTTAATTGAACCATCCCCATTTTCTGTCCAAGACTCTGATTGTACAAGCAACCTGTATGGGACTTCGTTGTGCATACGAAGTAAAAGCTTCTCACGAGTTATTTCAGTAGCAAAGGCCCTAGACGGAAGATCTACTGTTTGATCATCCGGATATAACCACGGACCCGATGGAGCCGACTTTACCAACCAGTCAGACAAATCTTTTACGCCCCATCCTTTTGTTGCTGAAATCATAAAGGTCGCATCAAATGCGAAATATGAATTCAACTGTTCCGTCAATAAAAGTAGTTTCTCTCTTTCAACTGTGTCTATTTTGTTCAAAATTAATATTACAGAGATATCCTTTACAATTAAGCGTTTCATTTGGGTGATAATTCTTTTCAAAGCAGCTGAAATACCTTTTTTTGTATCGACCAATAAGGCGATTATATCCGCGTCATTAATATTAGTCCAAGCAGCCGAAATCAAAATCTTATCTAATTTTCGTCTCGGTTCGAAAACACCCGGTGTGTCAATTAATACCAGTTGCTTATTTTCTTGGATCATTATACCTCTAATTCGTGATCTTGTGGTTTGTGGCTTGTGAGTAACGATAGAGACTTTTAAACCCGTCAACTCATTTACTAAACTTGATTTTCCTGCATTTGGTTCCCCAAGAATTACTACAAACCCAAAACAAGTTTCTAAGTGACTGTCCATGCTAATTTTTGATCTTATCCAAAAAATTCTTTGCCGCATCTTGCTGGGCCACTCTCTTAGCAGATCCCTGTCCGTATGCAAATTCTCCATTTTCCATAAGTACTTTTATCTTGAAAATTGGAGCATGATCTGGACCAGATCTTTCAACTTCTATATACGTTGGAGGTGACATTCCTCTCGCCTGAGCCCATTCCTGAAGGTATGACTTAGCCTCGAAAGAAGTAGACGGTGCCATTGCTAGTTTTTCTTGCCATGCTTGAAGGATAAACTCGCGGACACTTTCTAAACCGCCGTCTAAGTATATCGCCGCGATAATTGCTTCCATCGCATCAGCCAAGATAGCTGCCTTCGATCGCCCACCCGATATCATCTCAGACTTTCCTATCATCAGCGCTGCTCCTACTCCTAGAGCGGCCGCAATCTCCGCGCATGTCTCTTTACTCACCAATGAGTTTAATTGGGGTGCTAATTTCCCTTCTCGGGCTTCTGGATTAGAATTTATTAATTCCTCAGCAATTATCAAAGCTAAAACCCTATCACCTAGAAACTCAAGCCGCTGGTTGTCTGATTTATTGGGATTATTAAGGGATGAATGAGTGAGTGCCGATAACAATAAATTCGGATCTTTAAACTGATATTTAAGGCTATCGCACAAAATATTCTGTGTTTCCTTAAGTTTCACGTCACTGCCTTTAGAAATCGATCAAACCTCCAAGTCCAGACGAAGAACATTGATCTTCCCGCAGAAGAAAACATAACTCTATCTACCCGACCAATTAAATATTCTTCTGGAATAAAGCCCGCACCCCCTGAAATGGTCCCAAAACGACTATCCAACGAGTTGTCTCTGTTATCACCTAAGAAAAAATAGTTTCTATCAGGTACTGTAAACTCCGGCGTATTATCCCCAAAATTTTCTCCAATATCTAAAATTAAATAGGATACTTCATTGGGTAAAGTCTCAGAAAGTTGAGTTTTCAAACATTGACGGCCGAAAGGGACAGGTTCATTACTACAACGTGGTATGCTTCCCAGAGGGCCTTGTATTTCTTTTTTTTCCTGAAAGTCCTGCATTTGTTGTAATGGGATAGGTTCTTCATTTATATAAAGCCTACCATCCTTCAACTGTACCTTATCACCAGGAAGCCCAATCAACCTCTTCACAAAATCTTTTCCGTTCGAAGGATGTCGAAAGACTATTATATCTCCTCGAACAGGTTCCGAACCAAATACTCGGCTTTTTATAGGACAAAGAGAGAAAGGACATGAGTGCTTAGAATAACCGTAAGCAAATTTATTAACAAAAATGAAATCACCGACCAACAGATTTGGTTTCATCGAACCCGAGGGAATCCAAAACGGCTGGAAAAGTAACGTTCGTATTAAACCAGCTAACGCTAGTGCATATAAAATTGTTTTTACTAAATCTATAATTCCACCACTAGCACTTGAAAAGCTCTTTTTAAACAAATTCTTATCCTTCTTGTTATCAACTCACAAAAACCCGACCTTAAAATTGCAGTCAGGTGTCTATTATTCTTTTCTCGAGGTTGGGATTGCTTCTAATAATACCATTGCATGAGCCCACGGATAATCATCCGAAAGACTCAAATGAATCTTCGCAATGTGATTAATTGGAATCACCCTATCAAGTATTTTTTTTGAACCTCCCGTTAAACCCATCCTTGGTTGTCCAGAATTAGAATTATAGACACAAATATCCTTCCATTGCATTCCAATTGGGAAGCCTAACCCGAGAGCCTTAACAAGCGCCTCTTTAGCAGCCCACCTTTTGGCATATGCGTGAACATTATTAATCCTTTTATCGGAAGTTTCACGCTCCTTCAAAGAAAAGATTTTATTGATGAACCGATCACCATATCTGCCTAAAATATCGTCGATTCTATCAATATTGACCACATCTATTCCTATGCCCAAAATCATAGCACTAGATCTGCATTTCAGTAATACTTTCGCGCCCAAAAGCCATGCGCTTTTTAAAAGCCTTTACTGCTTCGCTTAAGCCCAAGAAAATAGAGTCTGCAATAATCGCATGACCGATGTTTAACTCTTCTACCTCCTTTATTGTAGAGATTGCTGCTACATTTGATATGGTGAGGCCATGTCCTGCATGCACTTCCAGCCCAAGTGATTTTGCAAATTTAGCCATCCGCACAAGGTTATCAAATTCTACGTCCCTTTTTTTTGTATCAAATAAGATATCCAATTCACAATATTCACCGGTGTGCATCTCAATTGTTGTCGCACCCACCTCTACAGCAGCTTCAATCTGAAGTTTGTCTGGAGCCAAAAAAAGAGATACTTTAGGGATTTCTGCTCGAAGACTATCAATATAACTTTTGAGAAACTTTTTATTCTTAATAACGTCTAATCCTCCTTCAGTTGTTAGCTCGAGGCGGTTTTCCGGAACTAAGCAAACAGCGTTAGGCTTCTGCTTAAGTGCTATTTTTTCCATCTCCGCAGTAGCTGCGATTTCCAAATTCAGTGGTACTTCTACGCTTCTCTTTATAGCTTCAACATCCTCTTCAATGATGTGTCTACGATCTTCCCGCAAATGGGCGGTAATGCCATCAGCGCCTGCCTCCTCCGCCAATCGCGCCGCAGCAGCGGGATCAGGATATGAAACACCCCGTGCGTTTCGGATGGTTGCAACATGGTCAATATTAACACCTAATCTCAACAGAGTCTTGGGCGATTGCTTAGAACTGCTCATTTAGACTATTCCTTTCTATCTTTTTGGAACGGTTAAGACTTCTGAATTTCTCTTTCTTTCTAGCAATTTTATAGGCATATATAATTGGTCTACAAATGAAATAACTTACGAAGCCCGCGACCAGACCCAGAATAAACCCTCCTATCAGATACGGTAAAAATATCTCGTCCCAGAAAGCTCTGGTTGTACTCCAATCAGGACTCATGCCACTGAGAATCGTACCTACTCCAATCAATACTGAGTGCCCAGCGCTAACAAAATGATCCAAAAATGTTTCGAAGTCACTAAGATCCCTTTTCAACAAAATTTGACCTAGATTAACACTGAATGAAGCTATCAGCGGCCAGGTTACTGGGTTTCCAAAAAAAGTCCCTATAATCGCAGCTAAAACATTTACCTTAAAGATATACGCTAAAAAACCAGCTAACAAAAAATGCAACCCAAATAGAGGTGTGAAAGATGCAAACACACCTATAGATAAGCCTAGAGAAATTTTTTGCGGACTATCTGGAATTCTTTTCAGCCGATGTACTACGTACTCAAATGCACGCTTCCAACCTTTCTTTGGAAGAACATATTCCCTAAGTCGAACCAATGTCAGGCGCTTATTACGTCTTTTAAAAATCATTGATCGTTAGTCTCAACTGCAAAATTATCTTTTTCAAACAGAATATTGCCTTCTTTTCGATTACTATCCTCACTAGTCAATTTTCGATATCGCGAGATCTCCGCTATATCAGTATCTGCTTCTATCGAGGTGATTATATCCAGCAAATGCTTTATGTTACTCACATGAATTTCTATTTTTATTCTATAAAAATCGGGTTTCCTCTCCAAGAATTCCATATCTATGATATTTGCACCCATATCACCTACTTGAGTACAAATACGGCCTAATACACCCGCGCCATTCACCATTGTAACTAATAACGTAGATGGGTAAGCTAATTTGATATTTCCGCTCGGCCAGCTCAAATCGATCCAGTTTACATGTTTCTCATCGAGCAACTCAAGAGAGTCGCAATTTATGGCATGTATGTAGATGCCCTTTCCCTTTATGACAACACCAACAATCCTCTCACCAGGAACAGGCTGGCAACATGGAGCTGACACTGCACTCCTACCTTTAGGCAGACCCACAAAATCAGGATTTTCCTCTGTTGACATAGGAATATTACTTGAATTAGAAAAGTTAGGATAAATAGCTGTTATTAATTCGTGACTTGTTATTTCTGCAGCACCCACCGACGCGAGGATGTCCTCCGCCGACCCAAAACCCATTTTCCGAGCTGCAGTTTGCAGAGCTCTATCTGTAGATTTTTTTCCTATTCTCTCGAATGCCACTCTCGCTATTTCTCGGCCTAATTTTATATAACCTGACCTCGATTGCTCCTTGATACTCCGACGAATAGCTGTCTTAGCGCGACCAGTTATGACCATTTCTTCCCAAGACGCTTGAGGTTTTTGCCCACTAGCCCTTATAATTGAGATTGACTGTCCATTTCTCAGCTTTGTCCAAAGTGGTTTGCGTTGTCCATCAATTTTGACACCGGCACAGCTATCTCCTATTCGAGTATGAATTGCGTATGCGAAATCTATGGGCGTAGCTCCCCGTGGTAACTTAACTACAGCCCCCTTAGGAGTAAAACAGAAAACTTTATCTTGAAACATTTCTAACTTAACATTCTCAAGAAAGTCATCCGGATTTTCACTTTCTTCAAAATCTCTTGCTAAACCCCTTATCCATTTAAATGGATCGACTGCAAATGGGTTTTCAAAGAGTTCACCATCGCGATAAGACCATTGCGCTGCAACACCACTTTCAGCAACCTCATGCATTTCGCTTGTTCGTATTTGAACTTCCACTCGCTTGCTATTTCGTCCAGAAACCGTTGTATGTATAGATCTATAGCCATTTGATTTTGGTTGGCTTATATAATCCTTAAATCTCCCTGGAACCGCTCGCCATCTCTGATGAACTGCTCCTAAAGCCCTATAACAATCTAATTCGGTCTCAGTAATTATTCGAAAGCCATATATGTCTGATAATCGATGAAATCCCTCCTGTTTTTGTTCCATTTTTCTCCAAATTGAGTAGGGACGTTTCTCTCGTCCACTGACTTGCGCTACTACTCCAACTCCCCTTAATTCCGTCATTATATCTTCATTTATCTGCGGTACAATATTACCTGTGTCGTTTCTTAATTTAATAAAACGCCGCATTATTGAGTTTCGGGCATCTGGATTCAAAACGCCAAAGCTGAGATCTTCAAGTTCTTCCCTGATTGATTGCATCCCCATTCTACCTGCCAAAGGCGCATAGATATCCATCGTCTCCTTAGCCTTTGTGACTTGCTTTTGATTCACCAACGCTTTTATTGTTCTCATGTTATGCAAGCGGTCAGCTAACTTAACCAACAAAACGCGCAGATCCTTACTCATAGCCATAAGAAGTTTCCTGAAATTCTCTGCTTGCTTTGTTTCAACAGAGGATAGTTCCAAATTAGTAAGTTTGGTCACTCCATCTACAAGCTTAGCAATCTGCTCCCCGAACTGAGTACGGATCTCTTTATAGGAACTTTTTGTGTCTTCAATTGTATCGTGTAGCAAAGCCGTAATTATCGTTGCATCGTCGAGCCTTAACTCTGTCAAAATGCAAGCGACTGCGAGCGGGTGATTAAAATATTCCTCTCCGGACGTACGGTACTGCCCTTTGTGTGCCCTCAGACCATATTCGTACGCTCGCCTCATACGGTCAATATCGACCCTTGGATTATATTCTTTAATTGATTCTATTAATTCCGTAACACGAATCATTATAGTTTTCCCGAGGAAAGCTTAACTTAGATAAATTTTGGTATCCTATTTTTTTGTCTCTTCGGCTTCCATTAAAGCGCGCAAAAGCCCTTCTTCAGAAATTTCATCAACGTTGTCTTGCGCTGAATCATCCTCTTTTACCAGCAAATCCATATCGTCGTCTTCTGGCTCATCTACTTCTATTTGCCTTTGAAGGCTCTCGATTGCTGCTTCTTGCAACTGTATCGCTGTTATTGTTTCGTCAGCGATTTCCCGCAGCGCGACTACCGGATTCTTATCCCTATCTCGTTCTATGGTTATCGGACTCCCCGCTGAAATTTCCCTGGCGCGATGCGCAGCTAGCAATACAAGGTCGAATCGATTTGATACTTTGTCAATGCAGTCTTCTACCGTTACCCGTGCCATTTTGTCTTCTCCAGATTGTTCATACGTCCTATTTATACTCATCTTCAGAATTTGCAAGATATAGTGTTGTTTCTTTACAAATTATCGGTCAAGCCCGTTATTGATAATCGATCCGTAATAGGAAGGGCATTAAACATTTCCATGGGGCGTAAATTAAGAATGGGATGAATCCAATCTGGTGCAATCTCATAAAGAGGCTTTAGTACAAACGCCCTATCTTGCAATCTTGGGTGAGGAAGCACTAAAGTTGCTGGTGTCTCAGTCAACTGACGTTCCATACTTAATTCATGCCAATATCTAAAAGTTCTCAAATCTGGCAGAACCAGATTTTCATATGACAAAATATCTAAATCGCACACTCTAGGGTCCCATCTATTAGCATTAGACCGCCCAAAGGTCTCTTCGATATGCTTAAGCCTTTTGAGAAGCTCATATGGGTCAAAATCACATTGTATATGCATACAACCATTTAAATATTCGGGCTTCGAATTATCAGGAAAGGATTTAGTCCTATACATCTTACTCTGACGGGTTTTAAAAATACTGTAGCTTTCCAACTCTCCGATGGCCTGCTGGAGTGTTTCGAGCGGGGCTCCATAAGGACCCGGTATATTAGCACCAAACGCAACCATACATGAAAACATGATCTAAATAGTCCTCAAGATTTAAATCCACATTTTGCGCGTTTTATAAAAAATCCATTTGTAACATGCAAGAATTTGATCTAAAATTTTTTTTTGTATCAATTTTCTAATTACCATAATTTTTTCGAAGAGAATAAACTCAAATTAAGACTTTTTACTAAATATAAATCTCGCGAAGTCAAATAATAGACCATGAAGAACAAA
The DNA here is from genome assembly GCA_036337105.1 of Pseudomonadota bacterium. Classification (GTDB taxonomy): domain Bacteria; phylum Pseudomonadota; class Alphaproteobacteria; order Rhodobacterales; family Rhodobacteraceae; genus JAYZEV01. Next base: position 185,914 of record JAYZEV010000009.1, read on the forward strand.
ATTAATATATACCTTGCCGCACCACGGGGATTCTGCGCCGGTGTTGAAAGGGCAATAGAAATGGTTGAATTAGCTATAGAGAAGTGGGGAGCCCCCGTTTACGTTAGACATGAAATAGTTCACAATAAGTTCGTAGTTGATGGTTTGCGAAAAAAGGGTGCAGTTTTTGTTGATGAAGTGAGTGAATGCCCTAAGGATCGGCCAATAATATTCTCAGCGCATGGCGTCGCTAAGTCTGTTATTGATGAAGCCAGCCGCAGAAAAATGATGTTCCTCGATGCGACCTGTCCTCTCGTCTCGAAGGTACACCTTGAAGCAGAGCGCCATTATAAAAATGGTAATCAGATGATAATGATAGGTCATAAGGGTCATCCCGAAACTATTGGCACAATGGGGCAGCTTCCTGAGGGGGAGATAATTCTAGTAGAAACTGAAGGTGACGTAGCATTAGTCAAACCTAGAAACACGGAAAAGTTGGCTTACATAACACAGACTACATTATCGATAGATGACACAGCAGAAATTGTGGAAGCTCTAAAAAGACGTTTCCCGAAAATCCTTGGACCTCATAAGGAAGACATCTGTTATGCCACTACCAACCGCCAGAATGCAGTCAAAAAAATAGCTTCAAAAATAGATGCGTTGTTGGTAGTTGGCTCTACTAATTCCTCTAATTCTAAGAGATTGGTCGAGGTCGGAGAAAAAGCTGGGTGCGATTACTGCCAATTAATCGGTGATGAAACTGAAATAAATTGGACTGCCCTATCTGATAAGTCAACGGTGGGAATTACTGCGGGCGCATCGGCACCCGAAGCCCTAATAGTGAGAGTTCTAGAAGCGTTTCAAAAAAGATACGAAGTGACAGTAACAAAAATACAAGCAACCTCAGAAAATGTGACCTTTAAAGTGCCAAGAGTTCTACGTGAACACATTTAAATAGTATGACACCGAAAACCGTGAAAATCATTGGAATCTTAGGACTACTCCCTTTCATTGTAGGAGTGCTAGCCACACTGGAGTTAACTTTAATTTTTCGGGAGTATAATTACTTCTTGGTAGAGATGTCACTCACTTATGCAGCACTCATTCTCTCTTTCTTAGGAGGCTCAATTTTTGCCTTCGAAAATATCAACAGCGAGAAACGGTCTAATTTTGGCCTATGGCTATCAATATGTCCAACATTATGGGCTTTCCTATCCATAAATTTACCACACTTTTCAGCATCCTGCTTAGCACTTGGGTTTGTAGCAGTCTATGAAATAGACCGGCGAGCGTTTACGTCAGAAAAGACTCCTGACTGGTGGTTATCCATCAGGTTGCCATTAACTGCCGTAGTCGTTTTGGCACTCGCAATAATTGGATTCCATGATTGAGATAACAATACATACTGATGGAGCCTGCTCTGGTAATCCGGGTCCAGGTGGCTGGGGAGCTATATTAACGGCAACAGAAAACGGCACCATTATTTCAGAGAAAGAAATTTTTGGAGGCGATGAGAACACAACAAACAATAGAATGGAATTGACTGCAGCAATAAAAGCTTTGCAGGCCCTGAAGAAAAAGACAACTCTTACATTGATAACCGATAGCAAATATTTAAGAGATGGAATGACGATATGGCTTGCGAGTTGGGTCAAAAATAACTGGAAATCATCCCAAAATAAAGAAATAAAAAATAAAGACCTTTGGCAAGACATTCATAATTTGTCTCAAAAACATCAGATTAGCTGGAATTGGGTAAAGGGCCATGACAATCACCCAGGAAACGAAAGAGCAGATTATTTAGCTAGAAAAGGAATGTTAAAATTCCAAAAATGATAAGACGTTTTACAAAATAGTTCCTACACTTATGGCAAAACCTCTTAGAAAATCTTCAACTTTCATTGTAGACTTTCCAGATCTTTTTACAATCTCAGGTATAATGCTACCTTCGGAGCAAGCAATCTCCAATTTAGAACTCAAAACTTGACCAGGCGCCCCCGAGTTCCTTCCTACTGCCCCACTTAATATCTTGATGCGCTCTCCACGATACTCGAACCAAGCCCCTGGGTTTGGTGAAAACGCTCTGATTTTGGAGACTACTTTTGAAGCTTCTACATTCCAGTCCAGCCGGGTTTCTGCTTTATCAATTTTTTTTGCATAAGTAATCCCATTTTCGGACTGACTTATGAATCTCGTTTGATCAATATTATTTACAAGTTTGTCTATAAGCTTCGCGCCAATCAAACTCAATTTCGAATGTAATGAACCATAATTGTCATATTTACCAATAGTAATACTTTTGCTAAGGCATATTGGCCCGGTATCTAGCCCTGCATTCATTCGTATTACGCAAACACCTGTTTTCGCGTCATTTTCTAACAGCGCTCTTTGAATAGGTGCTGCTCCGCGCCACCTTGGAAGTAGTGAAGCATGTACATTAAAGCAACCATACCGAGTAGACTCTATTATGTCTCTAGGTAAAATAACACCATATGACACAACAACCGCAATATCTGCTTCAAGTCTCTTAAAATAGGTAATGTTTTCAACTTCGTTAAAAGTAGCCGAATAACTTATAGCTAGATTATTTCGTTGTGCAAATAAAGCAACGGGTGATAACAGCTTTTTTTTCCCTCTACCTGCTCGCCTCGGTGGCTGAGTGTACACCTTAACAATTGCATTTTTTGATTTTGCTAGTCTCTCAAGCACGGGAACAGCGAAATCTGATGTTCCCATAAAAATTATTCGCATCTGAACTTTATTTTCCCTCTCGGCTACTTTTCTTTAATTTTTCTCGCTTAATTTTTCGCAATTTTGATGTAATCATCAAACGACGCATTGGTCTCAAATAATCCAAAAACAATACTCCATTAAGGTGGTCAAGCTCGTGTTGCGCGCAGGTAGCCCAAAGTCCAGAAAAGTGATGCTCTTGTTTGTCGCCCCTCTCATCAACACATCTAACACAAACCTCCGCCGGACGCTCCACCTCCGCAAAAAAATCTGGAATGGACAAACAGCCCTCTTCATATTTTGTTTTGTCCTCTGAAAACCAAACTAATTCTGGGTTTATAAGTACCAAAGGTTGGGGTGTCTCCTCATCCCTTGAACAATCCATCACAAAAATTCGCTTTAGAAGCCCCACCTGAGGAGCGGCCAAACCGATACCTGGAGCGTCATACATGGTTTCCAGCATGTCTTCACAAATGGTTTTTATACGATCCGAAACGCTTGACACTGGTTCGCACATTTTTTTTAGTTTAGGATCTGGATGTATCACTATTTCAAGCTTTGCCATATCTTGTCTTTATTCGATACTATAAAGTCATGCAATAGGAAGAGGAAAACTGCAAAGCGTTGTTGAGGAAACCAATATGTATAACTTTGATGAAGAAATAAATCGAATTGGAACAAATTCTAGTAAGTACGACACCATGGAAAATCTTTTTGGGGTGTCCCCACAAGCCGGTCTCTCAATGTGGACGGCAGATATGGACTTTAGGTCCCCTAAGTGTGTAAGCGATACCCTAGAGAGCTTAGCAGCTCACGGTGTTTTTGGGTATTTTGGAAATCAAGAGAGCTACAATAATGCCGTCTGTAGTTGGTACGAAAAGCGACATAATTGGGCCATAAAACCCGAGTGGATATCTGTCTGTCATGGATTGGTTGCTGGAATCGGGTTAGCTATTCGAGCTTTTTCAGAGCCAGGTGACGAGGTAATAGTTTTTACTCCAGTCTATCATTCATTTATCAGCATGATCAAAAGAAATAATAGAGTTCTCATTGAACAACCACTAACAATTGTTAACGGAGAGTACTTTATCGACTTTGAAAAATTATCATCGAATTTGTCAGGAAAAGAGAAGATCTTATTGTTCTGTTCCCCACATAACCCAGGAGGAAAGATTTGGTCAACAGACGAACTAAAAAAAATTGCAGCTTTTTGTAAAGAAAAAGATTTAATTCTGATATCAGACGAAATCCATAACGACTTAATTTATCCCGGGAATACTCATGTAATGTATCCTAAAGCTGTACCAGAGGTGTCAGATAGACTTGTAGTGATGGTGTCATCGTCTAAAACCTTCAATATTGCTGGGGGACTTATGGGTAATGTAATTATAGAAGATCCAAAACTGCGTAGGAAATTTAAAGCTGAACACGAGTCTATCGGTACATCTCCAAACCTATTTGGAATGAAAGTCGCAGAGAGCGCTTACTTAAAAGGAGAAGACTGGTTAATAGCATTAATGGCATACTTGGATAAAAACAGAATTTTATTCGATAAAGGAATAAAAAAAATAGGGGGATTGCGTTCGATGAAACTAGATTCCACTTACTTGGCTTGGGTGGACTTCTCGGAGACAAAAATGGGAGAGAAAGAAATTATCGAGCATGTACATAGGAAAGCTGGAATAGCTGCAAGTATAGGTTCTACTTTTGGCTCAGGCGGGGAAAAATTTATGAGATTCAATTTAGCATGCCCTACTGAGAGAATACGGAATGCCGTGCGAAGATTACAGAATGTATTTGACTAATTGTTTTACTTTAGGGATAAAAACTTTTAGTTCTTTTCATTTGCATATCATTAAAGCTTAAGTACAAATTAGAACAGAGATGTTAGGTCAAAAATGAGTCTTATAAACCAGCCCAAACCATTAACACGGTTAAACAGATGTCAGTTATTCGGACCCGGTTCAAGACCAGAAATTTTTTCTAAAATGGCAGCTTCAAAAGCAGACGTAATTAATTTAGATCTAGAGGATAGCGTTTCCCCAAACGACAAAATAAATGCAAGAAAAAATATAGTGAAAGCCATTTCAAAAACAGACTGGGGAAATAAAATATTGTCTGTCAGAATAAATGCTCTCGATACGCCATTCTGGTATGAGGATGTTATTGATTTGCTATCAATGGAAAGCTCAAGACTCGATTGTATAATGATACCAAAAATTGGATGTAAAAGCGATGTTTACGCCGTGGACGCCTTAGTTACAGCGGTAGAAGCGAGAGTAAAACGCGGACGCCGAATCTCTTTTGAGGGAATTATTGAAACAGCCGCTGGCTTAAATAATCTTCGTGAAATTTGTAAATCCAGTAGTCGGCTTGTATCGCTAAGTTTGGGAGCCGCAGATTTTGCAGCTTCAATGGGAATGCAAACAACTGGAATCGGAGGAACACAAGAAAATTACTTTATGGTTGAACCTAAGACGGCGAAGAAAAATAGATCAAAATACTTTGTTGACCCTTGGCACTCGGTAACTGTCTCGATTGTAGCGGCTTGTAGAGAGCACGGCCTTCTGCCCGTTGATGGTCCTTTCGGTGACTTTTCTGACCCTGACGGCTACACCGCTCAGGCAGAGCGGTCCGCTGCGTTGGGGATGGTCGGCAAATGGGCAATCCATCCAAAACAAGTTGAACTCGCAAACAAAGTCTTCTCACCGTCAGAACTTCAAATATTAGAGGCTCGAGAAATTTTAAAAATAATGAAGGAAGCAGAGAACTTGGGACAGGGAGCAACAACTTACAAAGGCCGTTTGATAGATATTGCATCGATAAAGCAGGCCCAGGTGATAGTTAACCAAGCAGAAAAAATTAAAGACTCTTAATTTCTCCAACTTTGGAAAAAAGGTAAGAAATGGAAACGTATTTGGAATTTGAAAAAAGTCTTGCTGAAATCGATGGAAAAGCTCAAGAATTGCGGGCCTTGGACGACTCAAATAGGGACGTTAGTACGGAGAGTGAAGCTACTGCATTGGAAGAGAAGTCCTCTATTTTGATGAAGGAGCTTTATTCAAATCTTACGCCCTGGAATAAATGCCAAGTAGCTCGACATCCATCTAGACCTCATTCTTTAGATTATATCAATCAGCTTTTCACTGAGTTTACAACTCTTTCTGGCGATCGAAGTTTTGCAGATGACAAAGCTATAGTCGGCGGTTTAGCACGGTTCGATGATAAATCGGTTATTGTTATTGGTCATGAGAAGGGTCATGATACGAATTCAAGGATTGCTCGCAACTTTGGTATGGCTCGACCAGAAGGATATCGAAAGGCCACAAGATTGATGGATATTGCGGATCGGTTTGGTATTCCGATAATAACATTAGTCGACACACCCGGCGCATACCCCGGCAAAGGTGCGGAAGAGCGAGGCCAAGCAGAAGCAATCGCTCGAACCATTGAAAAAAGTATTAACGTCAAAGTGCCGGTAATATCAGTAATAATTGGAGAGGGAGGTTCTGGTGGCGCGATAGCTCTTGCGTCAGCGAATCGGGTAATAATGCTGGAGCATTCAATCTACACGGTGATATCACCAGAGGGCTGCGCTTCTATTTTGTGGAAAGACTCAGAGAAAATGCGAGAAGCTGCAGATGCATTAAGACTGACCGCGCAAGATTTGGAAAAGTTACGGGTTGTGGATGAGATCGTGTCGGAACCTATTGGTGGAGCACAAAGAAATAAGTTAGAAGTAATCAATAATGTTGGGAAAACCTTGAAACGAGCTATAAATAGCTTTGAGGGTGTCCCAAGCTCCAAATTACTTAAACAAAGAAGAGACAAATTTTTAGAGATTGGAAATCATTTCAGTTGACTTTTTTGACGGGCCTCTGACATAAGCTCTTCAGACTTCTCCTCGATTTTTTTCTCTATGCTTGACATAAATTTACTTGTTTCAAGCCCTTTATCGATAGACTCAAAAAAATCTATGACTGCTGTTCCCGGATACCTAAAAAAACTTCTACGACCCCAAAATATTCCAGTATTAGTGGCTACTAGATAACATTTTTTCTCAAGACTAGTATATATTACGCCAGCTCCATGCTTATAAGGTAACTTTGCGCCCGGTAATGCTCGAGTGCCCTGAGGGTAAACCACGGTTTGTCGATTAATATCTTTCCTTAAATCTCTAACCATTTGCTTCACTGTTCCACCTTTTTTTTCCCTATTGACAGCGACGCATCCAACCCGACGGGCATAAAATCCAATTACTGGCAGATGAACCAACTGATGCTTCATTATAAACCTAAAGTCAGGTAAAACAGCTGCGAGCATCATAACATCAAGAAACGACTGATGTTTTGAACATATCAAGCAACTTTCACTTGGCACCTCTCCCCTAACTTCAACGCGTAAGTTGGCAACTATCCTTAGAAAGAAAAAGACTGTATTACAGTAGAACCTGATAACTCTATAGGTATACTGTCTAGAGATTAAAGCGATAGGAAAGCCGGCTGCACCAATTACGAGCATCGACAAATACATCAAAAAGTCGCACGCGACTGCTCTGATCAGAAAAATAATCTTCATTAAAGTCCTTACTTTTTTCAGTAGTTAACCCATAACTTAATTGTCCAGTTAAACCAACAAAGAAAATTGTGGCGAAAGCTAATACAAAGTAACGAAACTAGATCGAAAAATAAATATTTCTTGGAAAGATTTCTAAGCCAAGCTCTTTAATCTTTTGGGTTGAGTTTACGTGTGTTTAGCTTCAGTATAAACTGCACCAAAACGAAGAAATATTTTCAAATGACCCTATATTGCCCTAACTGCGACTCAGAGTACCGATCAGACTTCATGGCCTCTCATAAAAATGGGCATTTGGTTAAATGCTCGGTGTGCACGCAAGAATGGTTTGAATTTAGTTTCGGCTCCGAGATGACACATTTTCAGCCAGAACACTCTGAACTTAGGAAACTGGCGATTGAAGAATACCTTTTTAATCCAGAACAGGGTAAACAAAGCGATTTTGTAACTTCAAAAAAACTTCCTAATATGGATAAAGATGAACATCTAAATCAGGACCCCTCCGACCTTAAAGATATTCGACAAAGATTAAAGGTGTCTACCGTGCTTTTAAAGGAAGCTACTGAAAAACTTAAAAGTGTAGAAAGCATCGAGAGTAACGGTAGAGCTACTTTAAATGCATCAACCTGCTTAGGATTTATCTGTGTTTCAGTAATATTTTTGGGCATGTTTGTACTACACTTATACAATATTGAGCTCAGAAACACCTTTCCCTCTTTGTCAGGCATGTTAGATTCATATTACAGTTTTTCAAGCCACATCGTAGAAATAATTTCAGCCACTTTAAAAGCTAATATATTTCTATCTTAACCAATCAGGAACGATATCTTTCTTAATTATGGACTCAATAGAGGGTCTCGCCCTAATTACGTCAAAATTTCCATTTTTTACGAGAATCTCAGGAACAAGTGGTCGCGTATTGTACTCAGAGGCCATAGTGGCACCGTATGCTCCTGAGCTGGCAAACGCAATTAAATCACCAGCTCTCATCTTAGGTATCGATCGATTTCTTGTGAATGTATCACCAGTCTCACAGATAGGTCCAACTACATCATAAAGCATTCTATCATTACTGCAGTTGCTTTCCCGAATAGTTATAATATCATGATACGCGTCATATATAGCAGGCCTTAGAAGGTCAATCATCGCTCCATCTACTATTAGAAAATTTCTACTTTGATATGATTTTGTGTAAATTGCAGAACAAACCAAAATACCTGCGTTTCCTACAATTAATCTCCCGGGTTCAAACTCTAGTTCACACCTAAGATCAGAAAATATATTCGTCACAAGTTGAACATACTTGCTGATGTTTATTACCTTGGCCCCTTTCTTATAAGCTATTCCTAAACCTCCACCTAAATCTAATCTAGTGACTTTATGTCCCGCTGATTGCAAACTCTTTACTAAATCTGCAATCTTCTCGAAGCTTTTTTTGTAGGGTGAAAGATCAGTCAACTGACTTCCTATATGAACGGCGAGCCCGACAAATTTTATGTTACTGCACTTTTTCACCTTACTCACTAATTGGGCAACCTCCGTAATTGGAATTCCAAACTTGTTATCAGACTTGCCTGTGGAAATCTTTTCATGGGTGTCTGCGTTAACATTAGGGTTCACTCTAATGCTTACCGGAACTACTTTCTCAATAGAACGAGCAACTGCATTTAATGCAAAAAGTTCCTCTTCACTCTCAACATTAAACTGCTTAACTCCACCTGTAGCCGCAATCAACATCTCTTCTTTAGTTTTACCGACACCGGAAAAAACAATTTTTTCACCGGGCACACCAGCCGCTATTGCTCGCCTATACTCACCTGATGATACTACGTCCATACCCGAACCTAGCTGCGCAATTAACCTCAAGATTGCTATATTTGAATTCGCCTTTACGGCATATGATATAGAGTGATTAACTGCTTTGAGCTCTCGTTCTAAATCTCTATAGCTTTTCTCTATTGCACTTGCAGAATATACGTAGAAAGGAGTCCCCACTTGCTCACTTATATCTATTACCGATACATTTTCAGCATGTAAAAAGCCGCCTCTATATGCAAAATACTCCATCGAAAACTGCCTAAATCTCCAAATTTGTCAATAGCCCGTTAATTTCTTAGAACAGGTCAATAAGTTTGACTCTGGGTCTCATTTTCAACCATTGGGGCCATTGGTGAGCCCTTGATCCCACAAGCCGAACACAGAAAGCAACCTAGGACTATAACAATAATTTTTCTCACATCAATTTCTTTTTCCAGATTTCAACCTGTTTTCTTACTTGTGATGGTGCAGTGCCACCTAGACTGTTTCGAGACTCGACAGAATCCCTTTCTCCTAAAACTCTGTAAACCTTTGAGTTTATTTCCCCGTTCACACTTTGAAGAGTATCTAAATCCAAATCCTTGAGATGACAATTATTTTCCTCCGCAATCTTCACTATGGATCCCGTTACCTTGTGTGCCTCTCTAAAAGTCAATTTAAGAGATCTCACCAACCAGTCCGCTAAGTCAGTAGCCGTTGAATATCCTATTGAAGCGTCAGACTCTAACCGCTCTTTATTAAATTCAACGTCCTTCATGATACTATTCATCGCATTAAGGCATAGCACAATCGTGTCAAAACAATCAAATATTGCCTCTTTGTCCTCCTGAAGATCTTTTGAATAAGCTAGAGGCAAACCCTTTATAGTTGTCAACATTGCTATCAAAGATCCGTTTACTCGACCTACCTTAGCTCGAATAAGTTCCGCAGCATCAGGATTCCTTTTCTGAGGCATAATTGAAGAACCAGAAGAAAAGCTATCCGAGAACTTCACATAATTAAATTGAGCCGAGGACCATAGTACCAACTCCTCTGCAAAGCGGCTCAAGTGAGTCGCGCAAATTGAACTCGCAGCCAAAAATTCAATACAAAAATCTCTGTCAGACACCGCATCCAAACTATTTTGCATTGGTTTTTCAAACCCAAGGGCCTTGGCAGTTGCATTTCGGTCTATATCAAAAGAAGTGCCAGCGAGAGCTGCAGCACCAAGAGGACATTCATTTAACCTTTTGCGATTATCTTGATAACGGGTGATATCTCGATCAAACATTTCCACATATGCTAGAAGGTGATGGCCCAGTGTTACAGGTTGCGCCACCTGTAAATGTGTAAACCCTGGCATAATAATATCAACGTGTTCCTCCGCCCTTACAACAAGCGTCTTCATAAGATTTTGTAGAAGTGAAACGATATCATCCAAACCACTACGTATCCAAAGCCTTAAATCAGTTGCCACCTGATCATTTCGAGAGCGAGCCGTATGAAGAAATCCAGCATCTTTACCAATCAATTCCTGGAGGCGATTCTCAATGTTCATGTGAATATCTTCTAAGTCTGACCTGAAATCAAACTTCTCCTCCTCTATTTCTGCCTTTATTTTTTTTAATCCATTCTCAAGTTTTTTCGCTACGACTTTTCCAATTATTCCCTGAGACTCAAGCATCTTTAAATGTGCAATTGAACCCCGTATGTCCTGTTGGAACAATCTTTTATCAAAGCTTACCGAAGAGTTTATTTTCTCCATAACTTCATCAGGCTTTGAGGAAAATCGTCCCCCCCACATCTTATTTGACTTTGAAGTTTCTGACATAAATGTTAACCAGTCTATTATTCTATATTTAACGAGTAACCATAATGAAAATATTCACTTTCATGATATACTTTACCATGTGTTTTTATGCAAATTACCTTTTTGCTCACGGATTACCAGATCAAAAAGAAATATATAAGTATGCGAAGGAAAATCTAACTAAGTTACAAATTTACGAGAAACCACGCGAAGCACATAGACTTATAGTTTTTAATGAATCTGATAATGTTGAGGAACTTGATTTAACTTTTGAAAAAGTGCTCGTAGTAAATTTTTGGGCAACGTGGTGCGCGCCATGTAGAGAAGAAATGCCCTCGTTGCAAAGATTGGCGGAAAGTTTCAGCGCTAAACCATTTTCTGTCATAACTATAGCATCAGGTCGACAGTCAAAGAAAATGATTGCCGAATTTTTCTTAGATCAAGGAATATCCAGTCTACCTAAGTACAGAGACCCCAAGGGTAAATTGGCGGCAAGCTTTGGGGTTTACGGTCTCCCAACAACTATTATTATAAACCAGCATTACGAAGAAATTGGTCGATTAGTTGGCTCAACCAATTGGAACTCAGATGAAGTCAAGGAAATATTGAACCTAGTTATATCCGCGCATAGTAATTGATAAAAATACTAAATGTTTGCATTAATTCGATAGTTTTTAAGCTATTACAGAATGAGTTATTATTTTTAAAATGCGCCTGTATCGGAAGTAGAGAAAAATATGGAGCTTTTTAGCATCGGGTCAAGGTTTATAAACATTAAATCATAAGGGGATTGCAAATAATGCGAATAGGGATTCTAGAAACTGGTTCAGTCAGCAACAAATTTATTGGGAAGCACGGTTCTTATGGAACAATGTTCGAAAAATTGTTCGCTGCGTTTAGTGAAGAAAATTTCTTTATAAAAATTAAATTATTTCAGGGTGAGTTTCCAAAAGAGGCGTCACAAGCCGATCTGTGGGTTATTACGGGTTCTCGATTTGGTGTTTACGATGATATCCCTTGGTTGAAACCACTAAAGTCTTTCCTCGAAAAATGCTTGGAGGAAAAAGTTCCGATTTTTGGAGTTTGTTTCGGTCATCAACTACTTGCCGAGATTTTGGGCGGCAAAGTGGAAAAATTTAAAGATGGTTGGGGCGTCGGTGTCACCGAATATAAGGTAAATCGGGAATTTAAATGGACCTCTGAGTTATCAAAAACCATGAAAGTATATAGCTTCCATCAAGACCAAGTTGTGAAAACTCCACCGCACTCAACGGTAATAGCATTCTCAGATTTTTGTAAGAATGCTATCTTGGCCTACGGAGAACCAAACAGACCATTCGCTATTTCAGTGCAAAACCATCCTGAATTCACTCAAGGATTTATGTGTGACCTTATTAATCTACGTAAAGAATTGTTTCATCCAGAATCTGTTTTAGAAAATGCTCTCGAGAGCCTAGATACACGGGTTAATAATAACCTACTGGTCAAGAACATCATATGTGCACTTGTTGATAAGGATTGACGAAATATACATTTACGAAAAGGGATATATAGTTCAAACCTACAATTTTTGGGTTAACTTCTCAATTCTGTCTTTAATATTTAACTTTTGCTTTTTTAGTCTTCGTATTTCCCAAAAAAAAGGTGCCCGTTTTTTTTCTTCTCTAAAAATAGTTTCATCCAGTTCAAAATGTTTACGCTTTAGTTCTTTAAGATGACTTTCTAAATTCATAGATACCTCGATATACTGCTGTCTCAATAATTAGGTTTAACCTCCTCATTACACAACAAATATCAGTATTTGTCATCAACTTTATTATCACCAATTTAAAGCTGCTCCCTCGGAAAGAATCTTTTTAGTTTTTTTTGTGTAATTCTCACCACCAGTATGTTGTCGATCAACCTTGTGTATAATCAACGGCGACAAAATAGATATCCCTCCTTTTCTACCTTTTGTTGCCCTTATTAATACTCTTTTAGCCTTAAGATTCTTGTATGACAACAAAGGCAAAATACAGATATCACCCATAGTTGCCCCAAACGCTTTCAGAATCTCATAAAGCCGTTCGGCCTCATGTATCAAAACAACTTGACCATTTATTGAGCAACGAGTGACCGCTATGTTTATCCAGTCATCTAATTTCAAATCAGATTCTCTCGTAGATATATCGCGCCCAATATTTTTTGAAGGAAAGCTAGCAGAGTTTTTCCTATATGGTGGATTAAGTATAACAAAATGAAATTTGGATTTTTTGTACTGGTTAGGTATTGCGCTAATACAGCTATGTACTATCGTCGCCTCAAAATTATTTTTCTCTGCATTAACTATTGCCAACTCAGCGTAGATTTTTTGGACTTCAACACCGGTTACTGTAGCGTCAGGCACACGGGCCTTCAAACAATATATCACTGCCCCAACACCGCACCCTAGTTCCAAGACATGAGTTCCCGCTGTAGCGTTCACGGCCGATGCAAGGAGAACCGAGTCAATATTGGCTCGGTAGCCATGCCGTGGCTGATGCAAAGATATTTTTCCTCCCAAAAAATCATCAACTGTAATATTGTCACTTGTAATTTTCAAAGCATCTCGCCTAAAAGATTATTTTCCGCTAAAACTTTTTTAGCCAAGTCTGTATCTTTATTGCAAACCATTACTCTTACGGGAAAAATTCCTATGCAACCTTCTATCGCAGATATATGTTCATCTAAAACAAAATACTGCACACCAACATCAGATAGTAGAGTTTTTGCGAAACAAATATCTAATGCATTCGTACTTTGTAAAACCACTTCCATAAAAGTAGAATATAGTGCAAATAGGTATACGTCGAGCGAAGAAAGGGAATTCATTGACAAAAGATCCGTTTACGAGGCTTCAACAACTACTTTCTGACGATATGACCGATGTCACGGACCTCATACAGGCGCGTATGTATTCAGAAAACGCACCTTTAATCCCTTTAGTGACAGAACACATATTGAAGGCCGGAGGGAAAAGATTGCGACCTATGTTAACTTTGGCCTCAGCCAAGCTGATGGGATATGAAGGAAACGATCACATTCATCTAGCGGCCGTAGTAGAGCTTATACATACTGCAACTCTGCTACACGACGACGTAGTTGATAAAAGTGAAAAAAGGAGGGGTCAAATAACGGCTAACTACAAATGGGACAATAAGTCCTCGGTTTTGGTAGGAGATTATCTCTTTGCTCGAGCATTTCAATTAATGGTGGACGTGGGCTCAATCAAAATTTTGTCTTCATTATCTCAAGCATCAGCAGAAATCTCTCAGAGTGAGGTTCTGCAAATGACCATAGCAAAAAACGTAAGATCCACTGAGTCTGATTATATGGAAGTAATCAACGGAAAAACTGCGAAGTTATTTTCCTCAGCTTGTGAAGTAGGAGGATTGATTTCAAAGGCTAACATTACGGAAACGGAGGCTCTTTCTGCATATGGTCAGTCGTTAGGCGTTAGCTTTCAGATAGTTGATGATATTTTGGATTATGGGGGCTCGAACCTCGCTTTAGGAAAAAACATCGGAGATGATTTTAGAGAACGCAAGATTACTTTGCCAATAATTCTTTCGATATCCAAAAATGACGTTAGTACGAAAAGCTTTTGGTCGAGGACTATAGGACATGGGCAACAGTTTGAAGGTGATTTTGAAAAAGCACAGGAAATCTTACATAATGACGGTTCTTTGGAAGAGGCTCGTAAAAAAGCGATAAAATGGGCTGAGGGAGCAAACTCACAATTACGATCTCTCCCAAATGGAAAGGTTAATGATATTTTAAGCGAGTTAACAAGCTTTGTTGTTTCAAGAGTCTTGTAAGAATATAGGACCAAGTTTTATCCAATAATTGGGATACACTTTTTCCAACTCCTTAGCGGCTTTGTTGGCCATATCTTTTTCAGCATACAGACCAAAACATGTAGCACCAGACCCAGACATCCGCGACAATTCACAGTCTTTTGTATCTCGGATTTTGTCTAAAAGGTCTCTAACCGCTGGGTAAAGAGCACATGTAGTCTCCTCAAGATCATTTCTCTGTCGTCTCAGATAATTAAAGAACTCTAATTTACTTGTAAACATAAAAGGTTCTTCTAAAGGCGGATTATTCTTTTTCTTCAGTGACATAAATATACTCTCTGTCCGAACATGAACCCCTGGGTTAATTAGTAAAACCCAAACATTCGGAGGTGAAGCAAGTTTAACTAATCTTTCTCCGATACCTCGCATCCTTTGCAATTTATTAGATAAGCAGACTGGAACATCTGAACCTAAAGTTAGAATTTTATCTGGCCGTGGCAGCGAAATGGAAAATAACCTCGATAAAGCCAATAGAGTGCTGGCTGCATTCGAAGAGCCCCCACCAATACCTGCGGCGATTGGGAGGTTTTTTGTTAAAGTTACTTCAACGCCTTCAGCTTCGCTACCCATCAAATTTATGGCTCGGCTTATAGTATTTTGATTCGAGCTTGCAGATTTTTTCAATGCGGTTGCGAAGGGTCCTTTTATTATCAAGGATGGTTGAGTTGTTTTCTTAAATGTCAGTACATCGTAAATAGTGGGAAAGGCGACAAGGCTATCCAAGTCGTGGAAACCGTTCGTCCTAACACCCGTAACATGTAGTGTTAAATTCAACTTAGCGTTTGAAAACTGTGTAAGTTTCTGATCCTTCATCTAAAACACGTGCAAATTTAATAGAAGTATTTTTTTTTACAAATCAGAGATTCCATTTTCTAATTTGTACCTTATCTTTTTTGAATTTTCCAATGTTGCTCCAAATATCAATGCTTTGTTCCACTGAAATTTTGCCTCTCTTTTTCTGCCAACCATCCACAAGACATCTCCCAAATGATCATTCACAATTGGGTCAGTCGGCTCAAGTTCTATTGCTCTTTCCATTGGAGCCACCGCTTCTTTATATCGACCTAATCTGAACAAACACCATGCAAGAGAGTCCACGATGTAACCGCTCTCTGGCTTTTGACTAACCGCATTTTCTATCATCTCTAGAGCTTCAATTAGCTTTTCACGTCTTTCGATCAAGCTATATCCCAAATAGTTTAGAACCTCGGGATTTTCTGCCGATAGTTCTCTGGCTTTATATAAATCTGCCTTAGCGGCCTCCCAGTTGCCAGATTGGTCATGAGCGATCCCCCGCAAAAAGTATGTGGCCCATTTATTCTTTAAACCCTTGCGCGAGATAAGCTTTACCGCCTTGTCGTAATAAAAAACGGCATTATCATACTGCTTTTCAATTCGGTAAACGTCAGCTAGTGTATCAACTACGGCATATTCGTCATTGCCATTCTCTAACAATTCCTTAAGTTTTCGAATTGCAGCTTGATGTTTTTTTTGTTGGATAAGAAAATCTACGAGTCCCAATTGCGCTCTTAAGTAATTACGATCTTCTTCTGAAACGATGTTAAATTTACTCTGTGCTAATTCAGAAGAGCCCAAAGAAGCAAATTCTTCTCCCAGACGAACACTGTAGAAATACTTCTCCCTGGCAATATGCTCTGCTAAGGATATATGGAAAATGGATGGCAAATATCGGTCTGACGAAATTCGACTGGCATTACCAATCAATAAAAATGTATTCGCTATTACTGACGCAATGCTAGGAAAGCTATCAAAAGTTAGACTTTCACCGTTTTCCAAAATTTCAATAGCACTAGACATTACAAAATAATCGCTGCTTGTATGTTGATTCTTAAGAAGGTCAATTGCTTTTATACTCTGATTATTCTCTGAATATATCTGCGCTTCTGCTAATAGTTGACGATCGTCTACCAACACTCTTCTTGATTCTAACGAGTCTAAATAGAAGGATGCCTGATCAAATTTTTTTTCCATTGCAAATGCCAACGCTGCATTCTGCAAACCAAGGTTCTTTATATTTCCATCTAGTGAAAGAAACTTGTCTACCCCTATTGCCAGATTTCCGTCTGAAATTTTGAGCCATCCTTCAACCAAAGTGTTAAAAAAATCGGGGAAAAAATGTGCATAGCTGTCTGCTATTTGCGTTGCCGCATGCAACTCGTCACGTGCCACAGCATCAGCTAACAATACGAAACCAGTTGCCGATGTCCTTCTTTCCGTATCGTTAAGTTGGTTTGCAATCAAAACAGCTTCGTCAACTTGGCCCGAAACAATTAAGAAAATCAAAGCTTCTTGAGTTAACTTTGTATCTTCCTCACCCATCTTTATCAAGTGGTTATAAGTCTTCGCTGCTCTATTGAAATCATTATTCTTAGCCGCATGCTTGGCTATTAGATAGCTTCCTGACAGGGCCAATACCATCTGCGAGGTTGAAAACACGAAGCAAAAAACGCCAACTAGAACCCAGATAGCGTATCTCGGGGTTTCCCAGGGTTTTTTTTCCAAAAATTTTCTTCCGTAGAGGGTCATAATTCATTATTCTTTATTTTGGGATAAATATCTTCAACTAAGAAAATAAAGTATTTTTCGATAACTTAAATTTAATTCACATGTTTGAATAATTGGGACCATCTCCCCCGTTAGGAGTTACCCACTCAATATTCTGGCTAGGATCCTTAATATCACATGTTTTACAATGAACGCAATTTTGTGAGTTTATTTGAAAAACGTGCTTGCCAGAATTATCCCTAATAAACTCATATACTCCTGCGGGACAATAGCGCTGAGCAGGCTCATCATAAATAGGAAGGTTACGCTTTATAGGTACAGCCTTATCTTTCAACGTCAAGTGACAGGGCTGATCATCAGCGTGATTTGTTCCCGAAAAGCTCACACTTGTCAAACGATCAAAACTTAGAATATTATCAGGTTTTTTATATTCCATTTTATTATGTTTAGCTGCGGTTTCAGTAGAGTCAGCATCAGACTTCCCGTGTTTCAAGGTGCCGAACAAATTCCATCCAGTGATGGTCGCGAACCACATATCCAACCCGCCAAGTATTAGCGAAGCCGTTAAACCGAACCTTGACCACATTGGTTTAACATTTTTAACCTTTTTCAGATCCTTAGCAATATAGCCACTACGTACTTTGTCCTCATATTCAAATAGGTCATCTTGCGATCGTCCAGCATTTAACGCCCGATGTGCAGCTTCGGCCGCCTCTAAACCCGATATCATAGCGTTATGGTTTCCCTTTATGCGAGGAACATTAACCAATCCTGCCGAACAACCTAGAAGTACACCGCCAGGTACTGTAAGCCTTGGAATTGACTGCAAACCACCCTCAGATATGGCTCGGGCACCATAAGATATTCTTTTGCCCCCTTCGAGAATATTTGCCAACATTGGATGATGCTTAAACCGTTGAAATTCTTCATAAGGAAAAAGATAAGGATTCCGATAATTTAAGTGTACTACAAATCCGATATATAGCAGATTGTTTTCAGCATGATAAACAAATGAACCACCACCGGCTTTATTACCCAAAGGCCAACCCATGGTATGAATTACCCTACCCTCAAAATGGTTTTCTGGCTTGATCTCCCAAACTTCTTTCATCCCCAAGCCAAACTTTTGGTAATCACAGTCTAAATCTAGTGAAAAGGTTTTTATTAGTTTTTTTGAAAGAGAGCCTCTTACCCCCTCGGCCAAAAATACATATTTGCCGTGCAATTCCATTCCAGGTTCATAATTTGGACCTGGTTTGCCTTCCTTGTCGAGGCCAAATTCACCCGCAACTACTCCTTTGAGCCTTTTTGAGGAATTGTCATAGACCAAATCTGAACACGCCATACCCGGAAAAACTTCTACCCCCAACGCTTCAGCTCGATTAGCAAGCCATCTGCATACCTTTCCCATGGACACGATATAGTTACCTTCATTTCTCATTAAAGGAGGCATCGGGAAACTTGGTATTCTAACACCCCCTGCAGGTCCCAAAAGCAGGAATCTGTCTTCAGTAACTTTTGTCTTTATTGGGGCACCTTCGGCTCGCCAGTCAGGAATGAGTCGATCTAATCCGCTGGGATCAAGCACTGCCCCTGAAAGAATATGGGCCCCTACTTCCGATCCCTTTTCCAAAACGACTACACTGATGTTACTGTCAAGTTGTTTCAATCGAATCGCTGCTGATAATCCAGCAGGGCCTGCGCCAACGATAACAACATCATATTCCATTGACTCTCTTATAATTTTGTTCATTTGTTAATCCAGCTCTTGAAAAGACATTTAGTTTTAATTACTCTTGAGTACAGCAAAAAAAATAAACTAGTCAATATTGCCATAGCGAGTAACGTAATTTAATTCGTCAATTGCGGTTGAAGGTAAAGAAAATGGAAAAAATCCCGCTAACGAGAGCAGGGTTTGTCAAGTTGGACTCTGAACTACGGTATTTAAAGAGTAGCGAAAGACCCGCGGTAATCAAAGCCATAGCTGAAGCACGAGAACATGGAGACTTGTCAGAAAATGCAGAGTACCATGCTGCTCGGGAAAAACAATCTTTTATAGAAGGAAGGATAAAAGAGCTTGAGGGGATAATATCCCTTGCAGATGTTATAGATGTGTCAAAATTTTCTGGTCCTGTAAAATTTGGAGCAAATATAGAACTGATTGATGAGGAAACAAACGCTAAAAATAATTATCAAATCGTTGGAGAGCCTGAAGCCGATATAGAAAATAATTTGCTTAATATTAAATCTCCGTTAGCGCGAGCATTAATTGGAAAGGAAGAGGGAGACTCTGTTGAGGTTAACACTCCAGGGGGCACGAGAACCTTTGAAATAGTAAAAATACTGTATCGTTAAGAAGAAACAGGAATGAGAATGTCAACTAACTTAGCGAGAGCGGCTGTTTTTGCGGTAATTATTCTTATCTCCGTAAACACGATAATCTGCATTTTTTCATTTTTTTTGCCAGATATGTATACTAGTATTTTCAGAACCCTATTATCAGCTAGCGTTGCAGCCATCGCAGGAATACTGTTAATTTATCTGAGATTCTATTGGAAACTCATAAAAACTTTGGAAATAGCAGTAGCTGAAAATAAAAGACAGGCAGCTATTTTGGAAACTAATTCGAATAAGCTTAATCGCTTCGAAAGCAAACTTTTGAATTTGAGTTCATGTGACAGAAATAAGGATGGCCTAGAATTGATGGGGATATCCGAATGGAAAAACAAAAAGTTCAACTCTAAATCATTCCATCCAGAGTTTACGCAGTTAGAGTTGAAGGTTGATCAAGACCATGTCGCGTCCAGCACCTTACCTTTATCAACCGACCCAATCGAGATAACATGGCCGGTACTTTTACGAGCTCTTCACTTTCCAAATGATCCAAATGACACAGAAGGGTTTTTAGCTTTAAAAATAGCGCACCAAAGTAGTATTATTTCTGATGTATTGCGCGCCAGCGAAGACTTGTTAAACTTGCTCGCGCAGGACGGCATATATTTAGACGATTTGACAATAGATCAACCACCTGTTGAAGCATGGATAAACTTTATCAATTCGAATAGGGAAGGACTCTCAAGAAAATTGGACTGTATAGGTATAGAGGATCGAACCCCAAGCCTGAGGCAAAGAGTAAAATCTGATATAATTTTTAGGGATACTGCCCTTATACTAATCCGAAGGTTTGACCAGATGTTAAAAGACCGCCTTGAGGCCGCAGATGATAATCAGATCTTCAGCTTAGCTTTCACTCGGACTGGGAAAGCCTTTTTAATTGCTGGGAAAATCTGTAACTCTTTTTAAAGCCTTATAACTTTAAGATGATGGTTATGTCAGATTGGAAGGGCCGTGCTGTAGTGAACCTTTCGGAGAGCGAAGCTCGAAACCATATTCAAAACATTCGGCAAACGCGACAAATGTTTCCTATGAACGCGCTCAAAATCTTCGGTGTCCTTTACAGAAACTTTCAGTAAATAATCTGCGGAACCTGCCATAAGGTAACACTCTAGAACTTCAGGAATAAGACGCACGGCCCGTTCAAACTCCTCTAGCACCTCGTCTACTTGCTTGATCAATTTTATTTCGACAAAAACGGTTGACTTCAAATTGACAGCTCCAGCATCAACTAGGGCCACAAACGACCTGATTACAGATTGATCAACCAGTATCTTTAACCGTCGGTGACAAGCCGAATGTGATAGGTTTACTTCCTCAGCCAACTCAGCATTCGAAATCCGTCCATTTCTCTGCAAGATTCTCAAAATTCGTAAATCAATCTGGTCGATATTAGTCATTAGAATATTATTTCGTTAAAATGCTTTTTTTCAGAAAATAATTCGAAAAATAATAATATTTTCATCAATATTGGTATTAAATTCCAACGATAGTAAAATATAATTAGAAAAATTTAAAGGAAAAATTGTGGAGACGATAAAATGATAGTTGGTTGTCCCAAGGAAATTAAAAACAATGAGTATCGTGTTGGTTTAACACCCGCTATGGTAGCGGATCTAACAAGGGATGGGCACCAGGTTCTCATTCAAGAAGGGGCTGGTGTGGGTTCTGGTTTTTCAGATGACGAATACAGTGTTTATGGGGCAGAGATTAAGGCAAACGCGGCTAACATATTCGAAAGCTCTGAAATGATAGTAAAGGTGAAAGAGCCGCAAAAAGAAGAATGTAGCAAATTGACAAAAGGGCAAATTTTATTCACCTACCTTCATCTTGCTGCAGATGAGGATCAAACACAGGGCTTAATAAAAAGTAAAGCGACGGCCTTCGCATATGAAACTGTCACAGATAACCTAGGAAACTTGCCATTGCTTGCTCCAATGTCAGAAGTGGCGGGACGACTAGCACCGCAAATGGGAGCGTGGGCACTCCAGAAAGCGAACGGTGGAGCAGGCAAACTTCTTTCAGGTGCGCCAGGTGTTAATCCGACAAATGTTCTGATTATAGGAGCGGGTGTTGTTGGAACGCAGGCAGCTTTAATAGCTTCCGGGATGGGCGCAAAAGTTACCTTAATGGATAAATCTCTTGCTCGTCTTAAATATCTCGACGAAATCTTCTTTTCGCGGTTTTCTACAGTATATGCCTCAAATCAAAATATAGAAGATGCCTTGCCCCTTTCAGATATTGTCATAGGTGCGGTTCTGGTGCCAGGAGCAGAAGCCCCCAAATTGATTTCAAAAAAACAACTATCGATCTTACCTAAAGGATCCGTTTTAGTCGATGTAGCTATTGATCAGGGCGGTTGCTTTGAAACTTCACGAGCTACTACTCATGAAGAACCACTTTTCGAAGTAGACGGTATAGTGCACTATTGCGTCGCAAACATACCAGGAACGGTACCTAACACTTCAACACTTGCTTTAACCAACGCTACAGCACCCTTCGTCAAAAAAATAGCAAAAGAGGGCTGGAAAAAAGCCTGTCAGTCAGACAGGAATCTTTTGAACGGCTTGAACGTCCATAATGGGATGGTGACCAACGAGCCTGTTTCGAACGCGTTTAAATTAGGTTTTCACAACCCTGAGACTCTAATTTGATTAGGACCTCAAGACTCCTCCAGTGAGTTCAAAAACACTTGTTATTATTTTAGCACCAATAGCATCTATATCGCCGTCAGTAAAAGTGGTGTCCTCTGACTGCAACTTGACCATGAAAGCCACAGATTTCTTATTTGCCCCAAGCTGAATTTCCGCTTCATCACCTTCAAAAACATCGAAAAGTCGGACCTCAGAAATCAGGTTCTTATCTGTGAACTCGACGGCCTTCTTTATAGCATCAACTTCAAAATCAGCCGGCACGACAAAGGCAAAATCTCTCTCTACCGGTTGGAATTCTGACATTCTTATCGATGTTCTCGCTAAACGTTTTTTCTTAGGAAATGGGATACTATCTACAAGAATCTCGAATACAACTGTAGCACCTTTCAAGTCATAAAAATCTACTAAACTCGGATGTAACTCTCCAAAGATTGCGATAGGATTCTTGTGTCCGATACTGAAAATGCCAGATCTACCAGGGTGCATAAAACTTGGTAGATTATCTCGCTTTAATAAAAGTTTTTCAGTCGCCACTCCAACATCTTTAAGGGCGCCCAGAACGATTTGCTTTGCATCAAACACATCTACCGACCTCTCATTTTTGAACGCGTTACGCTCCGAGTAATCGCCTAAAAGTAACCCCGCCGCGTTTACTCGCTGCTGACCAGGTCCTCCACCAAAAAATATCTCGCCAATTTCGAAAAGTTTCAGGTTCTTAAAACTCCTTGCCTGATTTCGTTTCGCAGCGCTGCATAAACTAGGAAGGAGACTTGGACGCATATGACTCATTTCCGAACTGATTGGATTTAGAAGCTTCACAACTGCTGTTTCCGATGAAAAATATTTCGCACTTTTCTCGTCAATAAAACTATACGATATGCATTCATTCAATCCATAAGCCGCTATTTTTCTCCTCAAAAATGATACTCTCTTTTGAGCAGGAGTAAGAATGGGGGGTTTTGAACCAACGGTTTCTTCTGTCATCGGGGAGCCATTCAATTTAGTTAACGAGGTCACCCTAATAATTTCCTCTATTAAGTCAGCCTCACCGTGGATATCTGGTCGCCATGATGGCACCTCAATAAAATAGGAATTATTATCTTGTTTTTGAGCAGAAAACCCTAGCTGCTTTAATATTTCTAATTGCCTACTTGTTGGAATCTTTAACCCTATTAAGCTTTCAACACGCTCTGATCTAAAAATTATTCTCTCTTTTGATTTTGAAAGCTTCCCGGCTTTCACAACTTCAGACACTTCTCCACCACAAATATCTAAAATAAGCTTCGTAGCAACGTCTATACCCGGCTCTGTGAAGCGCGGATCAACTCCTCTTTCAAAGCGATATCGCGCGTCTGAATTTATCTTAAGCCTTCGACCAGTCTTTGCTATACTAGATGAGGAAAAAAATGCTGACTCCAAAAATACATTAGTAGTTTCTAAGCTGCAGCCAGTCTTCAGTCCACCAATAATTCCCCCTATGGACTCTACCACTCCACCAGACGTGATAACGGTATCTTCTGCTTTGAGATTATAATCTTCACCATCAAGAGCCACAATTTTTTCATTCACCTTCGCTTTTCTAATAAGTAAAACGCCGGCCAATTTGTCCGCGTCAAACACGTGTAAAGGGCGCCCAAGATCATAAGTTATAAAATTCGTAATATCTACAAGCGCCGATATCGGGCGAAGTCCTATTGCTATCAATTTTTCCCGGAGCCATTTTGGCGACTCAACATTCTTGACATCTCGAAAATATCTCCCGACGAATAAGGGACAAGCTTCATTTGTAACACTCTTATCAAGATGAACGCTTATTGGGCTCTCGAAGTTGCCAACAGTTTTAACGGGTTTATTTTGCTTTAGTGTTCCTAAACCCCTAGCTGCCAAATCCCTCGCTATACCTCGCACAGCGAGGGCATCAGGACGGTTTGGCGTAACAGCTATGTCTACGACAATTTCTAATCCCGCTGCCTGATCGACGTATCTACACCCAACCTCTGCATCGACCGAGAGCTCAATAATTCCTTCATGCTCATCTGAGAGCATAAGCTCTCGCTCGGAGCACATCATACCTAAGCTTTCTACACCCCTGATATTTCCAACTTTAATTTTCTTACCCAATCCAGGGATATAGTCACCAGGATGGGCGACCACTACCTTTATTCCAGCTCGAGCATTCGGAGCCCCACAGATGATTTGTTTTTCTCCTTTATTGGTATTGACCCTACAGACCTTAAGCCGGTCCGCATTAGGATGCTGCTCTGCTTCAATTATTTGCCCGACAGTGAATGCACTTAAATTCTCCAAAGGATTGTTAGTCCCCTCCACTTCTAAACCCAAATCCGTTAATGCCGATAGTATTTGGTCCGTGGGGGCATCAGTTTCTAAATGTTCCTTAAGCCAAGAAATTGTAAATTTCATCTCAAAACCTCCAAATGGGGGAATTCAACTAACCCTCTGAATCTTAACGGCTTATACCAGCGTGAATGGAAGGAAAATCTCCTACAGAAAACCCAAAATGTTTCAACCATCTTATATCGCTGTCGAAGAAAGTTCGAAGATCTGGAATGCCATATTTTAACATAGCTATTCTGTCTATTCCAAGGCCAAAAGCAAATCCTTGGTAAACTTCTGGATCAATACCCACAGCATTTAAGACATTGGGATGAACCATCCCACTCCCTAAAATTTCCATCCAATCACTCCCCTCACCAATCTTAAGTTGATTTTCTACCCAGCTACATCTGATATCAACTTCAGCCGAAGGCTCTGTAAAAGGAAAATGACTGCTCCTGAATCTCAATTCAATAGAGTTTACCTCAAAAAACGCCCTACAAAACTCTTCCAAGACCCACTTCAGATTTCCCATGGATACACTCTTGCCTACCGCGAGTCCTTCGACTTGATGAAACATTGGAGTGTGAGTTTGATCATAATCTGATCGAAACACTCTTCCAGGCGCAATAATCTTACATGGTCCTTTTACTTTCTCCATATGTCTTATTTGCACAGGACTGGTGTGAGTTCTCAAAACATTCAGCGGTTTATTTTCATCGCTATCCCCAGAAATATAAAAAGTGTCAAATTCTTGTCTGGCAGGATGATCCAGAGGTATATTTAGAGCATCAAAATTATAGTAATCACTTTCAATTTGTGGACCATCCGCGACTTCAAAGCCCAAATCAGCAAATATGGTGATCACTTCTTCCGTTACTTGACTGATAGGATGAATAGTTCCCTCGTAGGTCTCCCTAGCAGGTCTGCTAATATCTAACCACTCCGACTTAAGTCTGTTATCCAGAGTAACTCTAAGTAGCTCGTCTTTACGCACTCCAATGGCCTGATTTATAGACTCTTTAAGATCGTTCAAGATTGGTCCCATAACCCGCCTCTTGTCGCTCGGCATGGTTCCCAGCTCCCTCATTCTAGTAGTGATTTCTCCCTTTTTTCCAAGGGCATCCAACCTTATCTTTTCAACCTCACCTTCTGAGCTTGAGGCCTCAATAAGCGATAAATAACTCTCTTTTAAATTTGATATATCGTCCATAATTTGCCAATCATTCGACTACAGTCAGTTTAATTGGAATACTAATTTGGCAGTCAAGTTTCTAGCGCAATGCTTCTTTAGCTTTACCCAGAATTATTGTAAACACATCCGGCTCGTTTACAGCCAAGTCCGCTAAAACCTTTCTATCCATTTCTATTCCAGCCAAAGCCAACCCATTTATGAACCTAGAATAATTCATATCGCCATCTACCGCTCGAACTGCCGCATTTATTCTTTGTATCCAAAGTGCTCTAAAGGTTCTTTTACGCACCTTGCGATCTCTCGTCGCATATTGAAGCGCTTTGTCAACAGACTGGGCTGCTGTCCTAAAGTTTCTATGGCGTGCTCCATATTGTCCCTTGGCCGCTTTCACAATTTTCCTGTGGCGAGCATGGGTTACTACGCCAGATTTTACTCTTGCCATCTAAACGCTCCTTTTTCAGCCAGAATTTGGCATAAATGATTTTACTTTGCTCTCATCCGACTTGGAAAGTAAGGTTGTACCCCTTGCATTTCTTATGAATTTGCTAGACCGTTTTATCATGCCGTGCCGTTTACCGGCCTGTGCGGATTTTACTTTACCTGATGCAGTAATCTTAAATCGCTTTTTTGCGCTAGATTTCGTCTTCATTTTGGGCATTTCACTCTCCGTATCGGGTTTATTTTTGACAAACGTGGCAGCCCTAACTCGCCAGTTATTGTACCAGAAATACGGTATATGCATTTAATCAAATAAACGCAAGAGGTATGTCTGAAAATATTGCTTTTAAATTTAATCAAGTTCCGATTCAGAAATAGATTTTTCACTAACCGAGGCTACTCTAAGAATATTGGTTGTCCCTGGCACATTAAATGGCACCCCAGCAGTAACAACTATTTTATCTTTGTTTTCCGCAAAGCCATTTTCCCTTGCTGCCTTAGCCGCATTAATCACCGCCATTTTAAATCGCTCGACTTCTTCGGTAACAACGCAATGTAAGCCCCAAGTTATAGAGAGTCGCCTAGCTATTCCTAACTTGGGTGTAAGAGCGATGACGGGTACGCGAGGTCTTTCACGACACGCCAGCAGCGCCGTAGTCCCGCTATGAGTAAAACAACAAATTGCTTTTACGTTAGTTGTTTCCGCAACTTCTCTTGCTGCGACAGTTATCGCATCAGAGACACCTCGTCTGGCAGGGGTCCTCGCCGCCTCCAAAACTTGTCTGTAATTAGGATCTTTCTCAACTTCAACAGCAACGTTGTTCATTGTTGTTACAGCCTCAACAGGATACGAACCAACCGCTGACTCTGCAGATAACATAACAGCATCTGCACCCTCATAAATGGCCTGAGCCACATCAGATACCTCAGCTCTAGTGGGAACCGGAGAGGTTATCATACTTTCCATCATCTGAGTAGCTACTATTACAGGCTTCCCTTTCGCGCGACATGCTCTTACTAACTTTTTTTGGATTGGTGGAATTGCCTCTACTGGCAACTCGACACCTAAATCACCGCGAGCTACCATTATACCGTCCGAAACTTCCAAAATACTGTCAAAAGCTTCTACAGCTGCGGGTTTTTCAATTTTTGAAACTATTGCGACTCGATTTCCTGCCAACTTACGCGCTTCTTCAACATCCTTGGAGCGCTGCACAAAAGATAAGGCAACCCAATCGACACCTAAGTTACACACAAACTCCAAATCTTTCTTATCCTTTTTTGAAAGTGCAGCTAGCGGCAATACAACGTCTGGAACGTTAACACCCTTATTATCAGAAATTTTTCCACCAACTAGAACTTTTGCCACGGCGTGATCCGCGGCACGTGAAAGAACTTTGAGGCGAATCTTTCCATCGTCGACAAGCAAAATTGATCCTTCAGTTAGAGCTGCAAAGATTTCCTTATGTGGCAAGCAAACGCGACGCGAATCGCCGGGCGCTCGATCAAGGTCAAGTCGAAAACTTTTCCCTTCTCGTAAAACGACTTCTCCATTTTTGAAATGCCCACATCTCAGCTTTGGACCTTGTAGATCCGCCATAACGCAGATGGGTCTTCTAAGCTCATTCTCGATATCCCTGATCAGATTGTATCGTCGTTTAATATCTTCATGTATACCATGGCTCAAATTCAAACGAAAAACATCGGCACCAGCTAAAAATAATTCCCGTATGCGATCCCTAGTATCAGACGAAGGCCCCAAGGTTGCCGCGATTTTTATTTTTCTTTGCCGCCGAGTCAAGTCTTCCATTTTAATCCCCCCCTTCCAACTTCCATTTAGTCTTTGGACTATCAAAGTCGAGTGCGCTATAGTTATTCTCTCAATAAACTATGCATTTTTGTTGAGCTCATACATACTGAAATTTTGCAATTGGATGTACATTCAAAAACTCTAAACCGAAAGGCCACATTATTAAAATGCCGATTAAGGATAGTTATCAGATAATTAACCAAAATTACAATTCTAATCTACTGATTTTATGTGATCATGCAACTAACAGGATTCCAAAAACTGTTTCAGACAGAGGTCTCGGTTTGGATGATTCTGATCTTAAACGACATATAGCGTACGATCTCGGCGCTAAAAAAACAGCTGGTCTAATCTCCAAAAATCTCAATGCTACCATGATTTGTACCAACTTTTCACGACTTGTAATTGACCCCAATCGATCTGAAAAAGACCCAACATTAATAATGCAGCTCTATGATGGAATTATCATTTCAGAGAATATAAACCTATCACAAAAGCAAATAGAATTCAGGAAAGAAAAGTTTTATAAGCCGTATCATTCTGCGATACAAAAATTCATAAGAAATCACAAAAAACTTTCAGATCTGCTCTATATAGTTTCTATCCATAGTTTTAACCCAACAATCAAATCTGGCGGCGAACGACCATGGCATGTAGGCGTGTTATGGGATAAAGATACCCGCCTATCAGGATTGATAATTGAGCATTTGAGTAAAGATTCGAATATCTGTATTGGTCGAAACCAACCCTATTCCGGAACTCTACCTGGTGACACACTAAGTAAGCACGCTGAAAAGAAGAATATCCCAAATGTCTTGATCGAAATCAGAAATGATTTAATCTTGAATAAAACAACCCAAATACAATGGGCAAGAAAACTTTCGACTATTTTGCGAACTTGCGTCGAAAGGTTAATTTTGGAGGAACGTTATCATGACGGAATTAAAAACTGAACTGGAGGCTGCGGCGTTTAGGAGACTAAAACAACACCTATATGAGAGAAAAGATGTACAAAATATTGATTTGATGAACTTGGCAGGTTTCTGTCGAAACTGTTTATCACGCTGGTATCAAGAAGCAGCCGTTGAAAATAATGTAGTTATGTCTAAAGAAGAGGCTCGCCAATTGTTTTACGGGATGCCTTATTCAGAATGGGTTGAAAAATATCAAACTGGGGACAAAATAGTCCACTCTTCTGATCAATAAAGAAGAATTTCTTTCTCTCACAGCTTTAGAGCGCTGATTTTATCGCTTGTGTTAAATAGATATCTCGGAGAAGTCTTGTAGTTTCTCCAATTTTACCGTCACCTATGACGTGACCGTCAATTTCAATTACAGAAACAATGAAATTTGAGGCTGAAGTTATAAAAGCCTCTTTGGCTTCTTGAGCCTCCTTTATCGTAAAGGGCCTCTCCTCCAGACCCAAATTTAAATCCTGAATGATTACTGTTAATGCTGCACGTGTTATTCCCGGCAATATAAAATTACTTACGTTTCGCGAAATAATTGTGCCATTTTTATCAATTATAAAGGCATTACTAGAAGTTCCCTCCGTTACATAACCGCCTTCGACAAACCACGCATCATCCATACCTTTCTTTTTTGCGCTGGTTTTCATTAAACTGGAAGCAAGCAATTGCACCGTTTTAATGTCTCTTCTATCCCACCTAATGTCCGGAGTTGACATTATTCGCAAACCCCGATTCAAGCGATTATTATTCAACAAATCAATCTCTTGCGTAAAAATAATTACGGTCGGTGGTTGGCCTTCCTCGATCAAGAACTCACGGTCAAAAACTCCTCTCGATATTTGCATGTACACGAGACCTTCACTTAGAGAGTTTTTTTGGATCAGCTCCTTATGAATACTCAATAATTCTTCACTTTTTAAGGGCATCACCATATAAATTTTTTCGAGTGATTTTTCCAATCTACCCACGTGAGCGTGCCAATCTAATAATTTACCACCAATTACCGTAGTAACCTCGTAAACAGCGTCGCCAAAGAGAAAGCCTCTGTCAAAAATTGAAATTTTTGCCTCAATTTCACTTACAAACTTGTTATTAAGATAAACAGTTCTCATCGCTGGTTGTCCTATAAACTCCTTAAGTTTCTAAAAGTCATTAAAAAATTTCTAAGTTCATCTCACTATAGCCGTGGGCTTTTATTATGTTTATTAATTACTAGAATCCTTTTATAAGTCTAGTAAAGTAGCAAGGAAAAAAAATGGAAGAGATATTAGTATTAGGTTACGCTAGAACAGCTATAGGTACCTTTGGTGGCTCACTGGCAGGCATATCACCAATCGATTTGGGTATTTTTGTTTCTCGAGAAGCAATTAACCGGTCTGGAATTGATTCGTCACAAATCGGCAACGTGACTTTTGGGCATGTTATAAATACAGAGCCAAGAGACATGTACCTGTCACGAGTAACCGCAATTGGTGCGGGCGTACCCAGGGAGGCGCCTGCAATGAATGTTAATCGATTATGCGGTTCTGGTGCTCAGGCTATCGTCTCAACTTTTCAAAGCCTTTTTATGGGTGATGCAGAGTTTGGTCTAGCAGGGGGAGCAGAAAATATGAGTAGATCCCCACATTTGATGTCATCCGGCCGTTGGGGGCAAAAAATGGGCAATGCGCAATTGACTGATATGATGATTGGAGCTCTAACATGTCCATTTGGTACTGGCCACATGGGCGTGACAGCCGAAAATGTTGCAAGCGAATATAAAATTTCTCGAGAAGAACAAGATCAATTTGCGCTAGAGAGTCAGCGTCGGGCACACTCGGCAATAGCAGACGGGCGTTTCGAAGATCAAATAATACCATTAGAAGTTAAGCAAAAAAATACATCTTCTATTTTTAAAGGAGACGAACACCCAAAACAAACCAATCAAAAGTCTTTATCAGATCTTCCGTCAGTGTTTAAAAAAGGTGGCTCGGTAACGGCTGGGAATTCCTCAGGTATAAATGATGGTGCAGCTGCGCTGGTATTAGCAAGATCTAAGTCGGTAGAAAAAAATAACCTCAACCCGGTTGCAAAGATATTAGGGTACTCCATCTCTGGCGTTCGGCCCGAAGTAATGGGTATAGGACCAATAACGGCGGTACAAGACTTATGTAAAAAATTAAAGCTTAGCGTTGAGAGTTTTGATGTAATCGAAAGCAATGAGGCATTCGCTGCACAAGCATGTGCCGTAAGTAAAGGTCTTGGACTTGATCCACAAAAAGTCAACCCGAATGGCGGAGCAATAGCGCTCGGACACCCAATAGGGGCCACAGGAGTTATTTTAACAATAAAAGCGATAAGCGAGCTAAATCGAAAACACGCAAGGCTCGCTCTAGTAACAATGTGTATTGGTGGGGGACAAGGGATAGCTATAGCAGTCGAGAAAATCTAACTCGTTTCTAAGAGAAATTTTATCAAGTAACTCATGACCAATTGTTGCTTTTCAACATGGACCCAGTGACCAGCACCGGCCACAGTAATAATTTTTGAATTTGGGAAATATCGACTAATCGCTGAAAAATTGGCATCCTCTACATAAGTTGACATTGACCCTCGAATAAAAAGACTATCGACCAAACTTGAAGTATAAATTTTCGGAAAGGCCATGATTTTTTCCATATTTCGCTGCAAAGCGCCGAGATTAATTAACCATCTCGCATGCGTACCACCTTTGATCTCAAGACTTTGCAGGAAAAAGGCCCTTAGTGAGGCATCGCTGACATATTTGGAAAGTTCTCTATCCGCCTCGGAGCGACTTTCTATGTAATTCAGATTTAATCGCTCCATTATTTCAATGTTTGCGGATTGGTCATGTGTATAAGTTATGGGAGCTATATCAATTACGACAAGATTTCCGACGGATTGTGGATAGTTTAGGGAGAGTGTCATTGCGGCTTTGCCACCCATTGAGTGGCCAATCACATCAGCAATGCCTCCAAATTGATCAATTACATTTTTTAGATCATTTGCAAGATCAATATACGAATGGTCATTATCCCAAAATGACTGTCCATGATTTCGCATATCGACAGCTATGACATCAACTCCACGCAGAGAAAGATTTCTGGAAATGGTTCGCCAATTCTTACACGACCCAAACAATCCGTGAGCTATAACCAACGGCCTTCTATTCCCACGGCTATCACCGAAGTGCTCGAAATTTAGTATTTTCATTCAAACAATAAATTCCTTTAAATTGGGGTTATCCGTAATATCCTCAAATTCGAAACCTGCCAAAGTAATGTTATCAAATAATATTTCAAAATTTCTATTTTCTGATGTCTCGATACCTAACAAAACCGAGCCAAAATTTCTAGCCGACTTTTTTAAATACTCAAATCTTGTAATGTCATCATCTGGCCCCAATACACCTAGAAACTCTTTTAGAGCTCCGGGACGCTGGGGCATTCTTAGTATCAAATATTTCTTTTTGCCCGAAAATCGAAGAGCTCTCTCCTTTACGTCAGGCAAACGCTCAAAATCAAAGTTACCTCCTGAAACCACACAAACTACCTTTTTGCCAATTATATCTTCCTTTGGTAATTCTCTCAGCGCATCGATCGACAAGGCACCAGCAGGCTCCAAAACAATTCCTTCTAAGTTAAGCATTTCCATCATGGTCATACAGACTCGGTCCTCCGGAACGGCATATACCTTGTCCAAGTTAAAAGTCCTCAAAAAGTCGTAATTTATCGCTCCTATCGTAGCGACGGCAGCACCATCAACGAAATTATTTAGTTTGCTAAGAGTAACTCTAGAGCCCGCCCGTAAAGAGGTTGTTAAACTGGCTGCCCCTAGAGGCTCAACGAGTCTAAAATCGATATCTATCCCAAGTTCTTCACAATATTGCAACATTCCAGTTGATAACCCACCTCCGCCAACAGCTAGAAAAATAATATCTGGCAGCCCCTGATCTTGCATTTGATCAGTTAGTTCGCTCATGACCGTCGCTTGGCCCTCCAAAACATTTTTGCTATCAAAAGGTGGCAAGAAGACTGCATTTTGTTTTTCAGAAAACCTTATCGCAGATTCTAAGGTGTTGTCGAAATAATCGCCTGTTAAAACTATTTCAATATTATTTCCTCCAAAGGCCTGGGTTTTATTAATCTTTTGCTGAGGTGTTGTTACTGGCATAAACACAAAACTTTTTACGCCAAAGTGTTTCGAAACAAAGGCGACACCCTGAGCATGGTTCCCCGCCGAAGCACAGACAAAAGTACTGTTTTTTTTTCCAGCGTCGATGACTTTCTTAATTGAATTATATGCGCCTCGAATTTTGTAGGAACGAACGGGAGACAGGTCTTCTCTCTTTAGAAAAACTTCCGCATTAAATTTATCTGAAAGGTATTCATTTTTTTGAATCGGAGTTTCGGGAAACAACTCTCTCAATGAGCACTTAGTGGATTTTACATTCTCTAAAAACTTTGTCACATTTTCACCAAAGACTTTTGATTTCTAGTAGCAAACATAATTAAACATAATTCTTACAAGCAGACCTCAGTTACCACACCGCCATATAAATTCTGAGAGCATCAAACTCTGTAACTGGCGTCGGATTGTTCACCAACAGTCTAATCTGTCTCATCGCATCTGCAGCCAACTTTGGGCACGCATCTCTTGGAATACCTACATCACGCAACCTTACGGGCAGCCCCAGTTCCAACGCAAGTTTCTTCATATTTTTAGAAAAGCCCTCAACACTATCACATTTTTCATTAAAACTACTTTCTGCGGAGAAAACTATATTATTCAAAACTTTATAGTCTTTTGCCGTTTTTGCAGCTTTTGAATTAAACTTTAAAACCTCAGGTAATACTAGTGCATTGGACAATCCGTGAGGAATGTGGAATGTTCCACCAATAGGATACGCTAAGGCATGAACCGCTCCCACTGGCGAGTTTGCAAAGGCCATTCCTGCGAGCATTGCCCCGAGTAGCATTTCTCCTCGAGCTCCGAGATCTGACCCATTCAATACTGCTGGCTTTATGGCATGTCCCAAAAGCATTAAAGCCTCCTTAGCCAACAATTTTGATAAATGGTTATTATTTGAGTTTTCTGAAGTGTAGGCCTCTATGGCGTGAACCATAGCGTCTATCCCGGTTGCAGCAGCAATGTGTTGTGGAAGGTCTTTGGTTAAATCGGGATCTAGTACAGCAATATCAGGAATTATCAAGGACGAAACTATACCCTTTTTTTCTTCCTTTCCAGTTGTAATTATTGCCACAGGAGTT
Source organism: Pseudomonadota bacterium (assembly GCA_036337105.1). Lineage (GTDB taxonomy): Bacteria > Pseudomonadota > Alphaproteobacteria > Rhodobacterales > Rhodobacteraceae > JAYZEV01. Next base: position 220,275 of record JAYZEV010000009.1, read on the forward strand.
ACCTCTGAGCCAGTACCTGCCGTTGTTGGAATTAAGCATATTGGGGTCCGAGGTCCTTTAGCATTTCCGACACCCCATATGTCATCAAGTTCTTCTCTTGAACCAAGAAGAAGAGATACCGTTTTTGCAACATCAAGGGATGAGCCACCTCCAAACCCAATAACTCCAGTTATTTTGTTTTTAGAGCTGAACTGCACGCATTCCAAAACTGTAGCAACGTCTGGGTCTGCTTTAACGGAATCAAATATAACAATGTTTGCTCCCTCTACTCGCAAAAGTTCTAAAAGAGGTTGATACAACCCTAAAGCAGTCAAACCTTGGTCAGAAACCAACAAAATATTTTTTCCCAATAATCGTACCAGATCGGATGCAACCTCTCTTACTATACCTGACCCAAATCGTATATCGGGGCATGTATTGAAAAAAAACTGCCTCATTTTAATTGTCATACTCGGTCCATTCTCATATACAATAGGCATGTGTGTCCAAATACACGTTTTAATATGTATTTAACCGAACCTGTTGCTGATAAAAAGAAAATAATCTAAATGTCATTTAAACGAATTCAATCCGGGAGTTAGTTATGTCCACACCGAAAAAGGTTGTTCTAGCTTATTCTGGAGGCCTTGATACATCAATCATTCTTAAATGGCTACAGAACGAGTATAATTGCGAGATAGTTACTTTTACTGCCGATTTGGGTCAAAATGAGGAATTAGGGCCAGCCAGAACGAAAGCGTTGATGTTAGGTGTAAGAGAGGAAAATATATTCATCGAGGACTTAAAGGATGAATTCGTTCGAGATTTTGTTTTTCCAATGTTTAGAGCCAACGCCGTGTATGAAGGCCGTTACCTTTTAGGAACCGCCATCGCAAGGCCTCTAATTGCCAAAAGGCTCGTGGAGTTGGCAAAACTTACTGGTGCGGACGCGATTGCTCATGGCGCAACTGGAAAAGGGAACGATCAAGTCAGATTTGAACTATCCGCCTATGCCCTTAACCCTGGGATAAAGATTATCGCGCCTTGGCGGGAATGGAAGCTATCTAGCCGCTCAAAACTAATAGCTTATGCTGAAGAAAATCAGATTCCAATTCCGAAAGATAAGATTGGGGAGGCTCCATTCTCGGTGGACGCCAACTTGCTCCACACGTCATCTGAAGGCAAAATTTTGGAGGATCCCCAAAAACCGCCACCAGCACACGTTTTCCAGAGAACAAATCATCCAGAGAATGCCCCAGAAGAACCAGAGTATGTAGAAGTTTTTTTCGAAAATGGTGATGTCAAATCAATTAATGGAAAGGAAATGTCACCCTCTAAACTGTTAGAGAAACTAAATGACGTCGGGTCACGGCACGGTGTAGGCAGATTGGATTTGGTTGAGGGTCGTTATGTTGGAATGAAATCGCGAGGAATTTATGAAACTCCTGGGGGAACAATTCTCTTGGAAGCACATCGCGGCATTGAAAGTATTACACTTGATAGCGGCTCATCGCACCTTAAGGACGAGTTAATGCCAAAATATGCGGAGTTAATATACAATGGATATTGGTTCAGTCCAGAGAGGGATATGCTTCAGGCACTTATAGACCAGAGTCAAAAATTTGTGACTGGCAGTGTTAAATTAAAAATATACAAAGGTACGGCAAAAACTATATCACGATGTTCAAAGAACAGTTTGTATTCAGAATCACATGTCACTTTTGAAGATGACTTTGGCGTTTATAATCAGAAAGATGCTGAAGGATTCATAAACATCCATGCTCTTCGCCTTAAGTTATTAGCGGCCAGAAAACTTAGAGAAAAGTAGCACTTTTAGAAAGTTTCATAAAGAAGAAAAATTGTTAATCAGGATTATCCTAATAACAATAATTCCAAAAATTGCTACCAAAGGTGCTAGATCGAGGCTCCCCGAATTCGGAAGGACATTCCTTATCGGTCTGTACAAAGGCTCCAGAATTCTGTTTAAAGAAGTCCATAGCTGCACAACAAGAGGCTGCGACGTATTAAGAATCCCAAAGTTGATTAGCCAACTCATTATAACTTGGGCAAGGATGAAATACCATAGAATATCCAAGACCAAAAACACTATCTGAATTAATGAGGTCAATCTTCTCTCCTTAATGAAAACATATACTATATTTGCATCTAATCAATTTAAAATCTTAAAATTACTCTACTGAAATTTGGGAAAAAGTCAGTTAGTTTTCACAAAGCTCAAAATTTTCGAAAATATAGGGGCGGGGAAATAAAATTTAGTGCTACTTAGTAAAAGTCTTGTTATGCTTCTCTTCGTAAAGTACTAGATTTAAGCAAAAATCCTTTTTTAAAATGAACTATTTTTTTTATCTTACAGCGATCATACTACTGAACTTTCATTCAGCCGTTGTCGCGAGCGATTGGACATTAGAGTTAGTTAACAAATATCAAATTTCAGCAGAAAATAAAGATTTAGGGGGCTTATCAGCTTTACACATTGAAAACTTTGGGAAAAGCTTCTTGGTTCTCTCCGATAAAGGAAAGTTTTTCAAAGCAGAAGCTTTTAGAAACTCTAATGGTGAGCTCGAAAATGTTCAGTTCACAGAGTCTGGTTCACTAAAAAGTAGCAAAGGCAAAGCGCTTACAGGAAGAGATATTGATAGCGAGTCAATAGCCGTAATTAAACCAGAAGGATATTATATCTCATTTGAGTCCAACAGTCGCATTATGTTGCATGACGATATTTACAGTAGTGGAAAATTCTTACCAAAACATCCGGATTTTGAAAGACTAGGGTATAATAAGGGCATAGAGTCTTTGGCAGTAGATGCTTTGGGAGCTTTGCACGCAATACCAGAAAAACCCCCCAGAGGAGAAGACAGATATCCAATTTACAAACTGGTTGAAGGCAAGTGGCAAATTTTTACTAGATTTTTTCCATCAAATGCTCTTTTAGTAAGTGATGCTACCTTCTTACCAGATAATAGTCTACTACTGTTAGAGAGAGGTTACAATTGGAGCTCGGGTTTCATCACACAGCTAAGGCAGTTGGAATTTAAAGGTAAGAGGACAGTAAGTGAGAAAATTTTGTTGCGAATAGCGTCGGGGATACACAATTATGAGGGAATATCATTATGGCAAGACAGACACGGATTGTATTTTATTTCATTAATATCAGACAACAATTTTCTTCCGGCAGTGTCAACGGAATTAATTGAGTTTAAATTGTCACAGAGTAAATAATTATACCTCCAAAGATTTTAACAATCGAAAAAGAAAAAGGATAAAAAATGTCTCAGAATCCATTTGAACGCGCGATTGAAAATGCCTGGCAAAACCGAGATAAAATCAACCCTGACACGACAGGTGAAGTTAGAGATGCAATCGAGGCTACCCTACATTCTCTAGATTGTGGCACTCTTCGAGTAGCTGAGAAGACTGAAAGTGGAGATTGGAATGTAAATCAATGGGCGAAAAAAGCCGTTCTGTTAGGGTTTAGACTTAGAGATATGAGTAAACAGAGTGGGGGTCCCCAGAATGGAACTTGGTGGGACAAAGTGGACAGCAAATTTGTCGATTGGACAGCCAGTGATTGGAAGCTAGCGGGCTTTCGTGCTGTTCCTAATTGCATAGTTCGAAGGTCTGCATATATAGCCCCTGACGTAGTTTTGATGCCCTGCTTTGTTAACTTAGGAGCCTATGTAGACTCAGGGACAATGGTCGATACTTGGGCGACAGTCGGTTCCTGCGCACAGATTGGAAAAAACGTTCATTTATCAGGCGGTGTTGGCATTGGGGGTGTCTTGGAACCTATGCAGGCTCGTCCCACAATAATTGAGGATAACTGTTTTATCGGGGCAAGATCTGAAGTTGTCGAAGGATGTGTAATAAGAGAAGGTTCCGTTCTTGGGATGGGGGTCTTCATTGGTCAGTCAACAAAGATCTTCAATAGGCAAACAGGAGAAGTTACCTTTGGAGAGGTGCCTCCCTACTCTGTTGTTGTCTCTGGTGCAATGCCCTCAGCATCAGGTGGCCCTAGTTTGTATTGCGCTGTAATCGTGAAACAAGTTGACGAGAAAACACGATCAAAAACCTCCATTAACGAGCTATTAAGGGAGTCAGACTAACTCATGAAAATTCATAGATGAAATATAATGCCTGTAGATCCGGTAACACTCGCGGTAGAGTTAATTAAGTGCCCCTCGGTCACGCCCAAGGAGTCAGGAACTCTATCAATTATTGAAACAGTTTTAAAGAATGGCGGTTTCACCTGTAATCGCGTTGAAAGAAATGGTGTTTCAAATCTTTTCGCTAGATGGGGTGATAAAGAAACGGGTCTAAATTTTTGCTTTAATGGTCACGTCGATGTCGTTCCAGCGGGTGATTTGAATTCTTGGTCTACAAGTCCTTTTGGTGCCGAGATAAAAGACGGTTTTTTGTTTGGACGTGGCGCAGCAGATATGAAATCTGGGGTGGCAGCTTTCGTCGCCGCAGCAGTCAATTTTGTTTGGGCAGAAAAACCACACGGGAGCGTAGTCCTGACAATTAGCGGAGACGAGGAAGGACCTGCGAAAGATGGAACACTGGCCATCTTAGACTGGATGAGGAGTAGAAATGAGAAAATAGACCATTGTATAGTAGGAGAGCCGACAAGCATATCAGCACTTGGCGACTGCTTAAAAATTGGGCGTCGCGGTTCAATAACCTTTTATCTTACCGCTGAAGGTCTTCAAGGTCACGTTGCTTACCCCGATAAAGCTCTAAATCCACTACCAGCAATGACCAATTTAATTCAAATTCTGATGAATAAACCGTTGGACAAAGGCTCAAAGCATTTTTCTCCCTCTTCACTAAATGTGACAACGATTGACACTGGAAACACTGCAGTGAACGTAATTCCCTCGCAAGTTTCATCCACGATTAACATCAGGTTTAATGATAATCATACGGAGGAATCAATAGTTCAATGGGTCCGACAAAGAATTGAGGAAGTAACAAAGAAAACGGGCGTAAATTTTGACCTAACCTGTAAGCTTTCCGCAGAACCATTTGTTACTCTTCCTGGGTCTTTCTCCAACTTGATAGCAGAAACTATTGAAAGAGAGTTGAGTGTTAAAACGACTCTTTCAACTTCAGGTGGCACCTCGGACGCTCGTTTTATAAAAGACTGGTGCCCGGTCGTAGAGCTGGGTCTACTTGGAGAGACAATGCACAAGATAGATGAGAAAGTTGCAGTCGCGCAAATTCAAGCGCTAAGTTCCTTATATCAAAATATCCTTAGGGACTATTTCAAAAAGTTCAATAGAGTGAATAGTGCAACATCGCAAGACGGTTAAATACTACAACTTATAACAGCTCTACTGGTTAGAACTTTTGCCAGCTGACATCTATACTCTCCAGTCCCATGCAAATCATCGATGAATTCATCTTCATTCGGAAAAGATAGCTCATCTATACCTCCAGGTACAAAATTTTCCGATAGAAATTTCTCACCCTCAGTCCATCGGAAGACACCGTTAGCACTTGCTCCCGTTATGGCCAGACGGACACCCGTTTCAAATAATGCCAAAAACACGCCTACTAGTGCAAAACGGGAGGCCGGTTGCTCAAATTTCTGATAATTCGCTTTAAATGGGATTGGGAACCTAATTTCAGTTATAAGTTCATTTTCATTAAGCGCCGTTTCAAACATTCCCTGAAAAAAGTCGTCTGCCGTGATTTCACGCAAATTAGTTACTATAGATGCATCCGCTGCGAGCACCGCTGCTGGATAGCATGCAGAAGGATCATTATTGGCAATGCTTCCTCCAATAGTTCCGCGATTTCGTACTGCGGGATCACCTATTTTTCCGGCGAGAGCCGACAAACCTTTAAAACATACTGCTTCTCTAGATACTTCCTCATGCGTCGTGGTGGCGCCAATTCTTATTTGTTTCTCTCCATCAGTCTTTACACCTTTCAACTCGTTTATGCCTAAGAGACTTATTAAATGTCTAGGATTCGCCATTCTTTGTTTTAAAGTTGGTATCAGCGTTTGACCACCAGCCAAAAATTCTGCATCCTCTAATTTCTTTAAATTTACGGCCTCCTCAATCGAACCTGCTTTTGAAAATTGAAAGTCGTACACTTTTTAATCCACTTTCTAGTTATTTATTTTTAAGTTTTTTGCAGCTACCTGTATAGATTTCACGATATTGTGATATCCCGTACATCGGCATATATTGCCCTCCAGATATTCCCTAATCTCAAATTCTGAGGGGTTATCATTTTTTCTTAATAATTCCGCAGCCGTCATAATCATTCCTGGCGTGCAATAACCACATTGTAAGCCGTGATTGTCCTGAAATGCTTTTTGAATGATTGTCAAGCTTCCGTCCTTCTTTGACATGCCTTCAATTGTGATAATCTCCGCGCCATCCGCCTCAAGTGTGAGAATGGTGCAAGCTTTAACAACTTTTCCGTTCACCTGTACATTGCATGCTCCACACTGGCTGGTATCACAACCGACGTGGGTACCGGTTAAACGCAACGTGTCTCTCAGAAAATCAACAAGCAATGTATTTTCTGGCAATTCCTCTGAGATCGACAGACCATTTACAATAAGAGAAACCTGCTCCATAAAATTAATCTCTCATAGGTTTAACAATATCAGTCAGCCCTTCATTTCTTAAAAATCGTTCAACTTGTAGCATTTATAGTTTCCTTAGCACTATTTTTATACTAAATTTCTCAAAATAAAACCCTTTAAACTGGAAAGAACTGCAGGTGATTGGAAAACTTAATCATGTAGCAATAGCTGTTGACGATATTGAGGCTGCTATCGAAAATTACAAATCAAAGCTTGGCGCCACGGTTCGCGGACCAGTGGATGAAATTGAGCATGGAGTTCGCGTCGCGTTTGTTGACTTGTCAAATAGCAAAGTTGAACTAATTTCACCGTTAGGACCCGATAGTCCGATTGAAAAATTTTTAGCAAACAATCCCTCAGGAGGGATTCACCATATTTGTTACGAAGTCAAAGATATATTTGAGGCGAGAGATAAAATACTGGAGAGCGGTGCAAGAGTTCTCGGTTCTGGGGAGCCAAAAATAGGAGCTCATGGAAAACCTGTCTTATTTTTGAACCCGAAAGACTTCGCCGGCACCCTCATTGAGCTTGAGGAACTTTAAAGGTTATAAAATGACAATTTCAGCAGCACTAGTTCTTTACGCAGTTTTATGGTTCTTAATCTTATTCATAATTTTACCGCTCAAAATAAAAACGCAGGAAGAAATAGGAAATGTAACCGATGGAACACCTGCTTCCGCTCCCGAAAACCCAAAAATTAAAACGAAAATGCTCTGGGTTACTTTTATATCAGCCATAATTTGGATACCGATATTCCTAATAATTGTTTTCGAATTGGTCACCATTTCTGATTTAAATTTCTTCGAGACTTTTAGACCTTAGGTTTGCAACCAAGAGGTTATAGCACCAATATCTGGTCTTGGCCTTTCTAATGGGATTTTGGTCGGAGTGCCTATATGTATAAATCCAGCCGCGAACTCTCCCCTCTCAAGCTGTAAACCCGAGATCAAGAACTCTTCATCTCGAGCCATCCAGCCAGTCAACCAATTAGCACCCCAACCTGCAGCGTGCGCAGCGTTAAGTAAAGCTAAACAGACAGCCCCAGTGGACAGTTTCTGCTCAACAATAGGAATTTTATCTGAACACTTTGGAGAGAACACTACTACCACAATCATTGGAGCCTTAAGGAAAAGATCAACATTTTTTTTTATTTGTGATATTTCTAGACCTTTTCTATTTCCAATTTCCGAGATTTTATTTGCCAAAGAGGGCATTACTTTCCTCTGTAAAACTATGAAACGCCATGGCTCCATTTTTCCATGGTCAGGACATCTAGACGCTGCCGTAAGCATTAATTCAAGGTCATCTTTGTTGGGTGCGGGCTCGGTCAGTGTCCGCGCCGAATGCGATCTACGCGACAGAAGAAATTCTAAGACTTTTTGGTTCCTTTCTAGCATTGTGTTCCAAACAACTATTATTCTACCTGATGGCGTCTGATACCTAACTCTCTTATTTGCTCCTCAGATACGTGGGATGGAGACCCTAATAATAAGTCTTCAGCTCGCTGATTCATAGGAAACATAATAACTTCCCGGATGTTTATTTCATCGGCGAGCAACATAACGATCCTATCAATTCCCGCCGCACAACCACCGTGAGGTGGCGCTCCATATCGAAAGGCATTTACCATCCCTCCAAATTTATTATTTACCTCCTCATCTTCGTATCCAGCAATTCTAAATGCCTTATACATTAAATCAAGGTCATGGTTGCGAATTGCACCCGAAAGCAATTCAAACCCGTTACAAGTCAAATCGTACTGAAAACCCAACACTTTGAGAGGATCTCCCGCAAGCGCCTTTGCTCCACCTTGAGGCATAGAAAACGGATTATGAGAAAAATCTATGTTTCCAGTTTCTGCATTTCTTTCAAACATTGGAAAATCGGTAATCCAAGCAAATGCAAAACGATTTCTGTCTATTAAATTCAGCTCATTCCCAATTTGTATTCGAGCTTTGGAGGCAAAGCTTTCAAAGTCTGAGGGCTTTCCACCCAAAAAAAAGGCTGCATCACCTACATTAAGGTTTAATTGCTGTCTTAAAGCTTCACTTTTTTCAGGACCAATATTCTTTGCTATCGGTCCCGCACCTTCAATACCTAAATCACCCTCTCTCCAAAATATATATCCCATACCCGGAAGACCTTCTTTTTGCGCAAAAGAGTTCATACGATCACAAAACTTTCTGCTGCCTCCCTTGGGTGCGGGTATCGCCCTGACTTCGCTACCATTAGTTTTAAGAATTCTTTCAAAAATTTCAAAACCACTTGACTTAAAATGTTCAGACACAATTTCCATTTTTAAAGGGTTTCTTAGATCAGGTTTGTCTGTACCGTACCACTTTAAAGCATCTTCAAACCTTAATATGGGCCAATCCTTGTCAGTAACCTTGTCGGAGGAAAACTCCTCGAAGACTCCAGTGATTACAGGTTGTACAATATCAAACACATCTTGCTGCTCCACAAAAGACATTTCTATATCCAATTGATAAAAGTCGGTCGGAGACCTATCGGCTCTCGGGTCTTCATCACGAAAGCACGGGGCAATCTGAAAATATTTGTCAAAACCAGATGCCATAACAAGTTGCTTGAATTGTTGAGGCGCCTGCGGAAGGGCATAGAATTTTCCTGGGTGCAGCCGAGAGGGAACTAAGAAATCTCTGGCACCCTCCGGAGAAGACGAAGTTATAATTGGAGTCTGAAATTCATTAAAATCCAATGCCCACATTCTTTTTCTTATTGAAGCAATTACATTCGATCTCAAAATCATGTTCTGATGGATGGTTTCTCTACGTAAGTCAAGAAACCTATACTTAAGACGTGTCTCCTCGGGATAATCGAGTTCTCCAAAAACGGGTAGTGGTAATTCATCCGATTTTCCTAAGACTATTAAGTCTTCAATAAATACTTCTATACCCCCAGTTGGAATTTTTGGGTTCTTTAACTCTTCGTCTCTCTTTTTTACAACCCCATCAATCCTTATACACCATTCCGAACGCACTTTTTCCACTTCGGAAAAGACCTTACTGTCCGGATCAGCCAAAATTTGAGTAAAGCCGTAATGATCTCTCAAATCTATGAACAACAAACCACCATGGTCTCGTACCCTATGCACCCAACCGGAAAGCCTCACTTTATCACCTTCATTTTTTTCGTTCAATTGATTGCAATTATGGGATCTGTATGCGTGCATAATGATACCTTTTCATTTCATAAGAGAATTTAACCAACGAGGTTTCCAAATAAGTTAGTAAGAGCTTAAAGAGCCACCTGCGGATTAGCACAAAAAAAAACAAAAGAAAATAGAAAGTCAGAGATGATGGCTAATGATTTTTCATTATAGCTTGCGCTATACAAAAACAAAGTTATAAAAGCGTTATTTGGCCACGGATCTTATTAATTTTTTTCATCCAACTAAAAAAGGGTAAAATGCCAAAAAGAACAGATATTTCGTCAATACTAATTATCGGTGCAGGACCAATAGTAATCGGACAAGCCTGCGAGTTTGATTACAGTGGTACCCAGGCGTGTAAAGCCTTAAAGGAAGAGGGTTTTAAGGTAATTCTTGCCAATTCTAATCCTGCCACAATTATGACCGATCCTAATTTAGCAGATATCACGTATATCGAACCTTTAACCTTGGAAACATTAACAAGAATTATTGAGGCGGAAAAACCAAGTGCAATCTTACCTACCATGGGAGGGCAAACAGGTTTAAATTTGGCACTTGAATTAGATCAAGCGGGCATCCTCAAAAAACACGGTATTGTTCTGATTGGCGCGAATAGGGTCGCAATTGAAATGGCCGAAGACAGAGAAAAATTCAGAAATGCAATGACAGAAATTGGAATTGAGAGTCCAAAATCAAAAATTGCTCGAAACTTAAAAGAAGCGACTGAGGCTATAGATTTTATAGGTTTGCCCGCCGTCATTAGACCTGCTTTCACAATGGGTGGCAGCGGCGGTGGAATTGCATATGATAAGGAAGAGTTTATTAGTATTTGTGAAAAAGGTTTAGATGTTTCTCCAGTATCACAAATTCTTATCGACGAAAGTCTTATGGGTTGGAAAGAGTACGAAATGGAGGTTGTACGAGACAAGTCGGACAACTCTATAATTGTTTGTTCTATTGAAAATGTTGACCCGATGGGTGTTCATACCGGCGATAGTATAACCGTCGCTCCCGCTCTTACCCTTACTGATAAAGAATATCAAAGAATGCGTACAAAATCGATCCAGGTTTTAAGAAAGATTGGGGTCGAAACTGGCGGTTCTAATGTTCAATGGGCGGTAAACCCCAAAGATGGACGCATGCTTATAATTGAAATGAACCCGCGAGTATCTAGATCATCTGCCCTAGCTTCAAAAGCGACTGGTTTCCCAATAGCAAAGGTAGCGACAAAACTAGCAGTAGGTTTCACACTCGACGAACTTCAAAATGATATAACAAAAGTTACTCCAGCAAGTTTTGAACCAAGCATAGATTATGTAGTTACAAAGATACCCCGCTTTGCTTTTGAAAAATTTTTGGGCTCCGAAATTCAATTAACAACCTCGATGAAATCAGTAGGTGAAGTAATGGCTATTGGAAGATCTGTTCACGAGAGTATGCAGAAAGCCCTTTCTTCACTCGATACTGGTCTAACCGGATTCGATCAAACATTGCATAATGGCTCCACAGATGCACTACTTACTACAGAACTTTCGAAGCTAACTTCAGAGCGTATATTGTATATTGCCGACGCACTACGAAAGGGCTTTACTAAAAAGAAAATAGGAAAACTATCTGACTATGATCCTTGGTTCGTAGACCGCATAAGCGAAATAGTTCAGATCGAGATATCACTTGAAAAAGGAGGTTTGCCGAATACTGCCCAAGAAATACAGCTAATTAAGTCTATGGGCTTCACCGACAAAAGAATTGCTCATTTGACCAAGACGACCGAAGATGTAATAAGAAAAACAAGAGAAGAACTTTGTGTTTTCCCTGTATTTAAACGTATCGACACGTGCGCCGGTGAGTTCGATGCGAGAACACCATATATGTACTCAACCTATGAACCATTTTTCGAAAATGAAAAAGACTGTGAGTCTCAACCTTCGGGCAGGGAAAAAATAATAATATTAGGTGGCGGGCCAAATAGAATTGGTCAAGGCATAGAATTTGATTACTGTTGTTGTCATGCCTGCTACTCTCTAAGTGAGGCAGGGTTTGAAACAATAATGATTAACTGTAATCCTGAGACTGTGTCCACAGATTATGATACGTCGGACAGATTGTATTTCGAACCGCTTACATTGGAAGCCGTTATAGAAGTCGTTCGAGTAGAGAAAAAAAATGGTTATCTCAAGGGAGTCATAATCCAACTTGGAGGCCAGACACCTTTAAATTTGGCTCGTGACCTTGAGAAAAACAATATAAAAATACTGGGCACCTCTACAGACTCTATCGACTATGCAGAAGACAGGGATCGTTTTCAGCAACTGGTCAAAAAGCTTGATTTAAACCAACCAAAAAATAGTGTCGCAAGAACAAGAAAAGAAGCCTATGATATTTCCACTACTCTAGGCTTTCCTTTGGTCGTTCGACCATCTTACGTCCTTGGCGGAAGGGCAATGGAAATTATTAACGATAATAAGCAGTTGGAAAAATACATTGACGGACCAATTTCCATCTCTTCCGAAAATCCATTGTTAATTGATACATATTTGACCAACGCTATAGAAATTGACGTTGATGCCTTGTCCGACGGTTCAGACGTCTTCGTCGCCGGAATAATGGAACATATAGAAGAAGCAGGCGTGCACTCGGGAGACAGTGCTTGTTCTCTTCCACCTTATTCAATTCAATCTGATTTGATAGGCAGAATTGAAGATGAAACTCGTAAACTTGCGTTGTCGCTTAATGTAATCGGGTTGATGAACATACAGTTCGCGGTGAAAGACAATTCAATATTTGTTTTAGAAGTGAACCCGAGAGCGAGTAGAACAATTCCCTTTGTTTCAAAATCAATCGGTATTCCCTTGGCAGGCATTGCTGCCAGAATATTAACAGGCGAAAAACTAACTGCTTTTTCGCTCCAAAAAAGATCTTCACCCTATTTCTCAGTTAAGGAGGCTGTTCTTCCCTTCGATCGATTCCCAGGCGTGGACACAATCTTGGGACCCGAAATGCGCTCAACTGGAGAGGTTATGGGCATTGCTGAGTCTTTTGATATGGCCTTTCTAAAGGCGCAGCTAGGAGCGGGTGTAAATCTGCCGAAGCGTGGTAACGTTTTTATTTCAGTAAAAGACAATGATAAAAATTTGAGACTTGCCGAAACAGCAGAAATCATCAAACGTATGGGGTTTCGAATTTATGCTACTACTGGTACTGCCAAATTCTTAAAAAGCAACAAAATTAGCGCAAAGTTAATAAAGAAAGTTTCCGAGGGCAGTCCAAATATTGTTGATTTTCTGAAAGAAAATAAAATTAATTTAGTTTTTAATACTACTGAGGGGTCCCAATCTATACAAGACAGCAAAGAAATACGGGCCTTAGCCGTACGTAACAAAATTCCTTATTTTACAACCGCTGCAGGTTGCTTTGCTACAGCTAGGGCAATAAGAGCGCAAGAAGAAACCACACTAGAAATCATTAGAATACAGGATCTTGAAAATATATAACTAATTGGTCAAAAGGTGTTCTAGTTGGGAAAGAGAAACGAGTATATAATCGAATGGCAAAATTATATTTTCATTACTCAACTATGAACGCTGGTAAATCAACCGTGCTCCTTCAGGCTGCTTACAATTACATTGAGCGTGGAATGAAGCCCTTTTTGTTGACAGCAAAATTGGATGATAGAGCTGGAAAAGGTAGAATTGAGAGTAGGATAGGCATAGGACAGCCAGCTAATATATTTTCTAACACTGATGACCTTTTAAGAATGCTGAAAAAGTCAACAGCAAAAGACCATATCGATTGTGTCCTTGTTGACGAAGCACAATTCCTCACCAAAGAACAGGTTTGGCAACTAGCAAGAGGTGTTGATGATCTTAATTTACCAGTAATGTGTTTTGGGCTTAGAGTCGATTTTAGAGGTGAATTATTTCCTGGATCAGCCATGTTGTTGGCACTGGCTGACGAGATGAGAGAAGTAAGAACGATATGCCATTGTGGAAAGAAGGCTACAATGGTAATACGAAAGGATAGGAATGGAAACACAATAATTAGTGGCGAACAGATACAAATTGGGGGAAATGAAACATATGTGAGTCTTTGTCGCAAACATTGGCGAGAGGAAGTTAAAGATCGTTGAAAACTTTGTTCACACAACCGGAAATCTAGAGCACCCTGCACCCAACTTCAGATTCTCCGTCGGGTCTTAAGAGTATGATACCAGAGCCGTCCGATACCCCTAGAACGAGAACTTCCGAAAAGAAATTGCCTATCTGTTTTGGAGGAAAATTGACCACGGCTACAACTTGAGCCCCTATTAGGTCCTCAGCAGAATAATTAGCTGTTATTTGAGCAGAGGACTTCTTTTCTCCTATAACGTCACCGAAGTCTATCCAGAGTTTAATAGCAGGTACTCTTGCTCCTTCAAACGTTTCAGCTCGAACGACTTTCCCTACCCTCATATCAACCGAAAGAAAAGTTTCATAGTCTATCTTGTTCATCATTTTTCCTCTCTCAGCCGTATGTTCATCATTACTCTAATTTTTTTGTTTTACCCGGCACATTTACTTAACCAAAAAAGCGCTAACATCAAGTGTGGCTGCTAAATCAGTGGCATATCTATCAGAAATCATTATTCCTTCTTTAAACCAAGCTGTTTGCTTCTTTCATATGCGGCAGTTGAAGCTTTGTCCAAAATTTTAAACAAACCGTTTTTGGGATGCATCAAGACTCTTAATGCAGCCTCAGTTGTCCCCTTTGGGCTCGTTACATTTTTCCTTAATTCAGCAACTTCTAGGTCAGAGATTTCCGCCAAGGTTCCTGCTCCAGAAACCGTCGCAATTGCCAAAGACGCAGCCATATCTCGACTCAATCCTAGCCCAACGCTCGCTTCTATCATGGACTCGATAAAGCAAAAGACGTAGGCTGGTCCCGACCCTGAAATGGCCGTTACAGCATCCATCTGGGATTCAGAATTTAGAACTATGGTCTTTCCCACCAGCGAAAAAATCTGCTCAGCCAACTTCATTTGGGCATTGGTGGTCTTCTTGTTTTGTATAAGACAGGAAACACCTTTATTTACTGATACTGGAGTGTTTGGCATAACGCGAACCACAGACATCTTATCCCCAATTACACTTTCTATATCTGAAAACTTCAATCCAGCTATCAATGAAATAATCAAGGTATTTTTAAAAGTATTTTTATCGAGCTGTGACAGTACTTCTTCAGCTTGCTGAGGCTTTACCGCAATAACACAAATTTTTGGATAGGCAAACCGATTGGAATTAAGTTGTAATCCACACAAACTTAAGTCAGTTAACCAGTCGGGTGGATCTGGCTCAACCACACAAAAATTCTTCTCTTGTAGACCACTGGCCAGCCAACCTCTTATGAGGGCACCTCCCATTTTCCCACATCCGTAGACTATTATTCTTTGATCTTCGATTTTCATACCCATTAACGCCCCTTAGATACTTATCTCACACCCTCATCAATTTATTCCCTCTGAAAAAAGAATCTTCTAAGCTGTTCCATAAGATTTATCAAAAGCAACAGCCAAAGCCTCACTGGGGGTTTCGTCGCCCCAACAGACAAGTTGAAATGCAGGATAGTAGGTCTCACACGCCAAAATCGAGGTTTCTAAAATTGAATTGATTTGCAAAGCAGAAGTGAACGAACCCCCTGTGAGGTTCAATCCGTATTTGAAAATCATAAGCGTTGATTCCTCAGAGAAAACGAAAGACCCCGTCCAGCATTTTATATTCACCAAATTAAGAAGTTTAACTAGTTTAGTTATCTTATCTTTCGGTACGCTCAACTCAAAGCTGCACGCCAATCTGAGTGACTCTTCAAACGAGTTCCAGGACAGATCTAAGCCGTAAATACGCCAATTGGCTTCAATTTCCATTTGTATTTGATCTTCATCAAGCCTGTCAAAATCCCAGTCATTATTCTTAGCCAATATTTCTGCAATATCTATAGGACCCACGTCATCTGCCGCCAAGGCCTTTTCCACTTTATTCACTCTTTCTATTTCCCAAACTAGATAAACAATATCACATTTAGACTATATGGATACTTGAGCACTAAAAATAGTACACTCAAGGCACACCAGCACCATATATGGTATTCTGTAATTAGTCTAAATGTAAAGATTTTTTTCAGGACGGTTGAGATCTAGTAGCTACCTATATCGCTATCAATGTCCAAAACTAAACTGATTTAAATTCAAGCGTTCCTACTCAATAAACCCATACTGATCGGCTTTCAAGACTTCTCGGCGGATTTCCTCACGCCTTTAGTTGCTCTCGGTTTAACTTTCTTTAAGGTTGTCTCAAGCTCTCTTATTTTTTTCTCCAAAATCAGATTTTTCTCAGCCGTTTGAGTCGCCATGGTGCGCACCGCGTCAAACTCCTCCCTCGTTACAAAATTTCGTTCCGCGAGCCACCTTTCCATCGCCGAGCTTATTGCTGTTTCCATTTCCGACTTTGCACTTTGCGCGACTCCCAACGCACTTGTCATTAAACGAGCGATATCATTTATAAAAGGATTTTTACTTTGCATAGATCTATTCCAATATTCTAGTATATGAAAATAAATATGGACTTTTTGGGTAGATTTGCCAACCCTTTATAGCATATTATTATATGAAAAATTGAAGAGGACAACTTTGAACTTCTACTTTCCAGAAATTGATCCAGTGATATTTAGTTTGTCGGTCGGAAGTCTTACTTTCCAACTTCGCTGGTATGCTGTTGCCTACGTTGCTGGTCTACTAGTCGCATGGAAAACTATGACCATCATCTCGAAAAAAGACTACCTGTGGCCTAACTCATCGTCAGTCATTAAACCAACTGGTGTTGACGATTTAATGACCTTGATGATTATAGGCGTAATTATAGGGGGAAGATTAGGATACGTATGTTTTTACCAACCATTGTTTTATCTCTATAACCCACTTGAGATATTCAAGGTGTGGAACGGAGGCATGTCGTTTCATGGGGGGTTTTTAGGAGTTGTTTTAGGCACCGTAATTTACGCAAGAAAACACAATATATCTCTTATAAGTTTAGGCGATCTTGTAGCAATTGCATCACCTCCAGGTCTCTTTTTGGGTAGGGTCGCAAATTTCATCAATGGAGAACTCTGGGGAACACCCACTAAATCTAGTTTTGGAGTACTCTTCTCATCGCCATCATCACAGACCTGTCCAAACAATTGGGTTGGTCCTTGCACTAGGCACGCCTCTCAATTGTATGAGGCGTGCTTGGAAGGTGTCTTACTGTGGGCAATAATGCTTTTTGGATTAAGGTTTTTTAACTCTTTAAAACGCAAAGGGCAAAACATTGCCATCTTTTTGATCGGGTATGGCGTCTCACGCATGGTGGTCGAATTTGTCAGAGAACCTGATACTCAATTTGTTACGACGCTAAATCCAAAAGGATATGTTTTGCTACTTAGTGAAAACGTAGGCTTATCTATGGGACAGTTACTATCAGTACCAATGATTATTGTTGGAGGCTTAATTTTAATATCTATCTATTTTGCAAAATTGGAAAAAAAATGACTTCTCTGAAAATAACCGCAATATAATATAATGTCTCTTAAAGAAAAAATTTTTTCAGAAATAACTGAGAAGGGTCCTATAACTGTGGAACGGTACATGTCCCTCTGCCTGTATGAGAAACATATCGGATATTACTCATCATCGAACCCAATAGGGGAATCAGGTGATTTCATTACGTCTCCCGAGATATCTCAAGTTTTTGGGGAACTGTTAGGTTTGTGGTTCGTTGCATTATGGCGGAGCATAGATCTTCGGTCAAGATTTAACTTAGTGGAACTTGGGCCCGGCACAGGAACATTGATGGCCGACATATTACGAGTCACTGGTAAAATGTCGGAATTCTCACAACAAGCCTCTGTTTATTTAATTGAAACATCTAAGAGATTAAGACTTACACAAAAAAAGCGGCTAAAGAATTTTCCAATAAACTGGGTCTGCTCTTTACAGCATTTACCAAACCAACCTACTTTCACCATTGCTAACGAGTTCTTGGACGCTCTGCCTACGCGACAATTCATACGGATTAACAATAAATGGAAGGAGAGGCATATTGATTTGGGCCCAGACGGCAACTTGTTCTTTGTGAACTTACCGTCATCCAATCAACGGGAACTACAATTTCTTTATGGTCACTTACCAGAAAATCAAATATTGGAGATTTGTGACCATGCTAAGAATATAGTTGCAGATTTGTCAGACCACATTAAGCTAAATGGTGGAGTAGCTCTATTTATAGATTATGGATCATACGGAGGTTTTGGAGATACTCTTCAGGCGATAACCAAGCATTCTTTCACCGATCCCCTTAATAACCCTGGTAACTCAGACCTTACAACTCATGTGAACTTTGAGGCTATTAGCGACACAGCAAAATCTAAAGGTCTTAGAACCACAGAACTGATATCCCAAAGAGACTTCCTTAGCGCTTTGGGGATCAGGGATCGTTCAAGAGCTTTATCAAGAAATATGAGTAAAAGTGAGCAACGTAAACATTTTAGAGCAGTCGCTAGGTTGATTGACCAGAATTCTATGGGAGAGCTTTTCAAGGTTTTGGCGATTACCAGTCGAAACGCTAACCCTTTACCGGTTTTTGAATAATATGATTGAGCATTTAAAATCACCTCATCTATCTTGTCCACACGGGTTTCTTACATTTAAAAGAGTCAATGCAGGCAAACAAAAATCTAGTGCTTTATTCGCTTTCTCGGAATTTGACTCTGATTCACAAATTATGAGAAATAAAAAGCTTGTCTCCGACAGCTTAAAGTTGAAAGAAAATGTAAAAATTTTAATGATACGGCAAGTACATTCTAACAAAGTTTTAGTATTAGATAATCTAGCTAATACGGTGATGCCGGACAAAAACTATGAAGGAGATGCTATCGTCACAAAAATACCAAATTTAGCGATATCTATTGTGACTGCAGATTGTGCACCTATCCTCTTTTTAGAACCGGTCGAGAAAATCATAGGATGCGCGCATGCTGGTTGGCGTGGTGCTTTAGCCGGTATTACCGACAACGTTGTTAATGAAATGGTCCGGTTGGGTGCAAATATAGATCGTATCACAGCAATAATAGGGCCTTGCATAAGCGCAAAAAATTACGAAGTTAGAGAAGATTTCAGAGAAATATTTATGAAGAAAGATGAGTCCTGCACAGAACTTTTCACAAAGAAAGAGGATGGCAAATACACCTTTGATCTTCCAGGCTACATTGTTAATCGCCTTAAAAATGTGGGTATAAAAAATACTCACTGGATTAACCTGTGCACTTACGCTAGACCAGATTTGTTTCACTCGCATAGAAGATCTTGTCATAATTCCGAGGCAAGCTTTAAAAGAAATATATCTATAATTTCACTTCCTCAGAATTAACTTTTATCACTCCAAAAAAAAGAATACTTGTATAGTCCTATCTTATTATTTAGATTTCGGCGCAAGACAAATAATCACCTTCCTGCTGAAGAACGAATTTACTTATGAAAAAGACAAAACATTCTCGTATAATGATTATTGGCTCAGGACCCGCCGGCTATACTGCTGGGGTCTATGCTGCTCGTGCGCTGCTTGACCCTATTTTGATCCAAGGAGTGCAGCCCGGTGGACAACTAACAATAACTACAGATGTAGAAAACTGGCCTGGTCTTTGTGAGGTGCAAGGACCATATCTCATGGAACAAATGGCCGCGCATGCTCGTAACGCTGGGACGGAGCTCATTAACGATCATATTAAAAGGCTCGATTTAAGCAGTAAACCGTTTGTTGCAATCGCCGACTCTGGTAAGTCATATTCATCTGATTCTGTTATTTTAGCCACTGGTGCCCAAGCAAAATGGCTAGGACTACCGTCGGAGGATTACTATAAAGGCTTTGGTGTTTCAGCATGCGCTACTTGCGACGGCTTCTTTTTTCGAGGTTCAGATATTGTCGTCGTTGGGGGAGGTAATACAGCAGTAGAGGAAGCACTGTTTTTAACGAAATTTGCAAGCTCAGTAACATTAATTCACCGAAGAGATACCTTGCGAGCTGAAAAAATTATGCAGAAACGATTGTTTAATAATCCGAAGATCAAAATACTCTGGGATAGTGAAATTATAGAAGTGTTTGGAGATAGCGACCCCAAGAGTGTAAAAGGCGTTAAAATTAAAAACCTGAAATCAGATAAAATAAGCAGTTTGGAGTGCAGCGGCGTTTTTATCGCAATTGGGCACTCTCCAGCTTCGGAATTGGTCATAGGTCAATTGGAGTTGAGAGAGGGTGGCTATGTAGTTACAAAAGCCGACTCAACTGAAACGTCAATGCGTGGGGTTTTTGCGGCTGGAGATTTAACGGATGATAAATATCGCCAGGCAGTCACATCGGCGGGTATGGGTTGTATGGCAGCCCTAGAGGCAGAAAAATATCTTGCCGAGTTAGATTAACCAGAGGTTCTTACTATTAACCCATCCTTTTGGAGCAGCAGTAAGGCAGAATCAGTAGTGTTTTTTGGTTTACAAACTATGATTATGGAGCCTTTTGAAATGTTTTATACATGTAGCCTTATGTTGTAATACACACGCGAAACTTTGTTTAAGTAGTCTACAAATTGGAAATCCAACATAGACATACGTCTAAAAACAAACACTGAATCAGAAAATAGCATGATTTGACTTCACTAACCGTTGAATGAAAAAAAATAACAAAGTTATTGTAAAAGATTAATTTTGATCAATAATTAAGAGCTTTGCATCCGACAGAATTGCGCTAAAATGTAGACCAACGATAGGAAGGGACTAATGCAAAAAGTTTATGTTGGCGTAATAATGGGAAGCCAGTCTGACTGGCCCATAATGAGAGGCTCTACCCAAACTTTGGATGAGATTGGCGTGACCTATGAAAAAAGAATCGTTTCTGCACACCGTACCCCAGACAGGCTCTACGACTACGCTGAGGGACTGCTAGGTCGAGGTATGAAAGTCATAATCGCTGGTGCAGGTGGGGCAGCCCACTTGCCTGGTATGGTTGCGTCAAAGACCATTCTACCAGTTATTGGAGTTCCAATCAAATCTGAGGCTCTTAACGGAGTAGACAGTTTGTACTCTATAGTACAAATGCCTGCGGGGTTTCCTGTAGCAACCATGGCAATCGGTAAGGCTGGAGCCATTAATGCCGCTGTACTCGCAGCTTCAATACTGGCTCTTGAAAACGTAGACATAGAAAGAAGTTTGGAACGATGGCGAACGAAATTATCTAAGTCTATTCCGCACGAGCCAGAAGAGCCTAAAGATGTATAATCGAGGTATCACGATTGGTATTCTTGGCGGAGGTCAATTAGCGAAATTTTTAGCAGTTGCTGCCTCAAAATTAGGATATCGAACCCACGTTTTCACTGACCAAAAAGATTCCCCGGCCATTACGGTTTCCGAAAAATATACCTTGGCTGATTTTTCAGATTTAAAAGCGCTTAACGAGTTTGCGGAAAACGTATCCTTAATCACTTATGAGTTTGAAAACATACCTTTAAAGGGATTGGACTTTTTGGCAAAGAAATCACCCATATACCCCGACAAGAATGCATTAATGGTTAGTCAAGATAGAATTAAAGAAAAAAAGTTTTTCAATAGCCTTGACGTAGACACTGTGGCTTTTGCTAGTGTCAATAGCTACGACGCTTATAGAGACGCTATATCAAAGATAGGCTATCCTTCCATCCTAAAAACAAGAACACTTGGTTATGACGGGAAAGGGCAGCTTCATGTTGATGAGAAAACTGAAAATACAAAAATTATTACACATTTAGAAAAAGGACCATGTATCCTCGAAAGTAAGATTAAATTTGACAAAGAAATATCCGTTATTATTTGCCGCGGTCCAACAGGAGCTGTAATAAGTTTTGATCCTAGCGAAAACATTCACGTTGACGGAATCTTACGCGAAACCTCGGTACCTGCCCAAATTAGTGATGATATAAAGGTCTCAGCTATCTCAACAGCCGGGAGATTAGTTAATAAACTCAATTATGTCGGTGTTATGGGAGTAGAATTCTTTGTTGTGGAGTCGAAAAGGCTTTTGGTAAATGAAATAGCCCCTCGTGTCCATAATTCAGGTCACTGGACACAGAATGGTTGCATGATTGATCAGTTTGAACAGCACATAAGAGCGATAACGGGTATGAATTTGGGAAACGGCTCAAGATACGCCAATGTGAAAATGGTAAATTTGATTGGTGAAGATATTAACCGCTTAAACGATGAAACGATAGGGTCAGTATATATATATGGTAAAAACGAGACTAGGCCATTAAGAAAAATGGGTCACATAAACTATGTGACCCACCATTAACGGTGCTACTATTCCTCGGAGAGTAGCAGAATCGAAACCCGTAGTTCTCTGACTAGGCTTACATCATTCCGCCCATTCCGCCCATTCCGCCCATGTCAGGCATCGCAGGTGCTCCTCCAGAGCCTTTCGGTTCGGGCTTGTCAGTGACCATAGCTTCAGTAGTAATTAATAATCCCGCAATCGACGCAGCATCCTCGAGAGCAGTCCGCGCTACTTTTGCTGGATCAATAACTCCATATTTAAACATATCACCATACTCTTCTGTCTGAGCATTAAATCCAAAAGACAAGTCACTCGACTCCCGAATTTTTCCAGCAACTACGGCTCCATCAACGCCAGCGTTCTCAGCTATTTGCCGAAGCGGTGCTTCTAGAGCTCGCTTTACAATATTTACACCCGCTGCTTGGTCAGGATTGGCTCCTTTGACCTTACTAAGGGTCTTCGCAGCTTGCACTAGGGCTACACCGCCGCCAACGATTATCCCCTCCTGAACAGCCGCCCGCGTCGCATTCAAGGCGTCGTCGACCCGATCTTTTCGCTCTTTAACTTCAACTTCGGTTGCTCCTCCAACACGGATCACAGCAACTCCGCCTGCCAGTTTAGCAAGTCTCTCCTGAAGTTTCTCTCGATCATAATCAGATGTCGTTTCTTCTATCTGTGCCTTAATTTGTGATACTCTCGCCTCGATTTCAGACTTTTCGCCTGCACCGTCAATTACCGTCGTTTCATCTTTAGTAATTGCCACTTTCTTAGCCGTTCCAAGCATCTCCATAGTTACATTTTCCAACTTCATCCCTAAATCTTCGGATATAAGTTGTCCGCCAGTTAAAACAGCTATATCCTGAAGCATAGCTTTTCTGCGATCGCCAAAGCCAGGCGCTTTTACAGCTGCTATTTTTAAGCCTCCACGTAGCTTGTTTACCACGAGAGTTGCCAAAGCTTCCCCTTCAACGTCCTCTGCGATGATTAGTAGCGGCTTTCCAGACTGAATAACTGTCTCGAGCAATGGAACCATCGGCTGAAGGGATGACAGCTTTTTCTCGTGAAGAAGGATTAGACAGTCCTCCAGATCAGCTATCATCTTATCCGCATTCGTAATAAAGTATGGGGATAAATATCCGCGGTCAAATTGCATGCCTTCGACAACCTCTGTCTCAGTTTCTAACCCCTTATTCTCTTCAACCGTAATTACGCCTTCGTTCCCAACTTTTTGCATGGCATCAGAAATTTGCTGCCCGATCTCAGACTCTCCGTTTGCAGATATAGTTCCAACCTGAGCTACCTCATCCGAGTCTTTGACGGGTCTAGACATTTTACCTATCTCGGCCACAATCTTCTCTACCGCCGTGTCAATACCACGCTTAAGATCCATCGGATTCATTCCA
>JAYZEV010000010.1:0-101486 GCA_036337105.1 Pseudomonadota bacterium
AAATACTTTGCCGAAAATCTTGGTCATTTATCGCCCACGTATAATTACTTAGGCCGACGAATTCTCTACCAAAGGAGTCGTAAAAACTTAACTTTAGCGTTTGGAGCACAGGGTAAATAAGAAATATAACAATTATACAAATAGCCGGAGCCAAAAAAATCCAAGGTCTTATCTTTGAATTTATGGCCGACCGCTTTTTAAAGTGCATTCCAACAAAATCATAAACCCAATTCGCCACAACGAAATATGCAACGCAAGCGGAGACGCCAAAAAAAACATAGGTGAATACCTGAAATACAGACACTGATCACATCTTCTTATTTATGGAGCGTTAAAATTTATAGGGCAGAAAATCTGCCCCATAAATTCAAAACTAACTTATTACTTTATAGCATCCCAACTCTTTTGGATTGCATCTGTCACTTCTTTGGCGGACTGACCACCAGTGTAATCAACCATACCGGTCCAGAATGAACCAGCACCAATTGGGCCAGGCATCAGATCTGAACCGTCAAATCTAAATGTGGTAGCATTTAAAAGTATTTGATTGAGGCCTCTGAAAGTGTCGCTTGAGTGTTTACTTAAATCTATACCTTTATGAGGATTTAAGAACCCAGACCCTTCGATTTCCATCCAAATATGGTTTGATTGGGGATGCTTCAAATAATTCAAAAACTCTCGGGTCACATTACTGTCTTGCGTAATCGCAAAGAGAGTTCCACCTCCAAGCACTGGATTACCTAAATCTTTTGTTGAAAATGATGGAAAGTAAAAGAAATCATAATCCTCTCCAGCCTTTACACCCTCGGGGAAGAAAGCTGGTATAAAACTAGCTTGCCGGTGCATCATACACTTAGGCGGAGAAGTGAAAAGACCTTTAGGGCTATCTCTAAAATCAGTAGTTGCTACTGCAGCGGCACCACCATCGACATAAGAGTCATTTCTGGCCATCGAACCAAAGAAATCCATGGCTTCTATAACTCTAGGGTCATTGAAAGGCATTTCATTGGTTACCCATTGATCATAAACCGACGGAGGATGAGTTCTAAGCATTATATCCTCCATCCAATCTGTTCCTGGCCATCCAGTGGCATCACCCGAACCAAGACCAATACACCAAGGAGTATTTCCATCTTTTGCCATCTGCTCGGTTAAAGAAATCAGCTCTTCCATAGTGCCAGGAACTTCATATCCGTTATCTTCAAAATTATCGGGAGAATACCACACAAGGCTCTTCACATTTACTCGATAAAATAAACCATAGAAATCATTATTCCCGTTCTTGTCAGGATAGGTGCCAAGATCAATCCACGATTGCCCAGCGGCGTAATTATTCAGGACCCAGTCTTGCATCTCACTACCTAGGGGCGTCAATCCACCCATTGCCGCAACGTTGGCTGCTAATCCAGGCTGTGGGAATATAGCTAAATTGGGTGGGCTTCCAGCCTTGACATCAATTGTTATTTGCTGCTCAAAGCTATCGGAGCCTGCATATTCCACCTCGGCTCCCGTGGCATCTGTAAAAGCCTTTATAACTTTTCTAAACTGATCATCTTGTGGGGCCAGCCATGGTCCAAAAATCGTCATTTTCTGACCTGACAAATCTGGACCGCTATAACTATGTCCCCCACCAAACGCGAGGGAAGCACCTAACGTCACTACACCCGCTGAAAGAAGTAAACTTTTTACTAACTTCATATTTTCCTCCAAGTTTCATTTTTTTCTATAAGAATTCAAAGCGCTTTGAATAATACTCTATTCAGAATACAAAACCATGTGTATTGTCAACTTATATGTTAAGAATCATTCAATTAAATTTGTTGGCACAACTTAACAAACACCTTGAACGCTTATAATTAAAGAGGGGCTGTGAATTTAAAAAATTTATCCGACTTGCTTGGCTTATCTCAAACAACAGTAAGCAGAGCTCTAAATGATTATCCCGAGGTATCAGAAAAAACTAGGCAAAAAGTTTTGAAAGCAGCACGAGATAACAACTATTCTGCAAACCCAACTGCACGGAATCTGGCTACAGGGAGATCTGGAGCAATTGGACACGTAATTCCGTTCGGCACACATAAAATGATCAATCCACATTTTTCTGATTTTATTGCTGGCGTGGGTAGCACCTATTCAAAAATTGGTTTGGATATTGTTATGTCTATTTCCGACTCAAATTCAGAAATGGAAAGTTACAAGAGGTTGGCGCAATCAAGACGTGTGGACGGATTTGTTCTGCATGGTCCGTTGGTTAACGACGAAAGAATTAAGATGCTTCGGGAACTTCAGCTGCCTTTTGTAGCCCATGGTCGATGTTTTGGCATAGAGAATTCAGATCAAGAAACTGACTATTCCTGGCTGGATGTAGATAATTTGGGAGCTTTTGACCAAGCGACTACCTATTTGTTGGATCTTGGTCACAAAAATATCGCTTTGTTAAATGGTCTAGAGCATATGAACTTCGCATATTTACGCCGCAGAGGTTTCGAGAGAGCAATGGAACGTGCAAATATAAAAACAAACCCAACTTTTATGATTAGTAGCGATATGACTGAATTCTACGGATACAAAGCCGCAATCGAACTGTTATCAACCAAGCGGTCAAGAAGACCCAGCGCTATTTTAACTGCTTCAAGGATTATCGCGGAAGGTGTTCAACGCGCTATAAAAGACTGTTCTCTAAAAACACCGAGCGATATTTCACTGATGACCTATGACGATGAACTTGGCTTCCTCCCAAATAATGAATATAACTCTGATATTACCTGCATGCGCTCCTCGATATATCAAGCGGGCATTCGAGTCGGACAAATGATTGGAGAACTTCTGATTTCACCAGAAAAAAATCCAATCTGTGAATTGTGGATGCCAAAATTAGTTGAGGGAAAGTCCACAGGCTCTGTACCAAAAAACTGAGAGAAAGGTCAGGAGACACTTCATTGTCTATATCTGAAATCATTAAATCAATCCCAAAAGACTTTACCTTTGGAACAGCGACTTCAAGCTATCAAATAGAAGGTAGTGCTTTTGGTGGATGTGGTGAGAGTCACTGGGATAGCTTTGCGAGGCAACGACACGCAACTTATCTAAATCAAAATGGCAGTATAGCATGCAATCATTTTGATCATTGGAAAGAGGACTTAGATTTAATAAGAGCAGCCGGATTTTCAGCTTATCGGTTCTCTTTTTCTTGGCCCCGAATTCTACCAGATGGAAAGAAAGCAGTAAATTCAAGCGGTATTGATTTTTATGACCGACTTATTGACGGTTTGCTCGAGCGGGACATACTACCTTTTGCAACACTATATCATTGGGACCTACCACAAACTTTAGCAGAAATAGGAGGATGGACAAATACAGAAACCAGTGATTGGTTTGGAAGCTATGCTGAACTTGTTATGAAATATTTTGGTAACCGGTTGCATTCCATCGCAACAGTAAATGAGCCCTGGTGTGTTTCGTGGTTAAGTCATTATATAGGCGAGCATGCGCCTGGTAAAAAAAACTTCGCGGCTGCTGTCAGAAGCATGCACATAATTTTAAAAGCCCACGGTAAAGCGTGCACGGCGATCCGTGCTATGGGACACAAAAACATTGGGATTGTTTTAAATAAGCAATATATGATGCCCCAAGTAAATGCAGAGCTTGATATTTCTGCATGTAATTTGAGCGATGAAATACATAACTTGTGGTTCGATGAAGCAATATTCAACGGTAAATACCCCAGAGAAACATTAAAACTTTTCAATAAGCATATGCCTAAAAACTTCGATTCAGATTTGGAAGAAATTAGTCAGCGGTTAGATTGGATTGGAATAAATTACTATACAAGATCGCTAGTTCGGGCATCGGAAGAAGAAAAAACACTTGGCTTTAAGACTGTAAATGGTCAACTGGAGAAAACTGATATGGGTTGGGAAGTATTTCCAGAGGGGTTAAGTTTTTTGATCAAAAGGTTAAGCAAGGAATACTCTGGATCCCTGCCAATATACATCACTGAAAATGGCATGGCCAACAAAGATGAAATTATAAATGGCAGAGTAAAAGACGATAAGCGAATTGAATATTTTGAGTTACATTTGAAAGAATTAAAGACCTTAATTGATGCAGGATACCCTTTAAGAGGCTATTTTACTTGGTCTTTACTTGATAATTTTGAATGGGCATTCGGTTATAGTAAAAGATTTGGTCTTGTTTATGTGGACTTCGACAACCAAGAGAGGCTTCCAAAAGCGTCCTACCATGCATTCGCAAAGGCACTTTTATCATAAAATTTCAGACTAGAAATAGCATGCACCTGAAGTTTAAAATGATGATATAATAAAGGTCAAATAAAAGAATCATTGCCCAGTTTAGTTTGTATCGAATAATCTCCATCTTTATTCTATCAGATAGACTTGAAACACTTTATTTTGACCGATAAAAAGAGTGCCCAAAACTTGACCGCAGGGGCTTCACTCATTTTCTTAAAAATACCTAGAGACTGGAGCGGGTAGCGAGAATCGAACTCGCACCAAGAGCTTGGAAGGCTCGTGTGATACCATTTCACCATACCCGCCCAAATAAAAGCCACGAGCTTATCTTGAACATCAGAAGTATTTTATGATCACATTATTGTCAATATTTAGTAACCGTCATAAACGCAAATTATTATTCTTTTTTTAATCAACTGTTGTTATAGATACGTCAAAGAGCAGATCTTATCTTGATACAATTTTCTTTCACCAGGTTGGAGTCCTCCATTCTGCCAGGTGGCCTTAGGTTGACACCATCGTGGCGTGGCAAAACATGAAAATGTAAATGAAAAACCTCCTGTCCCCCTGCCGTCTCATTAAACTGTTGAACCGTTACCCCATCAGCATCAAACGCAACAATAACAGCTTTAGATATCTTTTGTACCAGATTAATACATTCATTTAATTGATTGGCATCCACATCCAACAAATTACGATATGGTTTTCTTGGTAAGACCAGAACGTGACCATTTGATCTCGGCATTATATCCATTATCGCTAGGCAGTGATCGTTTTCAAAAACGATTTCAGACGGCAGCTCTTTTCTAATAATCTTTGCAAAAATATTTTGACTATCGTACTCCATAATAACTCCTTGTTTTACCAGTTATAAAAAAGTAAAAAATAAACCGATATGACGTGACATTTGACCAAACCCGTTCGCTAGGCCTAACACAAATAAAAGGCGATATAAAATTAAATTTCTCTAAACAATTTCTCTAAAATTAGTGGGATGTCCTTAGCTGTCTTGGCCACCCCATCTGCTACCACATGATCTAAATTTTCTGCATTTGAGCCATGACCATACTTTGCCAGAACAAATTTCGTTTTCGCGGCCCGAGCCGTTTTGAAATCAGTGATAGTGTCTCCAACAAGCACAGAGGTATCTAATTTACCATTCGCTCTATTTATTGCTGCCAGCAATGGAATAGCGCTCGGCTTGGCTTTCTCAACAGTATCAGATCCAATGAAAGAGGAAAAATATGAGCGTATCCCTAATTTTGACAAAAGTATATCAGCTTGCAACTCCGGCTTGTTGGTACATAAACCAAGATTCCAACCGCGCGAACCCAGAATATCTAGAATCTCATGCACCCCGTCATACAAAACCGAATTCTGATCGATAGTCCTATTATAGTTTTTTATCAAAATCGGATAAAATTCATTTACTAATTTCTCAGTGTAAGACACTGATTCGGCTTTCAAACCATATCTTATCATCGAGCGCCCGCCTCCAATCGCTATCGCGTAGTGTTTTGTCCATTCTAAACGGACCGTCCAACCTAACTCTCTGAAGGTTGAATTGCCAGCAATCATAAGGTCCTTCGCAGTATCTACCAAAGTGCCATCTAGGTCAAAAATCGCTGTGAACATTTACTATCCAATCAATAATTTTATACTACCCTCTTTTGAACTCAATCTTTTGATGATACAACCTTTAAAAACATGGAGGTGATTTTGACGGAAGTAGCAGCGTTAATTTTAGCGGCGGGTAAAGGTAAGAGAATGAATTCTTTTATACCGAAAGTTTTACACGCTATCTGGCGAAAACCGATACTAGGCCACGTTATTAGTTTAGCCAATAGTCTAAAAATTTCAAGATTGGCGATTGTTACTGGATACAAATCCGATTTGGTGGAGAGCTATCTGGAAAGAGAAAAAATTGATGCCACATTGTTAAAGCAAGACAAGCAACTAGGAACAGGTAACGCGGTACAGTGTGCAGAGAATTTTTTTAAAAATTTCAAAGGAAATATTATAATTCTCTACGGTGATGTTCCATTCATAAAACAAAATACGATCCAAAAAATGCTTAAACTCTTGAGCGACAATGTCGACTTCACCGTTTTAGGATTTAAAAAATCGAACCCTACTGGATACGGTAGGCTAATTATCGACTCCCGAGGCTATTTAGAAAAAATAATCGAAGAAAAATCGGCTAGCGACGCTCAGAAAAAAAATCAACTTTGTAATTCAGGAGTACTTTGTGGGAAAGCAAGTACACTTTTCTCACTTCTATCAAGAATTACCAATAACAATACCGAAAAGGAGTATTTTTTAACTGACATTTTTAAACTAGCAAGCGACCATGGGTTAAAATCTGTGGTTCTCGAGTGTGAGGAAAATGAAGCAAAAGGCATAAACTCCAGAGGTGAACTGGCAGAGGCTGAAATTAATTTCCAAAATCATCTTCGTCGTAAAGCTTTTAATTCTGGTGTAACCCTAATTGATCCACCGACGGTATATTTTTCGCACGATACCGTTTTAGAACCTGATGTAATAGTACATCCAAACGTCGTTTTTGGTGAAAATGTCGAAATAAAAACGGCTGTAGAAATTTTTTCGTTTTCGCACCTTGAAGGGTGTAAGATATTTTCTGGCGCAAAAATAGGCCCATTTGCTCGAATTAGGCCCGATTCTACTGTGAAAGAGTCTGCAAAGGTTGGAAATTTTGTTGAGATTAAAAATTCCACGCTTGGCGTCGGAGCCAAGGCAAATCACTTGAGTTACATTGGCGACGCAAAAATAGGAGATAAGTCCAATGTAGGTGCGGGAACCGTATTCTGTAATTTTGACGGATTGTCTAAAAACGTAACGAAAGTGGGAAAGAATTCTTTTGTGGGATCTAATTCGTCATTAATTGCGCCATTGAGTATTGGCAAGAATACAATAATCGGTGCGGGATCCGTGATTACCACAAATATACCTGATCATGCATTAGGGTTATCACGACAAAAACAAAAAATAATATCAGGAGTTGGAGCAAGAAAGCTAAGGCGTCAAAAGAAAAATTAAGCAAAAGTTCATCTCAACAAGATGTCCAGATCACAAATATAAGAGTTGTAAATAACGCACTTACATAATAAGGTCTAGCCTTAATGACTAGAGAGTTAATAGACCCTTTTGATAGACGAATAAATTATCTGCGAGTTTCAGTAACCGACAGATGCGATTTTCGGTGCCAATACTGCATGTCGGAAAAAATGAACTTCCTTCCTAAGTCTGAGATCTTATCTCTCGAGGAGTTGGATCGAATTTGCTCTACGTTTATCGAGATGGGGATTAAAAAGTTGAGAGTTACCGGTGGAGAACCATTGGTCAGACGAGATATCATGTCTTTCCTTACAGCTATTGCAAGACATTTAGAGACAGGAAAACTCAGAGAGTTAACTTTGACTACAAACGGGAGTCAACTTGGCAAATACGCTGCGAAACTTTCGGAGATAGGAGTCAAGAGGGTAAACGTGTCTTTAGATACATTAGACTCGGAAAAATTCAAAAATATCACACGCCGTGGGAACCTTAACCAAGTATTAGAGAGCATTGATGAAGCTAGTTCAGCAGGCTTGAAAGTAAAAATTAATACGGTAGCAATGAAAGGCTTCAATGATAACGAAACACATGATTTAGTAAGGTGGTGCGGAGAAAGGGGTTTTGACCTCTCATTCATAGAGGTTATGCCAATGGGAGAATCGTTACTTAAAGATAGACGCGATCAGTACTGGTCCATTAAAAGCCTCCGGAACGAACTGTCTAAGAAATGGACAATTGAGGACATCGACTACAACACCGGTGGACCCGCAAGATATGTTAAAGTTAATGAAACAGGTGGAAAAGTTGGTTTTATAACTCCACTTTCGCATAATTTTTGTGAAAGTTGCAACCGGGTACGACTGACTTGTACCGGGCAATTATTCATGTGCCTTGGACAAGAGGATGAATCAGACTTGAGAAAAATAGTCCGTAATAACCCTAAGAATAACTCTGCGCTTGAGAGCGCTATAAGAAAAGCAATTGCCCGAAAACCGAAAGGCCATGAATTTGATTACTCCCGACGGAAAGTAACTGGTGAAATGACTCGGTATATGAGCCATACAGGGGGATAATTTGATAATACTATGTAATCGTGACGAGATTATGTTTTTTAGGTGTGCCTAACGGGCAGGTACGGAATGTCAAAGCTTTTATTTGGTGTTAATGGGGGAGGAAGTGGATGCCGTGTCGTCTTGGCGACGAGCGAAGGTAAGATCATATCTAAATCGGAAGGCGGAGCAGCAAATATTGAGACCTCTTTTACCGAGGCAAAAATAAATATCGTTGATGCATGCAAAGCCGCGCTCAAATTAGCTTCGTTACCAGAAAACGAAATTTATAACTCTAAAGCACTTCTTGGCTTAGCAGGGTCAAATATGGGCGACTTTGATAAAAACCTCAGTGAAGTTCTTCCCTTCGCGGAAAACACTATTATTAACGATGGAGAAATCACTTTAGAAGGTGCGATTGGAAGCCGAGATGGCTGTATTGCTGCGCTTGGCACCGGGTCTGTGTTTTTAGGACGAAAAAATGGCGTTTTGATACCAGTTGGTGGATGGGGTTTCCTTTTGGGAGACGACGGCTCCGGAGCCAAAATAGGCTTAGAATTATTCAGAACTACCATAAAATGTCATGACAGAATTGAACCCCATAGCGAATTGACTCTGCAGGTCATAAGAGAACATCAAAACCATATAGTAAATATTGTTAACGGAACAAGGGGCTTTAAACCAAAAGATTTTGCAACATTCGCTCCTACAGTCTTTGAGTTTTATCACAAAGGAGATTTAAATGCGATAAAAATCATAAATACCCAAATTGCCATAATAGAAAGATCCATAATCGCCTCGGGTTTTGATCCTCAATTGCCCTTCTGTCTGTTGGGTGGATTGGGACCATCCTACAAACCGCTGCTTAGCAAGACAATCAAAGATTTTATTTCTGAACCACTGGGAAACCCTTTAGACGGCGCACTGAGTTTAGCGCTTAAAAAATATGGAAATTAAAAGTAACCGCGGCCCCCTTAATTAAACCGATTTTTACGGCCGATTTGCAGCAGAAAGTTTTCCTGATCGCAAACATGAGAACTTGAAACGTCGTCTTGACGGATTGTGTGGAGTGAATTAAAGCATAACGAATGATGGCGGAGTAGCTCAGGCGGTTAGAGCAGAGGAATCATAATCCTTGTGTCGGGGGTTCAAGTCCCTCCTCCGCTACCAATATAACCTTTTAAAAGTAATAGTACTGGAATCAAAATCATATTTTGATGGACGTATAGGACTTTTAGTTTAAAAACGCTGCCGGTCACAAAACGTCAAGTATCACTTTTCACAACTAAAAGTAGAAATTACAGCGGTGCTTAAATCGATTTGTATGCCTCAAGTGCGGACTCACGAGACACTTTTAAGTCTACGATAGGTCTTGGATAAGTTCGTCCAAGGTCGATATTTGAACGTTTCAAAACAATTTCATCCGCATCCCATGGGTTAAACAAAAACTCATTCGGCAAAGAGGCAATTTCTGGTACAAAATGCCTTACATACCGACCGTTTGCATCAAATTTTTGTCCCTGCAGCACTGGATTAAAAACCCTAAAGTATGGCGCCGCATCAGCCCCACAGCCAGCAATCCACTGCCAACCAGCAGAATTATTAGCGAGATCCGCGTCAACCAAAGTATCCCAAAACCACCGCTCACCATGGCGCCAGTGTAGTCCAAGGTTTTTAACCAAAAATGAACCAACTATCATGCGTGATCTATTATGCATATAACCGGTTTGCCAAAGCTCGCGCATCCCCGCGTCAACCATGGGAATTCCCGTTAAACCCTTTTTCCACGCTGTAAGCAGGTTACTATCATCCACCCAAGGAAACTTATCAAATTTCTTGTTCAAATTCCTCTCTGGCAAATCGGGGTTATAGAATAGTTGACTGTACGAGAATTCACGCCAACCTAGTTCACTGCAGAAATGCTCAATGTTCTCATCCTCGACACCGCCTCGAACGGAATACCACAATTGATTTGGAGAAATTTCTCCGAAACGTAGGTGCGGCGACATCCTTGATACTAATTTGTCGGCTGGTAGATTTCTACCTTCCTTATAACGTTTCAGACCTTCAACTCTGAATTTCTCAAAACGGGATTTAGCTGCTTTCTCTCCAATATTCCAATGAGACGCCAGTTTATTATACCAACGCAAATTTGACAGTAAACTAAGCTCGTCAACCTTTACGGAGCCGTCCAAATCATAAGAGCAACTAATGTTCTGAGGTACTGGAAGAGGTAAACGCGGAGGGTCCGCCTTCAAACATCCTTTTCTGTAAAAAGGTGTAAAAACTTTATACGGAGATCCATCTTCTTTTGCTATAGTCCAAGGTTCCCAAAGTAGCGTTCCGTTATAACTTTCGCAATTTACACCCAGTTTATACAAGTGATTTTTTAATTTTCGGTCATAAGCTACGCGCCAAGGTTCGTAACACCTGTTCCAATATATAGCTCTGATGCCAAAGCGACTGACCAAATTTGATATGATTTCAGCTGGTTTGCCAGCATAAACTGATAGCTTGCCCTTTAGAGATCTATTCAAGGACTGCAATGAGTGATAGAGCCACCACCGACTGGCTGCACCCATCGCGTATTCACCTGCTGTTTCATCATCGTGAATATATATCGGCAAAATCTTTTTATGACGCGCTGCCGCGACAAAAGCCGGATTATCAAATAGCCGTAAATCATTTCTAAACCAGTGGATGGCGATGTCGTCCATATGCTATACTCATAACCTTCTGTTTACTTCAGATTTCATTTAAAAAAGCTGCTTCGAGATACACTCAAAACCCTAACAAGGATCAAAGATATACAAACCTTAACTGCACTCACGTTATGCCCAGTTACATTGTGGAAGCTAGTTCTATCTCTTCATAAGTCAACGATGACGGGCACATGTTGACAAGAAAGTACAAAAATAAGGAAAGCCACCAAGCATTTCATAGGAATTGCCAGCATAAAGCTGTAGTAGTCCCAAATAGGTAGTGTTTTTTATAAACTTCTGAAATGCAATATAAATTTCCTAATAGTCGTGCATCGCAACATAGAGTTTACACTTGCACAAAAATTGCATCAGTACAGTTAATTTTGATTATAGCCAGCTAATAAAACATGAAAAAAATAAGAGTTAAAGAACTCAGGAAACTAATTTAATGTACAAAGGAACAACTAAGGATTTAGCTAAAGCCATTAGACTCTCGTCTTTGCAGATGGTACACAAGGCACGCGCTTCTCACATAGGTTCGGCTTTATCGATAGCAGACATACTTGCTGTCTTATATGGAGGTGTGCTTCATTACAACCCTAATAATAAAAACTATCATGAACGTGACCGATTTATTCTGAGCAAGGGGCACGCTTGTGTCGCACTATACTCAGCACTTGCACACTCAGGATACTTTGGGGTTAAAGATTTGCAATTTTTTGGCCATGATAATTCAGTTTTTATGAATCATGCAAGCCATGAAGTCCCTGGAGTTGAATTCTCTACTGGGTCGCTTGGGCATGGTTTGCCGTTTGGAGTAGGTAAAGCACTTGCTTCAAAAATAAGTCGCGAAGAATGGCGCACCTTTGTTTTGCTGAGTGACGGAGAATTGCAAGAAGGGTCAAATTGGGAGGCAATGTTATTTGCGTCTCATCACAAACTGGACTCACTAATCGCAATTATCGACTACAACAATCTTCAAAGTCTCTCAACAGTTGATCGAACCATAGCTATTGAACCATTGACGGACAAACTGGAGGCCTTTGGTTGGAATGTAATAACTGTAAATGGTCACGACCATAATGCTTTAAAGAAAGCAATTTTAATGAAGCAGAAATGCATCAAAAAACCCCTATTTATATTAGCAAGGACTGTTAAAGGAAAAGGGGTTTCATTTATGGAAAATAAAGTGGAATGGCATTATAAAAGTCCTTCCGATGAGGAATTGAAACAGGCATCATGGGAAGTGGAGCATGCGTAATAGTTTTATTGATAAATTAGTTTTCGAAGCGCAAAAAAACTCTAAGATCGTCCTTGTTGCTGGCGATATAGGATACTCAGTTGTAGAGAAATTCAGCACCGCATTTCCAAATCGTTTTTTCAATGCTGGGGTTGCAGAGCAAAACATGACGGGCTTGGCAGCTGGACTCGCGTCTGAGGGACACCTAGTATTCACATATTCAATTGGAAATTTTCCAACATTTCGATGCGCGGAACAGATTAGAAATGACATAGCCTATCACAACCTACCTGTGACAGTGGTTTCCGTAGGTGGCGGTGTTGCATATGGCCCAGCTGGATACTCACACCATGCGATACAGGATTACGCATTTGTGAGAAGTTTGCCTAATATGTTAATCGCGTCACCTGGCGACAAGACTGAAACCGCGCTTTGTATCGATTATCTCATTAGGAACCCACAACCGTCTTTTTTAAGACTTGGGACCGCTCCCGAAAAAAACCTTACGAGATCACTCCGCAGTTTGCAGCCAGGTATTTGGCAAAAGGTTTCTGCACGTGCAGGCAGAGAAAGGAGAACATGCGCTTTATCAACCGGAGGTGCTTTAAAGCATGCTCAGGCTTTGTTTGAATTGGGAGATGTTGATGCTGTTTATACAATGCCACTATGGGGCGCTAATCACAAAAAGGTGCAATCTGCACAACTGGAAAAATATGAGCAGGTTATCACCTGTGAGGACCACTTAATCGACGGGGGCTTCGGATCCTGGCTTTTAGAGTCTGCCGGAAGAAATAGAAACAAAATTCATATCAAATCTTTGAGCTCTATGGTGTGTGGGAAAGTAGGATCGGAACAGGCTTTGTGGAGTTTTGGAGGTTTGAAGTAGTACCCAAAATTTAAAAATTAGTTTCGAATTGATCAACAAGAAAAAATATTATTCTCTCAATCCAGCCAATTTCATACCTTCTATTAGATTATCCCGTAATGAAACCGTCATTTCCGGAACTACTTTTTTGTAATCTGCTATAGTTTTAATTTCAGGCCGCTCCTTCTGAAACTTAGAGAGCCAAATCTTACTTTCTTCAATTTGACCACTGAATGCTAAAACCGCGGCCTTAAAACCAAAAAATCTGTCATGCGGCGTATCTTCGATGCATCTATCAATGGAAATTAGCGCATTATCCCAATCTTTTTTGCTAATATAACAAAATACTAACCAACTCTCAGAATCAGTCCTAGACGCAGGGTCGACTTCCATGACTTTCTTTATGCATTCAATTGCATCATCAAATTTACCTTCTTGTTGAAATTGTATAGACTGCATTTCAAGCGATCTTGGATGATTTGGGTTCACATTTAATGCTTTCTCGATGAGCTCCTTGACTCGGCCCATATCTTGCTTCAGCCAAAACGAAAAACCTTTGAAAAATATTGCATCGGGGTTGTTAGGGTCAATATCGTAACCTTTTTCAGCGTGCCTCTGAAATTTTTCCTCGTTTTCACTTCTTTCCGAAGCTAATTGAGGAAGAAACATAAATTCTATCATGCAGGCACAAATAACTATGTGCGGTTCACTAAAACTCTCATCGAGTTCGATAGCCTTCTCACAGTAAGAGATTGCTTTTCGTTTAAACTCACACTGCGTCTCAAGATCCTGAGCAGTCTTCGAACGATTAAACAAAGAAAGACCCTGTAAAAACTGATCCCACGAAGTTAAATTCACATTTTTCTTATCGCTCAAGCGTTTCAATTCACTTGCCCTCAAAGCTGGAGATACGAAAACTGCAACCTTCTGTGATACTTCGTCTTGAATTTCAAAAATGTCTTCAAGAGATCTATCCCAATTCTGAGACCAAATTTGAGTATCTTCATCCGCATTTATAAGCTTTGCATTTATGCGAACCTTATTCCCACCTTTGCGAACACTACCAACCACTAAATATCGAGCGCCCAAGTTATCGGCGATCCGTTTTGTCGACTCTTTAGTGTCCTTATACGCCATTACTGAATTACTTGAAATTACCGGGAAGGTTTTCCACTGTGATAAATGAGAAATGATGTCCTCAGTTATGCCCTCCGCAAAATAATCTTGTTCCGGATCGTTACTCAGATTAGCAAATGGTAAAACGGCAATCGTGGGTGGTTTGCTTAGTTCGCAAGTTCGCTCATCAGTTTGATTTAACTCACGTTTTTCTAGATCAGGAGCTGCCAAATCAAAAGCGTGAACTGTAGTATTCTTTACCTTTTGCTCTCCTAAGTCATGAAATTCCAACTCTACTTTTTTATTTACAAAATCCATTATGCTTTTCGACAAACAAATTCCACCCGGTTGACAAAGAGCTTCGAGTCTTGCCGCTACGTTTACCCCGTCACCATAAAGGTTTTCACCCTCAACTATCACATCACCCATATTTATTCCCACCCTAAAATGCATAGGAGGGTTTTTGGAAGAACTTGTATTTCTCTCTTTGATCAGGTTTTGAAAATCCTTAGCACACATGACAGCTGAAACGGCGCTTGTGAACTCAGCCAGAACAGAATCTCCAGCAGTATTAAAAATTCGGCCTCCATGCTCCTTGAAAAGATCATCCAAAATCTGTCGGCATAGACGAAAGCCTCGCAAGGTTTCGTCTTCATTTTGTTCCATCAATTTGCTAAAACCAACTACATCGGTAACAAAAATTACAGCAATTTTTCTTTCTATATCTCTTTCCATAGAACTAACAGCCATTCTACATTGCAAAGCTAATCGCGCTCTTTGCTAACACATAGGACAATTTTCAGACAACTGCAATCACATTGACTAATCTTTTATCGATCTAAGTGTCTAGACGTAAACGTAAAGTTCTCATATCATTCATTAAAACAACTAAGACTTGAATCTCCTCTGAAAGAGAATTTAACATATTGTTACTAGGCTTAACAATTAACTGTTGAATTTATGAATTTGCGCAAGAACCTACAACATCAAGCAATTTTCCTCTTAATTTTAGGGGGGCTACTACTGGCACTGCAAGACGCGATGGTCAAATTTATGTCTGAGAGCACCTCTTTTTGGCAATTTCAGATACTGCGATCATTAGGAAATATAATAATACTTGCACTGATACCAATTTTTATGGGTTTTCAATTTTCAATACTTCGGCCCAGAAATTTTTGGTTGGTCACTCTTAGAACGGCTATTCTGTTACTTTGCATGGTTTGTTTCTTTTCAGCCGCACCAACGCTAACTTTTGCACAAATGGCTACCGGTTTATATACTTACCCAATATTTGTCGTTATTTTTTCGTTTGTTTTTCTTAAAGAAAAGCTTACACGGTTAAAACTGACAGCGTTATTTTTTGGTATTTGTGGTGCTGCCCTCGTGATAAAACCTTGGGCTACAGATTTCTCTTTTCTTCTATTACTGCCAATATTTGCGGGTTTTTTTTATGCATGCAATATCATAATTTTGAGAAAATTCTGTTTTCTAGAGAGTCCTTTTGCGATGAATGCCTCAGCAGCTATTGGATTCTTTTTATCTGGAATAATCGGCGTAATAGTTGTAGACGGTTTGATACAAAATCATACTTTTGAGAAACTAATGCCGTTCATCGCAGTTGGTTGGCCCAAACTTACGTTATTGGTTTTTGCATTTGCATTTTTAGCATCTATATTAAACCTATCTGGTAACCTCTGCCTTGTGAGGGCCTACCAAACCTCTGAAGGAAGCTGGCTTGCCCCGTTAGATTTCATGTATCTCGTATTTGCCCTATTCTGGGGTAAAGTAATCTTTAATAGTTTTCCTGATCATGTAAGTCTACTCGGAATTATTTTTATTTTACTTTCGGGGGCTACCGTTGCATTACAGTCATTAAAACTGGTGAAAAATTGAAATTAGTCAGAGTGACATAAGCATGGATGCATCGTCGAAATTTAGAGATAGTCTTCCGACCAGTCCAGAACATCTATTGAAAACTATGAAAGCCATGAAATTAACTTATTATTTGCGTGAACACCCACCTCTAAAAACAGTGAACGATGCGAAAAAGTACCAGAAAAAAAATTCTGGATTTCATGTTAAGAATCTTTTCTTGCGCGACCAAAAAAAACGAAACTATCTACTTGTAACCGAGCAAGACGACAAAATAGATTTAAAGATAATGAGTGAAAAAATTGGATCAGGAAGACTATCTTTCGGTAGTCCGGAGAGGTTATTCGAGTTTTTAGGTGTTCGATCGGGCGCGGTAAGCCCATTAGCGTTAATTAATGATAAAGGGCACAAGGTTAAAATTTGGATAAACAAAGAACTTAGCAAGGGCGACTTAATTAATTTTCACCCTCTGGTCAACGATTTAACGGTTCAGATAGGGTACGATGATTTTAAATTATTCCTCAACTATACTGGACATCAATTAAACATATTCAGACTTGATTAGGTTCTTTATAAATTTTCATCAAGTCGACATTTGGACAGCTACGTTTCTTAGAAAGAATAACCCTTCATTTAGTTCTTTCAGAGTTATGAATTCGTCAGGCGCATGCGCTCTCATAATTGAACCTGGGCCAAATACAACCGCTGAATAGCCTGCATCGCAAAAATAGCCCGCGTCTGTACCGAATGATACCGCATTTCTACTATTTTTACCCGTAACTTTACTTATGAAAGATGCAGCTTTACTAGAAAGATAATCATCTAACGCAGGTGCGGAGACCTCAGTGATAATATTTATCTCAGCACTAGAATTTATAGCTTTCATCTCGGGTAGCAGTGAATCGTGGGCATATTCCTCTATCTCCGAAATTATTGCTACGTTGTCCTCCCCAGGCATGGGACGAAACTCCCAGTCAAAATCACACCAACCCGCAGTGGCATTTCTAGCCACTCCACCCCGAATAGTTCCAATGTTGAAGGTCGAATATGGGGGGTCAAATAGAGAGTCGTGATACGGACTTTTAGCTAACCTAAGCCCTATACCCTCTATTTTTGAAATTAACTTAACTGCAGCAGATATGGCGCTGACACCTTTCGGGGGATTACATGAGTGAACTTCAAATCCTTTGATTTCAGTACGCATTTCATCGCCGCCTTTATGACTCGTGAC
Organism: Pseudomonadota bacterium; assembly: GCA_036337105.1. Lineage (GTDB taxonomy): Bacteria > Pseudomonadota > Alphaproteobacteria > Rhodobacterales > Rhodobacteraceae > JAYZEV01. The sequence goes on from JAYZEV010000010.1 coordinate 17,404, forward strand.
GAGTTCCATTTCTGTCGGTTCCCCAACGATTACTATTTCCGGTTTATAATCCATTTTGCTGATACTGCGTAATAAGTGTGGCATTCCAAGCCCGCCCGTTTCTTCATCATAGCTAAATGCTAAGTGAATTGGTCTTTTAAGTGCCGCCGATTTAAATGTTGGTATAGAAGCTAAAACACACGCAAGAAATCCTTTCATGTCGACGGAGCCTCTGCCATAAAGACGATCATCGATTTTTTTAAGCATAAAAGGGTCAGATCTCCAATTTTGGCCCTCAACGGGAACGACATCCGTGTGGCCATTTAGAATTAAACCGCCACTAATCTTTGGACCTATTGTCGCGAAAATATTAACCTGCGCAGCATTTTCATTTGGTGATACTTCCACCTCCAAACCATAGCCTTCAAGGTATGACTTGATATAATTTGTTATGTCACGATTAGGCTTTCCTGATATGCTAGGAAAGGAGATGAGCCGGGCCAAAATTTCTACTGTTTTTTCTAACATCCTTTGAACTTATTATCTTTCACTGAAAAAAAATTTTGTACTTAATTCTACGACGAACATTGATATTTCGATCCGTCTAGCCAACCTGGATTGAAAGTAACCCCCCACCCTGGACGATCACTTATTGTCAAGCTGCCATCGGTTATGGAAAACGGGTCGCCAGTAAATAGGTTCATTTGCCAAGGGTAGTAATCTTCACCTTCTATTGAAAACTCCAAGAAATTGCCACCATTTTCAATTGCATTTAAAAAGTGCAGTGTGCAAACAGTTACAAGAGACAGATTAGCCGCATGCGGGGTGCAGGTAATATTTTTTTTCGCTGCCATGCGCGCTATTTCCAGCGAGCGCGTTAAACCTCCCATGTACATAACGTCCGGTTGGACGACATCGACTATATTTTTTTCTATTATTTCTCTCCACACTCTAAAGTCGCAATCCTGCTCACCACCAGTCACGTCAATCTTCAAAGCATCTGTTACTTTTTTTGTCTCATATGGTAACCAGTAAGGACATGGCTCTTCGAAGTGTACTATTCCATTCGCTTCTAGTTTTTTTCCGATCTCTATTGCCTGATTTGCTCCATAGCAGCTGTTGGCATCCACCATTTTGATACAGTCGGGACCGAGTTCCTTAGGAACTAGCGATATGATTTCTTCAGTCCTACCATCCCATTGATCTTCGCCACGGCCACACTCCGATCCCACTCTAAACTTGAATGCCTTGAAGCCAAATTGATCTCTCAGCCTACATAATCGTTGAGCCTCCGCAGAGGGCGTTATGTCACGCTTCATCGATGATGCGTAAGCAGGTACTTGCCCGGCTACTCCGCCGATCAAAGAAGTAACAGGAACTTCCTTTTTTTTTCCAATCCAATCCCAAAGCGCAGTATCTAAACCCGCAATAGCTCGTAACAAATAAGATCCAGGAAACTTATGTTCCCTCTCTAAGACAAAGGATTCCATATCATGAAACGACACAAATACCTTTCCCAGAACATGCGGTGCTACTTGTCTATGAAATATTTTCGCGCTGATGTCGGCACAATAAGTCGACATTTGTCCCCATCCTGCACTTTCATCTTCCATAGTCAATTTGACCACACTTATATATTCTGTCGTAAAAGTCTCCAGTTTCTTGATTTTTATTTCTTCGTCAAAACCCTTAACCAATTATCTCAGCCTCCTTAAAACTAGCGTTTCTTATTTTTCAATTGCTTACAGATCGATTGCGATACTTTGTATGCCAGCATCATTGTTGGAGCGTTTATATTTCCAGACGTGATGTTAGGGAACAGCGACGCATCAGCCACCCACAAATTATCTAGCTCTCTAAACTTAAAGTCCTCCGAGACTACCGATTCAAGCGGGTCTCTTCCAACCCTACAGGTACCACATGGATGATAAACTGAGACCGCCCTACTGCGAAAATCCGCCAGTTTATCATTTATCGTTGAGTTTTCTAAATCAATCGACTTTGCTGCAACAGTAATATCTTTTAAATTTTTATTTGATACTAAAGCCTCGATGCACTGAATTCCAGACGCAACATCATGCAAATCGGACTTAGATTCTAGAAATCGAGGGTTTATAATTGGAGGTATTAAAGGATCATTCGATTGCAACTTCACAAAACCTCGGCTATTTGGTCTGCAAGGCTGAAAACCTATAGCGAAGCCATCGAATTTATCCGGTCGCAAAAGCTCCCTCTTTTTTGTGTTGCGCCTAATTGAGTAAGTCGCTGGGTTAAAATATAACTGGAGGTTAGATTCAGTTCGTCGACTGTTCCAATCAACAAATCCCCCCGCTTGATTCACACTCAAAGAAAACGGACCCTTTCTTAAAGTCAAGTATTTAAAAGCAGCAACAATTCTACCACTCCACGTTCCCAATACCCTGTTTAATGACTTTTCTGTAGTCTCATAAAAATAATCTATACCGATGTGATCCTGCAAATTTCGGCCAACATTGCGGTTATCGATTACGACATCAATCCCATGATCTTTAAGCTCATTTGCGGGACCCACCCCCGACAGCATAAGTAACTGAGGGGTATTTATAGCACCCGCTGCCAAAATTGCCCCGACTCTAAGGCTTACAGATCTTTCGGATCTACCACCTTGTAAAAAATCGACTCTGGTTACCTTATTGTTATTCATTGCCAACTTAGTAACATGGCAGTTTCTCAGTAACGTGAGATTTTTTCTCTTGATTGAAGGTTTTAAAAAGCTATCCGCAGAGGTACGTCGGACCCCAAATTTAGTAGTTATTGGGTAATGACCTATACCTTCACTATTACCAGAATTTATATTTTGCTTTTTGTAAAATCCAATATCTTCACCCGCCTCAAAGAACTTCTGGATCATCGCCTGATGCTGATCTGAAACATCGGAAACTGATATTAGCGCTGTCTCATTATCGCCTCCAACTCCTTCCAATAGATCATACGTTTTCTTTACTTCCTCCCAACCTAGGTCGGTTGAACTAAAGTTTGCCCAGTCATCAAAATCCGTTTTCTGCCCTCTAAGATAAACCATCGCGTTTATTGACGCGGACCCGCCAACCACCTTGCCTCTTGGGACATAAATTTTTCTATTTTCCATGTGTTTTTGTTCAATAGTCCAGTAACACCAATTAACTTTGGGGTTAAAAAAAGTTGCTCCATATCCAATCGGCGTCTTTATGTCTGGCCTTAAATCACTACCACCAGCCTCTAAGACTAAAATACTCAGGTTCGTATTTTTTGCGAGCATTCCTGCCGCTACCGAACCCGCGGAGCCTGCTCCCACGATCACTAAATCAAATTCTAGAGTCACACTATTCCTGTAAACGGCTTCCAAAAGATCCAGTTATAGTTGTACATTTTATTTTTTCTTGAGCAATAGCATTGTTTAAAATAGAAAGGTAGAACTGAATGCACTACACTTATGATATTGCTCTCGACCACTCTAAAGCTTGATGTTAAATATATCGGCGAAAAGAACCCTAACGAATAAATTTTTGCAAAAAATTATATTAAAGTTTCAATTACCCAACGACTTTGTTTCCCGTGATTTAAATATGTTATATATCCCAGTGATCAGCAAATTTCTTGTACAATATGGCTAAAGGTAATATTTTTTTTTGTAATGTGGGCAAAGTTAAAGGTTTAAGTTTCCTAATAGGATAATCTAAGTCCTCAGATGGAACTCCGCGAAAAAAGTCAGAAACAACACGACCCAAAACAGTGGCCATGGCTATACCTCTACCGTTAAACCCTGATAAAGATACAATACCATTTTCTAATTCCGAGATATGAGGAAAGTGATCATGTGTCAGCGCTATATTCCCGCCCCAAGCATAATCGAAATTTACTTCTGATAATGCTGGAAACATGGTCTCCACATGGAGCTGTAACTCTTGAAATTGTTGGGTTATGGTTCGGTTTGACGTGCCCCCTCGTCCACCCATTAGAAGCCGTCCATTGTCTGCTATTCTGAAGTACTTAAGCAAGCGACGTGTATCTGATATAACATGACCTTTAGGAATGATTGTCTTAAGCAGGTTATCAGACAAGGGACTTGTAGCAAGTTGGATCGACTGCACTGGTAGAATATTGCGGTTTAATGTCCCATTTGCTGAATTCCCATAGCCGTTAGTCGCTAATAGTACTTTTTCAGAAAAGAAATCTCCGGTTGAACAAGAAATAACAAAACCATCGCGTCCTCTCTTTATCCCCAAAACTTCTGTATTCTGAAAAAATTGGACACCTTTGCTTTGAGCCGCTTTTGCTAACCCTTTTACAAACTTTAAAGGGTGCAATTTTCCTCCTCTTCGATCTAAAAAACCACCAGAATAATATGAAGAGCCCAATAAACTTGAGATTTCAGAGTTGGATAAAAGCTGAACTGGTGCATCAAAATTAGACCATTGTCTATAAAATTCAGTATCAGTCGCTAAACCCTTTTTTCCGACAGAAGCCTGAATCCAGCCGGCCTGAACAGAGTCGCACTCAATCCTGTTTTGTTTGATTAACTCAAAGACATAGTCTGGAGCACCTCCTGAGAGCTTGATTATTTTTTTTCCCTTGCGTTCTCCGAAGTACGAAATGATGGCTTCTGGTAGCTCCTTAAGTCCCGGATTCACCTGACCGCCATTTCTACCTGACGCTCCCCATCCAACAGTTTCTTTCTCAATTAGGCAAACGGAAAAACCTTTTTCCGCGCAATGGTAAGCCGTTGAGCAACCTGAAAATCCACCGCCAATAATAAGCACATCAAACGACCTCATGGTACTAGAAGAGTCATCAATGAACTGATCTGTGGATGTGTGCGTCCACAAGGAATTTGCAATTAAAGGGTTTTCGTTAACAATCATTACTGCACGCTATTAAAAATCAGCCATAAAGCCAACTAACTTAATAACTTGACGCTTCAGACATCTAAAGCATTGGTTTTTTCCCATTTAGAGAATTCAGCTGCGAACGCTCTCCATTCATCGTGCTTTAATTTCAAAAAAGCACTCGAGAATTCAAGTCCAAGAGCTTCCTTTAGTTCTGTATCACTGTCGAAGGCACGTAGCGCGTCAAGTAAATTTAACGGAAGTTTAGGTGCATCTTTTATTAGATGGCCTTCAGAGTACATATCGATGTCATAATGGGGTCCAGGTTCGGACTTCTTTTCTAAACCACTCAAACCAGCTGCGAGAATTGCAGCTTGAAGAAGATATGGGTTTACCGCCCCATCCGCAAGCCTTAGTTCGAAACGACCTGGTGCTGGGACCCTTACCATGTGCGTTCTGTTATTACCCGCCCAAGTAACAGTATTGGGAGCCCAAGTGGCACCAGAGTAGGTTCTTGGCGCGTTCAATCTCTTATATGAATTCACAGTCGGATTAGTAACAGCTGTCATGGATTGCGCATGGCACATCAAACCTCCCAAAAAATGACGTCCGGCATCAGACAAACCAAATTCCTTGGTGTCATGTGTAAACGCATTTTCGCCAGTTTTGATATCCCAAACAGAAATGTGGCAGTGGCACCCATTTCCAGTCAAGCCTTTAAATGGCTTAGGCATAAACGTCGCCCTTAAATCATACTTCTCGGCAACCGACTTGACCATAAATTTGAAAAATGAGTGTTTGTCTGCAGTATTAAGTGCATCGTCAAACTCCCAGTTCATCTCAAATTGACCATTCGCATCCTCATGATCGTTCTGATAAGGGTTCCATCCCAACTCCAACATATAATCACATATTTCAGATATGATATCGTATCTGCGCATTAACGCTTGCTGGTCATAGCATGGTTTTTCAGCTGTATCAAAACTGTCCGAAAGTTCGTTGCCATCCTTAGAAATTAGGAAAAACTCCGGTTCCACCCCCGTTTTTAAACTGAGTCCCCTCTGAGAAGCGATTTTAATCTGATGTTTAAGAACGTTGCGAGGTGCTTGATCGACTACCTTATCATTCAACCAACAATCTGCAGCCACCCAAGCAACATCTTTCTTCCACGGCAATTGTATTACTGACGAAACTTCTGGAATAGCAAACATGTCAGGATGAGCCGGGGTTAAGTCAAGATAAGCTGCAAATCCAGCAAAGCCAGCGCCATCGGTTTGCATCTCAGATATCGCTTGCGTCGGAACAAGTTTAGCTCGTTGGTTACCAAAAATATCCGTGAAGCTGATCATAAAGTATTTTACTCCATTTTCTTTTGCGAAAGATTCTAGGTTTCCACTCATATTTTTTTCCTCATTTCTAAATCAATTTCAAAAGTAGCAGCGAACACATAATTTACAAACAAATTTTTCTTAAGAAGAAAAAAATAAATCAATTTCTTCACTAAACACAATAAGTAGGCACCCTCAATACGGATAACCCAAGATATATACTTCAATGCGCAATAAATTGGTATACTTTTGGACTAAATTAAATTATTTATTTTGCCTTTATGCTTTATTGTTGCTAAAAGGTTCGAGCAATATTGCAAAGTTTATAAGGGGGAAACCAATGGAAGAACAACTGGCCGAGTTAACGGCGAGACTTTCAGAGTTGGAGGCATCTGCGGGCGTCACGAACACAATGTTTGCAGAAGCTTACTATTATTTATCAATACCATTAATGGTTCTAATTCATGCTGGTTTTTTGGCCTATGAAATGGGAGCCTCAAGGATGAAGAATGTCCTATCATCGGGAGTAAAGAATATCCTTGCATTTGCATTCGTCATACCAACATTCTGGTTTTTTGGATGGTGGGTTTATTGGGCATTTCCAACAGGCCTATCGTTATCGATGGGACCCTATGAAATTTCGGGTCTCGAATATGCCAATGCTATCGCCCTAGGTTGGGGTGAGTCTGCTCAATACATGGGGCCAAACATTGCTGACAACGCATCAGGTGTATTTTGGGGTGCCTTTGCTCTTTTTGCCGCAACGACAGCTTCAATCATGTCCGGTTCAGTCATCGAGAGAATTCAAACGGTTGGCTTCGTTATTCTAGCAATTGTCCTCGGATCCTTTGCTTGGGTTGTAGCAGCGGCTTGGGGTTGGCATGCTGACGGTTGGCTTGTACAAAAATTTGGTGTTCATGATTTCGGAGCAGCAGGTCTAGTACACGCTGTAGCCGGATTCTTTGCTCTGGGCGTTCTTATAAACCTCGGGCCTAGAATTGGTAAGTTTAATGATGATGGTACCGCTAATGATATCAGTGGACACAACCTACCGTTGACAACAATAGGCTTAATGCTGATTATCGTTGGATTTTGGGGTTTTCTTATGGCCTGTATGATACTGCCAGGCGAGGGATGGAGTTGGTTTTCTCATACTGGCTCTACCATTTACGGCACTCCGATGAACTTATCTGCTCTAGCATTTAATATTCTGATGGGAATAGCTGGCGGCATTATTGGTGCGTGGATCGTCACGCGAGATCCTTTTTGGATGATGTCTGGAGCTCTTGCTGGAATTATATCCGTAGCGTCAGGCCTAGATATCTACTTCCCTGCTATAACCTTCATTATAGCGTTTGTGGGAGGTGTTCTTCTGAAGCCAGCAGCAAAAGTACTCGAAGGAATGGGTATTGATGATGCCGTGGGAGCCGTGACTGTGCATGGCACAATAGGACTATATGGAGTTATCGCCCTAGGAATATTCGGATCAGGATATCCCGCACTGCAGGGTGCAGCTGGAGAAGTCGCTACTATATCTTTCTTAGGGCAATTGGTTGGAGCAATTGTTTTTTGCTTATGCGGTCTTATACCTGGTTACGTAGTTTCTCTGCTTTTGAGTGGCTTAGGAATGTTACGAACTCCAGAAGCAGCCGAGTTAGCTGGCTTAGACCCGGTTAAAGTTCCGGCAGCCGCGTACCCTGAAGGTATTCCGGCATCTGCAGACCCTGCAGCCAATTAACAATGAAAGGAATGTAAAATGGGATTTCCATATTCTGAAGCTAGCTGGAGTGTTGTAGATGGAGCCATGTTCATGGGCTGGGGTGGAGTTACCCCATTTTTCTACACGCTAATAAGCATAGTAATATGTATTGTTGTCTTGTTACTTGGAGATAACATAGAAAAAACAAAATACGATAACGTAGAGAAATAAGTTTTCTAAAAATAAGAAAATAGGCTGCTTTTTGTAGCCTATTTTTTTTGTCTGAATTGAAGTGGGTCAACGATAAAACGATAATAAAGATCAGATAAGTTCAAAAAATAAGGTTTATTTAAAAAGTGGACAACACTCTTGCGCAAGAAAGTTTTTGAATATGCGGTCTTGCCTGAACTATGGTTTAGTGCAGAAAGTGCCGCTTTAGCGCCTAAATAAGGTGCCAAAACGGTACCGGAACCCGAGAATCCAATGGCATAGTGAATCCCATTGTTAATGCCAATATGTGGAACCTGATTAAAGGCAAAACCGGTATTACCAGTCCAACAATGTGTTATTTGGAAATCTCGAATATCTGGCCATATATCGTCAAGAAGAGTTTTCAAACGACCAGCCGCAATATCAAGCGGCAATGCTGTCATAGCAGCTCTACCACCAAATATTATTTTTCGCCCGTTTGGACTGATCCTAAAATACGCGTGCTTTGCGCGTGTCTCCACCATCATACGGCGGCCAGGAGCAATTTTTTCAAGTATTTCCGGTGCAATATCTTCAGTAGCGACGATGTAACTAGGTAAAGGGAAGACACGCTTTTTAAACCACGGAAAGTCATTTAGTGTATACCCGTTTGTAGCCATAAGGACTCGCTTGACAAAAATTTCTTTATTCTGGAAGTAAACTTTAAATCCCTTAGTGTTCCTCTTTACTGCATGAACAGGACAATTTTCTATTAAAGGGATCTTTCTCCTTAAAACGGCTTTTAGTAACCCCAAATGGAATTTAGCTGGGTCTATGGAACAATGCTCTGGAAACAACAATCCGCCAAAATATCTCTCAGTCACAATTTCATTTCTAAGCTCGTTTCGACAAACTATTTTTACTTTTACATCAGACTTCTTTTTTATGATACAGGCTAGTTGTTTTTGACGCTCAAAATCATTTTTGCTCCAAGCTAGCTGGATACGGCCACATTCTTCAAAGTCACATTCAATTTTCTCGTTTTGAATTAATTTCTTCAAAAAGGAAAGAGCCCAAGAAGCCTCTTCAAAAACTCCATCGGCCGTGGATTGACCAAATTTCCGTTCCAATACCTTCCAACTCAACTTCGGATGTGCTCCGACCATTCCACCGTTTCGAGTAGAGGCACCGGAGCCTGCCTCATGAGCATCAACCAGTCCTACTTTTGCTCCTATACCTTCGGCCGCTAAAGCAGCAGATAACCCTGTATAACCAGCACCAATAATCAACAAGTCCAAACTATCTGAGAAGTCTTCAAGTTTGTTGGAAAACTTTGGGGTCTCTAAAGACCAATAAGGTTCCGTTATAAGAGAGTCTTTTGAGATTTTTAAACTCTTCAATTATAATTACCCTTAACCCTCTCTTTTGTAGGGTCGAAGTGAGGGAAGCGTACCACGTTTGCCTTCAACTTTTTCTGCTGCCCGTCCAGCTGACCTATCTGCAAAGATGTTCCTAATTCTGCGTGCGTAACGTCAATTCTGGCAAGCGCGATAGTTTTCTCTAAAATAGGAGACCGAATTGCTGATGTTATTTCTCCTATTTGAGCTTTGCCTATTCTAACACAGTCGCCTGAATTTGGGATAATACCACTTTCGATATCTAAACCGACCAAGACCCTTTGCGGGTTTAGCTTTCGTGCTTCGAGGGCTTCTCTACCTATAAAATGGGCCTTTTTAGTTTTTAATGGCACGGTGAACCCGATACCTGCTTCAAAAGGATTTATTTGATCAGTAAATTCATACCCAGCAAATATTAGTCCAGCTTCAACACGTAGTAAATTCAGAGCTTCTAACCCCATAGGTTTTAGTCGATAAGATTGCCCTAAATTCCATATTGCATCAAATATCTCCTCAGCGTCTTTCGGATGGCAAAAAATTTCATAACCAAGCTCTCCTGAGTATCCGGTTCTGCTAATTACACACGCTGGACCATGAAAATCCTTAAGTCGAGCTACGGAAAACCTAAACCACGCCAATTCACCTATTTTCGGTTGAGTTGGCGATGTCCAGAACAGTTTTGCTAATAAATCTCTACTGTTAGGGCCCTGAACTGCCACATTGCTCAGCTGATCAGTTGAATTACGAACCCAAGCATTAAAACCATTTTTTTCAGCCTGTTCACGAAGCCAAAGTCCACCAGTGTCGTTCCCTCCGATCCATCTAAAATTATTGTCACCAAGCTTATAGATTGTACCATCATCGATCATACCGCCGTGATCGTAACACATAGCCGTGTAGACAACCTCACCAATTGATAATTTTTCCATGTTACGCGTAACACAGAGCTGCAATAGTTTATGAGCATCAGGTCCTGTAACTTCGTATTTCCTTAATGGAGACAGATCAATTATCGCCACATTTTCTCTACAAGCCCAATACTCCTCAATTGCTCCATGATCCCTCATGAAGTTTGCCAGCCAATAACCATTATACTCAATAAAGTTCCTAGTGTACTTCGAAAAACTCTTGTGAAATCCTGTTTCCTTTGTTTCTTTCATCTCAGCCTCCGCTGTTTTGCGCCAACCAATAGACCTTTGAAAATGCTCGTTTGCCCCATATGATCTCACTTGAATATCTGTTGGGTTCCAACCGTTAGCAGGGTCAACGTCACAAGGACACCCAGTGGAAATACAAATTAGATCTGTCAAAGCTCGCAACAAAACGAAGTCCCCAGGACGGGACCAAGGCTCATCCATCCCAATTGCGTTAAGATCATCCAACATAGTATTAAAAAAGAAATTAATTGCCGGCCATCCTCCCCGGGGCTTTATGTCAAATCTTTTCAGGTCCGAATTCATATTGTCAGAACAGTTTATGTGACCGGGATAACCCAAATCCTCGTAATACCTGGCTGTACACGCCAATCCAAAAGTGTCATGCCTACCACAAGTATCCTGCACGATTTCGACTAACGGTTCATGATCCATGGTCCAATACTTTGAAAAAATACCTGGTGTTGGATATAATGAGCCCATCAAACTCCTCGTCGTCGTAGGATCGATATCCCGTTCCAGCCCCTTCTCCAAAGCTCGAAGACTAAAAGCTTGAAAGTCCGAGCATTCTCGTCCCTGTACATCAATAATTTGTACAAACTGACCGGCCTTTACTTCGTATGATTTCGCTTGCCCGGGTTGTATATTAATATCGTGGATAGGTGTTGCTAAAGGTTCTGGTGGTGTTAATCCACCTTTACCTTCTCCAGGCGAAGCTCTACGAATATACACTATTAATTCTGTAGGGGTATCTTGTGCTTCTGGAAGCATTGCCTCCCCAGGTGCGGCAATAATCAGTAACCCGTCCACAGAAGATTGGTAGTCGTTGCTATCACCTGACTTAGAACCTTCTGAAAAGGCAAAAAAAGCATCGCCTTTTTCAATATCAAAACCCGATTTTTTTAGAGCCTGTAAAACACGCAACCCCGATGGCTCGCCAGACGCCAAAAGTGATATTATACTTTTGGGTTTACCTCCACCTTTCGCACCAAGCATTCCCGCATCTGATGAGCCATCTGGAGCAAAAAATACCATTTCCGCACGTTGTAAACCTTCGCGATCAACGATCGAAATCTCATCACCTCTGTCGATCTGAATTCCACGACTCCCTCCCCCAGGGATAATATGGCGCTCTACACCATGTGGCATTAAGGGTAATCCAGGCTTTACTACACCAGCTCTTTCATTAAGCAGTTCGAAACGATGCCTAATATTCACAATGGCTCTCCCGTTGGCAAATCAATGACCCTTCCTCGGTGAGTAACTACAATTACGCAGCCATTTGGAGAAATACTTTCATGCCGAGAACCAGAGCCTAATGAAACAAAATCCCCAGCACCATACTTATAACCGTCACTATCAACAAGATCTCCCTCTAACATGAAAAACTCTTCAGGACCGGAATGCTCATGAGGGTTGGAACGAGCACCAGGAGCCATTTTATACAAGTAAGATCCGAAGCCTGTATCCGGATTATAGCTTAGATTATACCACCACACTTTCTCGCCCGGCAACCCAGGCTGATCCAAAATTTCCCATTTAAGGGTATTGATATTCGAGACTTTTCGAAAATCTGATAACACTTTCATAATCCCAAAACCTTTTTTCGGTCCTCCGCCCATTTAAGTATAGCTAAATCAAAAGTCAAAGCCATTAATGATACGCACATACCCAACACGAAGTTTTTCCCTAAGTCAGTGCCAGCTAAGGTACGCTGCAATTCTTGCCCTAAATCTTGTGTTCCGATGAATGCTGCAATGATTACCATAAAAAATGCAAACATAATGGCTTGATTAAACCCCACCGCCATAGTTGGTAGCGCCAAGGGGAGCTGCACATTTATTAATTTTTGTCTACGGGAGGCGCCAGACATATCTGCCGCTTCCGTCATCTCTGCCGGGACCGTACGCAAGCCTTCAATAGTGTATCGAGTCAGAGGAACAGTTGAAAATATCAAAATAGAAAAAACAACCGCCACGTCATTTACGCCAAAAAGCATAATTGCTGGAATGAGATAAATAAAGCTGGGAAAGGTCTGAGCGGTGTCGCACACAAGCAAAATTCTCCGTGACCATTTCTCACTTCTCGAAGCAGAAATGCCCATTGGTATCCCAATAAGCGTAGCTAAAATTACTGCGGAAAAAACCGTGTAAAGAGTTATGACTGCTCGATCCCACCAACCGGTCAACGCCACGATGGAAAAAAAAATCAACCCATAAAAAGCCGGACGCTTTCCACCCAAAAAAAGCGAAAAGGCTGTTACTAGCAGAATAAAGGCTGGCGTAGGAATCCACAGCAAAGAGTTCCGAAAAGGGATCAAAACCCATACGTTTAAAAACCAACGGAGCCAGTTTGTAGTAGATTGAATAGGGTTAAGGTCCAAAAACTGTTTTATTATAACATCTATTTCTTTTCCCATTGATAAATCTTGCTTTCTCGTAATATGGTCAGCAACCTGAACAAACTGAGCAATAATAAAGAATAGAATAAAAGCTCCCAACCCACATAATAAAAAGGCGTTTTGTTGCCACCAAGGGGTTCCCTTAACAAAATGCTCAGGCTGTTTCACTACCCAAACCTTTGTACATCTATCTAACATTATCGCCAAAAGAACAATCGTTACGCCAATTTCAAAACTGCGCCCTAATTTAAAAGAATTCATCATCAGAAGTAGCTTGGCGCCTAATCCCGGCATCCCGATAAAAGCTGTCAAAACTACCATCGCAAGACACAGCATTATAACTTGATTTACGCCAACTAAGATTTCCGTTCTAGCTGCGGGTATATAGACATATCGCAGCATTTGCCAATTAGAGGCACCACTCATTTTTCCAGCCTCGACCACATCATTAGAAACTTTTTTTAAGCCAACTGTGGTCATTAGAATCATTGGGGGGATGGCATAAACGATCGTAGCAACTGCACCAGCAGTTGGTCCCACTTTAAAAAAGATGACGGCGGGAAGTAAATAAGTAAAAAATGGTAACGTCTGTAAAACACTCAATACTGGTCGAATGGCTTTGTCAAACCAACGATACTTCCAAGCCAAAATCCCAAGACAGAGCCCGATAAAAAATGCCATTGGAGCAGCAACAGTAAGCACTGCCATGGTTTGCATGGCAATTTTCCATTGACCGATTAGTGCTGTCCAAACGAAAGTTCCTCCCGCAAGCAAAGACATCTTCCATCCGCCCAACCAATATCCAATCACGGCGGCAACGGCTGCTATAGCGGTCCATGGTATAGGTCCAAGGTGAGGCCACCTTCTTTTCCCAACTAGTAAATTGGCAGTAATATCGAGCAACCACTCAAGACCAGCAGTTAAAGTTCTCGTGAAATAGATTAATCCTAGGTCATCTTTTATAAAGTTAAAGAAACTGCTTAACCATATATCCCATGATAATATCGCCCAAGCGGGTACACGTATAAATGCCTCTGGTAGCAAGGGTCGGGCGACCATCAGAGCGACCGCAATGGCGATCAAAACCTGCACACCAACTAGTCGGCTGACCCCAAAAATATAATCTTCCTCTCTGTGATTAAGGCTATGCATTAATCCGTACTCAACAGGAGCTCAAGCGCCTCTTTTCGATATAAACCACCTATAATGTTTTTACTTTTCCCAACATTGTCATTTACAGGTATAATTTCGCGAGTGTCATTCATAAGCTTTCTTGATAGTTCCTTTATCGTAGCATTTGCAGAAATTGCAGAACCGCTAGCATCTAGATTCTTTACTTTTCGTGTAAGAGCTCTAGCCTTTACGACTTTGGACTTTTCCACCTCTTTAGTGAATTTAGCTACATAGTCAGTCGCTGGGTTTAAGACTATCTGGTCTGGTGTATCACATTGTTCAATCGAACCATTCTTCATTATCGCTATTCGATCTGCCAGTCGCAGAGCCTCATCAAAATCATGGGTAATAAACGCAATTGTTTTCCCCAACAAATCTTGCAATCTTAAAAACTCATCTTGCATTTCTCTGCGAATAAGTGGGTCAAGAGCACTGAAGGGTTCATCTAAGAACCATATATCTGGTTCCACTGCCAAAGATCTCGCTATTCCTACCCGTTGCTGCTGGCCACCGGACAACTCACGAGGGAAATAATCTTCCCTCCCTTCAAGACCGACAAGCTTTATAACTTCTAAGGCTCGTTCCCTTCGCGTATGTTTATCTTGTCCACGCATTTCCAAGGGAAACGCAACATTATCCAAAATGGTTCGATGTGGTAGGAGGCCGAAAGACTGAAAAACCATACCCATCTTATTTCGTCTGAGTTGAATAAGCTCTTTCTCAGATAATGACATGATGTTCTGACCGTCTACCTTTATTTCTCCCGCTGTAATGTCGTGAAGTCGTGAGAAACAACGTACCAGGGTAGATTTTCCTGAACCAGAAAGTCCCATAATTACAAGCATTTCACCATGATTAACATCTATGGAAACGTCTTTGACACCAGCGATATAACCATCGGCACTTATATCGTCATAAGTATGGCCTTTTGGTATACTCTTAAGATAATTCTCTGGGTCATTGCCGAAAAGTTTCCAGATATTTTTACACGAGATTACAGGCGACGCATTTGTCATACTTTTCCCTTTAACAGTGACATCTCCGCCCAAATATTTTGGGCGGAGATGTCTCAAAAATCAACAGCTAATTCGCTGAAAAAACTTGCGTCATCAGTTTAACCATCCTTGCCAGACACTCTTATTAGCTTCCAACCAAGCAGAAGCGGCATCTTCAGGCTCCATTTCATCAACATCAACCATTTTCGCCATCTCGGCAATTTGAGGGTTAGTAAATGAAATTTTGGTTAATACTTCATAAGCAGCCGGCCATTTTGCCTTCATTCCATCCCATGCCGCTTTTTTCAGATAACCTTTTGCCGGGTTACCACAATCGTAGAGTGCAGTTTTATTTGGACCCTTCGTGGGATCTGTGTCACAGCCGTCTTCCCACTCGGGAAATTCAACAAACTCTCCAGGCCACACCGCCTCAGCAAAATTTGGGGTCCAGTTGAATACCACAACAGGCTTTTTATCCTTCTCAGCGGCACCAATTTCGGCCCACAATGCGGCAGCAGACCCGGCGTTTATAACTACGAAGTTCATACCAAGAGCCTCAGCTCGCTCCGTACCATGCTTTAACCAGTCGACTGGACCATCCAGATACCGTCCCTTATCGCCAGTTTCGGCCGTGGTGAAAAGGTGCGCACAATCATTCAACGCCTCCCAGCTTGGAAGCCCTGGACAAGCTTCCTTTGTCCACATTGGATACCACCAGTCTTCTCTGGTGACAGCATCGTGATCTCCCGCGTCATGAAGTCCACCTTTTGCCAAGGCAGCTCTGAAAGAGGCTCCAAAAGCGCCTTCCCAAACCTCTAGCTCTAATGCAACATCTCCTAGACGAACTGACTCATAAACAGCTTGGCTATCCGTAGTTACAAATTCAACATTGTTTCCCATGCTTTCAAACATTTGTCCCACCACATGCGACATAACTATTTGAGATGACCAATTGTGAAGCGGTATCACAATAGGGTCACTGCTGTCTGCGGAAAATGCCTTCGAAGATAACGACGTGGCTATTAAACCGGCAGCAAAAATCGATATTATTTTCTTCATTTTTTTCTCCCTAAGTTTTATTTCGATCCAAAAAAATTTGGATCACTCAAATAAGCCTTACAGCTTATATTCCCCTACGTGGGAATTCTTTCAATTTCTTAAATAAGTTCCGATCGTATCGTCCATTGCATCCCACCACTTTGTATGATGAACCGGTGATTGGTTATGTGTGACCGGCGAGCAATAGGATTTATCTCGATATCCTACAATCGATTTTTCCTTCTCCTTCTTCCATGCCTTAAACTCTTTTTGCGTTAACTCGATATCAAAATTCGGATAATCGGACTCTTCTACCAAAGCTCTTATATAATCCGCCTGATAATCAATCATTTCATACGCGTCCTCTAAATTATTTTCTCTTTCGTCCCACATCTTCATATCCAACGCTCTTTCTTCTTTGGAGGGCAATATAACTCTATCTAAGATAACATCCCGAGCATACCACGCCTCAGCGTCAAACATTGTAAATGTGTACCACTGATCTTGCATCCCAATATAGAATAAGTGAGGGTTATCATTCCAAACGACACCTTTATAAAGACCTGGAGAAAAGAGGCGGTTATTTGTCATTAGTCTCAATCCATTAGGTAAAAATGGAAAAGAATGTAAATAGCCCGTGCAAAGAATAATGGCATCAAAGTTTTTTGCGCTTCCATCTTTGAAAGTAATACTTTTACCGCTTATCGAGGTCAAAAGTTGCCTCTCATCCACTCCCTCCGGCCAAATAAAATCCATCGGAGCCGTCCTAAAACTAAAAGTAACCGTTTTAGCGCCAAACTTTTTGCATTGAAGTCCAATATCCTCTGCTGAATATGACGCTCCTACGACAAGAACGTCTTTTCCTGCAAACTCATCAGCGCTACGAAAATCATGAGCGTGCAGTACTCTTCCAGGAAATGTCTCAATACCTGGAAATTCCGGAACATTGGGAACTGAAAAATGACCAGTTGCCACTATGACGTAATCAAAATATTCATTTATTAACTTTTGTTCCCCTACATCTTCAACAGTTACTTGAAACCCTTCCTCTTGCTCTGCAACCATCCTCACGGAATGATTAAATTTTATAAGCTCTTTGACATTCGATTTCTCTGCCCTACCAATAATATAATCCTCCAGGACTGCTCTTGGTGGGAACGATGAAATAGACCTACCAAAATGCTCTTCAAAAGAGTAATCTGCAAACTCTAAGCACTCTTTTGGCCCATTAGACCATAAGTGTCGATACATTGAGCCATGAACTGCTTCACCATTTTCATCTAGGCTTGTGCGCCAAGTGAAATTCCACTGACCACCCCAATCACTCTGCTTCTCGAAGCAAGTTATTTCTGGAATTTTCTCTCCGTTTTCACGCAAGACTGAAAACGCTCTTAAAGCACTCAAACCTGACGGTCCTGCTCCAATTATGCACACTTTGGTCATTTACTATCCCCCTACAATAGAATTCAACAGAGCGAGCTCTTTAATGATACCGACTTAACCCAATCCGGCTCGAAACAAAGAATTTTAGTGCTAGGATCTAATTTTGGGTTAAATAGCTGATTATGAGCAATTGTTGACTGATACAAATAATGTTTTTCGGCAAGCTGCGAGACTTTACAACTAATCTCAAATCTTTTTGAGAAAGCTTCAAAAACAAGAATGCAACTCTTTTCACTAACTATTTTCGATGCACCTTCGGAATATGGTAAGAACGTTGCAGTTAGGTTATCAGAGAATTGATCATGTTTCTGGTAATAATTGGCCGCCAGCAATTTTGTAGCGCTCTCCCTTCGCTGAGCGGGATCAAAAGTTTTTTTCGCCATATAGGAAAGCTCAGCTAAAATAGAATATTGGGGAAGCTTGTGCATTATGGTGATTATGGACCCAAGAGGCTCCCTTAAAAAATCAAAAAATAATAATGGCATAATTCCATCGTCCGGCATTCCATTATTTTCTCTCATCGCCATTTGACGCACACGGCACTGCCATTTTATAAACTCCGTTTTTAAAGGGTTTGGTTCAGGTATCATAGCATAACTTTCCGCAAAAACTCTCATATAAAAGCTCTTTCAGTTTCTTTTTTTGGAAAATTAAATTCTCGGTCATTGTAAAGGCTCGGAATTTTTGCTCTTACCTTTTCGACCTCGCCCAAGTCAATTTGAGCAACAATCACGCCACGCTCTTCACCTCCATCTTCGAGGACGTGTCCCCACGGATCAACAATTAAGCTGTGCCCATAAGATGAACCACCACCAGTAACCTCACCAGTTGCACATGGTGCGATCACGAATGAACCATTCTCTATAGCCCTCGCTCTTACTAAAGTGTGCCAATGCGCCTCTCCAGTTTTTCTTGTAAAGGCAGACGGAATTGCAAGTATTTCTGCACCTTCCAATGCTAAGGATCTAAACAATTGAGGAAACCGTAGGTCATAACAAATGGTGTGCCCAATTTTCCCGTAGGGCGTATCTACCGCCTTGCTAACGTTTCCTCCTATAACCGTAGCACTCTCCTCAAAAACAAAGTTCTTATCTAGCTGGATATCAAATAGATGTATCTTATTATATTTGCTATGAATATTCCCTCTATTGTCTATTATATAGCCACGATTATAGTACATCCCATTAAAACCAGAAATCGCTATTGATCCTACCATTATCCAAACACTGTTTTTATAAGCGCATTCACTTATAAATGCTAAAAACTGGTGGTCTTTCTCACTTGCAACTGGTGGATCAAATTTACCACCATTACTCTTTAGACCACCACAGTATTCCGGGAAAAAAATGAAGTCAGGTCTTTCTGTTAGAGCAAGAGCTACCAGCTCCCTTGCCTCCTCGATTGCCTCCTCAATCGAGGGCTTAGGATTTGATTGAATACAAGCGATTTTGATCTGCTTTGGCATATTAAAACTTCATATAAGCCTTCCTTAGAGCAACAAGCGGATGTTTTCTAGACATTTGGAACTTCACCAAAAGTTCCCGAGCAATCATATCTCGATCTTGTTGATTATCCGGCAATTTGATTGTAGATGGCACTCGAACCCATCCGTTAATGTTTCTATCAAAAACTGCGGGGTTTCCATCCTCATATCCCATGTGTATGTCTTCCAACCAATTCAAGTCATCCCACCCCATGATCTCAATATATTTCTTCAAGAACGGCGTTATTCGGCGATAATCTGGGACGAGATTAACGTCATACCTATAACCGATATGTTGTCCTATTTCTTTTTCACGTTCACTATCTAAGCCTGCTGAGTCCTCAAGAAACTGGTTAACATCCTTTATTTCCGACCCTCTATACTGTGTTCCAGCCATTTTTTTCTCCACTAAAACTAAAGGTGATGATAATCTTCAATTCCAACCGTATGGTTCGTTCCAGCGAGCGGAACACCAGCCATCGCTGAAGCTTCCATAGTCAACGCAGCTAAATCCTCTGGTTCTAGAGAATGCAAATTGGTTTTACCACACGCCCGCGCAAAAAGCTGAGCTTCAATAGTCAAGGTATGCAAAAAGTTGTATACTCTCTCCGCCGCTTCATCTGGGTCAAGCCGAGATCTAAGTGCAGGGTCTTGAGTAGCCACTCCAACTGGGCACCGTCCAGTATGGCAATGATAGCATGAACCTGCTTCGACACCCATTTCCTCAGGGTAATTCGCTTCCGGAATGTCCTTGTTACAATTTAAAGCCATCATCGCAGAGTGCCCTATTGCAATCGCATCCGCGCCTAATGCGATCGCTTTTGCCACATCAGCACCATTTCTAATTCCTCCCGCGTAAATGAGGGTGATATCACCTCTCTTTCCGAGATCATCGATCGCTTTTCTTGCCTGACGAATGCCAGCCATTCCAGGCACCCCAGTATCTTCAGTCGCCAAATGCGGTCCAGCACCTGTACCGCCCTCCATACCGTCAATATATATAGAATCGGGGTCGCATTTGACCGCCATTCTGACGTCGTCATAAACTCTTGCAGCCCCAAGTTTTAGCTGAATAGGAATTTGCCAGTCGGTAACCTCCCTTATTTCTTGTATTTTTAAGGCTAAATCGTCAGGTCCCAGCCAATCAGGGTGTCGAGCAGGTGACCGCTGATCGATACCAGCTGGAAGAGATCTCATCTCAGCTACTTGATCGGTAACCTTTTGTCCCATCAAGTGACCACCCAAGCCAACTTTACACCCTTGACCGATGAAAAACTCGCAGCCGTCGGCTAAAACCAAATGGTGTGGATTAAAGCCATACCGCGACTGAATACATTGATAAAACCACTTTGATGAGTAGCGACGCTCATCAGGAATCATTCCGCCTTCACCAGAACAGGTAGCAGTCCCCGCCATTGTCGCTCCCCTGGCCAGAGCCGTTTTAGCTTCATAGCTCAGGGCTCCAAAACTCATTCCAGTAATGTAAACTGGTATGTCTAATTCAAGCGGCTTTTTTGCTCTTGGTCCAATAATAGTCTTCGTATCGCATTTTTCTCGGTATCCTTCGATTACAAAACGCGTCAAAGTTCCCGGTAGAAAGGTTAAATCATCCCAGTGGGGAATCTTTTTGAAAAGCGAAAAGCCCCTCATTCTGTACCGGCCCAATTCAGATTTTATATGTATATCATCCATGACGTGGGGTGGAAAGACAAACGATTTTCCTAAGTTGTAAACGTCTCTTTTTTTCTTCTTGTTTGGTAGATCTCCATCAGGCATTATCTTTTCCTTATTTTAGAGTATTAATTTTTTCTCAGTAGGCTCCAAATTATCGTAATTCCATAGCTGCTTACCAGCGACTACTTTGGTAAAATGGTCAACACCTTCCGAGGGCATCATTTCATATTGCTTCAACTTTCTTTTAAGCCAATCTTTATCTTGCTGTGTTAACTCAGCTTCCACTGCATCCACCCCACAGGACTTTATATCACCACCAACATAGATTGTTCCGTCGTACATGGAATCTCCCAGATTCTTCCCTGCATTTCCACAAACTATCATTCTACCGCGTTGCATCATAAAGCCTGAGAGAGCGCCCGTATCACCACCCACAATAATAGTACCACCCTTCATGTCTATACCAGTTCTCGACCCTACGGAGCCACGACAAACCAAGTCTCCGCCTCTAATCGCTGCGCCAAAGGTGGATCCAGCATTCTTTTCTATCAAAACGGTGCCTGACATCATATTCTCGCCACAAGACCAACCAACTCTGCCTTTCACGCGTACATTTGGCCCATCGATCAAACCAAGTCCGAAATAACCAGTTGAACCCTCTATAATTAAGTTCAATTTATTTAATATGCCCACCGCGAGCGAGTGCTTGCCTCTAGGGTTTTTCAAAACGATAGTTCCGTACCCTTTCGACATCAATTGTCTTATTTCCTCGTTTACTTCCGTTGAAGTTAATTTATCAGTATCAAGCTCTGTTCTCTTATTAAAATCAACGTCATAAGACCAAGGATATAGGAAATTTTCACCTTCATCTGGGTCAAACTCTATAAACATTGACCTTCCCGTCAATTGTTCAGTTGTCATTCCAAGAGCCTTCACACGCTCCTCTTGGTTCATAGATTTCAATTCTTCGTCCGTTATGCCTGCCATACTCGTACCTCTTCATCATAGGGATCATACGTGTCAATTTCTTCAGGTAGTATAGCCCTGATTGCTACTTCTTCCGAAGCCATCGCAATAAGGTCATCACTTTCATACAAAACGAGAGGTTTGGCGGCCATGGTATCCTTAGCCATACCTAGCATATCTTTCGTTGCAACTAAGTACGTAAAAACACCATCTATTTGCTCAATCGATTGATTTAAACTATCTTCAAGCGTGAAACCCTTAGCAAGATTATGAGCCGTGTAAACAGCTAAAAGCTCGCTGTCACAATTCGATGTAAATCTATGTCCTTTCCGCTCCATTTCTCTACGCATTATCCAGTAATTTGTTATTTGGCCATTATGTACTACAGATACGTCGTTATACGGGAAAGCCCAGTACGGATGTGCGGACCTTATATCAACATCCGACTCAGTAGCCATCCTCGTATGACCTATCCCGTGGGTGCCTTTAAAAGATTTCAAGCCATAAGCTTCTGACACTTCACCAGCATCTCCTAAATCCTTGATTAGCTCTAACCCTTTTCCGACAGATAATATCTCTGTGCCGGGTATCTCTTCGAGCTGACTAGCAAGCGTCTTTAAATCACCGTCATGTTTAATAACGTAACGCAGCGCATATTGTGTCGCATGAGCCTTATCAATCACTTTAACTTTATGTTTCAACAAAATATTATCTATAAGATCAATTCTTTCCTCTAAGTCATCGTGAATTCTACTGCCAATATTCATATCTTCGGCCTCGGCAACCTTTATTCTCATAACAAGATCACCTTTCTGCCCTTCTCCATAAATAGCATATCCAGTGGAGTCCGGACCTCGATGTTTTAAGGCTTGCAACATTGAGGTCATTTGGGATCCAACATTTGATTGCTTTCCTTTGTGTATTAACCCAGCTATCCCGCACATTCTATCGCGCTCCTCTTTAAACTTTTAATTCAATGAATAACAATTACCTATTTTCGCCATTATTATGGAAGACACTCCATATAAGTTTCATTATCCCATTCTGTTACAGTCGACATAAATCGGGCGAATTCATCGGCCTTATATTCGTGAAATAATCCGTACATCTCCCCAGGCATCCCTCGTTGAACAACCTCATCCGCAGCCAAAGCGTCTAAGGCCTCTCCAAGGGACATTGGAAGTTTTTTTACTTCTTTTCCCTCTTCCATTGCCTGGTATATATTTCTCTCTTCTGGTGCACCTGGGTCTAATTTATTCACAATTCCATCGTCAGCCGCCGCAAGTATCGTTGAACCCATCAAATAAGGGTTTACCATAGAGTCAACTGATCGGTACTCAAATCGTCCTGGCGCTGAAACTCTCAAACCTGTAGTCCGGTTTTGGAAGCCCCAATCGGCAAACACGGGTGCCCAAAACCCAGTATCCCATAGTCGCCGGTAAGAGTTTACAGTCGAACAGCCGATCGCTGTCAAAGCTCTCAGGTGATGAACAATTCCACCAATCGCCTCCAATCCTGCTTTTTGAGGCATTTGAGGATCATCACCATCTGGTAAAAATGTGTTTTCACCGCCCCTCACGTGCATATAATTGTCTGGCATCCCTGGTAATTTTTTTGGATCATTGCCCATTGGCACTAAAACATCTTCTCCACCACGCCATAGAGACATATTATGGTGGCATCCCGATGCAGACACGCCCATAAAAGGCTTGCTCATAAAACATGCAAAAATACCAAATTCTCGTGCCACCTGAGCGCATATTTGCCGATAGGTGGTAAGCCTGTCCGCATTCCTCAAGACATCGTCAAAAGTAAAGTTCAACTCCAACTGTCCAGGTGCATCCTCGTGGTCACCTTGGATCATATCTAACCCCATCGCTCTACCATACTCTATCACTTTCATGTAGACGGGGCGTAGACTCTCAAACTGGTCTATGTGGTAGCAATAGGGTTTTGAATATCCATCTTTTGGCTTGCCATTCTCATCATATTTTAACCACATCATTTCCGGTTCTGTGCCCATTCGTAACTGCAAGCCATCGTGCTTTTTTGAAAATTCATCATGAAGTCTTCGTAAGTTACCTCTACAATCTGCAGTTAAAAATGCACCTGCATCTTGTTTTTCCTCTCTGTTACGAAACAGTGTACAATAAAAACGACCGATCCTTTTGTCCCATGGTAATTGCATGAAAGTCTCTGGTTCCGGTATTCCCACGAGCTCAGCAGCTTCTGGTCCATAACCAAGATAATCACCAGCTCTATTCGTGAATAAGTTGACGGTAGCCCCGTACACCAGCTGAAAGCCTTTTTGTGCGATACTCTCCCAATGATCAGCGGGAATACCTTTCCCCATAATCTTGCCGGTGACAGAAACAAATTGCAGGTAAAGGTATTCAATCCCTAGTTCATCGATTTTTTTTCGAACTTCCTTCACTTTCTCTGCCCGACCCGGCGCTTCTACAAAACTTTCTATATCACTTTTGGACACTTCAACTCTCCCTTTGTTTTTGTTTTATTTATCATTTCGTTCTTGCTTCGGTAATTTGTCTTTATGTTTGATAAGTTGCAAGCAATCTAACTCCATGGGTATGGACTGTTGGAAACCGGATGCAGCTCCCCCGTCTGATACCTTTCTAAACGAAAAGGTTTCAAGAGCTCCTGCTCTTCACCTAACAACTCATCCGCTATCAAGTGCCCAACACCTATCATCTTCCAACCATGGTTTGAGTCAGCAATCACAGAAACATTTTCTTTAAAATGATCAAAAACCGGGAAGCTATCAGGTGTAAAGCATCCTATTCCACCAGATGGTTCTCGATGATAATTAACCATTTTCCCCTCAAATCTTTTGTGACAATGAGCTAGTGCAGAGACCCACATATGAGCAAATTCTTTGCTCGCAACGAATTCCGGACTGGAAGGTCCATACGGATCCACAGCGACATCCTCGACGGCAGTTTCCACTTTATATGGAGACGCTCCACCCTGAACACCCCCGAAATGCCAATCCGGCTTATAATATATCCCCCACATGTCTTCTGTGATCACAGAACCATCAATATCGGAATATAGAGTGGCTTCAGTATCGACATGAATAACCGGTGGTATTTGGTTGTCATTGGTTCTCAGGAGCTCGGGAGTTACTTTTAATACACCCTCCTCAAGCTGCCAGTACCTCCACATATCAATATTCTGATGAGTTTTACCGTCTAAGCCCTTGACAGATAACTTACTTGGCAACTCTAGCATCGACCAGAAATCTCTGATCCACGGACCCGCTCCAATAACTATGTGGTCACAATTTATCTCTCCTTTGTCGGTGACAACAACTTTGATTGCTTTCGACGCACTCTCAGATTCAAAACCTTTAACGCTTATCCCAGAAATGATTTTTACGCCCAACGTCTCAATCTTTGACGCCAGGTAATCAAGAGCTTTAGTCTGATTTGAGTATCCGCCCCTTTTTTCGTGAAGTACCGAGGTTATACCCTTAGCCTGCCAGTCATCAAACAATCCTCTCATATACCTCATAGAGGCGCTTTCTCCCTCAACGAAGGTGCTATCATAACCAATCTGCTGCTGTTGCTCGAAAATTTGTGACACATCATTCCGCATGCTTTCAGAGGAAATTTGCATGTAACCAACCGAGTGGTAACTCAACCCTTCCGCCTCAGACTCCCAAATATCTACCGAATGTGCCATCAATTTTCGCATCGCCGGCTGGAAATAATTATTTCTCACCACCCCACAAGCGATTCCCGATGCACCTGCACCAACCCCAGCTTTATCAATAACTACAATTTTTCCTTCAACTGACAGCCCCTTATCAATGAGCCTCTCCGCCAGCCTCCAGGCGGTCGACAGACCATGAATGCCTGCGCCAACAATCACATACTTAGCATACTCGGGCACGCCCATGTTACTATCCCCCTCATTTAGGCTAAACGCGTGACGCGTGTACCGACTCGCTTGCCTTCATGTTAAAGGCTATTCCACTTAACTACCATTATCAAACAAAAATGTACCAGTTGCTTGATTTTTTTGATAATTGGTTTATAATTGGATTAAAAGAGAGTGCAATGCTTCAAATAGGAAAAAGTTCGAAACGCGGATCTGCCGATATTGCCACAAAGCTCCGACGTGAGATTCTTAATGGTACTTTAAAATATAGAGACAAGTTGCCAGCCGAGCGCGTGTTAGCGAATTTCTATGGAGTCGCAAGGGGTACAATTCGTGCCGCGCTGACCATGCTTGAGAAAGAGAAATATGTCCAGGTCCGCAGCGGAAGTGGATCCTTTGTTTGTTTCGAAAAGAGTAGAGGTATGTTGGCCCAAGTGGAAAACGCAAACCCCTTAGAAATAATTGACGCAAGGTTCGCGATAGAACCCCATGTGTGTAGACTATCAACTCTTTATGGGAAAAAAGAGCACTTCTTTAAACTTGCAGAACTCAACGATAAAATGAACAATTCTTCCAACAGCCTGAGTGAATTTTCTGCAGCGGACACTCTATTTCATAAGACTTTAGCCGAAAGCACCGGCAATAATTTATTAATTTGGATAATCAGCCAAATTACTGAAGCCAGAGGTCTTCCAGAGTGGACGAAAGCAAGGAATTTAACGCTAAACCCTGAAATTATAAAACTTTATAATTCTCAACACTTCAATATCCTAAAGCATATTCGAGCTCGCGAACCAGAACTCGCTGCCTCATCTATGAAAGCACACCTTGAAACTGCTCGGTTATCCTTAACCAGGGCAGCAGGAACTTAAACGCGTGCGGACGCCTGTAACCAGTTTAAATAAACCCGTTCCGCATTCTGGTTAAAGTTTTTCATCTGAGCCTTGCAAGCTTCTTCAAGCATGATAACTCCATTTTCTCCTTTAGCTAAGACTAAAGCCTCCTTATAAGTAGGAATTTTTGCCCAGTTTTTTACCGTGTCTGGCTCCGCCTCTAAATGAAACTGCACGGAATAAGCTCGGGTCTCCCATTTCAATGCTTGAATTGAACAAGAATCAGATGCGGCCAGAATTTTTGCTCCTTCTGGAAGTTTAGAAACTTCTGCACTGTGCCATTGTAAACATTTAAATTTCTCCTCAATTCCATCAAAAAGCACTCCATTCAACCCCTCCTCGGTTAAATTGACATCCATTACCCCTATTTCAGGGGTCCGTGCCACTCGTACGTTACCTCCCAAAACCTCAGCGAGAAGTTGATGCCCGAGGCACAAACCCAAATATGGAATCCCTTTTTCAACAACACATTCTCTGATAAATCTCTTTTCAACACGGAGCCACGGATATTTTTCCTCTTCCCAAACATCCATTGGACCACCAAGAACCCAAAGACCATCATAATTTTCGATACTCGGTATCTTTTCACCTTCATCAAGCTCGACTGGATGGTATTCATGACCGTCTTCTTTTAAGAGATCAAGGAAAAACCCAGGATCCTCTACACGCGCATGCTGTAAACCTAAAATTCGCATTATTTTTCTCCCCAAATTATCCCGATGCTTATCACTCGTTTATGAACAGACTGCCTATTAATTGGCTAACCTAAATTTCGATGGCGAACAACCATATCTATTTGAGAATACCACCGTCAAGTGTGAAGGATTCGAAAACCCTGTAGCCTCGGCAATCTCTGAAATTTTAAGGCTAGAGTTTTTAAGCAAATTTCTTGCTTTAGCTGTCCTCAGATCTTTGTAATAAGTCATAGTCGATTTGCCCAAATTATTTCTAAACACCCTATTAATCTGCCGCTCACTAACACTGAGCAAATCAGATAATTGAGTTAAAGTTAGTGGGTCCCCGAGATGATTTTCCATGAGCTCTATCGACGCCAAAACTGTAGAATTATTCGTGCCCACCCTGCCGACCAGACCACTTCTTTGAGCCCCACCTGACGGCCTTATCTCAGTGTGGAGGAACCAGTCACTAACGTATTGCGCAAAAACGGATCCTTGACGGGAAGAAATGACACCCAGCATCATATCGAGTGGAGCCGTTCCACCCGCACAAGTTATTCTATCTCTATCCATAACATAAAGATTTCTTTCAAGCAAAATATCCGAACCTATTTCTAAAAGACCTTCAGCGTGCTCCCAATGAACTGTCATTCGACGATCCTTCATCAATCCCGCTTTCACAAGTATTACTGGTCCACCTGAAACGCCACCCACTATCGTACCAAATTTTGCTAAACGCTTCAGCCAGTTGAATAGGCGCTTATCCGAAACTAAAAACGGATCACCTCCTGCTATCACAAAAAGCAAGTCGAGTTTCCCCGCTTCACCAATCAAGTTATCACTTCGAATTAGCGCACCCGATGAGCTTTCTACTCCAAATTTTGAAATAGTGATATTTTTTA
The DNA here is from genome assembly GCA_036337105.1 of Pseudomonadota bacterium. Lineage (GTDB taxonomy): Bacteria > Pseudomonadota > Alphaproteobacteria > Rhodobacterales > Rhodobacteraceae > JAYZEV01. The sequence goes on from JAYZEV010000010.1 coordinate 45,539, forward strand.
TATTATAAATAGGTTCGCCGCTCAGTAGATTAGCTGCACGAAGAGGCTCTACGACTGAAGCATATGACATCAATGCAAACCCTTCCAGAGGTAACACTCCAACAGTATACATCATCAAGCCTCGCCCATTTATGTCTTTTTCTTAAAATATTATGTCTCTATTATAGAAGTAAAGAAAAAAAAACTGACTAACGTGGGAGATAGAGGTCATTTATGAAGTATTCTGCACTAAAAATTTTTCTGGAAGGTCTGACCGGAAACAAAGGCTGGAAGCCTGTATGGCGTGAACCGGAACCAAAAGAAGAATATGATATAATTGTAATTGGCGGCGGCGGACATGGTCTATCGACGGCGTACTATTTGGCGAAAGAGTTCGGCATTTCAAATGTAGCAGTTTTAGAGAAAGGATGGATAGGCTCTGGGAATATAGGTCGAAATACGACCATCATCAGGTCAAATTATCTATTAAAAGCTAACCAGCCATTTTACGAGCTTTCAATGCAAATGTGGGAAAACCTTGAACAAGAGTTTAATTACAACGCCATGGTTTCACAGCGCGGAATTATGAATCTCTATCATAATGACCCACAACGGGACGCTTTTGTTAGGCGAGGGAACGCGATGAAATTGTCTGGTGCAGGAGCAGTGCTGTTGAACGAAAAAGAATTACGTAAAGTGGCGCCATTCCTTGATTTCGACAATGCTAGATTTCCTATCAAAGGAGCACTTTGTCAACCGCGTGGAGGAACTGTACGCCACGACGCGGTAGCATGGGGGTATGCCCGTGGAGCGGACAGCCTCGGGGTTGACATAATACAAAACTGTGAAGTGACCGGACTTAATCTGGATAAAGGTGTTTGTGTTGGGGTTGAGACCGTTAGAGGACCAATAAAGGCGAAAAAAGTGGCGATATGTGTGGCTGGTTCCTCCAGTAATTTAATGAGAATGGCAGGCTTAAAGCTACCTATTGAAAGCCACGTATTGCAAGCGTTTGTAAGCGAAGGCTTAAAGCCAGCACTTCCCGGTGTTATTACTTTCGGTGCAGGTCACTTTTATGTAAGTCAATCTGACAAAGGAGGTCTAGTCTTCGGTGGTGACATTGACGGATACAATAGTTATGCCCAAAGAGGAAATTTACCAACTCTTGAAGATGTATGTGAAGGTGGGATGGCTATAATGCCAATGATTGGCCGAGCAAGGCTTTTGCGCATGTGGGGTGGAATAATGGACATGTCAATGGATGGCTCACCTTTTATAGACAAGACCCCGATTGACGGGCTCTATTTCAATGGTGGGTGGTGTTACGGAGGCTTTAAAGCCACACCTGCCAGCGGATTTTGTTATGCCCATCTTCTTGCTAAAGATGCATACCACCCTAAAGCAGCCAAATTTAAGTTAGATCGTTTTAGACGTGGAGATATAATCGACGAGAAGGGGCAAGGTGCCCAACCAAATTTACACTAACCGAGGATTTGAAAGCTATGATAATCAACCACCCATATTTAGGACCGAGGGATGCAAGCGAGTTCGTTTACAAAGGAGATGCAAATCTAATAAACCGACCTAATTGGGACTCAAAAAATTCTCATCAGCAATTCCATGATTACTTGTACCTAAGAGACAACCCAGAAGGAGAGCACAAAGAACTTTGGTATCATGAGCAAGGCGACCGCTCTTGGTTAATAGTTACAAGAAATACGATTACACATGAGGTCCTTGACGTAAAGCTCGTTAGAGATGTCTCAGTTGGTAAAAGAAAATGAATAAAGTAATGCGTTTACACGGCAGTAAAATTAACCGTAAGAAACATATTAAATTCAAATTTAATGACAAGGAGATGACCGGTGTGGACGGGGATACTCTAGCGTCTGCAATGTTGGCTAATGGCCAAATGCTCTTTGCTCGATCTTTCAAATACCACAGACCACGAGGAGTTCTCACAGCTGGCTCAGAAGAGCCAAACGCTCTCGTGAATTTCTTTAATGATCATTCTTGGGAACCCAATACTAAAGCCACAACGATCGAGCTGTACGATGGCTTGTTAGCAAAGAGTCAAAACCATAAGGGTTCTTTAGAATTCGATTTTATGGCAATTAATGATTATTTTCATAAGTTTTTGTCAGCCGGATTTTATTATAAAACCTTTATGTGGCCAAAGTCCTTTTGGGAAAAAATATATGAACCCGTTATTAGATCAGCAGCAGGTTTAGGTACACTCGAAAAAAAAGATGATCCGAGCATTTACGACAAAGGTTTTTTGCACTGTGATCTATTGGTTATAGGTGCAGGACCAGCTGGGATAATGGCTACTTTAACGGCAGCAAAAAATGGACTTAAAGTAATTTTGTGTGAGGAAGACTTCGTTCTTGGGGGAAGGCTTAACGCAGATACAGAGTTCATCAATGAGCAAGCAGGCTCGGCGTGGGCAGACGATAAATTAGATGAAATTAAACAATTTGCAAATGTGAAGGTAATGATACGCACAAGCGTTTATGGTTCTTTCGATCATGGTATTTTCGGTGCAGTTGAAAGGAAAACGGATCATATACGGTCAAGTGGAGGAAAACCTCGTCAAATCTTATGGCGTATTTATACAAAGAGATCAATTTTGACGGCGGGAGCGCTAGAAAGGTTCATAAGTTTCGGAAACAACGATAGACCCGGTATCATGCTTTCTAGCGCTATCAGAACTTATTTAAATAGATGGGGCGTTTGTCCGGGCAAGCGGATCGCTTTATTCACCAACAATAATGACGGATGGAGAACAGCAAGAGAGCTGAGAGATAGTGGTTGCAACGTAGTTGCTGTAATAGACTCTCGCATGGAATCTTCAAACCAACTAGATGGGGTGCCTACTTTTAAAGGGGAAACAATTATTGATACGAGGGGACGTAAGAGAATTAAGTCTATTGAGCTGAAGGATGGGACGACCATTGAAACCGATTGCCTCGGAGTCTCAGGTGGATGGAATCCAAATATCCATTTAAGTTGCCACCAGCGCGGGAAGCCGGTTTGGGACGACAAAAAATTGTGTTTTCTTCCTGACAAAATACCCTTTGGTATGAAGGTTGCTGGCTCAGCTAATGGAAAGTTTTTGCTTAGTGATGTTATGCGTGACAGTATTCAAAAAACTGAGCAAATAGTTAAAGAATTAGGTTATAAGTATAAAAAAATTTCTGTTCCTAAATGCACCGGGGAAGACTTGATTATTGAGGAATGTTGGGAAGTTAGCGGAACAAAGTCTCGATCTTGGGTTGATCTTCAGAATGATGTGACCTCAAAAGATATCTATCAAAGCTACCTTGAAGGTTTTCATTCTGTAGAACACCTCAAGAGATATACCACATTAGGGATGGCTACGGATCAAGGAAAGTCATCAAACGTTTTAGGTCTTGCGATAATGGCAAAAATACAAAAAACAACAGTTGGAGATGTTGGAACGACAATTTTCCGTCCACCTTATACACCGGTTGCGATCGGCACTCTCGCTGGCCGCGCACGCGGCAAAGAATTTAGACCTTACCGGCTAACCCCCTCGCATAATTGGGCAACAGAAATGGGGGCGGTGTTTGTGGAAACGGGTAATTGGCTCAGGGCTCAGTGGTTTCCAAAACCTAACGAAAAACATTGGAGGCAAAGTGTCGACAGAGAAGTCTTAGAAACCAGAAAATCAGTTGGAATTTGCGATGTAACAACTCTTGGAAAGATCGATATAAAAGGTCGAGATGCCGGCGAGTTCCTAAATAGAGTTTACGCGAATAATTTTGGTAAACTGGAGGTAGGAAAAACTAGATACGGATTAATGCTCAGAGATGATGGGGTCGCTTATGACGACGGGACAACGGCGAGGTTATCGGATAATCATTTTATGATGACGACTACTACCGCGAATGCGGTTGGTGTTTTTCGTCATTTGGAGTTCTGTCGCCAGTGCCTGTGGCAAGAACTTGACGTTCATATGATTTCGTCAACGGATGGTTGGGCTCAATACGCTATCGCGGGGCCAAACTCTCGTAAACTCTTACAAAAAATCGTTGATGATAATTATAACATTGAAAATGAAAATTTCCCGTTCATGGCATGTGGCGAAATTACAATATGCGGCGGAACTGCAGCACGGCTTTTTCGAATATCTTTTTCTGGTGAATTAGCCTATGAATTGGCGGTTCCTTCCAGATATGGGGATAGCTTAATTAGAATTTTGATGGAGGCCGGCAAGGAATTTAATGCTGTACCTTACGGAACAGAGGCGTTAGGAGTGATGCGAATAGAGAAAGGGCACGCCGCGGGAAATGAACTGAATGGACAAATCACGGCTCAAAACTTAGGCATGGGCAAATTGATTTCCAAGAAAAATGATTGTATTGGGAATCTAATGTCTGAGAGGGAAGAGTTCGAAGCACCTGAGAGCTTGAGACTAGTGGGATTTATTCCAGTCGAGAAATCAAAATCTCTTACTGCCGGCTCACATCTTTTTTCGCGGTCGATAGAGCATAAGATGGAAAATGATGAAGGCTGGTTATCATCCGTAGCTTACTCACCCAATTTAGAGCACTCAATAGGACTTGGGTTTATTAAGAATGGCCACAACAGGATTGGCGAAACGGTCGTGGCTGTAAATCTTATTAATAACCAATTGTTAGATGTGGAAATAGTGTCGCCTCACTTTCTCGACCCGGAAGGAGAGCGGTTACGTGCATAATTTCAGCCTACGCAAAACTCATGCTTTAAATGGCTATGTTGAAACAGTAAACGGAATTAATATCTGCGAGCTAACGGATATCGAAATCTTTGCGCTGGCTATTCCTATTGGTAAAGAAAGAACTGCTAAAACATCTTTTAAAAAATATTTTAATTGTGGTATGCCAGACGTTGGAAAATTGGAAGCTATTCATAAAAACCAAATGCACATATTGCGCATGAGCAATGATCAATTATTCGCCATTAACAAATCTAGCTCGAAAAGTGAATTCAGGAAGATTTTTATTGGTCTAGGAGCTAAATTCTATATTACTGAACAGACGGACTCTTGGGTTGGTTTGAAAGTTGGTGGGAATAGAATTAACGAATGTTTAGAGCGCATATGTATGATAGATATTTCAATAGAGAAATTCGGTGTTAATAACTTTGCCAGAACAATGATGGAACATATGGGGGTTATAATCTTAAGAACAAAAGACCATGAATTTGAAATATTCTCAGCGAGTTCCTCCATTAAATCATTTCTGCATGCCATCACAACATCGGCGAAAAACATCTAACATTGAACAATTTAATTCAGGGAGTAGATCATGGTAAAAATTAAGACAGATATTGAGATCGCCAGAGAGGCAAAAAAGCTGCCTATTCAGGCGATTGGAAAAAAACTCAACATTCCGGAACACGATTTAATTCCCTTCGGGCACGATAAGGCAAAACTATCCTCTGAATTCATTGCAGGTCAACAAAATGAGAAAGATGGAAAGTTAATATTAGTGACTGCTATAAACCCTACCCCTGCTGGCGAAGGGAAAACAACAACAACAGTTGGCTTAGGGGATGGACTCAACGCCATTGGTAAGAACGCCGCGATTTGTATACGTGAGGCTTCTCTAGGACCTTGCTTTGGAATGAAGGGAGGGGCTGCTGGCGGCGGTTACGCACAGGTAGTCCCCATGGAGGACATGAATCTGCATTTTACTGGTGATTTCCATGCAATTACGAGTGCTCACAATCTTCTTTCTTCTATGATCGACAATCATATTTACTGGGGTAACAGTGAAAAAATTGATATACGGCGCATTGTATGGAGACGGGTTCTTGATATGAATGATAGGGCGCTGAGAGATATTGTGACAAGTCTCGGAGGAGTGGCTAACGGGTACCCACGACAAGCAGGTTTTGATATAACGGTGGCATCCGAAGTAATGGCAATACTCTGCCTCTCTAAGGACTTGAAGGATTTACAAAAACGACTTGGCAATATTATTGTTGCCTATAGAAATGACAAATCACCAGTTTATTGTAAAGATATCAAAGCTGATGGTGCTATGACCGTTTTACTTCAGCAGGCTATGCAACCAAATCTAGTTCAAACGTTAGAAAATAACGCGGCATTCGTACATGGTGGACCATTTGCAAATATCGCGCATGGCTGCAATTCTGTTATCGCAACGAAAACTGCTTTAAAACTGGCAGATTATGTTGTCACAGAAGCAGGCTTTGGGGCGGATTTGGGCGCAGAAAAGTTTTTGAATATCAAATGCCGTAAAGCTAATTTGTCACCCTCAGTAGTAGTTATTGTGGCTACGGTGCGAGCAATGAAAATGAACGGAGGAGTGGCGAAAGAAGATCTGTCCAAAGAAAACGTTTCGGCAGTTACCTTAGGTTGCGCGAACCTTGGTCGCCACATCGAAAATATGAAATTATTTGGTGTTAAAGTACTGGTCGCGATAAACCATTTTATCACAGATACGGATAGCGAGATTAAGGCGATCAAAGATTACGTTGTATCTGAGGGTTCAGAGGCAATCTTATGTAAGCATTGGGCAAATGGTTCTAAAGGTACGATTGACTTGGCAACACGGGTAGTGGAAATTGCTGATAAAGACGATAATGATTTTGAACTACTTTACGATGATAAAATGCCTTTATTAGAGAAAATAGAAACCGTTGCCAAGAACATTTACCGCGCCAGCGACGTTGCAGCTGATGGCTCCATTAAAGATCAACTACGATCGTGGGAACAAGCGGGGTACGGCAACCTACCCATTTGTATGGCGAAAACGCAGTATAGTTTTTCAACCGATCCAAATGCCCGTGGAGCACCGACTGGATTCTCTTTACCGATTCGAGAAGTAAGATTGTCGGCCGGCGCAGGGTTTATAGTCGTAATATGTGGTCAAATAATGACAATGCCTGGTTTGCCCCGAGTACCTAGCGCTGAGAGCATATGCTTGAACAAAAGCAATCAAATAGAGGGTTTATTTTAAATATTTGTTGAGAGGTTGGATAGGAAATAAGCATGGCTGATAAAATTGATGGAAAAGCTTTCGCTGCTAAGGTTAGAGAAAATGTAGCCAAGCAGGTGCACTTATTGAAGAATAAATACCGGATAACACCAGGATTGGCAGTAATTTTAGTGGGTGATGATCCTGCCAGTCAAGTTTATGTTAAAAACAAAGGAAAACAAACCATTGAAGTTGGAATGAAGTCTTTTGAGTATAAACTTGACACAAAAACTTCGGAAGATGCTCTATTGAACCAAATTCAGGAATTAAACAATGATATGTCAGTGAATGGGATTCTTTGTCAACTTCCACTACCAAAACATATGAACGAGGAGCTTGTAATTAATAGCATTAACCCTCAGAAGGACGTCGATGGCTTCCATGTGTCAAATGTTGGGCTATTACATACGGGACAAGACTCTTTGGTACCATGTACCCCTCTTGGGTGCCTGTTACTTTTGAAAAATCAATTGGGTGACTTAAGCGGGAAAACTGCCGTGGTGGTTGGACGATCTAACATTGTTGGGAAGCCGATGGCTAGCTTACTTCTGAGAGAAAGCTGCACCGTAACTATCGCCCACTCTAGGACTAAGAATATAAAAAAAGTGTGTTCATCGGCTGATATTCTTATTGCAGCCGTTGGTAGGCCCAATATGATTGATGCAGATTGGGTAAAACCAGGTGCGACTGTGATTGACGTAGGCATTAACCGAGTTGTATCAGCGGAGCATGTGGAAGGAAAAGCAAAAATAGTAGGAGACGTAAATTATGAAAGCGTAGAAGCCGTGGCATCAGCGGTTACACCAGTACCAGGCGGAGTGGGTCCAATGACAATTGCATGTCTCTTGGCGAATACCGTAACAGCGTGCTGCCGCGCCAACAACATACCAGTTCCTAAAGAGCTGACTGGTTAAACGAGCACACATTCAAAATAGGCAACTAATTTAATATTAAACTACTATAAAATCAATAAGTAACTTAATATTGAACTATTAAAAAGGTGACTAGAATGAAGAAAAGGCAAGTGTCTGATACGGGCATTTATGTAACCCCGCTATGCTTTGGAACATCTCCACTTGGCAGTATGCCTGATACCTACGGCTACAAGGTTTCAGAAAAGTTAGCTGTTATCACTCTGAAAGAAATACTATCTAGCCCCGTAAATTTCATAGATACCTCTCGAAACTATGGAATGGGTCGCAGCGAAGAGCGATTGGGGATAGCGATTTCAGAATCAGAAGATGATGTGGAGGATTTAGTTATATCGACCAAACTGGATAGGAATATGAGAACGAATAGGTTTGACGTATCACAAGCTAGAAAATCTTTCGAAGAAACTTTAAAGGCATTACGTGTTGATAGAGTCCCTATACTTCATCTCCATGATCCAGAATACGCCTCAGATCTAAACGATATTACTCGCAAGGATGGAACACTTGACTTTTTGTTCTCCTTAAAAAGAGAAAAATTAGTAGATGCTGTAGGACTTGCGATGGGTCGACTAGAAATTATGGAACCGTTGGTAGCAGATTATTCCTTCGATGTGATAATTAACCACAATCGATATTCAATATTAAATAGACAGGCAGACCGTCTTTACGACTATGCTTATAGCAAAGGCATTTCAATCTTTAATGCCGCACCATACGCTGGGGGAATTCTTGCGAAGGGTTCATGCAAGACAACCAAATTGGTTTATCAGGATGCAACGCCACAGCAACTTACACCAGTATATAAAATCGAACAAATTTGCAAAGATTATGGCATCCCCGTTGGAGCAGCGGCCTTACAGTTCTCAATGAGAGACCAGCGAATTTCATCAACAATTGTTGGCATTTCAAAACCGAAAAGAGTAAAAGAAACACTAGACTGGGCCAATTTGAACATTCCAAGTGCTTTCTGGGAGGAAATAACCGATTTTGAGTTTTCGCTTGCAGACCCAGAGGAAAACCGACTATACAAGCCATGCTGAACTAATATCTCTCAGCCTAATTTATTAAAAGTCAACGGCTTTCCAGTTTTTATCTTTTGAAGATCTTATTATTAATTCGACAAGAGCCTGTATTCGAGCTCCAGCGGAAAAATTGAACGGCTCATCACCAACTCCGGTTATCGCTTCCACAAACCCTTTAACCTCTATCGCCTTCAGGTCAGCAAAACCAAGCTGGTGGCCGGGGGCCACGCAAAATCTTTCATAGGGCTCATGTTCGGGTCCTGCAAAAATTGTTTTGAAGCCTCTCTGACCGACAGGATCGCCAACTTTGTAGAAGGAGATTTCATTTAGGCGCTCTTGAGAAAAATGTAGGGCTCCTTCTGTTCCAAAAACCTCAAACTCATGTTGCATCTTCCTACCGGTGGCAAGCCAGTTAGCCTCCAAACTACCAGTTGCCCCATTCTTGAACTTTAAGAAAGCTCTGCTAACATCATCGACTTCTACTAGCTTAGAGGAACCTGTCTCATCCAATCTTCTTTTTATTGAAGTCGAACAATATCCCATCACGTCGGTGATCGGACCTAGCAAAAACTCAGCGGTGGCAATTATGTGACTGCCTAAATCGACCAGTGCGCCACCACCTAACAGATCATGTCTCCATGTATAGGGGCTGTTCGCATCTGCCATATAATCTTCAGCATGAATACCTCGAAACCCTCGAATTTCACCTAATTGACCGTCTAAAACCATCTCCCGAGCCTTAATTATCATGGGGTTACACAAGTAATTAAAACCCACTTGTGTTTTTATGCTGGCCTTCCTTGCTAAATCAGCCAAAAAATAGGCATCATCCGCTGATACAGCTAATGGTTTTTCACAATAAACGTGCTTACCAGCCTTTATAGCGGCTGCAGCCATTTCTGTGTGGCATGAGTTAGGTGTCGTTATGTTAATTACATCCAAATTATCATCCTCAATTAATTCTCTCCAATCAGAGGCATAGCTACTCACTCCTAACTCCTTGGCAGCACGATAGGCCATCTCCTCAGACGCATCAGCGATCTTTAACAACTCTAATCTACACGGCAAGTCAAAGACACGATCAGCAAGTGATATCCCGAAGACATGAGTTTTACCCATAAAGCCAGAGCCAATCAGACCAAAGTTAAGAGTGTCCATTTTTTCTTAAACTTTCTTTGTTAACGATTAGCTTCGAATCTAAATTGCGATCGAAATAATCAATGACATTCTGAACCGAAGAGACTGCCATGCCTTCCGCCGCCTCTCTGGTAAGTCCCGCAACATGTGGTGTAAGTACAACTTGACTAAAATCTGCAAATGGACTTTTACTTGTCGGCGGCTCATCGTTAAAAACGTCCAAACCCGCTGCTCCAATTTTACCACTTTCAAGAGCCTTAATCATATCATTTTCATTGATTATACCGCCACGCGCCGTATTCACAATAACTACCCCATCTCGCATCAATTTAAATTCTCTAGCGTTCAAGATAGGCTTTTCAGGTGCTGGCATATTAATCGAAATATAATCGGCAGCAGAAAGGGCCATATCCAAATCAGTAACCCGATAAACACTTGATTCTGAAATACTATTGGTATCAAGGAATGGGTCGAAAATACTTATTTGCATACTAAAGGCATTAGCTATTTTGGCGAGACGCTGGCCAACCCTGCCAAAACCCAATATCAGTAGCTTTTTTCCAGATATTTCCTCGGGTTCTAATTTATTCTTATAATCCCAGCTTCCTGATCTAGCCGCAGAATCGTTTTTAATTAAACGTTTTGTTGCCGCTAGCAATAGTGTTATAGAATGCTCAGCGACGGATTGTGAGTTGACGTCACCCACTATCGTTAGGGGTATACTTTGCGCAGAGAGTGCATCCACGTCGACGGCATCATAACCTACTCCATGTCGAGAGACAATCTTAAGATTTACAGCTGTTTCAATATCTTTTCTTAAAAGTGGTTGAGTTCTTAGGATCAAGGCATCAGCCTTAACTAAATATTTTACGTAAGAGTTGTCCGTACTTTCCACTAAATATTCAAAAGTGAAATCAGAGCGTCTTTTCAAGGTCTCCAGTCCACTCGCGTGAATCGACCCAGCAATAATCACGTGAGGCATTAGTATCCATACCCCCCTGACAAATCTTCCTCGTCCTCATTGTTTACACATGATCCTGTTTCGACATTCGTTCTAACGTCTGAAACAACCTTTTTTGCAGCCGTTGCAAGCAATCTAGCGTCAGAACCAATGGTTACGAGATCAAAGCCCCAACTAATAGCCCTCGTGGCATACTCCGGAGATCCACAGTGGATGCCTGCGCGGATACCCGCCGCTTTCGCAGCTTTCAATATGGTCTTGATAGCATTGACAATTTGCGTTTCTTCTCTATCAAAACCTGGAGGTAGCTGTCCATTCCCTATCCCCAGAGATAAATCTGATGGGCCAATATAAACACCATCTAGTCCCGGGGTCCTTACAATTTCCTCTAAATTATTCATAGCCTCAGCTGTTTCAATCATAGCTAAACAAATAATTTGATCGTTAGCTTTTGGATAATAATCGCTTCCAAGCGAATACAAAGCCCTCGTAGGTCCATAACTTCTGGAGCCTAGCGGCGGGTACCGGCAGTAAGAAACAAATTTCTCTGCTTGCTTTTTATTATTAATCATTGGACAAATAATACCGTAAAACCCTGCATCCAAGACTTTCATAATTAACCCTGGATCGAGCCATGATACACGGGTCAAAGGCGCAACCGAATATGCTCCCAAAGACTGCAGCATTCTTAAAGCATCCTGATAATCAATTACACCGTGCTGGATATCCAAAGTCAGACTATCAAATCCCTGATTTGCCATAATTTCAGCTCCAAATGCACTCGGCATAGAGAGCCAACCATTAATAGCTGGCATCTCTTTAGACCAAAGATCCCTTAGGTTATTTTTTTTCATTTCGACCTCACGTCAAGTTCTAATAAGCAGTTTAAATTACTTCTTCTATTTTTACGAGCCTTCTTTGTTTCAATGAGAGATATGCAGCTTCGGCTAATATCAGAGCTTTATGTCCATCATTGAAACTAACTGCAGCTGGCTTGTTCTCTTTAAGACTTTCAACGAATGCCGTTATTTCCGCCATGAAGGACTCCGCGTATCTCTCAAGAAAGAAGTACTGGTACGGCTCTCCAACCTCAACACTATTTTTCGTAAAGCGAAGTATCTCAGTCGGCTTTTTATTATTACTTTGGATCATACCCTTAGTCCCGAGGAGCTCAACCCTCTGATCATATCCATAAACCGCAATGCGAGAGTTATTTATCAAGCACTGCTTACCTTCTTCAGTTTTCATAATGATCATAGCACTGTCATGATCATCAAGATCTTCCATCATTTCAGGGTCAATCAACCCACCAGCGACCGCAAATACTTCAACTGGCTCAGATCCCAACATGAATCTTGCCAGATCAAAATCATGTATTGTCATATCTCGCATTAGTCCACCGGCGTCCTTATAGTAGCTAAAAGGGGGCATCTCAGGGTCCCTAGACGTGATAATCACCTGATGCAAATCGCCAATCTCCCCATTGGATAAAGCCATTTTTGCAGACCGGTGCCCTGGATCAAACCTTCGATTAAATCCAATCTGAATCAAAACTGAACTCCGTTCCACAATTTCAGCAAGCTTGTTGACTCTATTCAAATCAAGATCTATCGGTTTCTCACATAAAATAGGTTTACCATAACGGATAGCCATTTCAATATAATCGGCATGAGTGCTAGTAGCAGAGGCTACCAGAACAGCATCAATTTCATCGCTTTCAAAAACTTCATTAACACTTGTGATTTTCTTTACGGAAAGTTTTTTTGCTATTGCACTAGCCGAGTTATCATCAATATCGAAAACTCCTCTCAAAGAAGTTTCTGGGTGTTTTAATATGTTTTGTGCATGCATTTGACCTATTCGCCCACAACCCAAAACCGCCATTCTTACCATTTTCTAACCTTCCATTTTTAAAAACATATAATTACTATTTTATAAACAAAACGCTTTCACACTCTACAAATAAATTGTAGATTTCGGTATAATCAAGTCTTTAACACAGAAGAAAACCAGATGACCATTGCCACGCTTGTTTTTTGAAGACGGCAATATAATCGGAGAGTCAGCCTAGGAGAATGAAATGGCGAAAACTATAAAGCTAACAATGGCAGAAGCGGTAGTGAAATTCCTGATAAATCAATTTACGGAGATCGAAGGGCGGAGAGCTCCATTATTCCCAGGCGCGTTCGCTATATTCGGACACGGCAATGTGACTTGCTTGGCGGGAGCTCTCGAGAGGGCAAAAGATCGACTGCCAACTTGGCGAGGTCAGAACGAACAGTCAATGGCGCTAGCCGCAATCGCGTTCGCAAAGGCCAAGAAAAGGAGGCAGATAATGATTGCCACTTCATCAATTGGACCAGGCGCGACGAACATGGTTACCGCCGCTGGTGTAGCGCATTCCAACAGACTGCCTATTCTGATACTGTCGGGAGATGTTTTCACTAATCGGCGACCAGATCCGGTTTTACAACAAGTCGAGCATTTTTCAACTCCGACAACAACGGTCAACGATGCTTTTCGCTCTGTTTCTCGTTACTGGGATCGGATAACTCATCCTGAGCAAATCATCTCTTCATTACCCCAAGCAGTTGCAACAATGTTAGATCCGGCAGACTGTGGTCCAGCTTTTTTGGGTCTCTGCCAAGACACACAGGAAATATCTTTCGATTATCCAGAAGAGTTTTTTGTTGAGAAACTAAACATAATCCCTAGACCTCGTCCAGATCTTCTACAATTACAAAGCGCATTAGAAATAATAAAGAACGCAAAGAAACCTTTGATAATATCGGGAGGTGGCGTGAGGTATTCGGGTGCCGAAAACGAGCTTTCAAAATTCGCAAAGAATCATGGGGTGCCAATCACTGAAACGATAGCAGGCAAAGGCTCTGTTACACATGACCACGAGATGCATGTAGGGCCTATTGGAACCATAGGTTCTTCGTCCGCGAACTCCCTTGCCGCGGAGGCAGATGTGATTATAGCCGTGGGCACTCGATTGCAAGACTTTACGACTGGCTCTTGGACGGCCTTTTCGAGGCAAGCGAAGTTTGTCTCATTGAATACCGCTAGGTGGGATGCAACGAAACATCAATCGCAGGCAGTGATAGGAGATGCCCTTGAAACACTCAAAGAAATCAATGGGAATCTCTTCGGCGATGTTTCGGGCCTGGACGGAATGAAGAAAGAAATAACCTTTAAAGGATCTGGAATTGATAATTGGAGTGCTGATCCCTCATGGAGCAAAAAAGCAAATGCTAAATTCAAAGAGTGGGACAAATTATTGTCTGAACTTCAAACGCCAACTAATGCGAGAGTGCCGACCTACGCCCAAGTCGTTGGTGTCGTGAATCAAGAGGCAGGCTCTACTGATACGCTAGTGGCGGCCGCTGGAGGACTGCCAGGCGAAGTTGCGAAAGGATGGCGTGTAAAAAAGCCTCACACCTTTGATTGCGAATTTGGTTTTTCGTGTATGGGATATGAGATAGCTGGCGGTTGGGGACATGCAATTGCCAATAATGGCGAGGGAACACCGATAGTTATGATTGGCGATGGCTCTTATTTGATGATGAACTCAGATATTTACTCTACTGTGCTAACGGGTCACAAGATAATTGTCATCGTTTGTGATAATGGCGGTTTCGCGGTCATCAACAGACTGCAAAATTTCAAAGGTGAGAAATCGTTCAACAACCTTATAAAGGATTGCAAGGTAAAAGAACCATTCAATGTAAATTTTGTAGAGCATGCTGCCTCAATGGGTGCATTAAGCCGACATTGTGATAGCCTGTCTGAGCTTAAGGATGCCATAAAATGGGCCAAGTCAACGGATAGAACGACAGTGCTTTCTATCCAAACAGATCCTTACCAGTGGGTGCCTGGAGATGCTGACTGGGATGTTGGAGTGCCGGAGACATCAGCTAGAAAGGAGGTAAGAGACGCGAGAAAACATCAAGAGGAGATAAGGAAGAAGCAACGAGTGGGAGTATAAACATGGAAGCGAGGGTTGGCATAGCACCGATAGCCTGGTCCAATGATGACTTGCCAGAACTTGGTGGGCAAACGTCTCTAGAGACATGCCTTTCAGAAGCAAAAGCCGCTGGTTTTAGTGGAGTAGAAACTGGGGGTAAGTTTCCTAAAACATACGGCGTGCTGGAGAAAACTCTCAAAAAGCATAATTTGCTTCTATGTGGCGGTTGGTACTCTGGTACATTGTTAGACAATAGCGTAGAAAAAGAGAAGGAACGTGTGACTAGTCAATTGAATTTATTTAAAGCTTTAAACGCTCCTTGCCTAGTCTATGGAGAAACAGCTGGTACAATCCAGAACTTGCGCAACAGACCTCTTAGCAGTCGAAGAGTGTTATCTGAAGAACAAATCAAGACTTACGGGTCAAAAATAACAAGTTTTGCAGAATGGTGTCAGGATCAAGGTATGCCAATAACCTTTCATCATCACATGGGTACAGCAATTGAAACTCAATCTGATGTTGACCTCTTAATGAAATATTCTGGTGAGGCGTTGAAACTCTTATTCGATGCGGGACATTTGCATTTCGCTGGCGGTAATGCTTTGAGTTTTATAAATAAGCATCATAAAAGAATATCTCATGTCCATACGAAAGATGTACGGGCTAATATCATAAATAGTTTAAATAAGGATAAAGAAAGTTTTTTGGATGCAGTTTTAAAAGGAGCATTTACTGTGCCTGGTGATGGGTCCCTTGATTTTGATAAGATAGTGAAAGCACTATATCAAAAAGGATATAAAGGTTGGTTTGTTGTCGAAGCGGAGCAAGATCCAAAAATCTCACCACCTTATGAGTTCGCGTGCATAGGTCACAAGGCATTGACCAAAGCACTGCACAAAGCAGGTTACAAAATACTTAATTACTATGAATAGAGTTGACGGGAAAATAGCGGTAGTGACTGGGGGAACGCAAGGTTTGGGTGAAGCAATTGCCAAAGCATTCGCTAGTGTTGGTGCCGCTGGAATTATTATTTGTGGAAGAAATACAGATAAGGGTAAAAAAGTGCTTACTGAACTAAAGTCCAAATTTGGTATAAAGTGTGACTACGTAAGGGCCGATTTAAAAAACGTAAAAGATTGTCGCTTGGTAATTAGGAGAGCAGATGAACTCTTTGGAAGAGTTGATCTACTAGTAAACGCAGCGGGCGTAACCGATAGGGGAAACCTATTAAACACCTCAGAAGAGCTTTTTGATACTACATTCGCCGTTAATACTAAAGCACCTTTTTTCTTGATGCAGGAAAGTGTGAAGATAATGATACGTGAAAAAGTCGAGGGGTCCATAATAAATATTGGTTCGATCGCAGCGTTAACCGGGCAACCATTCATAGCACCATATTGCGCCTCTAAAGGGGCCCTAGCCACTCTGACCAGGAACTCAGCCTACGCTCTCCTTCGCAACCGTATAAGAGTAAACCAACTTAATATTGGATGGATGGCTTCAGAGGGAGAAGATCGTATTCAAAAAGCTTACCATGATGCAGACGATAATTGGCTTAAAGAAGCGTCGGCCAAGCTACCTTTTGGTCGATTAATTGAACCAGAAGAAATTGCAAAAGCCGTATGTTTTTTGGCCTCGAATGACAGTGGATTAATGACTGGCTCAGTAATAAATTTTGATCAGTCTGTGTGGGGCGGTTGTTCCTCATCTCCTCCTACACCAGAGAGAGCGCTCAAATTTTGAAATCAAAAAGTCAGAGGACATGTTAAAGTTTTTTTTCGCAAAAAAATCCTGTGCTTTCGCTTCTCACGTAGCGCTCGAGGAGGTGCAAGCCAATTATGAAGCCATTCAAATCAACCTAGAAGCAGGGGAGCAGCATTCTGAAAGTTTCATAAAAGTAAATCCAAAAAAAAGAGTGCCTGCTCTAGTAACACCCAATGGAACAATAACGGAAACTATAGCAATCTTACAATTTATTTCTAGCATGTACCCCGAAAAGAAATTGATGCCGACAGATCCATTCCTACAAGCGGAGGCACAAAGCTTTAACTCTTACCTCGCCTCAACTGTTCATGTAGCTCATGCGCACAAGCACAGAGGCTTGCGCTGGACAAGAGACAAAGTAGCTTTAGACAGTCTAACGACACATGTCACTGAGAATATGGATGCTTGTGCAAAGTTTATAGAGTACAACCTTTTTAAAGGACCCTGGGTCCTAGGTAAACGCTACTCTGTTTGTGACCCGTACTTAGCAGTAATTACACGTTGGTTTAAAGAGGATGGGGTCAATTTAAAACAATATCAGGCGATCACGGAGCATAATAATTTAATTGGCACTCGTCCAGCAGTGCAAACTGTACTTAAACTACATGATCTTACCTAGCCAACTTTTTTTTAGGGTGGAGAAGGAAGGTAAAAGATTATCACACTTAATTAGTTACCAGTATCGAAAAGATAATGAAATTCAAATCAGTTGAAGATGTACTAAAATCTATACACGACAGCAACGAGTCTATTCTCGATGCCACGAGTAAATTCTTAGAAAACATCAACTCAAAGAATACGGTATTAAATGCAATTGTTACAAGCTGTGAGGAGACTGAGATACAGTATTGCCTAGATAATTTTGATAAACTACGAAAGACGGGACAGAAACTTCCGCCATTAGCTGGGCTACCCATAGCTATAAAAGACCTTCAGGAAACAAAAGGAATTCTGACAACTTTTGGCTCAAAGATTTTTCGAAAAAACATTGGTAGAACCGACTCACCAATGGTAAGAAATTTAAAGAAAGCTGGTTGCATAGTAGTCGGCAAAACTAACGTACCGGAATTTGGTATCGGTGGACAAACTTTCAACTCTCTTTTCGGAGCCACCCTGAACCCAATCGATACTAAATTAACATCAGGAGGGTCTAGTGGCGGAGCAGCTGCTGCGGTCGCCTCTGGCATGTTACCATTTGCTGACGGATCCGATATGATGGGCTCTATCAGGACTCCATCGTCTTTTTGTTCTTTATACGGATTTAGACCTACTCCACATCTTATACCCACGCCAAGAAATAAAGAAAATTTACCTCCCCTATCCAGCTTAGGTGGGCTTGCAAGATCAACTAAATGCTTATCATTTTTATTAGATGCGCAAGTCGGAAATTTTAACAGTTTCCGAGCACCGAACCGTCTTTTTTCTGAAATCGTCAATATTCCAATAAGAAGCGAAATAAGATGTGCTTGGCTTGGTAGTTTTAATGGCAACTATACTTATGAAAGTGGGATCGACGAACTCTGTACGTCATATCTTAAAACGCTTGACTCTCCACAAATAAAAATCGAGACCGTTAACCCCTCTTTCCCAGCCGAGCAAATCTGGGATAGTTGGACCGTGCTAAGATGTAAAACCATCCAGTCTGAACTGCAGCATCATTACTTAAATCTGGAAGAAAAGAAGTTACTCAAACCAGAAATTCTTTGGGAAATTGAGCAGGGGCTTAAAATTACTAAAAATAGTCTTGAGACGGCAATTTTCCTGCGCGAGAAATGGATCGTTTTTTTAAAATCTTTATTCAAGGTCTACGATTTTTTGTTATTACCGTCAGCACAAGTTTTTCCGTTCTCTGCAAAACAGCGTTATCCCTCTGCAATAAATGGAGTAAAAATGGATACCTATCACAGATGGATGGAGGTCGTTATCCCCGCAAGTCTTGCTGGCCTACCCACAATGTCTATTCCCTGTGGCTTTGACAGCAGAGGATTACCTGTAGGTATCCAACTGATTGGAAAATTCAAAAGCGATGCGGAGGTATTGAGGGTTTCAAACTGGTTTGAAAGATTCAGATGCTGTCTAACAAATCAATGATAGCTCTATTGAAATCAATAGCGAGTTATCCCAAAGACCACCCACCATCAATTATGTGGGAATGGCCGGTAGTAAATTTACTTTCATCAGAAGCCAAATAGACCGCTAAAGCTGCGATCTCACCGGGATGTCCGATTCGTCCCATTCTTTGTCGAGCAACAAAATCTTTCATGGCTTTTCTATAATCACCTGTGGCCTTTAACCGATCATGTAACGAGGGACTGTCAACCGTTCCGGGACATATGGCATTACATCTTATTCCATTCGTAATATACTCAAGAGCGACTGATTTGGTTAAGCCTATTATAGCTGCCTTGGTCGTACCATAAACGAACCTATTCGGGGCGGCTATAATCGAGGAGCACGCGGAGGCAATATTTATTATCGATCCCCCACCATTCTCAATCATATTTGGCAGAGCAGCTTGAATTCCGTGAAACATCGACCTAACATTTAAGTTAATAGAAAAATCGAAGTCTTCATCTGAAGCATCTAAAATAGTCCCGGAATGAACGACCCCCGCACAATTGACTAGTACGTCTAATGTTTGCTCCTGTATTACTTTCACAAATTCACTCTTATTTGTCACATCGATATTTCTTAAATCCGCCCCTCTGAGGGTTTCTAGTTTTTTAGCATTTATATCCAAAGCAATCACTCGAGCACCTTCTCGTATAAAATCTTCACATATAGCGCGTCCTATGCCTTGAGCGGCTGCCGTAACCAATACTTTTTTTTCTGATAATCTCACAATTTTCTCCCACAATACGTGACTGACATTCGACCTCTTAAAGATACTATATGATTTGTTACATAACTGCGCCAATCTGCCATGGTACGAACTCGAAATTGCCAAGACCTTGTAATTCGGACTTACTTTTTGAACCGGATGCAATATCCATGAAAGTATTAAATATTTCTTCACCAATTTCTTCAACAGAAATTTTCTCGAAAAGCGCACCCCCGGCATCAATATCCATATCTTCTTCCAATCGATTAAACATAGGGGTATTTGTGGCGATTTTTATGCAGGGGGATGGCTTCGAACCAAAACCTGAACCTCGACCCGTAGTAAAGGCTACCAAATTACAACCACTCGCGATTTGACCTGTTACAGAAGCCGGGTCATAGCCAGGACTATCCATAAAGACCAGCCCTTTTTCGTGTACTTCCTCAGCATAGCTATATACGCCATTCAACGGTGTGGTTCCTCCCTTTGCAATGGCGCCTAATGATTTCTCTAAAATAGTTGTTAATCCTCCTCTTTTATTGCCAGGAGAGGGATTATTATCGAGGGAACCATTATTAATTTTGGTATAATTTTCCCACCACTTTACTTTAGCTATAAGCTTTTTCCCAACGTCGGTTGAAACAGCCCTTCGGGCAAGCATATGCTCTGCGCCATAAATTTCTGGCGTTTCTGCTAGTACTCCGGTGCCACCATGCGAAACAAGTAAATCGCAAGCATACCCGAGGGCCGGATTTGCGGTAATTCCAGACCAAGCGTCAGAACCTCCACACTGCAACGCTACGACCAAGCCAGATGCAGAACAAATTACTCGAGTCGATTGATTAGCAAGCGGAAGCATATCAGAAATTTTTTGAATACCTTTTTCAACGGTTCGCCGCGTACCTGCCATGTCTTGTATATTCATAGTTTGGAAAAGGGGCCCAGTCTTTAGTCCATATGCTTCAACTAACCAAGAAATCTGGTTCATTTCGCAACCGAGCCCAACCATTAAAACACCCACAACATTTGGGTTCTTTGCGTAACCCCACATTACGCGCTGAAGTGCCTCAAAACCTTCACCACTGTCAGCCATCCCGCAACCAGTTCCATGAACATAAGCTGTGACGCCGTCTACATTTGGGTATTGCCTAAGTACATCATCAGAAAAGTGATCAGCAATTAATCTTGCAACAGTAGAAGAGCAGTTAACCGAGGAGAGAACTGCAATAGTATTTCTCGTGCCCACTTTTCCACTTTCTCGCAAGTAACCTCGAAAAGTTGCTTGGTTTAACGTTTTTTTCGATTTCTTCAAGTTAGTAGAGTACTCGTAGGTCTGTTGAACATTCCTAAAATCGAGATTTTCTAGGTGAACGTGAGAACCAGATTTTATATCCTTGGACGCGTAACCTATGATTTGAGCATACTTAATTACAGGTTCGCCAGCCTTTATCGTTTTTATTGCTATCTTATGACCTTTTGGAATGGATTGTATCGCATTCTCCTCACCAATTTTTAGATCTTTCGTGGCAGTAGAGACATTGTCCGCGTTATTGAGTTTTATTAGAGATGACATACTGTGGTTTCCAAAATTATATTTCGTTGATCGATTAAGAACAATTGCAAAATAAGTATTACAAGTTGAGGCACTAAGAGTTTGGCGTATTGTAACATCGTAGCTAACCATTTAAAAATAGTAAAACCTTATATGAAGGGTTATCTAAATTTGTTGGCAACCCAAAATACTTGGAAAAAGGCGCTGCATTAACTTCACACCTACTCTAATTTTAGCACTTTTTTCAAAGACTCTAAGGTACCTCGCTCTCTTTGCCTTAGAATTGCATTTTCCAAATGCGATTTAAAGACAGCATTTCTCTTGAGAAAGTCAGAGAAAACTTGGTTTAAAGAAAGATACCTGTCCACTAGGTCCATAACATCCTTGGACTTCCTATGACACTCAACAAATTCACTGGCCAAGGGATCTAGAACATCTATTTCTCTCCCAGACTCGTCAGCACCGCCAGTGAATCTTATCCACGCAGCTATAGCCTCACAAAGAAGAGCAACACTTCTATTGTCTTGAAGATTTTCTTGTACCGTGCCAAGGATTCTTTGGGGTAATTTTTGAGAACCATCCATAGCAATTTGATGTGTACTATGAACGATCGCCGAGTTACTATATCGTTTAAATAATTCATCAGTGTATTTGATCAAGTCAAAGCCTGATGGTGGGTCAATACTTGGTATTATCTCCATCTTCCACGTTCGGAATAAATATTTCTGAAAAACTGGTTCGGACACTGTATCAAATATGGTTTTGTACCCCGATAAATAACCAAGATAGGCTAATGCACTATGAGTACCATTCAAGCACCTTAGTTTCATAATTTCAAACTTCTCCACGTTAGGTACTAATTTAATGCCGACCTCCTCCAAAGGGAAACTCTGACGATCAACAAAATCATCTTCAATAACCCATAAAGAATATGGCTCATGAAAAACTGGGCTTTGATCAGAATAATCAAAAATTCCACTTATCGCATCAATATCACTCTGCAAAACCTTCGGAACAATTCTGTCTATCATGCTTGACGGGAATTTTCCAAAATCAGAAATCCAATTGGATAGCTCTTTATCTAGTTCTCCAGAGAACTGAATTATAGTATCTTTAAGTATGGATCCATTATTTGGAAGATTATCGCAAGAGAGACATGTAAATGGAAAAAGTCCTTTTTCTTTCCGCAGTTTTAACCCTGAAACAATATATCCAATAGCAGAAATAGGCCGATCTATGTTTTTTAGATCGTGAATAATATCTGGGTGATCCAAATTTAGTTTTCCAGAATTCGTTAAATAATAATAACCCTTTTCGGTAATTGTTAAAGTGACAAATTTTAAATAATTGCTCGATAATGTTTTCAAGATTTTTTCATGTTCGCTAGGTGCAAAAACTGCCTCCTGAATAACGTCAAGAATTTCTATAGCTAACCCATCTGGGGATTTTTCTACTGCGGTAAACGCTCCACCTTGCCTCGATAGTTTTTTTACAGTGTCTGGTGTGACCAACGAAACCGCCATAATATTTATACTCGCTGGTTTGATAATCTTCATCTTTTGGAAATAGACGCAGCAAAAAGCTCGAAAAAAAGCTCCAGGACCAAAGTGGAGAATATCTATTGGTTTAACATTCTTATTTCTGGTAAACAATTGCGGTCTAGGTTTTTTACTCATAGCTTATATGTTCGCTTTACTATATGGTATGACAAATCCATAGCTATTGAATACCCTTCCTCCTCTGAAATTTGCCCAGATACGATTAGATCAGAAAGATAAGCACAATCAATACGTCGAGCTACATCATGACGAGCGGGGATAGAACAAAAAGCTCGAGTATCATCATTAAAGCCTGCTGTGTTGTAAAAACCGGCTGTCTCAGTGGTCGATCTACGAAACCTAAGCATTCCTTCAACACTATCAAAAAACCACCATGGGGGTCCAATTTTCACACTCGGATAAACCCCAGCCAACGGCGCCAACTCACGGGATAATGTAGCCTCATCCAGCGTAAACAATATCAGGGTTAGGCGCTTATCTAAACCTACAGCATCAAGCAATGGTTTAAGAGCGTGCACGTAATCTAACTGCTTTGGAATATCAAACCCTTTGTCTCGTCCAAAATTTTGCTTTATTGACGGCGAGTGATCACGATAAGAACCCGAATGAAGTTGCATCACCAACCCATCTTCAAGGCTCATCATTGCCATTTCTATTAGCATGTGGCCACGAAACATCTCTGCCTCATCCCTCGACAAATTTCCTAACAAAGCCTTTTGGAAAATCGCCTCCACCTTTCCTTTTGACAATTTAAAAGTGTTAGCCGACGGGTGGCCATGATCCGTGCTGGTAGTTCCTAATGATTTAAAGAACTTTCGTCTGGAAAAATGAGCTGCCAGATATCCTTCAAAGCTATCAGTATTTTCTCCAGTTAACTCCCCCAAAAGCTGTACGTTTTTGGAAAAACTCTCGTGATCGGGATCTATTACGTTATCGGGTCTGTAGGCGGAAATGATCCGCGCGTTCCAATCAGAGCGAATAATTTTCCTATGGTCGGAAAGATCATCGAGCGGGGTTTCAGTAGTGCAAAGCACCTCAATTTTAAACCTTTCGTAAAGTTCTCGTGGTCTAAACTCGGGTTTTTCTAATGCATCTGAAATAGAGTCATAAAAAAGATCGGCATTTTTCTCACATAATGTTTCAGATATTCCAAAAAGATTTTCAAACATGTAGTCTAACCATAGCTTGGTAGGGGTCCCTCTAAAAAGATAATAATGCTTTGAAAATAGCTTCCAGACTTTCCGAGGTTCGACACTTTTTCGGGTTTCAGCTCTCCTACCAATCCCGAGATCATCAAGATCAATTCCATGGGAAAAAAGCATTCTGTAAACATAGTGATCCGGCGTTATAAACAGATCAGTTGCGTTTTGGAAAGGTATATTTTCAGCAAACCATTTTGCTTCAGTATGTCCATGAGGGCTTATTATTGGAAGGTTCTTAACCGTTTCGAATAGGTTCCTAGCTATGTCCAGCGACAATGCTTCTTTTGGGAACAACCTATCTCTCCAAAAATTTCTCAAGAATAGTTCACCTTCTAAGACAATCAAAGACTTCAATTAACCTAATCATCGAAAAACATTCACTCGAATTTCATGAATTTTTTTTGAAACAAAGCGATTAAAGTCATCAGAGGGTTGTTGGGCTCTTATTCTTGCCTCAAGCGGATCGGTCAACTTTATTGCAGATCCAACCAACTGCTCTACAACCGAGTGACCGCAGAATGGGACATGAACCTCTGAATAACCTCCTTCGTGAACCAACACCAACTTACCAGCACAAACGCTATCTGCTAAACTCATAACTAACTTTGTCATTTCGCGAAACGTTCCAGATCCGCAAAGCATTCGACTCAATGGGTCTACACCGGATGCATCAAATCCACATGCAACTATTAGTATGTCTGGTTTAAAACTTTCGACTACTGGTATAGCGATTTTTGATAGAGCATAACGATAAACCCAATCACCACTTCCCGGTGGCAAAGGGATGTTCACATTGAAGCCCTCACCATGGCCTTTCCCCCGATCTCGATACGAACCCGTATCCCAAGGATAGTTTCTATCTTGATGTATTGAAATTGTTAAAACATTGGGATCTGAATAAAATATTGCCTCAGTTCCATTACCATGATGCACATCCCAATCGATTATAGCAAACTTTTTAGCCAGTCCTTTAGCTTGAGCGGCTCTCACTGCAATTGCAATATTGTTTAGCAAACAAAATCCATTAGGGAAATCAGGCAAACAGTGATGCCCAGGTGGTCTCGAAAGTGCATAAGCGTTATCAAGATGTCCTCGCAAAACTTGATCTACGGCCGTAATAGCGAGGCCGGCTGAACGACAAGAAATTTCAAAACCACCCAAACCAAAAGGTGCCAAGGAGCCTAGTTGTCCTCCGCCCATTTTACTCTTTTTCTTAAACTTGTTTATATATTTTTCTGTATGAACAGATAACAAATCGTTTTCAGAAGCACGATTAGCTGACAAGCGAGTTATTTCTTTAGATAATCCCGATATGTCGATCAAATTAATTAACCGCCTTTTAGTTTCCGGATTTTCAGGAAATCCATTAGAATATAGTGGTTGAACGCTACCCCCGACAGGCACAGTCAGAGCAAAGTCGGCACCACTGTGCCAGAAACATTCCTCATGAGAAAAAAACCCTGTCTTATTCAATGAACACCTGCGGATACTATTTTTTTAATACAAATCACAAAAACTGGATATAGTTTACCACAACAAAAAGTTTTTGGTTGAATTTTTTTAAAAAGGCATGCTTAACCATAACCTAAGAAGTATCCACTACTGTTCTTGTAAAACCCGAGGTAAAAATGGTTACAGAATACGAAGCGTCTATGATGAATAACTTGTACTGGTGGGGTATACCGACACTATTTCGGTGTCCAAATGAACCTTTGACGAATCAAGATATCGCCTTAGTTGGAGTACCTCACTCAGTTGGTAACGGAACAACCGAGCGTGATCAACATCTAGGTCCCAGAGCGGTGCGCAATATTTCCAGCGTCCAACGTCGAGTCCACGGTGAGTTTCAAATAGACCCGTGGAAAGAGCTTAAAATAGTGGACGCGGGAGATGTTGCGTTCCCAAAGGCTAACGACAACGAAGCTTGCATCAAGCAAATTACAAAGTTCTTCAAAGAAATTGACAAGAAAAAAATTTCACCCGTCTCTATTGGGGGTGATCACTCGATTACGGGCGGCATATTACAGGCCCTTGGCGGTGGGAAAATAAGTGAAAAACAGCCGGTCTCATTGTTGCACCTAGACGCCCATACTGACGTATTTACAAAAGTTCCTCACTTTCTTGGAGCAAAAAAGTCAGCCGCTCATTGGGGTGCCTATCTTGTTGATCAGGGATGTGTTGATCCCAAAAGTTCCATGCAAGTTGGATTGCGCGGTCATCCGCGAACTCTAGATTGGCTCCAACCATCATATGAGTATGGATACAATGTAATCACCATGAAGGAATATCGACACAGAGGGTCGGCTGACGTAATTAGAGAGATAAAGGAAAAAATCAGTGGGAAACCGATTTATATAACATTTGACCTTGATTGCTTAGATCCATCGGTAGCACCAGCCGTAGCAAATCTAGAGCCTGGGGAAGGTGGCTTCTCTATTGATGAAGCTGTCGAACTTCTACATTCGGTCAGAGGTATGAATATAATCGGCGGGGACGTTGTATGTCTGATGCCTACGAAGGATAGCCCAAATCAGATTACTGCAATGCGAGCGGCCTCCATCATGTATGAAATGATATGTTTGATTGGTGAA
This sequence comes from Pseudomonadota bacterium, assembly GCA_036337105.1. Taxonomy (GTDB): domain Bacteria; phylum Pseudomonadota; class Alphaproteobacteria; order Rhodobacterales; family Rhodobacteraceae; genus JAYZEV01. Next base: position 72,039 of record JAYZEV010000010.1, read on the forward strand.
CAAAAAAGGTAAATTTGTTGGCGAAAATATCTTCATACCCCTGCAGGGTTATCTAAATGTCGACCAAGAGCTTTCAGATCAGTATATCTGTCCCCAATTCTGTGGTTGGGCCTTCCTCGCGTCGCAGCACCTAACCCAACGACGATTTCATCATGACCAGGTGCATCGAATATAGAAAATTGCACGGTTATATAGTGGGAACGACGACCCGTATCATGCTTGTCCATCAGGGGAATGTTGATTGGCGTATTCGCCGGTCCACGCGTATTTGTAAAACCCAAGTAACTCTTGGCACCGACAGCTTCTCTAAAAAAATTACCATATCTTAATGTATGAATTATCGCTGATGCATGTTCAATTTCACCAGCGGTTCCAGAAATGGCCGCCTTGCCATATGCCTCAATTTTTTCACCCGAACCTACAAGTTGAATGAGTTTGTCTGATAGAAGCTTACCAACTACAGGTGCTACTCTATTTATTTCAGGTGAAAGGTCTTCAACAAATCCTTTCCCATACCATGGGTTTTTAAGTACGGCCGCTGCAGCTATAGTTCTCAGAGGTGGATCTACCTCTCGGCCTCCCTCTATTAAAACCTCCTCGTCATAAATGACTATTTTTCTTAAATCTTTAATCATAACAATTTTTTCTCTCCAGTTATTGCTATTTGTTCTAACTACCATTTTCTGGTGAGACGTATTTTCCCTTGTAATATAATAAAGGCCGCCCCTGATTTGTCGAAAACTTCTCTACTCGACCAATCAAAACTGTATGATCACCAGCATCAACAATTCTTTCGTTCTTGCAAACAAAACTAGACAAACACCCTTTTAGAATTGGCATGTACTCATGACCATGGCTCCAAACTGCAGAGGTAAATTTCTCCTCGCTTTGAGTAGCAAATAAGCTAGATAATTCTTTTTGATCATCCCTGAGCACATTTATTGCAAAATAAGTTGACTCAGCAAATACCTTGTAACTCAAACCGGCCTTCGATAAACAAACAAGAAGTAATGGAGGTTCTAATGAGACCGATGAAAAGGAATTAGCAGTAAAACCTCTGGGTATCCCATCATCCTGAAGGGTCGTCACAATCGTAACGCCGGTCGTGAAGGTACCAAAAGCCTTTCTTAAAGCTAGGCTGTCAGCTCGCTCGTTATGACAAGCATCGCCCTGATTTAAGTACATAGCAGTGTGCTCTCCTAATCTGGGAGGTGTTTTAAGAGCAATTTTTTTTGATCGACTGAAATTAACTGGGTTAGCCGCTACGCACCAGCTCTCATTATCTTTATAGGGATCTTCAATCCTCTCTATCATTTCTCTACATTTGGTGTGCGGATCATTGAATATATCTTGCACATTGTTTACCGGCCCAAAGGGTACCTTGCCTCCCAGCTTCTCCACGAGTTCCGATTTGTGGTATCGTGATGTCCAAGTTTCGACCAGGTTATTTACTTTTAGAATATTTTTCTTTCTAGCCATAATTGTCGAAAAGTCTGAATGATCTTCGTATTCAGGTGAGCCTATAGCCCTTACTAAGCTTTTCCAAAATGAATCCTCAACAACACCAATTGCAACTTTGCCATCCTTAGCTGCAAAAATTCCAAAAGGAGCCAAGAAGGGGTGTGAGTTACCAGAAGCGGTTGGAATTCGTCCTTCAAAATCATATTGGTATACCGCCCTCTCACAGAGACTGATCATGGAATCGTACATTGACACATCAATAAACTGGCCTAACCCGGAAGACTCAGCCTCTCGTAAGGCTGCGATAATACCAAATGACAAATATAGGCCGGTAAAAATATCCCCGATTCCTGGACCCACCTTAGTCAAGGTATTCGGATCAGGCCCAGTTAAACTAATCAAGCCACCCATAGCTTGAGCGACCACATCATAAGAAGGCCAATCGTTGTATGGACTTTTCCCCGAGCGTGGGTCTCCAAACCCACGAATGGCACCGTAAACTAACCTTGGATTCAATTTATGTAACTCTTCGAAAGACAAGCCTAGCTTTTCCATGACTCCTGGACGAAAGTTTTCTACCAAAACATCGGCAGAGCGGACAAGGAGGCGAAAGTTCTCAATACCAGACTTACTCTTCAAGTCTATTTGAATACTCTTTTTATTTCTATTCAAGCTTACGAAATAGCCAGCCCATTCTTTGCACTTATCATATTTTTTATAAGGGCCGTTAAATCTACTCGTGTCACCTTTGTCATCCTCTATTTTTATAACTTCAGCTCCATGATCTGCCAAAACCATAGTGCAATACGGACCAGACAACATCCGCGTCAGATCTATCACTCTTATTCCTTTTAATATGCCGCGCTCACTCAAGAGTTTTACTCCTCCCCAATGTGTTTGCCAAGAAACCGCTCGAGGCAGATGTTCATTCTATCGGGGCTCTCAAATAAGGCCATATGTCGTAAACCTTCGAGGACTATTAATTCTGCTTTAGGAAACTCGTTTGCTATAGCACGAGCCATATCAGGCCCATTTCCAAAGTCTTCACCAGCGGTCAACACTAAAGTAGGACATAAGATATGACTCTTTTCCCCAACAACCTCCGAAACACCATCTACCAATACTCTATAATTTCTACTATAGGTTTCCCTCTCATTTTGAAGAATCCATTTTCTTACAACCTCGATCATATCTGGCGACCTCCTCCGATAAGCGGGGGTAAACCAGCGCTCAATCGCAGCGTCGACGGTAGCACTCGGACCAGACTCTATGACTTGCAGCCATCTGCTGTGCACATCATGTTGGGCCGCTTCAGTTCTAGAGTGCGGTGAATTCAAAATTGCAAGTGCTGTCAGACTTTCTGGGTAAATTTGGGCAAAATGCCTAGCTATCATACCTCCAACAGAAAATCCAATGATCGCGACCTTATCAAGCTTTAAATATTTCAACAAATTTTTTAGTTGCGCAGTAAAAATACTTAAACTGGGGTCTGATTTTGACGTTTTGCTCTCACCGTGACCTAAGAGATCATATGAAATAACAAAATAATCTTCCTTTAGTACCTCAACTTGATATTGCCACATATGAAGGTTTAAGCCCAATCCGTGAATTAAGACGATGGCGGGTCGCTTGCTATCTCCTGAAATTACAAATGAGGTTCCACCCGATCTGGCACTAAACATTCTAAAGTCCTTATTTACCCTTGTAAGCGACAACTTCTATTTCGACTCTGACGTCAACAAGAAGCTCATTCACAACCGCCGAGCGCGCAGGTGGATCTACTGGAAAATATGCTCCGTAAACCTCATTAAATCCAGAAAAATCGGATCGATCCCTTAACCACACCATCGCCTTCACGATATCAGTCAAGTTACAGCCAGCTTCCTTTAAAGTAAGCTTTATTTCCTCAAGTACCACAGCTGTTTGCTCTTCAATTGTTCCCTCAGTCATAGGAACGCCGTCTTTAAACGGTATTTGTCCCGTGAGAAAAACAAAATTACCCGCTTGAACCGCTTTCGACAGGGACAACTTTCTGCCACCAATACTTAAGGGTCCACCAATTATTTTTTTATTCAATTCCATTAATCTTTCTCCTTTACTGATTACGCATCAATGCTTTTTAAGTTTTAAGTGTTTTTCGCCTTAATATGTCGAATTTTCTTATTTATTTAAATTTTAACCTATCAAAATAAGGACTAATCATAAGGGGATTGCAGAATGGCAGAAATCACAGAATACAAGATGTTAATAGATGGTCAATGGACTGAGTCATCTGATAGACAAAAATTTGACAGTGTTAACCCATCAAACGGAAATGTGTGGAGTAGAGTGCCGGAAGCCACCAAAGAAGACGTTGATCGGGCTATAGACTCGGCTGATCGGGCATTTCGCACCGGACCCTGGTCTACCATGACGCCAACTGAACGCGGTCAGTGCCTGAGAAAACTAGCCTCTTTATTAGCTAAAAACTCGGAACATTTGGGCAAAATAGAAAGTATTGACACAGGAAAGATGTTGAAGGAGACTAAGTGGCAGGCAAAATATATAGCTCAATTCTTCGATTTTTTTGCGGGTTGTGCAGACAAAATTTCAGGGGAAACTTTACCAATCGATAAACCTGATCTTTTTGTATTTACAAATAGAGAACCCTTAGGAGTAGTTGCCGCAATAGTACCATGGAATTCACAATTATTTCTTGTGGCAGTAAAGATTGGGCCGGCCTTGGCAGCTGGAAATACAGTCGTTTTAAAAGCCTCTGAGCATGCCTCTGCAGCTATGTTAGAATTTGGAAAATTGATTGCAAAGGCAGGTATACCTGATGGTGTTGTAAATATAATCACTGGTCATGGAGACCCTTGTGGTAAAATATTAACATCGCACCACAAAATAGCCAGAATTTCCTTTACAGGAGGACCAAGCGCTGCGCGCCAAGTAGTTGAAAACTCCGCTAAGAATTTTGCACAGGTCTCATTAGAGTTGGGGGGTAAATCGCCGTTTATTGTTTTCAATGATGCAAATATTGAAAGTGCGGTGAATGCGTCAGTTGCTGGAATTTTCGGAGCTTCTGGGCAAAGCTGCGTTGCAGGTTCTCGCTTATATCTGCAAGACAAAATTGCAGATGAGTTTTTAGAGAAGATTGTTGAGCAGGCAAAGGGAATAATTATTGGCGATCCCCTTAAAGAGGAAACTCAAATGGGTCCTCTTTGTACAGTGGAACAGCTTGAACATATTGAAAAACAGATCACAAAAGCGCAAAAGGAAGGTGCAAAACTTCTTTGCGGAGGGCATCGTTTAGAGAAAAGTTCGGGTCTTTACTACGAACCCACAATAGTATCTTGCCCACGACAGGACCTAGAAATTGTAGATACTGAATTATTTGGACCAGTTCTCGCTGTTATCCGATTTAAGACAGAGGAAGAAGTAATAAGGCTCGCAAATGATACCAGCTATGGATTAGCCGCTGGCATTTTTACACGAGACAGTGCGCGGTCGTTACGAATGTCCAAATCTATAAGAGCAGGAATTATATGGGTAAATACGTATCGGGTTGTCTCCCCAATTGCAGAATTCGGGGGGTTCAAACAGTCAGGTTTTGGAAGAGAAAGCGGTTTTCAAGCGATCTATGATTATACGCGACCTAAAACAGTCTGGATGAATATGTCGGATGAAATAATGAGCAATCCGTTTGTCATGCGATAAACAAAGAAAAAAGGAAAAAACATTGAAATTTCAATTAGCGATAAATTTAGAGAGACTTGATGATAAGATCGAAATGGACGAGGTCGCGAAGCATACATTAGAGATGGTCCAGATGGCTGATCAGAATAATTTTAATATCGTTTGGGCAGCAGAGCACCATGCACTCGAAATGACAATAGCGCCGAATCCATTTCAAATTCTTACATGGTGGTCAAACCATACCGACCAAATAAGACTTGGCACTGCAGTGGTAGCAGCAGCTTACTGGCATCCAATAAGGCTCGCTGGAGAGGCAGCATTTACGGACCTTATTAGTGGAGGTCGCTTAGAATTCGGAATTGGATCAGGAGCATATCAAAGAGAATTTGATAGAATGCATCCTGGCTTAAAGCAAACCGATGGCTGGCGTTATATGCAAGAAATTCTACCTGCAGTGAAGAAGCTTTGGGAAGGGGATTATAAACACGACGGAGAATATTGGAGTTTTCCCACATCAACTTCTGTGCCCAAACCCCTTCAGAAACCACATCCTCCTTTATGGGTCGCCGCAAGGTCACCAATTACCTACGATTATGCCATCAAAAACGACTGCAATGTGCTTTGCTGGCCATTTACAAGACCGTTTTCAGAAGCGGAGCTATATAAACAACATTTTGACCAAGCACTAAAAAATTCAGGCAAATCACAGAAGCCAACCTTTGCACTAATGAGACATACGGCTGTTTACGAAAACGAGAAAGACAGTGAAATACCAATTAAAGCAATCCAGCGAACGTTAGGGCAATTCGAAAATCTTTACAAAAACTTAGGAGACGTTACAAATGGGTTCCCAAAGCAAATACCACTAGAGTCTTTATCAAACCGCGCTGAATTCGATCCAAATATGCTGCGCGAAAACCTTATGTTTGGGACACCGGAAACGATCATTCGCAAATTGAAAAGATACAAAGACTTAGGGGTAGATGAATTTATCTATTATGCCTCGATGGGTCTTGACCAAAAGGAACAAAAGAAGTCGCTAGAGTTATTTTGTTCCGAAGTGATGCCAGCTTTTCACTAATTAACAGGGGTCAAAAATGAGTATGAATGTTAAGTTTAAAAAAAATGGGCGAATACTAGAAGTAACATTGGATAGACCGAAAGTTAACGCAATTGACATCGCCACAAGTCAAGAGCTAGGCCAAGCGTTCGCTCTACTTCGGGACGATCCAGAGCTTTGGGTGGCGATACTTACGGGAGCAGGCAACCGAATCTTCTCTGCTGGTTGGGATTTAAAGGCTCTAAACTCAGGTGAAATGGAACTGGACAATTGGTGGGAAAATGACGATTACGGCATAGGTGGATTTGCTGGTCTAACGGAGAACTGGAAATTAAATAAGCCGGTGATTGCTGCAGTCAATGGTTTAGCAATCGGTGGCGGCTTTGAGTTGGCGATGGCCTGCGACCTGATAATTGCAGCCGAACACGTGGAATTCGGGTTGCCGGAAATGCCGCTTGGGATTGTTCCTGATGCAGGGGCTCTCCAAAGGCTACCTAGGCTAATACCTAAAAATATTGCGACAGAGATGTTTCTTCTGGGCCGAAGGATGAAGGCAACTGAAGCAGCACATTACGGTCTAGTTAACAAAGTTGTGGCCTACGATGAACTGATGTCTTGCGCCCGGGACTGGGCTCAAATGTTGGCAAAATCTGCACCATTGGCTCTTCAGAGCGTCAAGGAAATAGAAAGGGAAATTGAGTGCATTCCGTTAGAGAGCTCCTTCGCCAAAATGCGAACAGACGACTTGCCAACGTATAGAAAAATGCTGAAGTCTAAAGATGCCAAAGAAGGGGTGGCAGCTTTTGTAGAAAAGCGGGAACCAAATTTCAAAGGTGAGTAATGTATAAAGATCCTCATGACGTAAAAAAAATTGCCAGTCTCGGCGGCGGGCCAATTGGCGCCGGTTGGGCCGCTTATTTTTTGTCTAGAGGATATATCGTCAAAAGCTATATTCACAGTAAACAAGAAGAGAGTAGCTACAGAGTTATAATTGATACGGCATGGGAAAGCCTTAAGGACCTCGGACTATCTAAAGATGCAACACTGGAAAACTTGTTAATTAGCAATAAGCTCGATGAGGTTTTAAAAGAAGTTGATTTTGTTCAAGAAAGTATATCGGAAATTCTCGATATAAAACGAGAGTTTTACAGAACTCTTGGGGACCTTGTCCCAAAGAATGTTGTAATAGCATCATCTACATCTGGTCTAACGATGACGCAGATACAAAAATTTTGTTCAACCCCTGAGCGGACCGTTATAGGTCATCCCTTTAATCCACCGTATATTCTACCGTTGGTCGAAATTGTTGGTGGGAAAAACACTGAACCACCTGCGATACAATGGGCTTCCAATTTTTATGAAATATCAGGTAAGAAACCTTTAATAATGAAAAAAGAAATACCTGGTTTTGTTGCGACACGACTGCAAGAAGCTCTATGGCGTGAAGCACTGCACATGGTAAATGCTGGAGAGGCCTCACCCGAGCAAATTGATATGGCTCTTATACATGGTCCCGCACCAAGGATGGCTGTTCAGGGTCAGTGTATGGCATTTCACGTAGCTTGCGGTGAAGGAGGTATGTCTACAAATCTTGATCAATTTGGACCTCTTTTGGGGCTTCCGTGGACACGGCTAAGGGCTCCAAAATTGACTAAAAAACTTAGAAACCAGATGGTCGATGGTTGCAACAAAATGGCTAAAGGAAAACATTTTTCTGATATGGCTCGTCAGCGTGACAGATCCCTTGTTGCAGTATTAAACGCTCTAAAAAATTCCTAGAAGATTAACTATCATTATTTCTTGCACGCTTCGTATTGCGTGTTTTGCTATCCAACGTCTCCAAATAGTTGGAAAGCGTCCCTGGCCAACTGGGTGCGCTTTCAGTATCGGGCCAAGCTTGTCTATAAGCGCTAGGTTTACGATTGAAGCAATTTTTAAATGCATAAGCGAAATGTGATAGAGTATTGAAACCAGAAGCTGTAGCTATCTCTCTAACTGTTAAATCCGTTGCTATTAAGAGGACCCGCGAATACTGAAGTCTCGCTAACAAAGCAAATTGAACCACTGAACAACCGATAGACTTCTTGAATTGTCGCTCAAGCTGGCGTTGTGATAAACCTACAAAAGTTGAAATTTCTGGGATTGTTGGTGGCTCGCTTATGTTTTTCTCAATAAATTCAATTGCCTTTGCAACGACTGGTAGCAAATTCTCACTTCCTCGTCCAAGAATACGTCTCTGAGGATTGTGACCAGGTCGTACAGGATAATACACCATTTGGTCCGCAATTTCACCAGAAAGTCTTGGTCCATGGTGATCGGAAATAATTTGGAGCATCATATCGACTCCTGCGAAGCCACCTGCACACGAAACAATTTTCTCGTCTAAAATGTACAGCTTTTCATTAACTTTGACCTCTGGAAACTGCTCCTCGAATCCAGGGAGCCATGACCAATGGGTTGTAAGGGTCTTCCCCGACAACAACCCTGCTCGTGCCAAAATATAACACCCTAACTCAACCGAGATGATTTTCTTACCTCTGGAATACTGCTGTCTTATCCAAGCTGTAAGCTTTCTTCGAGCATAACGTTCGCATCCCCAACTACCAACGACAAAAATCAGATCAGTGCTTCCTAGTTTCTCAGTAGGTAGCTGGGTTGACACTTCCAAACCATTACTTGCCGTTACACTTGCACCTTCGAATGATACAATCTCCCAAGAATAGACTTCTCGAGACGATAAATAATTTGCTACGCGCAACGGTTCGATTAAGCTTACCAAAGTAGCCATATTAAATCTTGGCACAACAACGAAAGTAGAATGTATTTTTCTCGAATACTGTTTTTTTTCTACTGGAAAAAAGCGGGAGTGGACCATGATTAATTCAGTAAATTCGCCCTCAAAAAAAAAATTATGTCGAATAATCGATATTATACGAAAAAAAATGTATGAACACTATAAAAAAAAGGAGGGATAGAGTGAATTTTGATGTAGCAGTTACATGTGCGGTAACCGGTGCGGGAGATACAACAGAAAAAAACCCTAACGTCCCCGTAACACCGAAGGAAATCGCAGACTCGGCTATTGCCGCGGCGGAAGCTGGAGCTTCATGCGTGCATATCCATGTACGAGACCCAGACAGCGGAAAAGGATCGAGAGATCCTGCTCTTTTTAGAGATGTAGTAGAGCGCATAAGAAGTAGCAAAACCGATGTTGTTATAAATTTAACGGCTGGTATGGGAGGTGACTGGGTGCCAGACATAAACAATTTTTCAATGCCAGGCAAAGGCACTGATATGATTGGCCCCGAGGAAAGATTAAAACATGTCGCCGATTGTTTGCCAGAAATTTGTTCGCTCGATTGTGGAACCTTAAACTTTGGAAATGACCACAGTATTTATATTTCGACGCCACCTATTTTGCGAAGAATGGCAGAATTAGTGCAGAAGTGGAAGGTAAAACCAGAACTTGAGGTATTTGATTTGGGCCATATACGGTTTGCTAATCAGATGATAAATGAGGGATTGATTGACTCTCCTCCCATGTTTCAAATCTGCCTTGGGATTCCTTGGGGCGCAGATCAAAGCGTCGATACGATGAAAGTTATGAAAGATCACTTACCCCAAGGCGCAAGCTGGGCAGGCTTTGGAATTTCGCGAATGCAAATGCCCATGGCAGCGGCAGCGGTAACCTTAGGAGGGAACGTTAGGATTGGATTAGAAGATAATATCTTCTTGGAGCGAGGAGTTTTGGCAACCAACGAAGGACTAGTGGAAAAGGCTATTAATATTATAAAACTTTTAGGTAGCAAGGTTTTAACTCCATCTGAAATGCGAGAAAAACTGAATCTTAATAAAATGAATCCTAAAGATTGAATACATGTCTCGTAAAAAGTTTAAACCTAAAGATAAATGGAGATAATTCTTGAATATTGAAAGCGATCACGAGAATGAACTGTTACTTAAGACAGTAAGAACATTTATGGAGAAAGAAATTTTTCCGTTCGAAAATGAGGTGGATAAAGCCGGAGAGGTTCCCAAAGACTTGGGTAAACAAATTGAGAAAAAATCAATAGAATTAGGTCTTTATGCGGCGAACCTTCCACAATCCGTGGGTGGCGGTGGTCTTAGCTACAATTCGATGGCCATCTTAGAACGCGAGTATGGTAAAACCACGCATGCGCTACACTCATGGATAGGGCGCCCAACCGAAATATTGTTGGCGTGTGAGGGAGATCAGATCGAGAAATATTTGCTGCCATGTGTTAAGGCCGAAAAAAGAGAATTGTTTGCTTTGACCGAACCCGAGGCAGGCTCTGATATTATGAGCATGAAGTCTCACGCAAAACGGAACGGTAAAGATTGGCTGCTAAATGGGTCTAAGCACTTCATCTCCGGTCCATGCATGCCAGATTTCGCAATAGTGTTTGCAGTTACAGGTACAATTGAGACAGAAAAAGGTCCGAGGAATCAAATAACAGCTTTTCTTGTTGACGTAGGAAGAAACGGATTCGAAATTACAGAGGGAAACAAATGTATTAGCTACAAAGGATACAAGAACTTTCAGTTGAGTTTTGATCAAGTGAGATTAACCGATGAGCATATCCTTGGACGAGAGGGCGAGGGCTTGGAGCTATCAAAAAAATGGCTAGGTATGGGAAGAATTTGGGTAGGCGCGACCTGCTGTGGAAAAGCAGAACGTATATTTAATTTGGCAAAAGAGTGGGCTGCAAATCGAAAACAATTTGGCAAGCCGATTGGCTCTTTCCAAGCTATTGGCTTTCGTTTAGCCGAAATGGCAATAGGTTTAAAAACTGGAGACCTTTTAGTAAAAAATGCTGTTGACTTAGCAACATCCAACAAAATGGAAGATTCTGACGCAGCAATGGTGAAAGTCTACTGCTCCGAAATGCTGAACAAAACCGCTGATGACGCGGTGCAGATTTTTGGTGGGATGGGTCTAATGGAAGAATTCCCAATCGAGCGGTTATGGCGAGACTCTAGACTCGAAAGAATTTGGGATGGCACATCTGAAATTCAAAAACATATTATCACTAGATCAATCCTAAGACCCTTAGGCGCATGAATCAAAAAAAAAGGTTTAATTTCAATAGATTAATGTCACCAAAACACATAGCATTTTTTGGTGGCAGGGATGCAAAAGTAGCAATAGCGGAAGCGATCCGTAGAGGATATGCTGGGGAGATTTGGCCTGTCAATCCAAACCGTAAGGAAATCGCTGGCTATAGATGCTACAAATCTGTTGATGAACTGCCGGAAGCCCCTGACGCTAGTTTTTTGGCCATCCCTGCCACAAGTGTGAATTCGATAATCCAGAATCTTGACAATAGAGGAGCTGGCGGCGTAGTTTGTTATACAGCAGGGTTTGGAGAAACAAATCATGATGGGATTAAATTAGAACAAGAGCTAATAAGTGTATCAGGTGACCTAATTGTAATTGGTCCCAATTGCTATGGTTTAATAAATTACCTTGAACACGTTGCATTATGGCCTTTTGCACATGGTGGATTTTGCCCAGGATATGGCTGCGCCATAATAACCCAAAGCGGTATGCTTGCCTCTGACATAACTATGACGCAAAGATCAGTTCCACTTACACACATGATCTCAGTGGGAAACCAAGCTTGTATCGGTATTGAAGATTTTATTGAAGAACTGTGTGAAAATGACCTAGTGAAAGCGATTGGAATCCACATAGAAGGTATAAAAAACGTAAACAAATTTCAAAAAGCGATTTTCAAATGTCATGAATTTGCGACCCCGGTTGTGGCCTTAAAAACTGGCTCCTCTAAAGTTGGAAGTTCGATTACTGTTACACATACGGGTTCTCTGGCCGGAGAGGCTAAATATTACGATGCTTTGTTTAGAAGAACGGGTGTTATACAGGTTTCTGACCCAGTCCAATTTTTAGAAACTTTAAAGTTCTTGAGTATTTGTAACCTCCCGTCAAAGGATAGTGTTATAGCTTTTACATGTTCTGGGGGCGGTGCCGCAATGGTGGCTGATTTTTCCGAAACAATAAATCTAAAACTTCCAAATTTTTCAAAAGACGATAAAAAGGAGCTGAAGAGTATACTGCCTAGTATTGCAACTGTTTCCAACCCCTTGGATTACACCACACCAATCTGGGGCATACCAGAAAAGACCTACCCTGTTTTTTTTGAGGCAATGAAGAGATCAAAGGCGGGTACTGCTATCTTAGTTCAAGACTATCCCGCGAGAGGGTTTGAAGATGCAAAGATAAGTTATTTAAATGATGCTAAATCTTTTATTGAGGCATCTGAAAAGTTAAAGATTCCCTCGGCAATATGCTCAACGTTTCCAGAAAACCTAACTCAGGATATCAGGTTACTATTGGTAAAGAGTAAAGTCGCTCCGATGCAAGGTCTAAGAGAAACGCTGATAGCTATAAATTCGGCAGCACTGCTCAAAACCCGGCAAAAAAAGATTAAACGCGAGGGAATAAAAGATTTGTTCATTCTAGAAAAACGTACTAGGCCAACTACACTTATAAATGAAGTAAAAAGCAAGCTAATACTGGAAAATAATAGCATACCTACCCCTAAGCGGCAAATGTGTCCAATTGATAAAGTTACAAAAGGCGATCTCAGATATCCGTTAGTCTTAAAATATGTCAACGACTCTATAGTTCATAAAACAGAATGGGGTGCGGTGGAAGTAGATATTAAATCTGAGAAAGACCTAAATTATGCAGTCAAAAAAATGCTAGCGTGCATAACTCCTTCAAATACTGCAACGGATAAACCATATTTCTTAATCGAAGAAATGCAGAGCACTCCAGTTGCAGAATTGTTATTTGGAATTTTACCAGACTCGCAATTTGGACTCGCACTTACAATTGGTAGCGGCGGTACACACGCTGAAATTTTGGCAGACACTGTGTCAATATTGTTGCCAACCTCCATTTCAGAAATTAAGACTCACTTGAAACGATTATCAATGTATCCCCAATTATGTGGATACAGAGGAAGCGAGAGAGTTAATATCACGAAATTAAGCCAATCAATACTTAACATTGCTGACTTTTTTCAGCGTAACAGAACAAAATATCAGAGTATAGAACTCAATCCAATTTTCGTTTACCCGCAGAACGTATGTGTTGTTGATGCTATTATTGAATCTACTAAAGAGCAAAATAACTAGACTGCTTTTAATGTTATTTATAACGTTCGCCTACCTTAATACTCGTAGGACGAGTAAGCGCTTTCAAAGCGGAATCTAACGACACTGAGCCCACTAATTTGTCTTGCTTGTCTACAACCCCACATTTTTTATCCTTAGAGGAATTTATGATGGGGAGAGCTTCCTCTAGGTTTGTCTCCATTCCTAGCCTATCCTTACCGGCGCTTACGCTCTTACTCATAATAGACTTAAGCTTAATTACTCGAGCACGATTAATATCTTTAATAAAGTCCGTAATATAGTCGTCCGCCGGTCTCATAATTATTTCTTGCGGGTCGCCTTTCTGCACAATTTCTCCATCTCTCAAAATTGCGATATTATCACCTATCCTAAGTGCCTCATCTAAGTCGTGCGTAATAAAAATAATAGTTTTGTGTAATTCCTGCTGGAGACCAAGCAGGATATCCTGCATATCAGTCCTAATCAGAGGGTCCAGCGCAGAAAATGCTTCATCCATCAGAAGTATAGGCGCATCAGTTGCAAGTGCCCGAGCCAGACCTACTCTTTGCTGCATTCCACCAGAAAGTTGGGCCGGATAACGCTCCTCAAAACCGCCTAAACCGACTCTATCAATCCACTGGTGACTCTGTTGCTTTGCAACATCTTCTTTTACCCCTTGGATGGTAAGCCCATAAGCAACATTTTGCGAGACCGTTTTATGGGGCAACAACGCAAACTTCTGAAATACCATTGACGTTTTTTTTCTTCGGAACTCTCTAAGTTGAACTTGAGACATTGAGAGGATGTCTTCGCCTTCGACAATCAGTTCACCAACTGTCGGCTCTATTAATCGGTTAACATGGCGAATTAAAGTTGATTTGCCCGATCCAGACAGCCCCATTATAACCTGTATTTTTTGCTCTGGTATCTCAAGATTAATATCTTTAAGTCCAAGAACATGGTTATGCTTATCGAGCAATTCTTGCTTGGACATTCCATCCCTTACTGCCGACACAAAGTTCTTTGAAGATAATCCAAATATCTTGTAAAGACTCTTTATAACTAGTTTGGGTTCACTCATGGTCTTTACCATATCGATGGGCTTGCAGCCTTTTCCCATACCGCTGGGAGACCCTGTCAAAAATTATAGCTAAGGCGACTATCGCAAGTCCGTTCATCAATCCAAGCGTTAAATATTGGTTTTGAATTGATTGTAAGACAGGCATACCGAGACCCTTAACTCCAATCATTGACGCTATTACAACCATTGCAAGGGCCATCATGATAGTTTGGTTAACACCTGCAAAAATGTTAGGTAACGCTAGAGGTATTTGCACTTCAAATAATTTTTGACGATAACTCGAGCCGAACGCATCGGCTGCCTCCAAAATCTCCTTATCGACAAGCCGAATTCCCAAATTTGTAAGACGGATTATGGGCGGTAACGCGTAGACACAAACGGCTATTAAACCTGGTACGCGTCCAATCCCCAACAGCATAACCACCGGCAAAAGATAGACAAAAATGGGTATCGTTTGCATTAGATCGAGTATAGGTGTTATCGCAGCCTGCACTCTATCATATCGTGACATTAGAATCCCTATTGGAATCCCTATCGCTATACAAATTACCGTTGCCACAGAAATTAACGAAATAGTGGCCATCATATCTTTCCACATTCCAAAATAGCCTATCACGATGAAAGAAAGTACAGAGCCCACAGAAAGTCTCCAGCTTCTGGAGCCTAAATAAGACAGTCCTGCAACCAGTATCAATATAATAGGCCAAGGGGCGGCGATTAATAATTTCTCTAACCACACCAAAAAATAATACAAGGGATCGAAGAAAGCTTCGATCCCATCACCATATTTTCTTGAAAATCCTTTAAAGGCAGAATCAATGCCTTTTTTTAAGTCACGAAGATCTCGCTTGCCCAAGCTAGGTATTTCGGTCCAAAAATCCATCTGAAATATTCCCGATGCTTAAAAAAGATTAGACCGCATCAAGACAATTGATGCGGTCTTTTTTTCTATATTATATATATTATAGCGACGCCTTTACTTTAGCAGCCACCTCCGGCGTAACCCACTTAGTCCAAACGTCTTCATGAGATAAAAGAAACTCAATGGCCGCATCCCCTCCATCAGCTTGATTATCATCCATGTAAACTAACATCTGACCCATAACCGGTCCTGGATAAATTCTCTTTGAGAAATAGTCCATCGCTTCAGATGCTTGCTCTTTGAAGTTTGTGGTAACGACCGTATGCACCTCAGACTCAGTCCAAGACGACGGCTTGGGGTCGGCACAATCCTGCTCAGCTTTAGCTATACAGCCGTCCCAGTTGTCAGCCCCAGCAAAAGGTACACCAAAATCCATCATTTGCATCTTATATCTTCCTACCGGCGCGGTTGGAGCCCAATAATACCCAAACCAATTATCACCTCTCTCAACTGCCTTCGCCATGGAGGCATCCAAACCCGCTTGCGAGCCGGGATCAATAAGTATCCACCCCTTTTTCTCCATTTCGAACGCACGGAAAAGGTTAATATTTGATAATTGGCAGCCCCAACCAGCTGGACACCCTATAAATTCTCCCTTCGATGGGTCCTCCTTCGCAGGGAACAAGTCTGGCCTTGCAAGTATATCTAATACCGTCTTTAACTCTGGGTGTTTTGCTAATGTATAATCAGGTACCCACCAGCCTTCACCAAGATCAGTAATTGGCATCTTCCTTGCCGAATGTAGCCGCCCCTCATCCATAGCAGCAAAAAGTGGCTCACGCACAGCATTTATCCAGAGTTCTGCAGCCACATCAGGCTGCCCTTTTTCATTCATTGATGCAAACGTTGTGGTTGTAGCTCCCGCAACCATTTCAATTTCGCATCCATAACCTTCCTCTAGAATAATTTTGTCTACATTGGCCATCAACGTGGCTGATGGCCAGTTCATATCAGCCATCGAAATTTGGCCACAGCCCGCCGAGGCGGAGCTGGCAAAAGTAGTCAACGCTGCCGCGGCTACTGCCGAGAATAATATTTTTTTCATTTGATTTCTAACTCCCAGTTGTGAATTCATTTAATTTGCATCGTTTCTTATAACAATTAATCGAAAAAAAAAAAACCATTAATCGTGTTTTAATATAAATAGCAAAAAAAATATAGTTTTCAGCGCGTTAGTATGTTTCTATTAGAAATTTCACAACAAAAATGTAGAATTTTTCAAATAGCCCTTACATTTTTTTTCATTTTTTTAAGTATTCTTAATCATACTTAATCATAAAAATACATTTACCAAACTTGCTGAGTTGTATTAGTGTTATAAGGTGATAGGATGATGCGTCTATGCGCTCGATCTAAAATCAACTATCAAATTACCAATTTTTTTTAAGGAGAAGCCTAATGAACAAACTAGTATTAACTGGCGCTGCAGGAAGATTAGGCTCCTACCTACGAGAACCGCTTTCGGGATTAGCGAAAGAATTAGTTTCTACCGATATAGTTGACGATTTAGGGAAGTTATATCCGCGCGAAAAGTTCGTAAGTGCAGATCTCGCAAATATAAACGAAATTGAGCCTCTCATGTATGATGCCGATATGGTAATTCATTTCGGCGCGCATGTTGATGAAGCGCCGTTTGAAAAACTGTTGGGTCCAAACTTTATTGGCGCTTACAATATTTGGGAGTGTGCGAGAAGGCAAAATGTTAGGCGCGTAATTTATGCCAGCTCAATTCATGCAGTAGGTATGTACCCCAAAAATCAAAATATTGGAGTTTCCGTTCCGCATAGACCAGACACCTTTTATGGACTTGCAAAGTGCTTTGCAGAGAACCTAGCTAGTATGTACTGGGATAAGTGTGGACTAGAGTCGGTATGTCTAAGAATTCTCTCATGCGCTCAAGTAACGTCACCACGCGCATTGGGTAGCTGGCTTTCTTACGACGACCTAATCCATTTGGTAAGCCGCGCAATAGATACACCTACCACAGGTTTCTCTATTATATATGGAGTCTCAAATAACGATCGAGCACCCGTTGACAACTCTGAAGCAAAATTTCTTGGTTATAAACCGACGGATAACGCTGAGGTCTATGCAAGCAAGATACTTAGCGAGGCTAAAGTAGGCGATCCAGCAGACAAAGGACAGTTCCTTCATGGAGGTCCCTTTGCATCCGTAAAACTGGGTGAGAGTGGCCTAGCAAACATGAATATTGTCAATGATCGCAAAGATAATCCAAAATAGAAAAAGGGTTGCTATGTATAGCAACCCCAGTATAACGGAGGATGTTCATAAAATCCGTTAATTCATCATCGCAAAAAAACTTGATTCTGTCTAAAGGGCATTCTGTCGCAGTCTTCCAGAACATCAGCATATTAATCTGGTATACCTACGGCAGGAAAATTTCTACTTCCCTACCTTCATTATCAGGCAAAATTACTAGGTGAAAGTTTCCTTGAGAGAGATTCCAATACCGTAAGAAAAAACAACTTTCTCTCAAATAACTTTTATTTGGTCAAAAAAAATGCAAAAACTCGACTCATGGCTTGACGGTTGAGTTTTCTTACCTAACAATCTTTTTACTGGCCAGAAGAAAAAACAGAAATTGATTTATTCTCGAAGTCCATAAACATGAATAGGAGCGAAAAATGAGAAACTTTTTTATAACTGCAGCATTTGCAATATTTTCTGCCTTCCAAGTTCAAGCTGCAGATCTAGGCGGAAGGACCTTGAGTATTGGTTCAGATACAACTTATCCACCTCATGAGTTTATCGAGGACGGAGTTGTAAAAGGCTTCGATGTTGATGTCGTAGCAGCAATTTGTGAAAGAATAAATTGTAAACCAAACTGGGTTACAACAGCTTGGGACGGAATTTTTGCTGCTTTGGCAGACGGACAATTTGATATGGTTGTATCAGGCGTCACAATCACTGACGAACGTGATAAAATTGTCGACTTTTCTGATCCTTACATAATTGTTCAACAAGGTGTTCTAATAAGAGTTGAAGATCAAGGAGCGACCATAGATGATTTCAAATCGGGGAAAATGAAACTAGCATCACAAACTGGGACAACTAACTCCGCGCTAGGAGAGGAGTTGGTTGGTAGGGATAATTTGAACCTATTTGATTCATTCTCTAATGCCGTTCTTGCAGTTCGAAATGGTGACGTTGACGGCGTAATAATTGATAGCACCTCGGCAGCAGCATATGAACAAGAGTTTGCAGGTGAGTTGACGGTCGGTATTACAGGGCTTTCCTCAGATCCACTAGGTCTAGTTTTTCAAGAAGGCGATGAGCTGCAGGATGCCTTTAACGAGGGACTCGCAAGCATACAAGCCGATGGAACCTTGAAGAAACTTATGGTTAAGTGGTGGCCGAAATAATAGGCATTGTGCGATATTAAACAGTGACTCTCAGCTTAAAGACTTCTGGCTGAGAGTACTTAACGTCTTTTTTTAGGACTGTTAATGCTTGGATTTTTTGATAAGTTGAAGGACATAAGAGCCAGCAACATAGTATTCGTTTTCGTTATACCGGTAATTATATATGTTCTGGCGACCTCAAGAAACTATCTACCCGCTCTAAAAGCAGTCTTAGGTGTAGAAGATGACGCATTTATACTCCTAACTACTTTTATTTTGTTAGCACTTGTGGGTATTTTTACGTTCGCAGGATCCATAAAAATTCTCAATTCCATACGACTTGATCTGAAATCTGAAACAATTCAAAGGTCGAGGTCACTGGCAGCGATATTTTTTGTGATTGCCTTTTTAGTTGGTATCACGTTCCATTTTACGAGTATTCTTGATATTTATGCTATATCTGTTTTAACAAACTCTGGAGATCCACGAACCAACGACTGGATAATAATTGTAGACCAAAACTTTACCCTAACTCCAGAAATCAAGGCAAACCTGAAAAGAACCATTGCTATCGGTATAAAAATAGCCACCATTGTAGGGCTCTTCCTGATTCTTTACAGTCTAATGCCGAGGAACCTTCATAAAACCCTACTCGGTAAAGCAACTGCAATTTTAGTACTGGTAATAAGTTTTTCATTTTCTTTCTATGTAATTATGTTAGCCCATGCTGGATTTGCAGTTGGTTTAATGGTAACCTTAAGGGCAGCTTTTTTCGCTTATGCGGGAGCTTCAATTCTGGGATTAATTTGGGCGCTATTGGCGAAACTATCCCCATCAAAAAAAGCATCATTTGTTTTTGGAAGCCTTGGAGCCATCTTAATTATTTCAGGTGTGATGCTGTTTGCTCAAAAGCATAATGAGGTAGCACTTGTAGGAAACTATGACGGTAAAATCGGGATAGTTTCTGGGACGCCTCAATGGGTAGCAGATACCGTGCGGTACGGTGATTTTTTAGTTGATCCCCCAGAAAAACCATTTAAAATTAGGTCTCTCCGTAGTTTGGAGCAAGGAAAAAAACTATTTGAGAAAGGAAGTATCTCAGGTTTAGTAGTGCCGCTGAGTGAAGTTGGAGAAACTCAGATCGTATGGCAAACAGACTTTCTGCCAAACTCAATCAGAAATTTAGCATTGGCTAACACAAGTATAGGATTTTTGATCTTGCTGCTGGTCGTAATTGGAAGAATATCCAATTTACATCCACTTGCGGTCTTTTCTGAGTTTTTTGTGGATACAATGAGGGGTATTCCAATGATTGTTATTATACTTTATGTGGGACTTCCTCTCGCAGGAGCGATCAAAGGGGCGTCGGGAGGATATATTGATATTGAAATGATGACTCGAGGTGTCATAGCAATTGCGGTTGGCTACTCAGCTTACATGGCAGAAATTTTTCGAGCTGGTATAGAAGCGATACCTCGAGGACAAATCGAGGCAGCTCGAACGCTCGGGTTACGTGAGCATCAAGTAGCACGTTTTGTGATAATCCCGCAAGCCATCGGAGTCGTGCTTCCAGCACTTGGAAACGAGTTTATTGCGATGCTGAAAGATACTTCACTACTATCGATCTTGTCGATAAGAGATCTGACCCAAAGAATGAGAGAGTTTCAAGCTCAAAGTTTTCTGGCTTTTGAACCTTTTAATACAGCAGCCATACTTTATATATTTCTAACACTGCTGGCCGCTAGTGGTATCAAGTCTCTTGATAAAATCGTTAACAAGAATAGAAACTCTTAAGTTCCTATACTTCACCATCTTAGACTCATGCACGAAAGGCCTGCGTCAATCTTAGCAACTTCACTAACTTTGACAAATTCAATATCAAACCTCTTTGACAACTGATCCGCCGTATGGGGACAGGAGTTTGGCACAAGCAATTTGTCATTAATTCGAAGTGAATTAGCGGCCACAAATTCATTTTTGTGCGTTAAAATAACATTATATTGGTTAAATAAACCACAAAAGGCAATTCTAGGGGTTGCAAGAATTGTTTCTTCGTCAAGTGCAGAGCATTCAGACTTTAAATGTAGAACATTTTTGGGAGTTTCTACTATTCGACTCTCATATCCTTGATCGCGAAGAATTGCTTGCAGAGCTGAAGCTCCATCAAAATTGGTACGAGATGACAGCCCAATAAGTACTTCTTTTTCTAAAATTAGGACATCACCACCCTCAACGGTTCCCTCGTCAACTGTGAGAAATGTCGAGAACAATTCTTTTAACGTATCTTTGATTAAATCTTTCTCTCCCTCCCGTGTTTCAGCACCAGGATTAAGCAAAACCGCAAAATTTGCTAAAGTGAATGCGGGGTCCTCAACAAACATCGAGTCGGGAAAATTGTCGTCCGGTCTCAACTCGTAAACTTTTAACCCAAGAGCCTTTAGAAGTTCGACATAATTTTGGTGCTCAGCTTTAACGTAACCGTATCTGGGTTTCTCTACCCCCTCTCTTAAACCATCAGAAACTCGACGACAGGGCTGGCGAACGATTGCGTTAGAAAAGTCGTAAAACATAAGCGTTTTTCCACTATTGTAGTTGAAAGAAAACTAAAATAAATGCATTGTTTGGATTTAGACTCACGAACATCTTTTATCTAAAGAAATGTAAAAAGTAAACCTAGGGAGAGTTATGAAATATTCCACACTCCTAGAAAACCTGACACACTTAGGATCTGAAAAATGGTCCTTACACTATCTTGCTCGGGAAAAGGTTGCGTCAGGAACTGAGGTAATTGAATTGACAATAGGAGAGCCTGACGTCCCTGTTGACGAAAGTCTTATTGAGGAGTGCTATAATTCGATGCGTGCAGGTCGTACAAGGTACTCAAATGGCCGCGGCGAGAAAAACCTTTTAGACCAGATTACAAATCGATACAACAAAAGAAACACTTTAAAAATTTCCAATGAAAATATTGTTTGCTTTCCAGGCACGCAAACTGCCTTATATGCTGCTGTTCTTTCATTAGTCGAGAAAGGCGGTGCAGTTGCGGTCGGAGATCCTATGTATGCAACCTATGAAGGAGTTATAAGAGCGTCTGGTGCGAGTATCACACCAGTGCCTCTTTACTTAGAAAATGACTTTATCATGCAACCACGGGACCTAGAAAAAGTACTTACTCCCAATACCCGCGTGCTGATTTTAAACAGTCCACACAATCCAACAGGATCTGTTATGAGTGAACAAGACTTCGAAAAGCTGTCGGCATTGTGCTCTGATTATGATCTTTGGGTAATTTCGGACGAAGTCTACGAAGAGCTCATTTTTCATGGTGATTTTTTTTCACCCCGTAATATTGCTGACTTATCCAAACGGACTATAACCGTATCTTCTATCTCTAAAAGCCATGCAGCTCCTGGTTTCCGTTCTGGCTGGGCAATTGGTCCAAAAGATTTCTGTAAAAAAATTCTACCGTTAGCGGAGACAATGCTTTTTGGCAATCAACCTTTTATTGCTGATATGACCGCGTTGGCATTATCCAAACCTTCAAAAGTTGCTGCAAAGATGAGGGCAGACTACTTTCGAAGAGCGGAACTAGTACGGAAAGAATTTAGGGGGGTCCCTTCTTTAAAAACGGTAATGCCAAAAGCCGGAATGTTCCTATTAGTTGATATAAGTCAAACTGGTTTATCATGTTTCAACTTTTCCCACAAACTTTTGCAGAAACATAATGTCGCAGTTATGCCAGGTGACTCTTTTGGAGCGCAAGCTAAGAATTATATCCGTATTAGCCTAACGAACCCAGATGCCATATTGAAAGAGGCATGCAAAAGAATATCAAGTTTTGTGAATCAGACTGATCACACAAAACTTAATCGGGGGTGATCAATTGAACAATGAAACTGTAGGAACAGCATTAACTAATCAATTAGAGCAAAATGGGATAGAATTTGTTTTTGGCATCCCAGGTGTTCACACCGTAGAACTCTATCGCGGGCTAGCTAAATCGAAAATCCGTCATATCACACCAAGACACGAACAAGCAGCTGGGTTTATGGCTGACGGATATGCTCGAATATCAGGAAAACCTGGAGTGTGCTTTGTTATTTCAGGCCCTGGTTTAACAAATATACTTACCGCAATGGCGCAAGCACGTTCTGACTCGGTTCCTATGCTTGTAATATCAGGAGTAAACAACCCATCTGATATTGAAAGAAAAAAAGCGCCACTTCATAGCCTACCAAACCAAAGTGCATTGGCACAGCAAATAGCTTTAGAAAGTTTTACGATAAATGCGCCAGAGGATCTAATTCCAGTAATTAATAATTCGTTTAGCACGATGTGTCGAGGTCGTAGAGGACCAGTACATATTCAAATACCGGTTGAGATAATGCCAAAACCTTTTTCTCCACAAGGCATCCTTAAAACCAATGAAACTATTATCGAAGACACATTTGACCCTCTACCACGTGAAAAAATACAAACGTATTTGCGGGCGGCTTCAAAACCAGTAATCATAATTGGAGGTGGAGCGAGAACTGCAAAAGGCGTAATATCAGACGTCGCTGAGGCCTTGAATGCTCCAGTAATCTCCACCACGAATGCACGAGATATACTTGGCAATCACGATCTACATATTCCAGCCAGTCCAAGCTTACAAAATGTTAGAAAAATTATCGCAGAATCGGATCTGGTTATAGCCATTGGCACAGAAATGGGTTCAACAGACTTCGACTTTTTTGAAGACAATTTGTTTCCAGAAATCGAAAGGCTAATTAGAGTAGATATCGATGCAGCGCAATTAGCCGAGGGGAAAAAAAATACATTGAACATCAAGCATGACTCTGGATTATTTTGTACGGAATTTCTAAAATTGTTGTCTCCCAAGATTTCGGATACAAGTAGAAATCTTGTACAACGTACAAAATCTTTTATTAAAAAAAAATTGAGTAATGATTACGCCAACTTTATTTCAATTATCGATTGCATAAGTCGGATAGTTCCCGATGCTACAATCGTCGGCGACTCCACACAAATTTCATATGCCGGAAACTTCTATTGTCAGATAACAAAAGATAACCGATGGTTCAACTCAGCTACAGGTTTTGGGACTCTTGGCTATGCGCCCGCTGCTGCTATAGGAGCAAAGTTGGCTAAGCCTAATCAACCAGTAATCTGTATAGTGGGCGACGGAGGAGTACAATTCTGTCTGTCAGAACTGGGAACCGCTGTAGATGAAAATGCAGGTGTGATTTTTCTTATTTGGAACAATAGAGAATACAAAGAAATAAGAACTTATATGCAAGAAAAAAATATCCAACCGATTGGCACTAATCCAACCCCACCCAACTTTGAATTATTATCAAAATCTTATGGTGTAAAATACCTAAAAGTTGACGATCAGAAGGCGTTAGCAAGTACATTAAAGAAGAACCGATCTATTCGTCATCCGTTGGTGATAGAAATTTTTGAAGATCATTACAAATACTGAGTATAGCATAAATTTTGCTCTGAACTTTTAGAGCGCCTCGTGAAAAAAACTTACAATAAGCTTCTTACTATTTTTCCGTGTTCTTCGCTGTATCTGCTCGAACCTCAAGTAGTCTACTTAACCAATCTGGATCCATTTCTGGTACGGATGATAATAGTAATTCAGTATACTCGGGGTGTGGAGGTGAAAAGACCGCACTTTTCATACCTTGCTCAACCACCCTGCCCTCACACATAACTACAACTTCGTCGGAGATAGCTCTTACAGTTGAAATATCATGCGTAATAAACAAATATGATATTGCAAACTCATCCTGCAACCTCATCAAAAGTTGAAGGATCCCCTCCTGAACAATTTGATCCAATGCAGAGGTCACTTCATCACAGATAATTATTTCCGGGTTTGCTGCCAACGCCCTCGCAATACAAACGCGTTGTTTTTGTCCCCCCGAGAGCTCGCTTGGCAGTCTGTCGATAAAACCTTCGTCCAAATCAATTAAATTTAGAAGTTCAATTGTTCTTAACTCTTTTTTTTCCCCGCTTAAACCTAAATAAAACTGCAAAGGTCGACCAATAATTTCCCTCACGGTTTGCCGCGGATTCATAGCAACATCTGCCATCTGATAAATCATTTGAATTTTTCTCAATTGCTCACGCGATCGGTTTTTCAATTCAGGAGGCAATTTATCACCGTTAAAAGTGACAGACCCTAGAATAGGGGGTAACAAGCCTGTAATTACCCGTGCCGCTGTGGATTTTCCAGAGCCACTTTCGCCCACGACCGCCACAGTTCTTCCTCTAGGAAGTTTAATATCCACATCAAAAAGAACCTGGACCGCACCGTAAGACGCCGATACTTCATCCAACTCTAAAACTATGTCATCACTAACTTTTTCTTCTTTCTGAAGTGATCTCACTGACCAAAGTGATTTGGTGTAGTCCTCAGTCGGATTACTTAACATCTCTCTCGTATCTGCTTCCTCTACCTCTTCGCCGTATCTCAATACTTTAATTCTATCTGCCATTTGTGCAACAACGGATAGGTCATGAGTAATATAAATTGCCGCTGTATTGAACTTCTCAACTATTAATTTCATGGCTGCCAAAACTTCGACTTGGGTTGTAACATCTAAAGCAGTTGTGGGTTCATCAAATACGATAAGGTCAGGATTTGGTGACATTGCCATAGCTGTCATAACACGTTGAAGTTGCCCTCCGGATACCTGATGCGGATACCGATTACCAATATTTCCAGAATCAGGCAGATTCAATGACTCATAGAGTCGCTCTGCGTCTTTGTAGGCGTCTACTTGACTTTTTAAGCCGGCTCGAACCGTTGATTCTGTAGTCTGTTTGATCAACCTATGGGCAGGATTAAATGAAGCAGCAGCAGATTGGGCAACGTATGTCATAGTATTACCCCAATATTTGCGTTTTTGTACATCCGTCAACTGCGAAAGATCCACACCGTCGAATAAGATACTGCCAGCGGTAATTCTACAACCTGGTTGGGTATAGCCCATGGCCGCAAGACCTAAGGTAGATTTGCCGGCTCCAGACTCACCTATCACACCTAATATCTCACCACGATATATTCGTAGGTTAACACCCCTCAATATCTTATGCCACCTTTCATCCGAAAACCCCTCTACATGAAGACCCTTTAAATCAAGTAAAATTTCACTTTCTGATTTTTCACTTTTCATCTCGAATACCACTAGTTTTATGCAAGAACCAATCTACCACGAAATTTACTGCTACGGTTAAGAGCGCAATGGCACCTGCGGGCAATAAAGGTGTTATACCTGCCTTAAAATCATACTGCGCAAATTGAATGAGTGATGCATTTTCTCTGACCATAGAACCCCAATCCGCCGTTGGTGGTTGAATGCCAACTCCTAAAAAAGAAAGAGCGGCAATTGAGAGAAAAACGAAACAAAAGCGTAATCCAAATTCAGCTATTAAAGGTGGCCAAATATTTGGAAGAATCTCCTTTCGCATTACCCAACTCAGACCTTCACCCCGCAACCGAGCTGCTTCGACGTAATCCATCACAACTACGTTTAATGAAACAGCCCGTGTTAAACGAAAGACCCGAGTTGAGTCCAGAATAGCGATTATAAGAATTAAATTTGTTACAGTAGATCCGAATATCGAGAGCAATACTAATGCAAAGATTAACTGAGGTATCGCCATAAGAACATCTACTGTTCTACTTAAAACAAGATCAAGATATGAACGACTAATTGCTGCTGCGAGACCGAGTATACCTCCAATTAAAAAAGCCAATAATGTGGTCGCAACTGCTATTCCCACAGTATTCCTTGCTCCAAAAACCATACGTGAAAAAATGTCTCGTCCGATCTGATCCGTGCCAAAAATAAATTCAGAGCTCCAGGGAGCATAAGGTACTGGAAAGACTTCTGCCTCACCATAGGGAGCTATAATTGGTGCAAAAATAGCCAATATCGCATAACTCAATATTATTATCATACCGATCCGAGCAGTGACTGGCGATTTTTTTAAATTGATTTGAAGCCTTCTCCATACTGTTCGTTCCTCACGAACCGAACCAACTTCACCAGCAGCTGAATATTTACTCCGACTCGTCATTTGGGATGTAACAATCTTGGATTGGTGACAATACCAATTATATCGGCAATTAAATTGAGTAATATATATGTTACTGCAAAGACAAGGGCGCAACCTTGAACGACCGGAATATCTCTAGCTCTTACTGAGTCGACCATTAATTGTCCAACTCCAGGGTAAACAAATACGACCTCTACCACGACCACACCCACCACAAGATAGGCTAGATTAAACGCAATTACAGTTGCGATAGGCGCCCAAGCATTTGGCAACGCATGTTTAAGAATGACCTCCATTTGCGAGGCCCCAGACAGTCTTGCCATTTGTATATACGGACTAGCCAAGAGATTAATAATTGCAGCTCGAGTCATCCTCATCATATGAGCGACAATCACGAGTGTCAGCGTGAGTGCAGGTAATGTGGTGCGATATATACGTTCGGCGAGAGGAGTTTCTGTGTCTACATTCGCAAGCGATGGGAATAGTGGGAAAAGGGATGCCATTAACAAAATAAGGATGTAAGCCACAAAAAATTCAGGAAATGAAATGGTCGTCAACGTAGCAGTGTTCACACCTCGATCAAAAAACGAATTTCTATACAATGCGGTTGTAATACCCAAAAACAGAGAAATAGGTACAGCAATAATCGCAGTCATAGATGCAAGGAATAAAGTATTCCACAACCTGGGAGCAATTAAATCAACTACGTCTCTCGCTCGGTCTGCGCCCGAGGCGTTTCGGCCTGAGAAAGAAGTTCCTAAATCTCCCTGAATCGCTCCGAACACCCATTGGAGGTAACGCAAATGAGGGGGCTGATCGAGGCCTAACTGTCTACGGAACGCCGCCACGGTTTCTGGCGTTGCCGCCTGACCAAGGATAGCTTGTCCAAAATCACCAGGTAGCATTTCTATTGCAGAGAATATTATTAGAGACACAAAAAATAATGTTGCCAGACCTAAGCCTAAACGCTCAAGTACCGTTTTTACTACTGGATGCAAAGTAGATCACCGCCTCTTTATTAAAGATATGTAGCTGAGCAGAGTCTGAACTGCCCAACTACACTATTATTCAAGCTCTATGCAAACCACCAACGCTCTGCACATTTCGCTCCGTCGCTATCCCAATTAGCTGCCACTTGTCCCATTGCAACCTTTTTGCTGTTTGCACTGACATAGCTATTGAAGAGAGGAACCATCGCTCCACCATCGTCATAGATTAATCGCTGACACTCATGATAAAGCTCTCGACGCTTATTGTTGTCTAGCTCCGCTCTCGCTTCCACCACAAGTTTGTTGAACGTTTTCGCAGCGTCCGTATCTTTCCAATTTGTGTCATTCCAAGTTGTGTCAGCTGTATATGCGGCGGAGAACATCCAATCCTCTGTCGGTCTTCCTCCCCAGTAGCATGCGCACCAGCCATGCGCATCATTATTCCAAACATTTGACCAGTAACCATCTCTAGGTACCTTGACCACGTCAATTTCGATACCTGCTTTACTCGCGGAGTTGGCCATCAATTGAGCAGCATCTACAGCCCCAGCGAAAGCTGCGTCGGATGCTGCAAGCGGTACTTTACCAGAATGCCCGGATTTCTTGTAATGGAAAGCAGCTTTATCCAAATCAAGTTCACGTTGTGGTAAGTTTGCGTTATGATATCGGTTCGCTGTCGATATCGGATGGTCATTTCCTACGGCTCCATAACCTAACAAAATTTTATCAACGAGTTCTTGCCGGTCTATCGCCCACTTTAAAGCCATTCTTAAATCGTAACTTCCAAACGGATCAACATTTAACCTCATCGGGAAGGTATAGTGAGCTGTTCCGGTAACATCCATAATGTTAATATCCGGGTTACGCTTAAAAAGGTTGATAGTTTTTAAATCCACTCGATCCATCGCATCAATTTCACCCGTCATTAAAGCATTCTGACGTGCTGTTGGATCAATTATAGAGATTAGTTCTACCTCATCAAAATGAGCTCGACCTTCTTTCCAATAATTGGGGTTTCTTTTCAAAACCGACTTTACACCAGGCTCGAATGATTGAACTATGTACCCACCCGTTCCAACACCAGACGTCATATCGCCTGCAGGACGTATAGAAATGTGGTAATCACTCACAATGAAAGGGAAGTCTGCATTCGCAGTTTCTAATTCAAAAATTACTCTATTGTTGCCATCCGCTTTGACGGACTTAACTGCGGTGAGAAGACCTTTAGCGGCCGAAGTGGAATCTTCACCCATGTGATGCGCATATGAAGCCAAAACATCCTCAGAAGTCATAGTCTTACCATTATGGAATTCAACGCCTTTTCTCAGGTTAAAAATCCATTTCTTAGCATCGTCAGACTCAAAGCTTTCCGCCAGTTCACCAATCAATTCTCCATCGTTGCTTACTTCCGTGAGGTGATTCCCAAAACAATAGCCATTTACCAGTGTAAAATGATTTTCAGACGTTCCTGAATCCAAGGTATCGGTAGTCGAGCCATGCCCTAAACCCATCCGGAACGAACCGCCTTTTTTGGGGGTGGCAGCAATCGCCTGACCAGCCATACTTAGCGCCGCTGGAATCGTCATGCCTGCCGCCATGGCTGACATCATAAACTGACGCCTATCGATTTGCCCACTTGACAGTTGCCCTGACAATCT
>JAYZEV010000011.1:0-52186 GCA_036337105.1 Pseudomonadota bacterium
GTCAGAACCACAAGACGCAGTGCGACATATGGATACAAAAACTTTATGGCTGGCAACGAACACGCTTAAGATTATTACTAAATATGAATTCATTTCAAGAAAGACCGGCAATGATTTCATTCACCTTTTGCTAATCGTAGAAGAAGAGTGCCTGTTAAAGTTAAAACTGTTGAGAAGACTTTGACCAAATCTAATCGCTCTCTCAAAAAAAAGACTCCTAGTAGTAGAGCAAACACAATACTCGTTTCGCGCAAAGCTGTCACAACCGCAATTGGGGCTTGAGTAAATGCCCAAGTGACAATTCCATAGGATAAAAAGGAAGCGCTACCCCCAAATATTAGTATCGTTTGCCCTTTAAACCAGAGAAGCCCAAGGGTTCTTGGTGAGGCAAAACTAAGGTATAATGCCGCCAGCAATGCATTTCCTATCGTCATATAGCTATAAAACCCCCATGAACTTCCTGAAATACGAGCGCCTAATCCGTCAACAATCGAATAAGACGCAATAAAGAGCCCTGTTGTAAGAGCCAACCGCGTGGCAGCAAAATTTTGAGTCGCTGCCTCCCTTCGAACAAATCCTAAACTAATAATTCCGACAGCGATAATGATAATACTTAAAAGCTGCAGGACACCAAGCTGAACGCCTAGAATGATTACCGAAAATAAAGTCACAATTAAAGGGGCCGAGCCGCGCGCAATTGGATAAACCTGGGTTAGGTCCCCAACTTTATAGGAGTTGAGTAAGAAAATTTGATACCCAGCATGAAGAAGTATACTGGCCAAAATATATGGATAGCTCTCTGATGACGGCAACGGCACAAAGAGCAAGACAAGTGCACCAAGCGGCGCGTGTCCAATCACGATCGCTGTCATACTCATCAGTTTATCATGACCACTTTTAACTAACGCATTCCAACTTGCATGAAGTAGAGCGGCCCCGAGAACTGTGAAGAAAACTGTCAAACTCATAATAATTGTCCAATCCTGTCTTTTGTGTGAATTCTTTTATCATACTCATAGATATTGTTACAAACACGCACTTGTACTAGTAGAAAAGTGTATCGTATTCAACGCTCGCGAAGCCATTTTACTGAGGGCGCAAACAAGATAGTTTCAACTCGGCTATTCTAAAACAATCCAATATCATACCAAACAAGCCTTGGATTTGACCTTATGTTAAATCACACGGAGTGATGGTAGAGCCCAGGATATCTGATCAAAATCTATAAATACTTAGAATTTCCATTTTTTGATTGCTCAAGCGGTACTATAAATATTTTTGCAAAAAGTGAATTAAATGTCCGAGTCATGATTAGCTCCTATAAATGAGATATCATCGGTAGTTAGTGCCTTTTAGGTGGCAAACAATCCCTGCTTTTGCATACCCGTTACCCTATTTCGTCAACGTTATAATCGTATGGTTTAATATAGATTCGTTTGACCAGTTAGGATTAAGCTTCGATGCTCGTAAAAAGAATTCGAATCCAAGGGCCATTTAATTATAAGTCAAGGTTTGGGTGGGCATTTTCTAAATAAAGCCAAATACTACAAACACCTAAACACCAGCCCTATCGAGTTGCTGAAGATCTATGAATTTGGCGTCAAAACTAAAAGCAGAAATTATTGATTATAACATGAAACTGTTACATCAGTTCCTCTAAAAGTACGGATCTTCTTTCCTTTACGGATAACTCGGCCGCCTGCCCAATTGCAACAGCCTTTAAGCCATCGTCTAAAGATACCTCGGGTTTAGATTTGTTATTGATGGCTTTCAAAAATGCAAGGTGCTCATAATAAGTAGAGCCGTGGTGATGTCCAGCATCCAATAGATTCTGATCTACCACAATTTTTGTGATTTGGGCACTTTGAGATCCTCTCATCCGTATCGTCAAGTCTGACTCTTTAAGGCCAGAAAGGTGCGAAGGAACACCAGTTTCAATTTTCCCTTTATTCCCAACTCCACAAAGTTCTTCCTGAAGCTTAGAATTTTCAGCAAACATGCATAAGTCCAGAAAAGCTCTGATACCATTCTCAAAGTCAACTATAACGAAAGCATTATCAATTATGTCTGGTGTCATCCCACCATAATTCTCGGTAAGGTGATTTACGTCTTGACCACCACTCGAATAAACACGCACCGCTTCACTTTTTGTGATAAATCGCATTAGATCAAAGAAGTGACAACATTTTTCAACCAGCGTACCGCCAGTATTATTATGGAATCTGTTCCAGTCCCTAACTTTTTTCAGAAAAGGATGTCGATGCTCTTTTATGCTAAGCATTTTAAGCCTCCCAATTGCGCCCGAATGTATTTTTTCAATAAACTTCGCGACTGGCGGCATGTATCTGTATTCCATCGCAGTCCAAATTAAACCTGGGTAGTCAACGGTTAACTTTTGCAGCTCGATGCAGTCTTTTAAAGTTGTACACAAAGGTTTTTCTATTAATAAATGGGCCCCACTGCTTATAACGTCTTTTAAAATCTGGATATGGGTGAAATTTGGAGTGGCAATAATGTAAACATCAGCTAAATTTGCTTTTAACAATTCTCTATGGTCATGAAAAGTTGGTATTCTTTCTTTGAGAGTTTTTAGACAATTATCGAGAGATGGCGGATGGTTATCGCAAAGAGCTACTACTTTAGCGTTTTTGAGAAGTGCAATATTCTGAATGTGCTCCTTACCCATTGCTCCGGATCCAATGATCGCGTACTTAATAAAAGACATTGAGATGTACCTTAAATCGTTTTCATTTCCAATTTTTTTGTTTCATAATAACGTACATCAGATAAGAATAAAAATTGAAAAAATTCAATGATTAATAGGGTGCCAGTTTGCAATGCTCTCACTTTTGTTCAAATATATAGAGCGATTTAATACCGTATTTTTACGTGTTGGAAGGCAATTAGCGTGGTTAGCAATCTTTTTGATGGTTGTAGTTATTTTAATTCAAGTCTTTTTTAGGTATATCCTTAACAATGCATTGCCTTGGCCAGATGAAGTCGCAAGGTTCCTCATGCTCTGGATGACTGGGTTAATTGCACCCTCCGCTTATCGATGGGGAGGATTTGTTTCCATAGATGTAATCTCTAAATTACTTCCAACGCATGTTGGGAACATTTTGGCACTTGCTCTACTTTTTCTTTCCCTCACGATATTACTCATTGGGTTTAACTTGGGTCTACAACATATAAAAATGGGCTGGATTTTTGAGTCTGCGTCGATCAAGTTACCTTGGCAGCTAATTGGTGGTAAACAAGAAGCCATGAAATTAGCCTGGATGTACATGTCAATTCCAGTTGGCGTTTTCTTTTTAATCTCGGTAACCATCGAGTTAATTTTAAGAAACCTCATCTCTTTATTAAAACCAGATCTGAGCATGATTATGGATACTGACAAAGAAAAACTGGAAAGTTAAATTATGCTTATTTGGTTTCTACCCCTGTTTCTACTTTTCTTGCTAATTGGTTTCCCAGTTTTCTTTAGCTTACTTGCAGCGCCAGGAATACTTCTTTGGTTGAATGATCAATCCCGAGACGCTGCAATGCTTTATCGAAATATTTATAATGGTATTGATAGCTTTCCATTAATGGCTATCCCCTTTTTTATGCTGGCTGGAGAGCTCATGAATCGTGGTGGGATCACATTAAGATTAGTAGAATTTAGTCAGGCCTTGATGGGCCACTTCCGAGGAGGTCTGGCGCACGTTAATATCCTCTCATCTATACTTTTTGCAGGCCTGTCAGGCTCTGCCGTTGCAGACACATCTGCGATTGGATCAATGTTAATACCCGCCATGGAGAAGCAAGGGTACTCAAAAAGATTTGCCGCTGCTATCACAGCGGCAAGTTCGGTTATTGGGCCCATTATTCCACCGTCCGGGATAATGATTATTTACGCCTATGTTATGGGTGAGAGCGTTGCTGCACTGTTTTTAGCTGGTATTGTGCCTGGATTGCTCGTGGGCATTAGTTTGATGGTGATGGTGAGGTTGATGGCCGACCGCTATAACTTTCCTCCAGCAACTACGAAGTCGACTTGGACCTATAGAGGCAAGGCATCTCTCAAGGCCTTTTTCCCATTGATGACACCTGTCATTATATTAGGTGGCATTTTGGGCGGTGTTTTTACACCAACCGAGGCCTCTGCAGTTGCTGCGGCCTACGCATTTTTTATTGGTTTATTCGTGTTAAAAAGTCTTGAATGGAGAGATGTACCAAAAGTTTTTACAAAGGCGGCAATGGTCTCGTCGGTAGTTTTACTTCTGGTGGGAGCTGCTATGGCTTTTAAAACCGTTGTCAGCCTTTCCCACGCCCCTGAACACCTTGCTGCTTTTGTCTTAAGTCTAAGTGATAATCCATACATTCTTTTATTTCTCATAAATATCTTGCTGTTTGTCGTAGGAATGTTCTTAGATGCCGGCCCCGCCATTATTATATTGGGACCTATTCTTGGTCCAGTTTTTGTTGACCTAGGTGTTCACCCCGTTCATTTTGCTATCATAATGTCAGTGAATCTTACCGTTGGTCTTGCGACCCCGCCGATGGGTTTAGTTTTATTTGTAGCATCTTCCGTTTCAGGGGAAAGGGTTGAATCCATTGCAAAGGCAATACTACCTTTTCTTCTTGTCGAAGTAATTGTCATATTTTTAATAACTTACTTTCCCGCATTATCGATGACGATACCCTTACTTACAGGATTTACGAAATAAGGAGTGTTAAGTGTTTGATTTTTTTTATAATAGCTTTTAGACTGTCATATCTAATCATATTCGGGAAATTTACAACGTTAGGGAGGATGTTTTGTTTTTTGAAAAATTACTTAAAGGATTTTGTACGATAGCTGTTGTCGCGGGAATATCCCTTCCAGCTATGGCCGCAGACTTTAACTTAAGAATGACCATGAATTCTAATGATCAGGATGAGGACTATGACGGAGCCGTGGTGTTTAAGAATTACGTGGAGTCTGCTTCAAACGGCGCAATTTCTGTAGAGCTTTTTGTGGGTACCCAACTATGCTCAAAAGGAGCAGAGTGTTTACAAGGCGTATCTGACGGGAGTATTGATATCTACATTTCTACTTCAGGTGGAGCAGCAGGTGTATTCCCATATGTGCAAGTCCTGGACTTGCCTTATTTGATGGCCGACGACAGAATCGCTGAAGAGGTCATGAAAAGTGACTTTGTTAGAACCGTCCGTAACATGGCATTATCGGACTCAGGCGATACAATTCGGTTGATGACGATTGGAAACACTGGAGGATGGCGCAACTTTGCTAACACAAAACGGCAGATTGCGGAGCCGTCTGATATGGAAGGGCTTAAAATTAGAACTGTAGTCGCGGACCTTCCGCAGGTATTGGTCAAAGCTCTAGGCGCGTCACCCACACCTATTCCTTGGCCAGAACTATTTACTTCTTTCCAAACTGGCGTGGTGGAAGGTTCAAAAAATGGTATTACTGATATCATGAACATGAAATTTCCTGATGCCGGTCTGCAGTATGTAACGTTAGATGGCCATGCCTATATGGGAGCCCTTTGGTGGATGAACAACGCAAAGTATCGATCTATGCCACAGAACCTCAGAAAGGTCGTAACAGACGGCTTTTATGCTCTTCAACAGGCTACTTTCGCTTCACCTAAGCGAAAGTCTATTAAAGCCTATGAGGACTTTGTTGCTGGTGGTGGTAATTTATACGTGCCTACTCCGGATCAGAAAGCTATGTTTAAGGAAGCTGCGTCACCAGTTTACGACTGGTTTAAATCAAATGTGAAAGGTGGATCCGAAGTTTTTGATGCTCTTACTTCTGCAGTTGCAGACGCCGAGTCAGGAATGGCGGACGCATACAGTAAAGATTTAAACTAATTGGTTTTCTAAATTTTTGGGAGTGAATAATTTGTAAATTCACTCCCATCAACGAAATGGATAGATCCAGGACTTATAATCGTTTATCAACAAATGTGCTTTTTCAATTTCCTCTGGGGTCATTTTCTTGATCACCTCGTCTTGAGAGATTGCTGCGTCGGGGTCACCTCCGATAGCAGAAAGAACGTACCAAGTATATGCTCTGACAAGATCAGGGGCAGGTATACCCCTCCCTATTTCGTAATACCAACCCACACCAGATTGGGCTCCAGGATGTCCCTTCATCGAAGATCTCAAATACCAGTCAAAAGCTCTCACATCATCCCGCTCAACACCAAGTCCCAATGCATACATTATCCCTATAAGCTCCTCAGCATCTGCATTGCCCGATCGTGCAGCCGGAAGCAACTCTTCCATCGCCTCCTCAAATTTCCCATCTTCCATCAAATCTCGAGCATTCTCGATTTCAGCAAAAAGTATTGTGGGCAAAAAGGTAAAAAAAATTACATATTTAAGCATCTTTTTCCTCTACTTGTTTTTGTTTCATTTTCAACATTAAATACTGTTTCTTTTGCAGAGAACTTGCCTTCCCCCCTAACAAAAGCTAGCTTTTTTTATGCAGACCCAGAGCAAGCAGCATTGGGAAGACTCCTGTTTTATGATAAGATTTTGTCAGGAAATAATAATATATCATGCGGCACTTGTCATCACCATGATTTTGGCAGTTCGGACGGTTTATCTTTGGGAATTGGCGAAGGAGGTATCGGAACAGGAACGAGTAGAAGTGCAGGACAGGGTAAGACTAGAATAAAAAAAAGGATACCACGAAATGCCTCTGGTCTTTGGAATCTTGGGGCGAAAGAAATTCATACTCTTTTACACGACGGGAGGATAAGTATTTCCAACATTTATGGAAATGGTTTTAATACGCCAGCAGAAGAGATGCTGCCCTCAGGTTTGAATAATATCCTAGCAGTGCAGGCTCTATTCCCTTTAACGAGGCAATTTGAAATGGCTGGTAATTTTGGCGAAAACGAAATAATCGGTTTAGCATCAAAGGTAGGAAAAGATCGCCCTAGAATAGATGCTGTGTGGCCCGTAATTGAAAGTCGAATTCGTAGTGTGCCCGAATATACAAATCTTTTTATTGAGTCTTTCCAAGATATTGATAGGCCTTCAGATATCAAAATTAACCATATAGCAAATGCCATATCTGCATTCATTATATTGGAGTGGACATCATTCGATTCTCCTTTTGATGATTACCTAAATGGCGCCTCACACGCTCTGACGCCGACTCAAGAGAAAGGGATGACGTTGTTTTTTGGAAAGGCGAGTTGCTCATCGTGCCATTCTGGAAGTCTATTCACGGACCAAAAATTTTATTCATTAGCGATCCCCCAATTTGGCCCAGGTAGAACACGAATGTTTGACCCGAGCACTCGAGACGTCGGAAGGATGGTTGAAAGCGATAGGTTGGAAGATATGTATAGCTTTAAAACACCAACACTCCGAAATGTAACGCTGACTCCTCCGTATGGGCACAATGGGGCTTACCCTACCTTAGAGGGTATAGTAAGGCATCATGTAAATCCGCTTGAAATGTTAAAGAAATGGAACCCAGAAATGGCAAGACTTCCAAGAGCTGAATGGTTGGACGATATCGATTTTGTTATTTTTTCTGATGAGAGGGAGCAAGAAAGACAAAAAGCAAGAATCGATATTGAGCCTACAAATTTGACCGAAAATGAGATTGAGGCGATCGTCAGCTTCCTTTCGACACTCACCGGAAAAACTAAGAATAAAAGACCTTTAGGAAGACCCAATGCAGTTCCTAGTGGTCTCCCGGTGGATTAAATGTCAAAGGTACTGGTCACAGGGGTCTCCGTAATTGACTTCATATTTAAGCTCGAACAAATGCCTCAGGAGCCCGAAAAATTTAGAGCAGAAGAAGCTGTTATATCAGGAGGAGGAGTAGCAGCGAATGCTGCTGTCGCTATATCAAAGTTGGGGGGAGAGGCAACGCTTGTATCAAGGATAGGCAAGGATGATATTGGATGCATGATAAAAAAACAGTTAATCAAAGAAGGCGTCCGAACAGAAAATATTGAAGAATATAGAAACTGCCGCTCCTCTTTTTCATCTGTTTACATAGATAGTCAGGGAGAAAGACAAATAGTTAATTTTCGTGATCGCACCCTTCCAGATGATGCATCTTGGATAAGAAATATTGAAGAGCATAAAGCGTATTTGGTAGACACACGATGGAATGCCGGGGCAATAGAAACACTTAAAATTGCTAAGAATTTTAAACGACCGGGAGTCCTCGATGCTGAAGATACTGTAACTGCTGAAGCGTTAAAATTAGCTTCACATGCAGCATTTTCTTTTCATGGATTGAGACATTTTACCAAACAGACGGATGTAAAAAAAGCTTTGAGCCAAGTCACTAAGTTTACCGAGGCATGGGTCTGTGTAACGGATGGAGAAAGAGGAGTATATATTCTAAATAATAATGAGCTTAAGAATATACCAGCGCTACAAGTTGAAGTTGAAGAGACATTGGGAGCTGGAGACGTATGGCATGGAGCTTTTGCGCTCAGCTTAGCTGAAGGTGAGAAAGAGTTGGAAGCGGTAAAATTCGCAAATTCCGTTGCAAGTCTAAAATGTAAAAAATTTGGTGGTAGGGATAGTTTCCCCAACCGTCAACAGGTACAAGAGTTTATAAGGGAGCATCAATAATGCAATTGAGTCCAGGTAAGTTGATTGGTATGAGGCGATTATCAGATAGCAATGGAATTTTCAAAATGGTAGCGGTTGATCAACGACCACCGATAAAAAAACCAATAGCAGATTATCTGAAAGTAAAGGAA
The DNA here is from genome assembly GCA_036337105.1 of Pseudomonadota bacterium. Taxonomy (GTDB): domain Bacteria; phylum Pseudomonadota; class Alphaproteobacteria; order Rhodobacterales; family Rhodobacteraceae; genus JAYZEV01. The sequence goes on from JAYZEV010000011.1 coordinate 8,736, forward strand.
GCTCCATGGAACGAAGTCGCTAAATTTAAAAGGATGCTTGTAAAGAGTCTTCAAGAACAAAGTAGCGCTCTCCTTTTGGACCCTCACTTCGCAATTCCTGCCTCTTTGGATTTGATGGATCCTAGGAAAGGGTTAGTAGTAACCTTGGAAGACTCAGCCTTTATAGAAACGGAAAATGGTAGAGTTACCAAGAATATAGATAATTGGTCTGTCGCAAAAATTAAAAGAATGGGTGCCGATGCAGTAAAGGTTTTAGCTTGGTATCGACCAGACGCTTCCAAAAAGATCCGAGACGCGCAGCAGGAGTACGTTCGACGTGTAGGTGAGCAGTGCGCAAATCATGATATTCTTTTTCTTTTTGAGTTGCTGGTTTATCCTCTTTCCACTGATACTTACCAAAATAAAGACTATGTCGAAATGAAAAATAAAAAAGCTGAACATGTCTTAAGATCAGTTGAAGAATTTTCGAAAGCTGAATACGGAGTAGACGTTTTTAAGTTGGAGAGTCCTGTAAGCGCCAATATGACATCGGACGACGATATAGTGTTATTTAGAGAAATGGGGAGCCTTGCTCAGAGACCTTGGGTAATGCTTTCTGCGGGAGCTGGTAAGGCTGACTTTAAAAAAATTTTGGAGCTAGCCTTTCAGGCAGGGTGCTCTGGTTTTCTTGCAGGTAGAGCTATTTGGCTAGATGCTTTTTCGTTTTACCCTGACTGGATGCAAGTCGAGAACGAATTGAAAGGTGCTTCGGCTGGCTATTTATCAGAAATTTCTAAGATTGCGAACAAAAAAGCTCTACCTTGGCACAAGCAAGCGTGTTATGAGGGCCTAGGCAATCTTTTTTCCTACCAAACATCTGATTTTAGGCACTTATACAAGGAGAGTACCAGACGATGAATATTGGGGTAATTGCTTTAGGTCGATCAACATTCGATATTGCCTATGCAGAAGAAAAACTCAATCAATGCTTAGAATTTCTATCCAAAACTAAACATGAAATTTTTGGAAGCTGTCAGATATTGCTCAGCGAGTCAGAAGCATTAAAGGAGTTCGAGAAATTAAACGCACAAACAATTGAATTTTTATTAATTGTACAAGTCACGTTTACCGATGCTTTAGTTGTGGTTGAAATTGCAAAAAAATCTAGCCTGCCTTTGGGAATTTGGGCTTTCCCAGAGCCACGCCTCAGCGGAAGGCTGAAACTTAATGCATTTTGTGGCTTGAACTTAGCATCCCACTCCTTGTGCTTAAATAATCGTAAATTTTCTTGGATTTATGAAGATCCAGAATTAATTCATGCACTGCAATTCAACAAACTTTTTGCGAAAGAACCCGAAAATGTCAACCAAAGCGAACCTCAAATACCACAGCTTACTTCTGTAACGGCAAAGTCGATAAAGGAAAAGATACTAACAAAGAAAGTTTGTAAGATAGGTGCCGCTCCAGACGGATTTTATACTTGTGACTACAATCAGAAAAAGCTCACTAAATTATGCGGGGTTGAAGTTGATGAACTAGAACTAGATGACTTATTTATCAAAGCAAAAGACATTTCACCAGATCAAGTAAAGGAAATTTTCAATTTTCTAGGAGGTAAAATTTCCGAACTGAAAAACGTAAATCAAGAAGAACTAAAGAAATCGTTGCGCTTGAAAGGATCGTTGCAGAAACTTCAGGAAGTTGGAAAATACGACGCTTTTGCAATAAGATGCTGGCCCGAAATGTTCACAAAATTCGGAGGAGCCATTTGTGGGCCAGTCTCTATGATGGGAGATAATAAAGTACCATGTGCGTGCGAGGCTGATGTTTATGGGGCGGTTTCTCAACTAATACTTCAAGAGGTTTCAAAACAGGCAGTTTTTCTAACGGACATAGTTGATATAGATATTTCGGACAACACAGGGGTTTTCTGGCACTGTGGGCAAGCTCCATTATCGATGTGTGATCCAAACTTTATACCTCGCGCTACGATTCATACCAATCGAAAAGCACCACTCTTATTTGAGTTCCCTCTTAAAGCTGGAGAAATAACAATTATGCGGCTTTCGCAATCTTTCAATGAACACAAAATGGTGATTTCGTCAGGAAATATTCTAAAAAAAGACCTCCCCTTCACTGGAACATCAGGCGTTGTTCGATTCAGAAATGGCTCAAAAAGCGTGCTAGAAGCTATCATTTCTTCCGGGCTAGAACATCATGTCGCACTTACTTATGGAAATCACGTAAAAATACTTTCGGAGCTTGCCAGTCAGCTAAATTTACCAGTTTTATATTTGTAAGTGGATTAAAATATGATTTTAATTACCGAGTTTATGGACGAGCTATCAGTTCAAAAATTAGAAAACCGATACGAGGTCATTTATGACCCCTCTTTAGTAAACAATCAGAAGCAAATTACGCGTCTAATTAAAGACTCTCAGGCAATTATTGTCAGAAACAAAACACTGGTTACAAGAGAGTTAATTGAATTTGCCCCCAATTTACTGTGTGTAGGCCGTCTCGGAGTTGGACTAGACAACATAGATACAAAAGCCTGCAAAGATAGAAAAATTGCAGTTTACCCAGCTACTGGAGCCAACGCGAGGAGCGTTGCCGAATATGTGATTTGTACCGCGATGGTTTTATTTAGGGGAGCCTTTAATAAGAATAGTGAAATACTTTCAGGACAATGGCCCAGACAAGAAAGTTCAGGGTTAGAACTTTGTGGCAAAATAATAGGTTTAATTGGATTTGGACAAATCGCTCAGCGGCTTAGAACCTTGGCAACAGCACTTGGCATGGAAGTAGTGGCCTATGATCCTTATCTCTCATCTGACGCAAAGGTTTGGGAAGATACACAGAAAGTCAGTTTAGATAAACTTCTTACAGTGTCAGATGTGATCAGTCTTCATGTGCCTTTGACTACGGAAACCAGAAATTTGATCGACAAAAAAAGACTTAGGCTCGTAAAACGATCGTCAGTTCTCATAAACTCGGCGAGAGGTGGCATAGTTAATGAGCAGGAGCTCGCTTTCGCAATAAAAGAGGGTAGAATACTGGGAGCTGCATTGGATGTATTCAGTAAGGAGCCATTAAATGTAGAACTAGCAAATCATTTCAAAGGTTTGCCAAATATAATTCTGACACCTCACATTGCAGGCGTTACTAGAGAATCCAACCTTCGAGTAAGTGAACTTGTTGCAAAAAGAATAGATGAACATTTGTCGAATCTTTAGCTATCCTCATCAGCGGTAAGGAGGTGATGTCTGCCATGGCCAAGCTTGCCGCAGTAAGGGGACTTTTCTGACAGTTGATAGTCTACCTTTAACCATTTGTGTCAATGAGAAGACTCGTAGAAACTATTTCTTTTAAGAATTAACAAAAAAATTAGACGCCGACCTCGGTCACGAATTTAGTCCTCAAAAAAGCATCAAGGCCCTCTATTCCTCCCTCCGATCCGTAACCTGACTCCCTTACACCACCAAATGGTGTTTCTGGCGTAGAAATCATTGGATGATTAATGCCAACTAGGCCTGTGTCCAAGGCCTGACCAATCTTTGCCGCTGTAGCGCCATTTGACGTAAAGACATATGACGCGAGACCGAACGGAAGGGAATTTGCACTTTCGACTACTTCTTCAAAAGTGTTAAAATGCGATATTGGCGCTATTGGTCCAAAAGGCTCCTCATTCATTATCTTGGAATTGTTAGGGACATCTGACAGAACAGTAGGGGCAAAGAAGTAACCCTGATTTCCAATTCGCTCCCCACCAGTGGTTAAAACTGCTCCCCGATCTTTCGCATCCGACACAAAATCCTCCATTATTGGAAGACGTCTAGCATCAATTAGAGGGCCCATTTGTATACCGTCTTCGATACCGTTTCCGACTTTGATCGCTTGAGCTCGGTCAGTAAAACCATCAACAAAAGATTTATAAGCCTTGTCCTGTACATAAAAACGAGTTGGAGAAATGCAAACTTGACCCGCATTACGAAACTTAAAACCTGCGGTGATATTTAAAGCATTTTCAATGTCCGCATCGTCAAACACAATAACCGGCGAGTGACCACCTAGTTCCATTGTGCATCGTTTCATGGTGTCCGCTGCAAGTTTTTGAAGGTGCTTGCCGACAGGAATTGAACCAGTGAAGGACATCTTCCGTGGGATCCAAGACCCTAAAACTTTCCTCGATACATTGTCAGGAATTCCAAAGACCACATTTAATGCACCGTTTGGCAAGCCTGCTTCTTGGAAACACCGAGCAATAGCCACCGCAGTTCCTGGTGTTTCCTCGCTCGGCTTTATAAGCATGGAGCAACCAGCTGCAAGAGCACCCGCAACTTTACGTATCACATTTGTTCCAGGAAAATTCCAAGCAACAAAAGCACACGATGGTCCAACAGGTTCTTTGATCACCATTTGGCGTGCACCAGGCACCCGCGCAGGGATCAAACGTCCGTAAGCCCGCTTACCCTCCTCGCCGTACCAACGCGTGACATCGATAACGAAACCCATTTCTATTTTCGCTTCGTTTATAGGCTTTCCCATTTCCAAGGTAAGAGTCTTCGAAATATCGTCTATCCTCTCTTCCATGAGACGGGCCGCCTTCTCCATAATATGCTGGCGGGCAACAGGGGTGAAATCTCGCCAAACTTTAAAGCCTTCGTCACTAGCCTGTATTGCTTCCTCAAGGTCCGCTTCGGACGCATGAGGCACATGTGCTAACACTTCCTCAGTAGCTGGATTTATCAATGGTTGGCTATTTCCTTCACTACCATCGCGCCACTGGCCGTTTATAAGCATCTGAATTCTTTCTGAATACATTTGGTTCTCCCTTGTTCGACTAAACGGTTTATTCTCGCTAGCTTTTGTCATTAATACATTTATAACAAGTTACACAACTTTTTATGATAATTCGCCATTATACGCATATCATTATGTGTACTCTTATGTCAGCTCCCAAAAAGGCTAATGAGTTTTTTATTTTTTGCACCATTTTTAAAATTGTGCATCACCGGGATTTTTTGCCATACAAACCTCGGTATTATTATCACCGATGCAAAACTTAGTTGGGTATTGTTTCATCTCCTCGCAATCAACTTTTGTGGATCAAAAAAGGGCTTTTGTACTATTTTTCCTTTCAATCGCCCATGACAAGCATTAACCAAGATTTCATTGCCTATTTTACTTTCGCCTATTTGAATAATTCCTAAAGCAATATTTTTTTCCAAGCGCGGCGAATAGATTGCAGAGGTGATTTTTCCAATAATTTCACCGTCTGAGCCTTCTATAGACCAGTGGACAGAATTAGGGTTGTCAATTGGTGCTCCATCCAAAATCACACCTACTTGTTTTCTATGCACGCCTCTTTCAGCAATTTTTATTAATGCTCTTTTCCCTATAAACTCGGCCTCCATTTCTAAATCTATTAATCTATCTAAACCTAACTCGAAAGGATTAGTGTTAATATCAGCATCAGCATGATACGATAACATCGCCGCCTCAACCCGCCTGATTGTTGAGGTGTGACCAGCCTTTAAATCATATTGGGCTCCTGCTCCCATTACTCTTTCCCAGAGAGCATCTCCCTTACTACTATCCCGTAGAAAAAACTCATAGCCCAGTTCACTCGACCACCCAGTTCGGGCCACCACTAATGGGATACCGTCAAGCTCAGTTTCAAAAAACCTATAATATTTTAAATTTGAAATTCTCTCGCCGAAGAGTGCTTTCATAATTTTCAGAGAGTTAGGTCCTTGCAACTGGAGAGGAGACACATCAGGTTCAACAATAGAAACTTTAAGGTCACTATTAACTTGTACGCCTTGCGCCCAAAGTATGATATCACTGTCGGACAACGAGAGCCAGAAATGGTTCTCACCCAACTTTAATAGAACTGGGTCATTTAACAAACCTCCAGCAGCATTGGTTATCAAAACATATTTACATTGTCCAACTTCGCATTTTTCTAAATTACGCCCTGTCAATAGCTGAGTAAACTTGGCCGCATCTGGGCCGGTTATTTCTACCTGTCTTTCAACCGCTACATCACATAAGATCGCCGAATTAACTAGATTCCAAAAATTTTGTCTTGGATCGCCAAAATCTCGTGGAATGTACATGTGATTATAAACAGAAAATCCTACCGCACCCCATTTTAGAGTAGATTTGAAATACGGTGATCTTCTTATCTGGGTCCCAAACCCAAAATCTTTTGTAATTTGTTTGTCCACAAATGTATCACACATCGCCTTCACCTAAAAAAAGACATAGCAAAACCAAACAGGATTCTAATACTTATCAATCGCCTTCTGAAGCTTTGTTAATTCTATACAACTCAACCAGCATTGCTCTTTTAACTGCTCCAGATTTAATTTTGCTTCTTCAATCTTGCCAAGCATTAAAAATAACTCGCCCTGATATTCTAAAGCACCTCTATGTTTTGGATTAAGTGTAAGAGCGTTTTTATAGTGCTCCTTCGCTGTTTCAAGACGACCGTTCTTCCTAGCTGTAAAGCCCAACAAATTTTGTCGGTCAGCCTCATCCTTACCGACTATTGAAAGCTTTGAAAGCACTAAATAAGCCTTATCAAAGTTTTTCTGATTTATTAGTACCTCTGCCTCGCCAAAACGACCACTCGATGACATACTATATGCATCATTTTCTTTTTTTGTTCCGTCGGAAGAATAAGTTGAAGACATACTACCTGCCGAAAGGCCTGTGGAAGGAGCGGCCAACACCGAAATTAAGCTTATCACCTTTGCAAATTCTACTATATTCTTTCTCATTACATTTCCTTTTTTTCACATATTAAGAGAAAGCTGTTACTTTTATATTTTTTTTCAAGGGGACGGTTAACATCTGATAAAAAAATAATTTAAAAGAAAAGATTGGTCTCAAAAAGATGCATTTTACTTTCGGAGTACAAAAAGAATAAACTCTTAGTTTTCAATTAAAATAACCAACTTTGGATCTCATCATCATACTTTCTTTCCGCCATACTAGACTAGTTAGTAGCCACGGCATGCGACCAAAAGTACAGGATTTCTACCGCACAAAAAAGGTTTTTTTGACCAAAGAACAAACTCACCAACTAATTCTAATTTAGCAAGGCCAAAGTACATCCGATCCAAACCGATTGCTTCTCAAAATAGCTCCTTTTGACAAGTTCAGACCTTTTGCTGTCCCAGCTTCAACCTCGACGACATACTTGATATTATCGCCACCCTCAATTATTGACAAATCATTAGGGAGTGCCAAGTATTTCACAAACTTGACCAGCCCTTGCGCGTCTGCGAAGGCTATATCGAGCGGAATAACTGTATTCTTCATCCAGAATTTCGCATTAGAAGGTTTATCGTAAATAAATAACATCCCGGATTCTAAAGCTAGCTTTTCTCGATGCATCAAACCCAAATGCCTTTTTTTTGGAGTATCAGCAATCTCGACATTTATAATGACAGTACTACTGCCATATTTGATTTCTAAAAAACCCTCTTTGCATGACTCAGCCGCCGCGTTTGAGCTGGCTGAGAAAACAAGGAATGCGCACAGCATGGATAATTTTTGGGACAGCAGCGAAGTCAAGCCAGTATACTAGGTTCGTCCCATGCATAAATAGCTCCCGCCATTTTGCCCCGAGGACCGTCTACTATCTGAATTACAATTGCCTCCCCAGACTGCAGGTCTGAGAACCCACTCTGCCGAAGAATTTCCATATGAAGGAAAATATCAGTATTGGACCGGAACATGTTGGCAAATCCAAAACCTTTGGATTTATCAAACCATTTTACTCTAGCAGGAACCATCTCGATTCCTTCAACACTAGGTACAACAAAGTCTGGATTTAGGCTTTCTTCGCTTCCCTCTGTTGGAGATCCAATATCGATTATTTCCGAAACTTGTCGACCTCTTTCAGTCTCTTGAACCTCAAATTCTATTAGAGTCCCCTCAGTGACAGAGCCACGCCCAAAGTTACGCAAGACATTCGCATGAAGTAATATGTCTCCCGAGTCGTCATCCACAACGAGGAATCCATAACCTTTAGACGTGTCGAACCATTTAACATGGCCTTTAAGCATAATACCTTGAGTGCTCCTTTGGACTTACTTTCCTGTAGTATAGGAAGAAAACTATTTTAGAGCAAACATATTCGAGAAAACGTCCTCGCGTTATCAAGGGAATCACGGGTACAAGCGGCTAATTATCCAAGCTTCACTCAACTCTTTTCGCCTCCATAAGAAACGATCATGCAACCTATGTTCGCCATCCTGCCAAAATTCGATTTCTAACGGCTTAAGTCGAAAGCCCCCCCAAAACTTGGGTCTTGGGGGGGCTGCCCCATATTTTTCTTTTATGGACTCAATACGATCAAAAAGCAGTTGCTTGTCCTCTAGAATGGCACTTTGCTTTGATGCCCATGCTCCTAATTTTGAACCCTCGGACCTACTCGCAAAATAATCATCAGCTATCACTGTGTCCTCTTTCTCAATCACCCCCCGCACACGAACTTGACGCCTGATACTTTTCCAGTGGCAAACAAAGGCGGCTTTGCCAGATTTAAGCTCATTGCTCTTCTTTGACCCATAATTGGTGAAGAAAATGAAGGAATCTCTCTCTATTTTCCTTAACAAAACCATTCTTACATTTGGTAATCCAGACTGATCAACCGTCGCTAGAGCTATGGCATCTGGATCATTAAGTTCCATCCGCGATGCTTCGTCCAACCAGTTGAGAAAAACCTTAAAAGGATTTCTTTCACCTTTGAACATATGCTCGGCACTGTAGTTTTTCATCGATACCCTCTACAAAACAAAAAAAAATTATGCTTTATTATTAATAGCACCATATGGTATTAATAACCCAAAAGAAATAGCAGATGCATCAAAGGCAATAAAGCAATGAGAAATTTATTAGACGGTAAGCGCGGATTAATTATGGGCGTAGCAAATGATCGTTCGCTAGCCTGGGGGATTGCCAGGTCTTGCGCTGACGCAGGTGCTGAACTAGCTTTCACCTATCAAGGTGAAGCGTTAAAAAAGAGAGTTATACCTCTAGCGGAAACAATAGGCTCAAAAATGATATTTGAGTGTGATGTTGGTAATATGTCGTCTATCGACAATGCTTTCAAAAAGATAAGTCGAGATTGGGAAAATTTGGACTTTCTTGTTCACGCAATCGGCTTTTCCGATAAGAATGAGTTAAGAGGGAGATATGTTGATACTTCATTTAGTAATTTTGAACTGACGATGAAAATATCTGCTTACTCTTTCACGGCAGTTGCTCAAAGAGCTGAAAAAATAATGAAAAAAGGAGGGTCGCTGTTAACTTTAACCTACTATGGATCAGAAAAAGTATTACCGCACTATAATGTTATGGGGGTAGCAAAAGCAGCGCTTGAGGCTTCCGTGAAATACATGGCGATGGATTTAGGACCAAAGAACATTAGAGTGAACTCTTTGTCAGCAGGAACTGTAAAAACTCTAGCATCTTCAGGCATAGGAGATTTTCGTTACATTATGAAGTGGAACGAACTTAATTCACCCTTAAGACGAAACGTGACCCAAGAAGAAGTAGGAAACTCTGCTCTATATCTATTATCAGATTTATCATCAGGCGTTACTGGTGAGAATTTACACGTAGATGCCGGTTACAACGTGGTCGGTATGAAGGCAGAGGACGCACCCGACATCGACGTTGTTAGCAAAAGAGGAATGGAGCGTTGAATTGGAATTAGGCATACCAAAAATGGAGAGGTTACCCCACGAAAAAGGATATCATATATCATGGGACCAAATTCATAGGGACTCACGAGCGCTAGCTTGGCGACTGGAAAAAAAGGGACCTTATGACGGTGAATGGTCCGCAGTCCTTGCAGTAACACGAGGCGGTATGGTTCCAGCAATGATAATAGCGCGCGAGCTCGACATTAGAATTGTGGATACAATCAGTGTGAAGTCTTATGATCATCAAGCCCAATCGGAAGCAAAAGTTTTAAAATCACCAAAAGCATCTCTTGTGAAGAAAGGGAAAGGAATATTGATAATTGATGACTTAGTAGATAGTGGTCGAACATTGGAAATCGTCAAAAAAACTTACCCGGAAGCTCATTACGCCACTGTTTATGCTAAGCCAAAGGGTCGACCGATGGTTGACTCGTTTATCACCGAGGTAAGCCAAGATACTTGGATTTTCTTTCCATGGGATATGGCATTGCAGTACGTAGCACCCTACAAGGGAGCGGATTAACAAAAGACTTGGTTAATTTTATAGATGAAAACGGCAGAAATAAAACAATCTCCCCGCAGTAAAGATTTTCTACAAAACCCGTTTGATTTTTATAAGAAAGTGAGGTCACGTGGTCTATTAATTAAGTGGCGTGATTTGGACTTAAAGGTAACAGGTGATTATTCTCTTGTGAACGAGATTTTAAGGGACCGAAGTTTTGTAAGAGAACCTCTCAACGGTTTTTTTTATCAAGTGCCAAAAAAAATGTTTCCATTTTACGAGAATGAGTCCAATTCAATGCTAGAAAGAGAGCCACCTACTCACACTAGATTGAAATCCGCCGTGTTGGCTGACTTTGGGAAAGCAAATCTCAAACGGTTTGAACCTAAAATTAGTGAATTATGCTATGATAGTTTAAGGCTAATAAAAAAAGGGCAATTTGATCTAACGCAAGAATTTAGTAAAAAATTTCCAGTGTTAGTTATTTCAAAGTTGTTAGGTGTTCCAGAGGAAATGGCACCACAACTCGTGACATGGTCAAACTCCATGGTAGCGATGTACCAGTCATACCGAACTAAGCAAATAGAGGAAACGGCATTGAAAGCTACCATTGCATTCACGAAATATATTAAGAGCTTAATCGAAAAACGTCGAAAAAAAACGTCGGACGATGTAATATCCCATTTACTCTCAGCGGAAGTAAAAGGCGAGAGATTATCGGAAAAGGAGTTAGTTTCAACAATAATACTTTTGCTGAATGCTGGCCACGAGGCAACGGTCCACACCATCAGCAATGGAATAAAAGCACTCATCGAGTCAGGTTATGAACATCGAATTATCATCAAAAACTCCAAACGAGTTGTGGAAGAGGTTCTACGCTATTCGACACCTCTACACCTCTTTAAACGTTATTCTACTAGGGAAAGGAAAATCCACGACTATACGATTAAGAAAGGCGAACAAATTGGGTTATTATTGGCGGCAGCTAACCGAGATCCACAACACTTTGTGTCTCCAGAAACTTTCAACCCCCTGATTAAGCGCAAAGCCAATTTATCTTTGGGAGCAGGGGTACATTTTTGTCTCGGGGCTCAACTTGCTCGGCTCCAGTTGGAGATAGCCATTAAAGGAATTTTTGAAATTTTTCCCTCGATACAAATAATACACCCACCTGATTATTCCGACACATATCATTTTCATAGTTTAAGAAATTTATTGGTAAGAACTTGAGTCCAAAATTTTTTGCACCTAACTAGCAATAACTTTACAAGGATAGATTATTACTTGCTGGAACTAACAGCAATTTAAATTGAGAGATTACAAGCACATGACGAGAAGAAACGAGAACCAAAAACAGCAAAATACAGAAACATCCGAAAGCTTTATTTTTGATAGCTCCATAGGCATCGAGCAAGTCATCGAGTTGATACGAAGGTTAAGAGATGACAAAAAAGGATGCCCTTGGGATAAAAAGCAAACAAACAAAAGTTTAGCAAAATATACGATTGAAGAGGCCTATGAGGTAGCCGACAGTGCAGAAAAAGATTCTATGTCAGGGCTTTGTGAAGAACTTGGGGATTTACTGTTTAACATTTTGTTTCATTCGGAAATCGCCGCTGAAAAAAACTTGTTTACATTCAAAGATGTCATAAATCGTGTTGTATCGAAAATGGTTTTGAGGCATCCACATGTTTTTGGCGGCCCTACAATCGATGATGTTGATCAGGTAAAGTCGCAATGGGAGGAGATTAAACGACAGGAGAAAAACATTAAAACTGAAGAGCAGATGAAGACTGAATTGAACAGCATCCCCATTAGTTTGCCTGCGCTCACCCGAGCGCTAATGATTCAGAAAAAGGCATCTCAAGCAAATTTTGATTGGAACAGCGAAGGTCCCATTATAGAAAAAATATATGAAGAAATTTCGGAGTATTTGGAAGCTGGAGAAATAAAAGATCATAAGGCGCAGCTAGAGGAATTTGGGGACATATTGTTTTCAGTAGTAAATTTAGGTAGGTTCGCCAACATAGACCCAGAAACTGCATTGAGACGCTCAAATGACAAATTCCTCCAACGCATGATCAAAATAGAGGAGTTATTAAAGCGTGATGGAACTAATATCTTGCAAGCGGATCTAACCGAGCTAAACAATTTGTGGGAAAAAATAAAGATAAGTGATAAAAAGTCTCTGAAGTAAGCGCTTTGAGGAATTTTTAGCAAAAAGAATAACTTGGGAAAACAAGTATGAAACTAGGAACCATAGAGGAACGGTGTGAAATAGCTGGGCTCCGAATGACGGAACAACGAAGAATAATTGCTCAGGTCCTACAAACTGCATCTGACCACCCTCACGTTGAGGAACTTTATTCAAGGGCAGTTTTGATCGACCCCGCAATCTCTATTGCTACCGTCTATAGGACTGTCAAGCTTTTTGAGGAGGCTGGAATTCTGGAAAAACACGATTTTAGGGATGGACGTGCTCGGTATGAAGATGCGGAGCGAGAGCACCATGATCATTTGATAGACATTCAAACTGGAGAAGTAATCGAATTCGTGGATCCTGAGATAGAAGTTTTACAAGAAAAAATTGCGAAGCGTCTTAATTTCCAGCTCCTTGGACATAGGTTGGAGTTATACGGTAAGAAAAAGGTCACGAGGAATGAATAATGATTAGGGAATCAAATGAGTAAAATAGTATCAGTGAAAGCTAGGGAAATCCTGGATAGCCGAGGTGTACCGACGGTAGAGGTAGAAACGGCTTTAGATAGCGGGGTAATTGGAAGAGCTTCTATTCCTTCTGGTGCTTCCACGGGAGCTTATGAGGCGATTGAACTAAGAGATGGGGATCCTAAGCGTTATAACGGTAAAGGCACTCTAAAGGCAGTAAACAACATTAACACCGAAATTCAATCTTTAATCGTGGGTAAAAACTGTCATGATCAAAGCGAGCTCGATGAGTCTTTAATTAAACTTGACGGAACAAACAATAAATCTCGACTCGGAGCGAATGCACTTTTAGGTGCATCACTATCTATTGCTAAAGCCGCAGCTCACGACAACAAACTGTCCTTGTTTAAGAATTTATCAGGAGGAATGGCCAAGTTGTTACCGGTTCCTATGCTAAATATAATAAATGGTGGCAAACACGCTGATAACTCTATCGATTTGCAAGAATTCATGATAATGCCCGTCTCTGCGTCCTCGATAAGAGAGGCTTGTAAGATGGGTGCAGAGACTTATCACGCTCTTAAATTAGAATTAAGCAAACTAGGACACATTACTTCGGTTGGAGACGAGGGCGGATTTGCACCCAATCTCAGATCTACTAAAGAGGCTCTAGATCTTCTATCAATGTCAATTGATAGAGCTGGACTAAAAGTAGGCCAAGACATTTTCTTCGCTTTGGATTGCGCCGCAACAGAATATTTTAGTAACGATAAATACTACCTACGCGGCGAAAACCTAATTCTTGACCAAGAAAAAAATATAAGGTTCCTGGTAGAGCTTGTGGAGCAATATCCTATACTCTCAATTGAAGATGGAATGGCAGAGGACGACTGGCAAGGATGGCATGATTTAACACTTGAGATTGGGAACAGGTGCCAATTGGTAGGCGATGACCTCTTTGTGACAAATGAGCAGAGACTTTCCGAGGGCTTTCAAAAGCGAGTTGCAAATTCAATTCTTATCAAGCTTAATCAGATTGGCACGCTTACGGAAACTATCCGTACCATAGAACATGCCAAATCCAATCAATATTCCTGTGTAGTATCGCACCGCTCAGGGGAAACTGAGGATACTTTTATTGCCGATCTAGCGGTGGCAATGGAGTGCGGACAGATAAAAACCGGTTCAATTAGCAGAACCGACCGGACAGCTAAATATAATCAGTTAATCCGCATTGAAGAGGAGCTTGGTAACGAAGCAACATATTATGGAAGCAATTTGCTAAAGTCATTTGGATAGCTCTTCTGGTAAAACGGGTTTAAGGAGTTGTTTTTTTGAGCTTTAAAGAAAAGCAACTAAAGTAAAATATTGCAAGTATATACTCTAAAGAGGTACTGGAGCCTGTAGCGCTCCAAAGGGTTTGTTCAATTTGTTATTAGAAGTAAGTCAAATTTATAAATAAATGATAGTCACTCGGATCCTTTCCCAGTCCCCTCTGTTATGACATTCGTACACGAGTAAACACCGAAAATTAGTACTGCATAGCTATATTGCGCCCGGTATGTTCTACAATCATAAACACTAGGACTTATCTTTCTTTCTGAGAACCAGATTTTTTATAGTGGTCGCAGACGCTATATCATTTAAACCCTCTCTGACCATAAGCTCAGAAAGGTTAGCAATTTTTTTTCGATCTCCTATCAACGTCGCATCAAACGTACGGTGGAAAATAACTTCAAGTCGGCCTGATGCGCCAAAAGCAACTACCCGAACTATATTCGTGGCCAAAGACATGTCACCCCACCATCCGAAAAAATCTTGCGACCGACCAGTCGGCTGGTGGTATTTTAGCGTAATTGGACAAATCATAATAGCGTTCGCATTGTGTGCTTCTATCCGAGTCATAGACTCAAATAGAGAAGATTTAAAAGGTAGAACGCTTAAACCATTACTACTTGTACCTTCTGGAAAAAAGTAAAGTGTTTTTTTTAAAGATAGATGGCTAGCCATTTCTTTCTGCTGGCTTTTAGCAGCCATCACTCGACGATCGATAAAAACAGTATCAGCAATCTTCGCCAAAAAGCCAAAGCCAGGCCATGATTTAACTTCAGATTTAGCAACGAACACCACGTCTAACAAAGTTTGTATTACCAGTATATCGAGCCATGACACATGATTTGAAACATATACATCAGCTTTGGCAAAGCTTTCTCCAACAACAGAAACTTTGAGACCACAAAACGCTAAACCAATCAGAGACCACAATCTCCTAACTGTGAAATCAAATTTAAACGAAGGAATAAGTGAGCGCAGTAGTTTGCCAATCAGATATGGAGGCAGCAAAGCCAAAGTGATGAAAAAAAAAGATATAAGCTTTATAACTGCAACTATATAAAGCAGCTTTGGAGTTATCCTAGGGCAGCTCACGAACCACTTACCTTCTTTTTACCTTGTACACCTCGCTCATAAAACTCTCTATATTTGGTCGTCATTTTGTCGGTATCAATTATTACCCCGATATCAATCGTATTAAAAATACTATCAATAAAACCTCCCTCAGCTACTTTCCCACCTAATCGGAGATACGCTTTTATTAGATTAGGCATTTGCAACATAGCTCTTCCAACCTCAATCTTATTATCCGGAATAATGTTCATGTCCAAGTAACCGCTGGGTAGAGCTCTAAACTTTAAGTTATCTGGAGCCCTGTATCTATGGTATAGTAGGCTTAGCGCGGAGCTGTACGTAGAAGGATTAACCCCATGAAAAGATGCCACTCCAAAAAGCACCTTGATTTCTCGCTTAATTACAAAATCTGCTAGACCCTTCCATAGCATCATTAATGCTATGTTTTTCCTGTACGCTTGATAAATACAAGCTCTTCCGATTTCTAATGATCTTTTCTCCATTTCATATATGCGGGTTAAATTGTATTCACTAGCTGAGTAAAACCCTCTATTCTTTTTTGCAACCTCAGCCTCTAGTAGGCGGATAGTACCGACAACTGGCATTCTAGAGTCACCATCAGAAAATTCTTTATCAACTAGTATTAAATGCTCACAGAACTGATCAAACTGATCGCTATCCAATTTCAACCTTTTGTTGGAGCCTGATACCTTCGCACCAAACTCACGAACAAAAACTTCATAACGAAGCTTTTGAGCTTGAATAATTTCCTCTTTGCTTTTTGCCAGCCTCACTTCAAAACGGCTAGTAATTTCAGTCACCATTTCTTACCTTCTTACGCTAACACTGGTCTATATATGACAGAAGTAAACTGTCACTTTGACAACAAAGTCTGAGACTTCATTCTGTTCTTTTTATTCTATCTCTAAAAACCTTGGCCCTATTCTGGTACTCCCTGGCCGAAACAGTTATCCCTGTCCGTTCATTTAAAGTTAGGTCCCGCATTACTTTGGCTGGAGAGCCTAAAATCAGGCATTTTCCACCATCATATTTTTTTCCTTCCGTAACAAGAGATCCCGCCCCCACGATAGTATTATCTCCAATAATAGCACCGTTTAATATAATTGCGCCCATCCCAATAATACAATTATTTCCAATTGAGCACCCATGTAGAATGGCGCCATGACCAACGGTACAGTTTGCGCCAACCGTCAATGGAAATCCAGCGTCGGTATGAAGTATACAGTTTTCTTGAATGTTAGTTCCCTTTCCTACTTCAATTAATTCATTGTCTCCCCTTAAAACAGCACCAAACCAGATTGATACATCATCATCGAGTGAAATTTGACCAATGACTTGAGCAGTTTCTGCAATCCAGTAGCTTTTATTTTCGGGCAACTTTGGGTGCTCTGATTCCAACGAATAGACGCTCATCAAAAATTCTCCTTGAACTCACTATTCAAAGAACTGACGAATACGTTTAAAGAATTTTGCCTCGTACGCTTCAATCTCTCTGCCCGAATAATTGAGTTAATATCCGCATGAACCTGATCAAGATTATCATTTACTAAAACATAATCGTACTCCCGCCAGTGACTTATTTCATCCTTCGCCTCCAGCATTCGAGCTCGAACAATCTCATTACTGTCCTGTCCTCTAGAGACAAGCCTATTGTTAAGTTCCTTTATAGAGGGAGGAAGAATGAAAATAGAAACCACAAACTTCTTTAAATTTGATCTTCTGAGATTTAGTCCACCTTGCCAGTCAACATCAAACAGAACATCTTTCCCACTCTGCAACGCATTCTCAACTGACTTTCGGGGCGTACCATAACTGTTGCCAAAAACCTCTGCATACTCTAAAAATTCGTTATCCGAAACCATCTCCTGAAACTTTCTTTGAGATATAAAAAAATACTCCTGTCCATTTATTTCTCCGCTTCTTGGTTTTCTTGTAGTTGCGGAGACCGAAAAGGTAATATGATGATCTCGTTCAAGAATTTTTTTGGAAACGCTTGTTTTTCCGGCACCGGACGGGGAAGAAATTATGATTAACATTCCCTGTCTTGATTTACTATCCGTCATCATTGTTTTTTCCCAATAATTTTTTTAAACCACGACTGACAAAAAGTGCCTCCGGATTATTCTGTTCTAGTGTTTCTAATTTTCTTTTCTTGAAGCTCCTTAGCAACCATAAATGCTAGCTCCAAGGATTGACTTGCATTCAATCGGGGATCGCATGCCGTATGATAACGTAAAGACAAGTCTTCATCCGCAATTTCCTGCACTCCACCAGTACATTCGGTAACATCCTTTCCTGTCATCTCGATATGAATTCCTCCCGGATAAGTTCCTTCAGAATTATGAATTTGGAAAAATTCTTGCACCTCAGTCAGGACCTTTTCGAATGGTCTGGTCTTAAACCCACTATCTGATTTAACAGTGTTTCCATGCATGGGGTCACAGGACCACAACACCTTATAACCCTCCGAAGTCACAGCCCTGATTAGTTTCGGCAAATTGTTTGAGGAATTTGATGATCCAAACCTAGTTATTAATGTAATGCGACCAGAGATATTTTTAGGGTTTAACTTTTCAATAAGAAACCTTAAATCATCTTCCGTGATACTTGGACCACATTTTATACCAATCGGATTTATTACTCCAGAACAAAACTCTACATGAGCGCCATCTAATTGTCTTGTCCGGTCGCCAATCCAGAGCATATGTCCTGAACCGGCAACTTGCAAACCGGAGGTGCTATCCACTCGACAGAGGGCTTCTTCATATTCTAATAACAATGCTTCGTGGCTAGTATAGAAGTCTACCTTATGCAACGCTTCATGCTCACTTGAAGACAACCCTGCCGCATTCATAAAATCTAAAGACTCAGAAATCTTATCAGCGAGCGAACGGAATTTCCCGTGCGCCGAGTTTCCAAGAGTGCTCTCCAACGTCCAAGAATGCACTCTGTTAATGTCGGCATATCCTCCCTGAGAAAAAGCTCTGAGTAAGTTTATCGAGGCAGCCGCTTGAGTGTATGCTTGGAGCATTCGAGCAGGATCGGGTTGTCTGGATTTTTGTGTAGGTTCGATACCATTAACGATATCCCCTCGGTACGCTGGTAGTTTTTCACCATTTACTATTTCATAATCTGACGACCTGGGCTTAGCGAATTGTCCAGCCATACGCCCAATCTTCACCACAGGGCATTTCCCAGCAAAAGTGAGGACAACGGCCATTTGCAAAAGCACTTTATAACTATCCCTAATTAGGTCGGCATTAAATTCATCAAAACTCTCAGCGCAATCACCTCCTTGCAGTAAAAAAGCACGACCCTCAACAACCTCAGAAAGTTGCTCTCTAAGTCTTCGTGCTTCCCCGGCAAAAACTAATGGTGGATACGAATTAAGTTTCTTTTCGACTTTTGATAGCGCAGAAGTATCCTCATAAGTTGGCATTTGAATTCGCGGGAAATTCCGCCAGTCTGATTTATTCCATTGCCTCTGCATTAAATACTCCCTAATTCAAAAACTAACATATAAGATACATTATAAAATAACGCTAGCCTTTGATTTATAATATTTTTGCTCAGTCCCATATCATTTTTTGTGTTGACCTTTTTTGTAATGCGCTTCAACAGTGTTACATGAAGACCTTTGTTATCTAATACCACTATAAAGTTGAACAAGAATGTCATCAAAATATTTGAAAAAGTATATTTTTGTGCTGTTAAACGACTTCTCCTTGATAGCGTTCGCATCAGCTATTGAGCCTTTAAGGTTAGCCAATAGAATGAGAAAAGACACGATTTTTATGTGGGAAACGATCGGTATCACGAGCGGAAACGTGACATGCTCTAATGGAACGGTAGTAAACTGCAAAACGAGTTTAGGCATTACAACACATCGAGATGATACCATTGTTATTTGTGGGGGAACTAATATACAGAAAAACTCTACCAAACCTCTCCTTAGTTGGCTCAGAAGGGAGTATCGTAAAGGGTTAAATATTGGAGGATTGTGTACAGCTACGCAAATACTTGCCGATGCGGGTTTGCTCAAAGGGAAAAAATGTACAATTCATTGGGAAAATAGGGACTCATTTTTAGAAAACTTCCCAGATCACTCGTTAACATCATCTATATATGTTGTAGACGGAAATGTTTTTTCATCCGCCGGTGGAACGGCCTCAGCGGATTTAATGCTTCATTTAATTGGAAAAGAATTTGGCGCTGACTTAGCAAACTCCGTGGCGGACCAAATGATTCATACTTCCATTAGAACGGAAAAAGATGATCAGCGGCTTTCAATACCCACTAGAATAGGGATTAGAAACCAAAAGCTATCCACAGTTTTGGAGCTAATGCAAGAAGCATTAGAGGAACCATATACACCGTCAGAGTTGGCTGTTGAGGTTGGAATTTCTACGCGGCAATTGGAAAGATTATTCAGAAGATACCTAAAGAGATCTCCTAAACGTTATTACATGGAGCTACGACTTCAGAAATCTCGAAATTTACTATTACAGACTAATATGACCGTAATAAATGTTGCCTTAGCTTGCGGATTCTCATCACCTTCACATTTCTCCAAATGCTATAGAGACTATTTCTCTCATACGCCTTACCGCGAGCGAGGATCAGCAGACAAAATATAGATTAACAAAAAGGTAAAAGTTCAAAAAGATCGCTGCACTTTTCGAGCTAGCTTTAACTGGATCTTTCCCTGATTCTGGGATCAAGTGCATCCCGCAAGCCGTCTCCAAGAAAATTTATACTTAATACTGTCAGAGATATAGCTAAACCAGGCCACAGTACCCTCTCTGGGTGCAATTGGAGATAATCTACAGCATCGTTAAGTAAGCGTCCCCACGTTGGAAAATCTGGCGGAAACCCCAAACCTAGAAATGACAAAGCACTTTCCGTAATAATTGCATTCGCTATACCAAGAGTCGCCGAAACCAAAATTGGCGACAAAACGTTAGGTAAAACATGTCTTAGGATAATTTTTTGATCAGAAGTTCCAATAGATTTTGCCGCTATCACAAACTCTCGTTCCTTTAGGGCGAGCACATCGCCGCGGACTATTCTAGCCGTGGGCATCCAACTGGTTATGCCAATTGAGACTACAATTAGTATGAACATACCCCTCTCAGGGCCAAACGTTACGGTCAATTGTTCACGAAAAAGAAACATCATTAGCAAGAGCAAAGGTAGAAGCGGTAAAGACAAAAAGAGATCTGTAAACCGCATCAGGACTCCGTCTAGGCGCTTAAAGTACCCCGCAAGAACGCCGATCAGCGTACCTAATATTAATGCCAATGCCATCGCGGTCAAGCCGACGGCTATGGATGTTCTGCCACCTGCAATCATTCGAGCAAAAGTATCTCTACCCAATTGGTCAGTACCAAAAGGGTGCAGCCAACTTGGGCCTTGATTCCTCAATCTGATGTTAATCTCATTAGCTTCGAACGGCCAAATAAGAGGCCCCAAAACAACGGCAATTACAATCGAAAAAAATAAGATAGCGCCGAGTAGCGCACCTTTGTGTTTCTTAAATTGGGACCAAACGTCAGTCCAGTAACTTGAAGTGGTACCCGAAATAGTATCAGTGTTAGCGACGGTTTTAGTCATATCGAATCCTTGGGTCTAGCAGAGCGTAAAGTAGGTCGGCAATCAGATTGAAAAAGACGATTAAGAAAGCGAACATAAACGTAAGGGTTTGAATTGTAGGTAGATCACTTGCATATATTGCTAGAATAAGTTGTTGACCAATACCATTCACCTTAAATACCTGCTCAGTTATAATAGCACCGCCAAATATAGCAGGTAGATTTAACGCTATTACTGTCACCACTGGTATCATCGAATTTCTTAAAACGTGAATTACCACTACAGTCCATTCACTTAGCCCTTTAGCACGGGCAGTTCTTACATAATCTTGATTTAGATTATCTAACATCGCCGATCGCATATAGCGGCTAATTTGTGCAGTGGTTTGTAAAGCGAGCACCATTACCGGCAGAACCATTTGCTTAAACTGTATAACCAGAGTGTCCCAGTCCACAACTTCGTGAAGAGTATCATAAGTAGATGGCACCCAACCAAGTTGAACAGCAAATATAACGATAACGAGCGGACCCGTAAAAAAGGGCGGAATGGAATAGCCGACCATCGTTAAAAAGGTGCCTGCCTGATCAAACACAGAATACTGCCTGTAAGCAGAATATATACCAATTGGAATGGATATAAGAATAGCAACGATATAAGACATTCCAACCACCCATAATGTCTGTGGCAATCGTTCAACCACCATATCCATTACTGGACTTCGCGTCTGCCAGCTAATAACACGAAGATCGCCTTCAGAGAAATTAGTCCCAATGTAATGATCTATTAATACCTGAGGTTCAATCCAAAAGAACTGAACTAACCATTTCCAAAATTGTATATAGAGAGGCTGACCTAGGCCTAAAGCCTCTCTCATCTTTTCTTTGACCTCTGGCGGAACCGTTAGGGGCACCTGTGCCATAGGGTCATTAGGCGCTAAGTTCAACAATAAGAAAATTATTAAACTTATGACAATAAGAGTAGGTACAGAAATGAGAAGACGACGAATCGTAAAAGTGAACATTTCTTTACGGCCTTAATGAAGGTAAAAACCAGGCTGCGCTGCACTGTTTTCTCAGCTACAGCCTGGCTCTAAACGGTGTTTACTATTTTCGATACCAATCAGCAACGTTCCAGAGTTCGGAGTCCCACGTGTTCAAAACAACTCCGCCTAGAGAGTTTGCATGCGCTGATACTCTCCCTCGATGCACTAATGGAACTATGGTATAGCTATCCTTGGTTAACATATTGTTAAGCTTTATAGCAATTTCTCCTCGCTTATCCAAATCACCTGTCCGAGCAAGCTCATCCAAAAGCGCGTCATATGCTGGATCACAATAGCGGTTGATATTTTCACCTTGCCATCCTTTATCAGGACTAGGTTCATTGCCACAGCGATACATACTTAAATAACTTTGAGGGTCCGTACCATCAAAAGTATTAGCATACATTTCGACATCAGCATAGAATTTCTGAAAGGTATCGGGGGATGCAGGGTCACCACCAAAGAATACAGAAGCATTCAGGTTGCGTAACTCTGTCTCTACACCAATCTGAGACCACCACTCCTTTATCAGAGCTTGAAAGTCTTGTCTTACAGCATTTGTTGAAGTCTGGTAAAGAATTGATATTCTAACACCGTCTTTAGCGCGAATACCGTCTGCGCCTTTCTTCCAGCCTGCTGACTCTAAGAGGGCGTTTGCTCCTGCAATGTCTTGCTTTACGCAGTAATCATTTTTCGCCGCATAGTTATCCGGTGCAGGAACCAAGTCACAAGTAACGCCTCCCGCCTTTCCATAACCAATCTCAACCAGCAAAGGTCTATCTATAGCCATAGAAAGAGCCTTTCGCACATTAATATCAGTAAGAAATGGATGTGGTGCTTTACGCGTTGACCGTGTATCTGCATCTAACGATGGAGACGGATCAGTTAGGTTCATCTCCAATCTTTCCACAAGCGGACCAAATCCAGCAATGGCTACACCTTTTCCTGCTTTTTCCATGTTGGCTATAACTTCAGGAGCAAGCTGAAGGTTCCAGGCGTAATCAAATTCACCAGTTTCTAAAACTGATCTACCTGCTGCTGTCGCATCGCCACCTCCTTTAAAAGTAAGGGTCGCAAATGCTGGTTTGCTGGAATCCCTATAATTTTCGTTGGCTTTATATTGAATTACGTCATTCGGACGAAAATCTGTCACAACAAATGGCCCCGTTCCAATCGGATTAAAGTTTTGTTCCGTACACTGTTGTGCCTTTGCACCCATACAGTTTTCGAACTGAGCCTTCTGGATAATAGGTGTCTGTCCTCCCATGAAAGGTCCATAAGGATTTGGCATTGGTCCATTAAAGTTTACGACGACAGTTCTATCATCCGGCGTACTTATAGATTTTATTCCGTCAAATTTTGCCAATTGCGCACAGCCACCATCGGGATGCATACAATAATCAGCTGAAAATTTTACGTCAGCCGATGTGACCGGCGTACCGTCCGACCAAACAATTCCCTTTTTCAATTTCCAAGTAATTGATGTTAAATCAGCCGATACTCCCCCGTTAGCAACTGTCGGTATCTCTTCAGCCAAAAACGGCACTAGTTTTCCAGTTTCATCATACCGCCCTAATGGTTCGATAACTAAGGAAGCAGATTCAATGTCTTTTGTTCCACTCGACAAATACGGATTCAAAATAGACGGAGCTTGCCAGTATATAATACTCACATTTCCGTCGGATCCTCGAGCAGCATATGCAGCATTTGATATCGCGGCAAATATGGCGACACAAATTAACGTTATCCTAAATTTCATTTTATTTCTCCTTAACATATTTTTCTGCTTTTGCGCCTCAAGAAACTCGTAATTAATAATATTCGACTTATAGAACAACCCACGATGTCCCATAGCACTTTACGTTTGGTAACTTAATTTCATTTGTAAATAAATGTAAAGAACTAATCTAGTAAATCTTCACTGATAACCTTTGATTGTTCGAAATTCTAGATATATCCCACATCAGTCTCAATAACGAAGTGATTATCAGCAACTTTCTTGTAAGTTGACTTGGGAGGCACAAAATCTAAAGAGTGAATGGGGGATGAAATAGGCTTGAAGCGAAGATCTTCCTCAATTCTTCTCTTTTCAGGATCCGCAATTGGTACCGCTCTCATGAGAGCTTTTGTATAAGGATGCGAGGGATTCTCAAAAATCGATGCTCTTTCTCCAACCTCAACCAGCCGGCCAAGGTACATAACCCCCACGTAATGGCTCATTCTTTCTACGACAGCCATGTCATGGCTTATAAACAGAAACGATAATTTTAGCTCTGCTTGCAATTCTAACAACAAATTAATAACACTGGCCTGAACAGACACATCCAGCGCAGAAACAGCCTCATCGAGCACTACAAGCTTTGGGTTTAATGCTAATGCTCTCGCAATAGCTACTCTTTGCCTTTGTCCTCCTGAAAGTTCGTGAGGGTACCTACTCAAAAATGAAGAGGGCAACCTCACCCTATCAAACAGCATCTTTACCTTTTCTCGTAAACCTGTTCCATTAACAACGTCATAATTTATTAATGGTTCAGCCACCTGATCAAAGAGCTGCATCACTGGATTTAACGAACCATATGGATCCTGAAAAACCATTTGCATGTCTAACCGTGAGAGCCGCATCTCATCTTTTGAATGTAAAAGCAAATCTTTACCTTTCATATAGACTTTGCCAGAAATTGGTTCTTCAAGTCTCAGTATAGATCGTCCAACAGTGGTTTTACCACAACCGGACTCACCCACAAGCGCAAACGTCTGACCATCATTTATAGTAAACGAAACATCTTCAACCGCGTGCAAATTAGCAATTTTCCTTCGGAAAAATCCTCCATAAACAGGAAATCGAGTCGTTAAATGTTGTACTTTCAAAAGCGTGTTAGTGCTGCCCGGTATAGGTAATACGTTTTTCACTTGTTTTCTATCTAAAGCCATAGGCTCCGGATATCTTTTATTTCTCATCTCACCAAGCTTTGGAACTGAAGCGATTAGCAATTTAGTATACTCTTCTTTTGGCTTCTTGAATATTTCGTAGACACTACCCTCCTCAACTTTTTTCCCTTGATACATAACAACTACTCTATCGGCTATTTGGGCAACAACGGACATATCATGGGTAATAAATAAAACTGCCGCTCCAGTCTCCCTCTTAAGAGTATTCAAAAGACTTAATATTTCGGCTTGAATGGTTACATCTAAAGCAGTGGTGGGTTCATCAGCGATCAGAAGTCTAGGCTCACATGCCAACGCCATCGCTATTACCACGCGTTGTCTCATTCCGCCTGACAGTTCATGCGGATATTGGTGCAAACGTCTTTCAGGTTCGGGGATTCTTACTTTTTTTAACAAATTGAGTGCTTCGGCTTCGGCCTTTTTTCTGTTCAGGCCTTTATGGAGCTTCAAACTCTCAGTTAACTGCCGGCATATAGGAAAGACGGGGTTAAGTGCCGTCATTGGTTCTTGAAAAATCATTCCGATTTCGTTCCCACGAATCTTTCGCATTCCACTTTGGCTCTGTCGAATAAGGTCAATCTTAGCTCTAGAGACTGAATCAAAGAAAATTTGTCCGTTCGCAATTCTTCCACCTCCGTATTCCACCAGCTTCATTATTGAAAGTGAGGATACCGATTTACCGGAACCCGACTCACCAACCAGACAAACTGTCTCGCCAGAATTTATACTAAAAGACAAGTCCTCAACGCCGGTAACGGAGCCATCCTTGGTCTGAAACTTGACTTGCAAGTTTTCCATTTTAACTATGGGCTCTACTGACATCATATCTCCTAAATTCGGTCTCTTTAAGGTACAAACATTCATTCAAGTGTTACACGAAATTTAATAATAATCAATCTGAGCGACTTTTTGTAAAATCAAGCAAGCTTATGAGATGGTGAGCTTGTTTGTTTTCTATTCTCAAGTTAAATTCAAGCGAGTTACAACAACAACTAGATTGGGATGCTTACTTATGCCTATAAAAAATAGATTTTCCGACCTACAAGAAGAAATTAGATTGTGGAGACACGAGCTTCATGAAAAACCGGAACTCTTATACGATACCATAGAAACAGCCTCTTTTGTAGAAAACAAACTCAAAGAATTTAAGTGCGACTCAGTGGTGAGTGGGCTGGGCAGAACCGGCGTTGTTGGCGTAATAAGGGGAAAGAAAACAGAATCGGGATTGGTCATAGGCCTACGAGCCGACATGGACGCTTTGCCAATTCAAGAAAAAACAGGATTAGAGTACTCTTCAAAAACGCCAGGGGTCATGCATGCCTGCGGGCATGATGGACATACAGCTATGCTGTTGGGCGCCGCCAAGTTCTTGGCAGAAAACAGAAATTTTGATGGAACTGTAATATTAATCTTTCAACCTGCAGAGGAGGGCGGCGCTGGAGCAAAAGAAATGATAGAAGATGGATTAATTGAGAAGTTTGGGATCCAAGAAGTATACGGGATGCATAACATGCCTGGCTTATCTGTTGGAGAATTTGCTATAAGGGAAGGAGATTTTTTTGCAGCTGCCGACACATTTTCTATCTCTATTAATGGTAAAGGTGGTCATGCGGCAAAACCTCATCGAACTGTAGACCCTATTCTAGTCGGTAGCAGCCTAGTGATGAACTTGCAGACAATCGCGTCTAGAAAGGTCAACCCGGTGGAAACCTTGGTAATCTCAGTTTGTACGTTCCAAACGGAAAGTGACTCATTTAATGTAATTCCAGACTCAGCACTCCTAAAGGGTACTGTTCGAACCTTCAGTGGGGAAGTAAGAGCTTATGCAAAGGAATCTATTAAGAAAATTTCGGAACTAACTGCAAAAACTCATGGCGCTTCAATTGAAATCGAGTATAGCGATGGATATCCGGTAATGAGCAATACAAAACACGAAACAGATTTTGCAAGGCGAGTCGCAGAGCACGTGAGTGGAAAAGATATCGCGTACGCAGAAAAGGTGATGGGTGCAGAAGATTTTTCATACATGTTAAATTGTACCAAGGGCGCGTATATCTTGATAGGAAACGGTAATTCCTCGGATGTTCACAACCCCAATTATGTTTTTGACGATGACGCTATTCCCTTCGGGTCGTCCTATTGGGTCGAATTAATCGAAAGGAGGATGGAAGTGTAATTGATTATTTTCATTTCAAAACCCCTTAATATAGGAAAGAATACAACCTAATTGTAACACGCTTAAGCTCAAGGCAATAGAAATACGCGCTTTAAAGGAATTTGCGTCGGTACGTTATTTTGATCAGTTTCCATTATATCCGCCATAAAAGCCCACCAACGTTTACAAATCTCTGTATCGGGCAATGCGTCCATCTTATGGTCATCTGTTCTCGTCAATATTGCAAAAAGATGGTCACTTTCTGGATCATGCCAAATAGAGTAATCCGATACTCCAGCATCCTTCAGAGCCTTAGCAAGCTCGGGAAAAACCTCGTCGTGACGCTTTTCGTACTCTAACGCCTGTCCAGGATTTAAGTTCATTCGAAAGGCAATACGTTCAGACATAGCATTCCTCCATATTTGTTACATAAAAAGCCGTTAAAGCCCGAGCCGATAGAATAAATTAGCATTATCGCGATAGAACCTCCGAAGTTCACTATCACTTGACCCATGCAAAGCTTTATCCAATACATCGACCCAACGAGGCAGAGTCGTGGCCTGCAAACATATTGGATAATCTCCAGCATAAATAGTCCGCTCGAATCCAAAGGCCTCTATGGTGGCATCGATGAAAGGTCTTATATCCTCATCGGTCCAACTATCATGATGCGCCTCAACAGGTAAATCTGAAAGCTTGATCCAAAGGTTCTGATGTTCCGAAAGCTCTTTCACATCGTTACGAAATTGCTCAATAGCTCCCTCCGCTATACCCGGCTTTCCACAATGATCTAAAATCATGGGCACCTCTGGAACAAATTTGACGAACTCTCTAACAATATCCATTTGTGTGTGGTTTACATTTATTTCAAAATGATAGCCAAATTCAGACAGTTTGTTTACCCCTTCGATAAACTTATTAGATAATGCCAGACCACGAGGATCATCATCAAATTCAATAATTCTTCGGATACCTTTAACAGTCGGATGTTTCTCTTTCATCTGTTCTAAAATAGTTTCAACTCTCGCACCCCATTCAACTGGTGCCATCGGTACTATGCCCTTGATACGCGGATCTCTCTTGGCACTTTCCTCCACAAACTCAACCTCTTCAATATATTGACCACCTTCTGAAGTAAAATCAGCATAACATTCTAGAAAAACCATAGCTTCCACATCGATATCTCCGCAATCTCTCTGGTAGTCCTCAATATGATACGATTTTCCAAATAGAGGATGACCTTTGAAGGCAGAGTAATTCAGTCTATTAAAGTCCCAAATATGAAGATGCGTGTCGATAATCGGAAATTTAGGCATTAAAAGTATCCATCAGAACTAATCCACTCTAACAATGGTGAAAACTACTCCTATCCTAGCGCTTACTCTCAACAAATACGCTAAATTCTGTATTCACCAAAGTACAGATTTCAAGGCTAAACTTGTCAGACAAAAATACCCTTGTCAAACATATTTTTGTCTGACAAGCTTGATATAAAAGGAGAATCGCCGTTTTCAATTCGGATAAAAAAAGGGACCAACACTTGTCTGATACAGTTCTCACCTCAAGGAAAATAATTGATACAGAACTTTCGTTACCAATCTTTGGTTTTGGTTCAGCACACCTTGGAGAGATGTACACTTTGGTAAAAGAAGAGGCCTCGCAGGAGACTCTTGATGCGGCCTGGGACTTAAATGTGAGATTTTTTGATACGGCAGCTTGGTATGGAAGAGGATTAGCAGAGCATAGGCTGGGTGGCTTTTTAAAGACAAAACCAAGAAAGGAATTTAAAATAACCACCAAGGTTGGACGAACACTTCATCGACCCGAAGATCTACAAACTTTTAGTCGTGAACCATGGCTAGGTGGGCTAAATTTTGAAGTTAAATTTGATTACACATATGACGGCATAATGCGTTCCTATGAACAAGCTCTGCAAAGGCTTGCCTTGGACACAGTAGATGCCTTAATCATCCATGATCTTGACCCACTGTTTCATAAACCCGACGAACAGAAGGCTCACGAGAATGATATAATGTCGACTGGCATAAAAGCTCTCGAAGAATTAAAGTCAGCTGGTGATATTCAGGCTTTTGGTATGGGAATAAATCAAAAAGACTCTCTGTCTGATCTAGCACCACGTTTGCCTCTAGACTTCGCACTTGTAGCTATGCCCTATACGTTGATAGATCAAGAATCGTTAAATACTGGAATGGCAAAGTGCTTAGAAAATTCGACTAGCGTCATTATTGGAGCACCATTTGCATCAGGTATATTAGCAACTGGATCAGGTATGGGTAGTAAATACGCTTATTCAAATGCATCAGAAGAACTGCAGACGAAAGTTCGCGATATTGAAGCGGTTTGTTTAGTACACGATATCTCATTAAAAGCAGCAGCCTTGCAATTTGTACTTGCTCATCCTGCCGTTGTTTCGACCATACCGGGTGCGATTAGTAAGCAGCAGCTGTCTGAGAATATCTTATGCTTGCAAGAAAAAGTCCCTGATGCGTTTTGGTCTGACCTCAAATCAGAAAAGTTGATCGTTTCCGACGCACCAACTCCAAAAACCTGAGAAGGAACGCGTTTGTGATTACGAGCAGAGAAAAAAATGGATAAGATATTGATTTCAACAGAAGGTATCTCTAAACAGTTCGCTTCTGTAGAGGTGCTTTCAAACGTCGATCTTGATTTACGCACTGGAGAGATACATGCGTTGTTAGGTGAGAATGGAGCTGGAAAATCAACTTTTGCGAAAATCCTGGCCGGCGTACACAAGCCAACAAAAGGAATTATCAATCTGAACGATCGTAAAGTGGAAATCGCATCACCAATCGTGGCACAAGAACTTGGTATTGCCCTAATTCACCAAGAACCCATATCTTTTCCGCATCTATCGGTTGCTGAAAATCTCGTAATGGGACGGAAAGGCAAAGGACCTTTGGCCTGGGTAAATTGGTCAGATATGATTAACGAGGCGCAAAAGCACATGCATTTGTTAGGAGTTGAAATAGAAGTCACGCGGAATATGGAAGGCTTGTCTATAGCTGATCAGCAGATGGTTGAAATAGCGCGGGCAATAGCATCAGATGCTAAATTAATAATCATGGACGAGCCTACGGCTCCACTAACACCTCGAGAAGTGGAGACCTTATTCGGAATCGCACGACAACTTCGCGAAGAAGGCCGAACAATAATTTTTATATCCCATCGGTTAGAGGAAGTGCGTATGATTTGCGATCGCGTGACTATTTTTAGAGATGGCGAGAAAATAAGTACAAGCGCAATAGACGAAATATCAGATGAGGAAGTAATTAGGCTTATGATAGGACGTCCACTAGGTAAATATATGAGAAAGCACAATGTTGCTATCGGTGCCAAGGCTCTATCTGTTAGCGGTTTGTCGTTGAAGGGCGCTTTCCAAGACATTAATTTTGAAATAAAAAAAGGTGAAATCGTCGGTGTGGGAGGCTTAGTAGGAGCCGGACGCACAGATGTAGCAAGAGCGCTTTTTGGAATTACACCAGCCGATAGTGGGAGTATTCGTGTAGACGATAAATTGGTCCAAATAACCAACCCGAGCGATGCAATAAATTTGGGTATTGCATATGTTCCCGAAGATCGAGCAATAGCAGGTATCTTTCGGTCCTTATCAGTTGAGCATAATTTAACGGCTGCGATACCAAATAAGATAGCTCCCCATGCCATTATAAAATCTCACAAAGAGAGGGCTTTTGCCGAAGAGTCCATAGATAAGCTGTCCGTTCGCCTTGCGTCAATTAACCAACCAATTGTCGAACTTTCTGGTGGAAATCAACAAAAAGCGATATTGGCGAGGTGGCTACACACAGACCCAAAAATTTTAATTCTGGATGAGCCAACGCGAGGTATTGATATAGGTGTTAAGGCTGAATTTTACGATATGATAGGAAATTTGGCAGAAAGTGGAAGGGCTATACTACTAATATCATCAGAATTGCCTGAGTTGCTCGCCCTTTGTGATCGCATACTGGTCATGTCTGAAGGGCAATTAACCGCAGATATACGACGAGAGAATGCATCCCAGGAACTTATAATGAAGGCGGCAGTTCCACGGGTGGCGTCATCATGATGAAAAACTTGTTAAAAATTCTCTCTGGGAGAGAAGCAGGAATCTTTGTGATGATTATATTGTTTTGTGCAGCGGTTGGACTATATAAACCTCATTTTCTGTCTCTAAATAGTTTAAGGATTATTTTGCTTTTAGTGCCTCTAATAATGATAGGTGCCATGGCACAAATGTTAGTTTTGGTAGCGAGGCATGTTGATCTATCGATGGGTTCCATGCTGGGGTTCTCAGCGATGGTGGCAGGACTAATGTACAGGGATATGCCTGACATATGGTGGCCCATCGGATTTATCGTCGCAATCGGCGTAGGTACTTTACTTGGTCTCTTTAATGGTTTGCTCGTCACCATTTTTAACCTACCTTCAATAATAGTAACGCTAGGGACATTAAATCTTTATCGAGGCCTTACCTTCATAATTTCAGACGCTCGGCAAATAAACAGAGCCAATATACCAAGTGAATTGAAAGCAATGTCTCAAACCTCCCCCGTATTCGGTATACCATGGATTATTTTAATGTCTTTTGCGATAGCAATACTTACGTTTTACATTGTGAGATACACTCAGCTAGGTCGACAAATATTCGCTCTTGGATCAAATCCTAATGCAGCGCCACTTAGAGGTATAAACGTTACCAAAGTTACGCTAATTGTGTTTTGTATTTCTGGTGCTTTGAGTGGCTTAGCAGGTATCATGTACGCGAGCAGATGGGGCTTTGTTAATCCTTCCAATACAGGTATGGGTTTTGAATTTCAAGTAATTGCCGCAGTTGTGATAGGGGGTGTCTCCATTAATGGTGGCGTGGGTACCGTATTAGGAACTTTTTTAGGTGTTATATTGCTTGGTTGCGTAGCCGCCGCTCTCCCACTACTAGGCATCCCAGGCACAACCCAGAGTGCTATCTATGGTTCCGTAATTTTAATTGCTTTATTGATAGATAGATCGGTGAGACAACGCACTACCGCCAGATCAACACGAAGTTGGAGAAAAAAATGACTGAGTCTTCTGAAAATCCTGGTAGTGAAAAGTCAAAGCTGATGTTCTTAGTTAATCGTCCCGAAAGTATGACCTTTATCTTGCTTATAGTCGCTCTTTTTGGAGCCAGTATGCTTTCTGAATATTTTCTAGATGTTAATTATATTCTAAAGAGTTTTACACTCACCGCAGAGTTGTCAATCGCGGCGCTTGTACTGACGATGGTTATTATTTCAGGAGAGATCGACCTTTCGGCTGCAGCCAATATCGCACTTTCCGCATGTGTGTTTGCGTATGTCCAAGCGATCGGAGTTCCAATGAGTTTGGCAATCCTAGCCGGTATTACTTCAGGATTCCTGATGGGCACTTTGAACGCCATTTTAGTGATAAGATATCAGTTACCCTCTATAATAGTAACAATTGGGACCTTAATATTCTACAGAGGGCTTGCGCAAGTTATTGCAGGAGATAAATCAATTCGGGTGCCAGAATGGTTCATAGGAATAAATAATAAAATGGTATTGGGCATACCGCTACCCGTTATATTTTTTATAATCACAGCTATTGCTTTGGGTTTTATTCTGGGTGCAACTATTTATGGTAGACAAATCTATCAAGTTGGAACAAATAACACAGCTGCCCTTCACGCAGGTATCAAAAGTAATCGTATAAAGTTTGGCCTTTTTATCTTATTAGGGGTAGTTAGCGCCGCATGTGGAATAATGGCTGCCTCGAGATTGGGCTCAGTGCGATATGATTTAGCATTGGGAGGAGAGTTGCAAATGGTTCTAATGGCTATGCTTGGAGGCACCTATATATTTGGTGGCCGTGGGACAATCCTGGGAACATTTTTAGCCGCTTGGCTCTTGGTTATTGTTTCAACTGGAATGACAGTAGCAAACTTATTGCCGGCTATTCAGCTTACCGTACTGGGCTTACTTTTAATTGTAGCTATAATAGCTACTAATTTCATTTATTCCCGCGCTCAACGATAGCGGGTTTTACTCGGGCATTGCCCATTTAACAAAAAACCAAGGAGGAGAAAATGTTAAAAAAAACTATACTTTCCGCGATAGCGGCTTTAACCATGTCATCCGGCGTGGCCATGTCAGATGGCCACAGCATAGACATCGTCTTTGTCGGAAAAAACACTGGGAATCCATACTTTGACTCTTTAACTCAAGGCTTCGTTGAAGCCTGTGAAGTCATTGCATGTGACTTTGAGTTTGTTGCTCCAGCTACAGCAGAAGCCACATCACAAATCCCATTTATTGAAGCGCAAATCCAAAGAGGGGTCGACGTAATAGCCATTTCCCCAAATAGTCCCGATGCACTTAATCAGGTTTTTGATAGTGCTAGGGACAAAGGAATCATCGTACTGACCGTTAATGGAGATATTACAGGCAATGAAGACCGTCGTGATGCGACTATATTACCTACTGATTTCACCAAGGTTGGAGCGGATCAAGTAGAAATGGTCGGCTCGCTGATTGGGTATGAGGGTGAGATTGCTATTCTATCTGCAACTACAGAGGCACCAGATCAAAATTTTTGGATAGAAGGCATGAATGAAACATTGGCTAACGACCCAAAGTACTCAAAAATGAAACTAGTAGCTACAGTTTATGGAGACGACCAGCCTGAAAAATCGACGACTGAAATGGAAGCACTGCTTGCAAACTTTCCTAACCTTAAAGGCGTAATAGCGCCTACGACGGTGGGTATTGCCGCGGCGGCGCAAGTTGTTCAAAGCAGAATGATCGCAGACAAAGTGAAAGTCACTGGGTTGGGGTTGCCATCTGAAATGAGAGATTTCATTAAAGACGGTACGGTTGAAGGCTTCCAACTCTGGTCTCCATACAATGAGGGCTGGTTAGCAGCTCACTTTTCAGTCGGCTTAAAAAACGGCTCAATGGAGAACAAAGTAGGTGGTACATTTGAGGTGCCGAATCTTGGAACAATAACAATAAATCCAGGGAACTCGATAAATACTCAGGCGGCATTGACTACATTTAATGCGGCCAATATCGATGACTTTAATTTCTAGATTTTTAACAAATAAGTTCTGGGTACCAGTCCAAACTGGTACCCAGATAAAAGGTTTGTGATGGCTAGCTCAAACGTAATGATAGATAATCACCGAACAAGAGTGACAGAATGGGTTTTTGAAATAGGGGACCAAACTGGTCAACATGTCCACAAGTATGATTATGTTGTTGTTCCAATGTTGGATGGAGAACTAAAAATTATTGATTAGGACGGATCAATTTTCAGTTTCGAGATTGATGAAAGGTAAAAGCTACTTCAGAAGTAAAGGTGTTAATCACAACGTGTTGAACAACAATAATTTTCCTTATTCTTTCATTGAAATTGAATTTAAATAACCTTCCAAATATGTATCTATTAACCACCAGCGGCAAGCTCATCAGTTGCGTTAAATACCTTCGAGTTTTAACATTTAACTTCTGATTGCATTTCGTAAAACAAAAATACAAAAACTGAAAATAATACTAGAGAACCTCCGATCAGCGTCAATTTGATCGGGACCTCATTTATGAACAACCAAACCCATATAGGGCCCAATGCAAATTCTAATAACATAAAAAAGGTCAGCTCTGCTGCGAGTAAATATTTGGAAGCATAGATAAAAAGTGAGTTAGGAATCAATGTAATGAAGCTTCCGAGAAATACACATCTAACTAGGTCTGACCATGCAATGCTTATATCACCTCCCAGCAGTAATAAACAAAATAAAGTTATGATCAATCCAGAAATTATAAGACACGGTAGCATTTCCAAATTTTTATTTTTTCGAAGTAATACCGCAAAACCTGAGAAGCTCACAGCCGTACCAAATGCCATAAAAACGCCGTATACAGAATTTGATCTGAAGCCAGCCAACATCATTAAGGCTACGCCAGAACCCGCAAGGATCATTGTGATTAAGGCGTGCCTAGACATTTTTTCCTTAAGAAAAACCCAAGCGAGAAGTGCCGTAATAAATGGAATGGCTGCACAAATGAAGAGTGTAGCCGCAACTGTAGTTGTTGTAATCGCTTGTATCAAACAGATTCCTGCCAAAGCAAGAAAACTACCCGCTGCTAAACCTTGCTTCCCAACTTCAAGTATTTTTTTTGCGGTACGCCTTCGGTAGAAGCAAAGAAGAATTAGTAAAGTTGTTACCGACAGGGAAAGTCCCCTGTAAAAGTTTATTTGTAGTGCGCCTGCGGAGTCCATATCTCGAATAATTAGACCCGTAAAACTGATCAGACACGACCCCAAAACCATGAGGAGCATGGCTTTTAGGCGTTTTTTTCGAAAAGCGTCTTCTGTATTGCAAATAAAAGTTTTCAACTGGAATAATCTTATGAACCTATATCACATAAAAATAAAATTTCTAAGTATTGCTTGCCCCAGATTCTGGGGTATTTTTTTAAAATGCACAAGAATCTTATTACTTGCTTTTTCCAACATCTATACGTAAGGCAGTTGGATTAAATCTTATTAGCTGATAGTGAGCGCTGAAATGGAGCTTAGAAATATTGCAATAATTGCTCATGTTGACCATGGTAAAACCACTTTGGTAGATGAAATGCTACGGCAATCTGGCGAGTTCAGAGATAATCAAGAAGTCGTTGATAGAGCAATGGACAACGATGCTCTTGAGCGAGAACGGGGTATCACTATACTTGCCAAGGTAACATCCGTAGTTTGGAAAGATATCCGCTACAATATTGTAGATACTCCTGGACACGCAGACTTTGGCGGAGAAGTTGAACGAATTTTATCCATGGTAGATGGAGTGGTACTACTGGTTGATGCCGCCGAAGGACCAATGCCTCAAACCAAATTTGTAACTTCGAAGGCACTAACTTTGGGTTTAAAACCGGTTGTTGTAGTTAACAAGGTAGATAAGCAGGATGCTGAACCAGATCGAACCCTAAACGAGGTCTTTGACCTCTTTGCGAATTTGGGGGCCAATGATGAACAGTTAGATTTCCCAACGCTGTATGCTTCTGGTAGATCTGGCTGGGCAGACAAGACTCTCGATGGACCCAGAAAGAGTTTAGATGCTCTTTTCCAGATAGTGGGAAAGCATGTGTCCGCTCCATCTCAAGTAGCTAAACGATCATCTCAATTCAAGATGCTTGCAACTACCGTCGCCAGTAATAACTTTTTGGGCCGGATATTAACTGGTCGGGTTGAGAGTGGGATTGTTAAGACCGGACAAAGTCTAAGGGCGGTCAGTTCTGATGGTGAAATTATTGAAAATTTTCGGGTAAGTAAAGTGCTTGCTTTCCGTGGTCTCAAGCAACAAGCCATCGATTATGCTGAGGCGGGTGATATCGTTTCAATAGCCGGTATGGGCAAAGCAACAGTCACAGATACGATTGGAGATTTGGGCATAGTTGAGCCAATCCCATCGCAACCAATCGATCCTCCCACTATCACCGTTACCTTCGGAATAAACGATAGTCCGCTAGCGGGAAGAGACGGGAAAAAGTTACAGAGCCGCATTATTCGAGATCGCCTTATGAAAGAATGTGACAGTAATGTAGCTATAAAAGTTACCGATACTACGGATGGTGAGTCTTTTGATGTTTCAGGTAGGGGTGAGTTGCAGATGGGGGTCCTTATCGAGAATATGAGACGTGAAGGCTTTGAGCTGTCTATTTCCCGTCCTAGGGTTGTTTATAAAGATATAGATGGGATAAAGAATGAGCCTGTCGAAGAAGTTACTATCGACGTGGACAGTGAGTTTTCTGGATCAATTATCGAGAAATTATCCCTTAGAAAGGGAGAAATCATTGAAATAATCCCGTCCGCATCTGGCAAAACGCGAATTATTTCGTTGGTACCCTCTAGGGGCTTAATTGGCTACCATGGAGAGTTTATGACGGATACTCGTGGCACAGGCCTTCTTAACAGAGTTTTTCACTCCTGGGAGCGTTTTAAAGGCTCGATTCCAGGGAGACATCGAGGCGTTCTTATTTCTATGATAGATGGCAGTGCAGTTGCTTATGCGCTTTTTAATTTGGAAGATCGCGGTCGTTTCTTCATCGGGGCTGGTGAGGCTGTTTATAAAGGAATGATAGTTGGAGAGCATACTAGAGATAACGATTTAGAAATCAATCCGTTAAAAGGCAAAAAACTAACGAATGTTAGAGCCTCGGGTACAGATGAGGCTGTAAAGCTCACGACTCCTGTACGTTTTTCTCTTGAGCAAGCGATTGCGTATATTGATGATGATGAGCTTGTTGAAGTAACACCAAATAGCATTAGATTGCGTAAGAAGCTTCTTAGTTCCCACGAGAGAAAAAGAGGCCAAAGAGTCGCTATTTAGCAGAGCTCTTTTCGTCAACAGGTATAGTGACTCATCAATATTTGTGCCTCTCGAACAAAGTCTGACAAACATCGTTAATGGTTAATTCAGCATCTTCTAAAAGAACAAGAGTATGAAAAATCAAATCAGCAGCTTCACTCAAAACTTCATCTCTATCACCGCTCGCGTGGGCAACAGACAACTCGACACCTTCTTCACCTACTTTTTGAGCGATACGTTTGGAACCCTCTTGAAATAGCTTGGCAACATAACTGTTTTTAATACTTTTATTTCGCCGACTCTTAATCGTGGCAGAAAGTATATTCAAGAATGAAATGGATACTCTTTTGTCATCTCCAAAGCAGGTTTTTGCTCCCGTGTGGCATACAGGACCAGCTGGATGGGCTTGAATCAGGATTGTATCATTATCGCAGTCTAGTTCCGCCGATACCAAGTGAAGTGTATTGCCTGATATCTCGCCTTTCACCCATAAGCGTTTTTTTGAGCGGCTAAAAAATGTAACCTTCTCTGACGAAAGAGTTTTCTCCAACGACTCCTTGCTCATATAACCAAGCATTAGAAGTGTCTTGTCCTCAGCGTCCTGAATAATCGCAGGAAGTATTCCATTACCCTTATTCCAGTCAGCTTGTTCGGGTTTAATCATAACCTAATCTCCAAATCTTTTTGTTTCAAATAAGTTTTCAAATTTGGTATCGCGATCTTTCCGCTGTGAAAGACACTAGCCGCGAGTGCTCCAGAGACGTCACTTTTTCGAAATGCATCTACAAAGTGATCTAACTCCCCAGCTCCCCCCGAAGCAATAAGAGGAATAGTTAAAATATTGCGTACTTCTCTCAAGTGATCAATATCATAACCCGTACTCACACCGTCATGGTTCATGCAATTCAGAACAATTTCGCCTGCACCTAAATCTTGTGCACGCTTCACCCAATCAAGGGTGCCATATTTCGACTTTATGGTTTTAGCCTCATTGCCAGTATATTGACACACAATATAGCCCCCATCTTCTTTCTTACTATCTACGCCAACAACAATACACTGAGAGCCAAATATTTTTGCAAGCTCACTAATAAGCTCTGGTCGTTCCAAAGCAGGGGAATTAATAGATATCTTGTCCGCCCCATAATTCAGGATTTTTTCTGCGTCATATTGTGTACGGATGCCACCTGCTACACAAAATGGAATATTGATAAGACAAGCTATCTTTCTTACCCAAGACTTATCAACGACACGTCCGTCAACACTGGCCGTAATATCATAAAATACTAACTCGTCCGCACCTTCATTGGTATACCTTTGTGCCAGATCGCAAATATCGCCCATGTCACGATGATTACGAAACTGAATACCTTTGACGACTCGACCATTTTTTACATCAAGGCAGGGAATAATACGTCTGGCTAGCATGAGATCGCTCCAAATGCCTGTTGAAGAGTGAATACTTGCTCATAAAGAGCTTTACCTATGATGGCACCCGACGTACGCAATTTCCTCAAATCATTTAAACTATTAATACCACCAGAAGCCTGTATCTGTAACGCTGGGAACAATGTTTGCGTATTTTTATACAATTCAAAGTTGCATCCCTCCATAGTCCCATCACGGGATATATCAGTACAGAGAATGTGGAGTAGACCTTGACTCAAATAATCTTCAATAAATTCTTCAAGTGACGTAGTAGTACTTTCTTGCCAACCAGAAATAGCAATATTATAGTCTCCATTTTCCGGTTTCACATCTGCGGCCAGACAAATCTGTTCTGCACCAAATTCTTTAAGAATTTCTCGAGTGGCGAAATGGTCTGTTAAAGCAAGAGATCCAATAACAACACGACTAACACCCGCAGCCAGCAATGCCTCAACATCATGAATCGAACGCACCCCCCCACCAACTTGAAGGAAAAGATTGCTTTCCTTAATAATTTCTGAGATTAAAGCTGTTTGACGTCTAGTCGGATCACGCGCTCCGTCTAAATCCACTACATGCAACCATCTTGCTCCCTCATTTTTATAACCTTTTATAATTTCAAAAGGGGAGGTTTCATAGACTTTTTTGCGAGCAAAATCTCCTTTCACCAACCTTACACATTGGCCTTTTATCAAGTCTACAGCCGGATAAATGATCATAGTTTTATCTTCAAAAAATTGTCTAGAAGTTGTTCACCGATTTTACCTGAGCGCTCCGGATGAAATTGACAACCAATAAAATTATCTTTTGCCACAATCGCCGAAAATTCATCGCCATAATAACAAACGCCAACAGTATTTTCTGTTTTATGAGCATAATAGCTGTGTACAAAATAAAAATAGCTTTCTTGGGGTATATTATCAGTTAGCCTGTGATTACTGATTATTCGAACATTATTCCAACCCATGTGGGGGACAACACCACTTTTCCCCTCGTCAAAGCGCATTAAGTTGCCCGGAAAAACACCAAGAAGATCAACATTTCCCTCACTTGAGTACTCAAATAGGATTTGCATCCCGAGGCAAATACCCAGAACGGGTTGCGTAAGACCGCGAATACATTCAATCAAATTCAACTCTTTTAGGCGGCTCATCGCAATCTCAGCTGTACCAACTCCCGGTAGGATCACACGCTCTGCGTTAGAAATCACCACAGCGTCGCGTGTGAAAACCGCTGTTATCCCAACTCTTTCCAGCGCAAACATTATAGAGGAAATGTTTGCTCCACCACTATCAACAACTGCAATCATAGGGTTCCCTTTGTACTCGGGAGATCACTACCTTCAGACTTAATGGCTTCACGTAACACCCGTCCAAGAGCTTTGAAACACCCTTCTACCATATGGTGAGTATTTTCTCCTTCCACAGAAATGTGTAGCGTTGCCCCCAAGTTTTCTGCAAAAGAGTGGAATACGTGCTTTACCATATCAGTTGGCAAGTCGCCTACCATGCTTTCTGGAAAGTCTCCCACAAATTTCAAATAAAATCTTCCACTTAAATCAATGGCTGCCTGCGCCAATGTTTCGTCCATAGGTACAGTAAAGCCATAGCGCCCAATACCACGCTTGTCGCCAAGGCCCTTTTTCAAGGCTTGACCTAGTGCAATAGCACAATCCTCGATGGTGTGATGGGGATCAATTTCTAAATCTCCATCACATTCCAATTCGAGAGAAAAACCACTGTGCTTAGCGACCTGCTCTAGCATATGATCGTAAAATCCAATACCTGTTTTTATCATAATCGGAGATTGATTGTCTAAATTAATACGAACCGATACGGAGGTTTCTTTAGTTACACGGGTTACGGTGGCCATACGTTGTTTTTTTGATAAAGGAAGCTCTTCATCGTGCATTACAGAAAGAAGTTTGTTCATCTCTTCATCACTGCCAATAGAAATACGTACACAGTTCTTCAAAACTCGATGATGCGATTGATCACGCAGAATTATGTTGTTCTCAGAACATTTTTCAATGACCCGTTGACTGTCCTCAAATTTGACAAGGACATAATTGGTTTCAGATGGATAAATAGTCTCTATACCAGAAACTGTCTTCAAACCGGCGATAAAGTGCTTCTTACGATTTATTAATTCTCGCCTTTTGGTTATCTGGCGCTGAAGATTATTAGGCAAGAGTATTCTGCTAACGACGTCAACAACAGTCTGCGAAATTGGATAAGGTGGCAGAACCTTGAGAATCAGATCAATAATGTCGCTTTGTGCCATCGCAACCCCGCAGCGCACACCTGCTGCAGCGTAGGATTTTGAAAGCGTCCGAAGAATAACCAAGTTAGGGGTGCTTTGAAGAAAGTGTAGCATACTCTGCCCTTTTTCTGCGTACTCGATATAGGTTTCATCAACAACAATTAAAGCTTCGTCCTTGAACAATTTACACAGTTTCAAAATATCTTTTACCTCTATCAAGTTACCAGTTGGGTTATTCGGCGAGCAGACAAATACAATCTTTGTGTTTTTATCACGGGTAATTTTCAGATTATTAATATCCAAACAGAATGTTCTATTGAGAGGTGCACTCTTTATTTCTATACCGTGAATTTTTGCTGAGTGCTCATACATTGCAAAAGTAGGAGGACAAATTATGATATTGTCTTGAGAAGGTATACAAAAAGCCCGAATTAGACAATCTATTGCCTCATCAGCACCACGCGTGACTGCCATGTTGCGTGATGAAACATCATAGAGTTTACATAGCAAATCAACTAGTTTCTGCGGCTGTTGTTCAGGATACCGAGAAAGAGCTTCGGCCCCCAGAAAGGGTTCATGTGCGCACTCATTAGCATCTAAAAAGACAGTACCATGCGGATTCTTATTCAGTGACCTTGCGGATAGGTATGGTGTCATTTCTAAAATATCAGGCCGCGCGCGTTTCAAAATAGAATTCATATCACACCTCTCGGACGATTAGAGGCAGTTTGCGTTAGTTTATCCCAGTGAAAGTTTTTGACCATGCTCACCGCCTTAGAGTATCGAAACACAACGTTCTTTTGAGATATTTTTTTGAGCTTTCCAAATGATAGCTTTCATAAGTCAGTCCATCATTTTTTCTATTGGAAGGACAAGGATCGAGCTAGCTCCTCTCGTTTTCAAATCTTCCATTGTGTTCCAGAATACTTCTTCTTCGCTTACGGCATGAACAGCCACCTGCTCATCGCATCCTTTCAACGGTATTATTGTTGGAGACTCAGAGCCCGGTAATACAGCTTTAATATCATCCAAACTTCTAATAGGTGCGTGTAAAACGATATATCGACTATTTTTGGCTTTCATGACAGCCTTCATGCGCGTGGCTAAGCGTTCGCAAATTTTATTTAACTCAT
The DNA here is from genome assembly GCA_036337105.1 of Pseudomonadota bacterium. Classification (GTDB taxonomy): domain Bacteria; phylum Pseudomonadota; class Alphaproteobacteria; order Rhodobacterales; family Rhodobacteraceae; genus JAYZEV01. The sequence goes on from JAYZEV010000011.1 coordinate 50,999, forward strand.
CGGGCATCTCTGGATTTTTAATCAATACGGCTTGGCTGTGAAGAATTGTTTCAACTTCCTTCAAACCATTAGACGTCAAAGTGCTACCCGTAGAAACCAAGTCACAGATTACCTCCGCAAGCTGGGTTTTTGGTGCAATTTCCACCGCGCCTCGCATCGTCACAATTTTAGCGTCTATGTTTTGATCTTGAAGATACCGCCGGAGCAGGCCTTGGTAGGATGTAGCAATCGTCTTACCATTCAGGACAGTTTGATCACTATAATTTACTTCAGTGGGTACGGCTAATGATAAGCGGCAGTTTCCAAAGCCCAATTTAATTAGAATTTCAATTTTGGAGAAATTATTATTCTCAGAGATTTCTTGTTTCTCAAACAAAACATTTTCACCCACAATGCCCAACTGGCATACATCGGTGGATACAAATGCGGGAATATCATCATCCCTCACCAAAAGAACATCTAGCGGGAAGTTTTGGGCACGACACAATAACTGATCCTTACTTTTTTCCAATGTGATCCCACACTTAGAAAGCAAGTCAAGTGAGCGTTCCGCTAGCCGTCCTGATTTCTGGACTGCAATTTTCAATCTCGACTTTTCCACTAGATAGATCTCAGCCGGCTTAATATGGTGGTATAACCATTACAGCCATATTTGAGGCAACGTGCTACTCGCCCTACCGTAGTAGTACTAACACCCGTTTCTTCGGCGATTTGACGATAAGATATCTTCTTAGTCAATAGACGAGCTACTCGCCACCGTGCCGCCAACTCCTCTAACTCTGTGGGCGTGCAAAGATCACGAAAGAATTTTTTACATTCATCAGTGTTTTTCAACTCTAATAGAGCCTTAAAAAGCTGTATTTCTTCATTCTTCTTCAATTAAAACATCTCACAAAATATGTATTAGCGCGTTAGCAAGCTAACACGTTAATACAGATTTGTCAATCAGAGGTGAAATAGTACGAGTGACCCCAATTATGAAGACTCCTTGTGGAAAAAAATATCATACTCCATCGTAAACTATTTCAATAATGGATTTTCTAAAAGAGTTTCAATTAACCTTAAGAGAAATACCTTCAATAAAATTTTTCAGAAAGTTTTGTCCACTTGCAGCAGAACGCTCAGGATGAAACTGTACACCTAAAACATTATCTCTTTTTATTATTGAGGTAAGCTTTGACTCTCCAA
>JAYZEV010000012.1:0-43167 GCA_036337105.1 Pseudomonadota bacterium
CAAGCATCCCATAAAATGTAAGGAAATCAGTGATATTCTCCTGAACGAGTACAAAATATACGTGCAACCGATAAATTATCCAACCGTGCCAAAGGGAACAGAAAGATTAAGGTTTACCCCTTCGCCTCTTCACTCAGATGATGATATCGACTATTTGGTAAAATCTTTGGGCGCGCTTTGGCGACAATGTGCATTGGCAAAAGTAGTAGCCTAAAAAGTAAGAAATTTGTATTTAGATTGTCTGAGGAAAGCTTAGATTGTTTTTGTGTGTGGATGGACGCCTGATAGACCTCCACAAATGGCGAAATGCCTTGGTATTAGATGTTGTGGTACAGAGCTTAAACATTAGTTTGCTTTCGTTACGTTGCTTAAATGTAGTTAAGAACACTCTGAACCGCTCCTTGATTACAAAGATTCTTTCGCAGCCGTTTTTTTTGGTCAAGTTCGGTATGCTGTTTTGTGTGAATGAAGCTTAAGTTCTCCAATAAAGTAATTGGCAATACATAAAATTCATGTTGAAATGAAAAAAGAAAACATTACATAATGAAAGAGATCATCGCATAGTGTGCCAAACTCAAAGTTTCGAAAGATGCGATTGCGATGACGTACTTAGTGTCGAATAAGTGAAAAAAATTGGAAAGAAGTGACATGAAGAAAATATTAGGTGCAATTATTGTATTTTTGGTAAGTGGATATGCAGCTGTAGTTAGCGCTGCGGAAATTGAAGTAAAGATGCTTAATAAAGGTAGCGACGGGGCGAAGATGGTGTTCGAACCAGCTCTTATAATCGCGAACGTCGGAGACACGATTACTTTTTTGCCGACGGATAAAGGTCATATGGCCGCCTCCATTAAAGGCATGATCCCAGATGGTGCTGAGAAATTTAAGGGAAAGACAAATAAACCAGTGAGTTACACGGTTTCCGTGGAGGGCTTATATGGGATAAAATGTACCCCTCATTTGGCAAATGGGATGGTGGCTTTGATAGCAGTGGGATCTAGCTATGATAAGGATTCTTTCTTGGAGGGGAAAAAGGTAGCGAAGAAATCAAAGGTACGTTTTGAAGCGATGCTTGACCAGCTGTAGCAAATTTTACGAGTATCAAGACGAAAGCAAACCAACTCAAAAAAGATTTTTGGGAAAGAAATGACACGAAGGCAGAGATGATTCTCTGTCAATGTAATTGGAGGCAGCTATGAATAGTGAGAGCGAATGTCCTGTGATGCATGGGGCAGTGACTAATAACAGTTCAACGGGAACAACCAACAAGGACTGGTGGCCAAAACAATTAAATATCAGTATCCTCCATCAGCATGACCGGAAATCTAATCCATTAGACCCGGATTTTGATTATCGCGTGGAGTTTAAAAAACTTGATTATTTTGCGCTTAAAAAAGACCTAAATGATCTCATGACTGACTCACAGGATTGGTGGCCTGCTGATTACGGGCATTACGGACCCTTTTTTATAAGGTTGACCTGGCATGCGGCTGGAACCTACAGGAATACAGATGGTCGTGGAGGTGGTGGTACTGGTGCTCAAAGGTTTGCTCCTCTAAATAGCTGGCCTGATAATGGTAATCTAGACAAAGCTCGAAGACTCTTATGGCCAATAAAGCAGAAGTATGGGAGTAAAATCAGCTGGGCGGATCTCATAATTTTGGCTGGCAACGTGGCTATTGAGTCTATGGGTGGAAAAACCTTTGGGTTCAGCGGAGGGAGGACTGATATATGGGCTCCAGAAGAGGAGATACGTTGGGGGGGCGAGTCTGAGTGGCTGGCTAACCAAAGATATAGCGGGGATCGAGAGTTGGAAAACCCACTTGCGGCAGTTCAAATGGGATTAATTTACGTTAACCCTGAAGGTCCAGATGGTAATCCAGACCCGTTAGCGAGTGCAAGGGATATCAGGGAAACATTCGCACGAATGGCGATGAACGATTATGAAACGGTTGCGCTAGTAGCAGGAGGGCATACATTCGGAAAATGTCATGGAGCTGGAGATGCTACGATGGTGCAAGTTGAACCTGAGGGAGCACCTTTGGAGCAAATGGGACTCGGCTGGCAGAATAATTTTGGAACTGGGAAGGGTGAACATACTATAACGAGCGGATTGGAAGGGGCTTGGACTTCCAACCCGACGCGGTGGGACAATGGCTATTTCGAACAGTTATTTAAATATGATTGGAAACTAGGAAAAAGTCCTTCGGGAGCCAACCAATGGTTCGCAATCAATCAAGCCGAGGAGGATATGGCACCAGATGCGCACGATTCTAATAAGAAAGTCCCAACTATTATGGCAACAACTGACATTGCGTTGAGGGAAGACCCAAACTACAGAAAGATTTCCAAACACTTTCATGAAAATCCTGAGGAGTTTTCCGATGCTTTTGCTCGAGCTTGGTTCAAGCTACTTCATCGCGACATGGGTCCAAAATCTCGGTACATAGGTCCTGAAGCGCCAGATATAGACTTGCTATGGCAGGATCCGATACCAGCTGGTGACGCAAATTATGAAGTTGAAGCTGTCCGATCAAAAATTGAGGAGTGTGGTTTATCAATTCAGGAAATGATTGAAACAGCCTGGGCAAGCGCCTCCACTTTCCGCAGTTCCGATCTAAGGGGCGGCGCTAACGGTGCAAGAATTAGATTGAGCCCTCAGAAAGATTGGGAGGTCAATAAACCAGAACAACTTAAAAGGATACTCGAAATTTACGAGAGGATTGCCAAGGAAACTGGTGCTTCAATGGCTGATGTAATTGTGTTGGCTGGTAACATGGGTATAGAGAAAGCTTCAGGTTTGAGTGTGCCTTTTACTCCAGGTAGAGGTGACGCTACCCAGGAGCAAACGGACGAAGAATCTTTCGGTGTTCTGGAGCCCATCTCAGATGCTTTCAGAAATTTCCATAAGTCGGGATTGAACGTTAATGCCGAAGAGCTGATGCTAGACAAGTCGCAACTCTTGGGGCTTACGGCACCTGAAATGACGGTCTTATTCGGGGGTATGAGATCCTTGGGTATTACCGCTAACGACTATGGAATTATGACAAATGATAATACAACATTATCGAATGACTTTTTCAAAACGTTGTTAGACATGTCAGTAAGCTGGAGGCCAAATGGTACTGGAAACTCATACGAAGCACGTGATAGAATTTCAGGAGAAAAGGTCCGACTAGCTGCGAGGACAGACCTTGTGTTTGGATCCAATTCGCAATTGAGAGCTCTTGCAGAAGTTTACGCCACTGATGAATCAGAGAAAAAGTTTCAACGTGACTTTATACAAGCGTGGAACAAAGTTATGAATGCTGATCGATTTGATTTAAAACTCTAAGTTAAAGCGTTTTGAAGTAGATAAATGCTGTTTTAGTTCTCTGGAGTTCATTCAAACAGTTGCATTCGTAATTGTTCGGGAAGATATTGCTGGGCAACGGATTTACAAATGAAACTCGCCTCTGAGAAATCGTCGTTTTTGGTGTAGCTGCTTGGGGTAACGATTGTAGTTATACCGGCTGAGCAAGCCGCTAATAGGCCAGTGCGACTATCTTCAATTGCTATGCAATCTGATGGTTTGAGGCAAAGCTTTCGCAAAGTAGACAAATAAACCTCTGGTGATGGCTTGTTCCGCAGTAGAGTGTCGCCACTAGTGATGAAATCAAATACTTGCTCAGTTGGCATACCCCAGATTGAATGACAAAGACAATTTACGCTGCTTGAGCTTGAGGCTGTGGCGATGGCAAGCTTCAGACCTTTGGTTCGAGCTTTTGATATGAGTTCCTGAACGCCCTCTCTCAAGGTTAAGTTATTTGATCTTAGACTTCTTTCGTAAAGTTTCCTTTTTCTCTTATGAAGCGTTCGTACCTGTAGTTTAGAAAGGGCAGGCGACCTTTTTAAAACAAGTCTCTGGAAATGGTCGATACGTTCTTTGCCGCCTCCAATAGCCAATAAATCTCTGTATGTTTTTTCACTCCAATTCCAATCGAGTCCGGCATCTATAAATGAGTCGTTGAAGGCTTGTCGATGAAGCTCTTCGTTTTCTATTAGTGTACCATCTACGTCGAAAATTATTGCTTTATATTTCACGGAGTTATCTGATCCTAAAATTAAAAAGAGATTATCGGTCGGGAAACAACAAGTCACCGAATCTGCTTATTGACGAATTAAGTCTGATTAAATTACAATTGTAATGCAATGCTGAACCTTTTGCTATATAAATAGCGGTTAAAATAGCGTCAGTCTTACAACCGATTTTGGTGTTGTTAGAAATGAAATTAGGAGATCTACAAGGATGGAAGATTTATTTGAGCTCGGTCTCAAAAACCGGAAAAAAACTCTCGGCAGTGAGTATGTAAATAAGAATTTAAAGAACTCTGACGACTTTACGGCACCCTTTCAGCGTGCGATGACTGCTTGGTGCTGGGGTTTCGGCTGGGGGGACGAAACAATATCCCCAAAAACAAGATCGATGATGAATTTGTCTATGATAGGTGCGTTAGGAAAAATGCATGAGTGGGAAATTCATTGCCGTGGCGCTATAAACAACGGAGTATCAAAAGAAGAAATCAGAGCAATAATTCATGTTGTAGGGATTTATTGCGGGGTTCCTCAGGCGTTGGAGTGTTTTAGGGTTGCTAAAAAAGTTTTAGATGAGCACAACAAATAGATATTTCGCAAGGTGTCAATAATCATAATATTTTCGTAAAAGGCGATTGAAGCCTCTATAAAAAAAACTTTAGAAGTGTGGAGTAATTTGAAAAAATCAGGGAAAACTAGTGACCACTCAATTAGCTTTTACTTAAATTCAGAGCTTATTACTTTGGAGGAGGTAGGGGCAAATGATACACTTCTTAACTTGTTAAGGGTAGAATGTCGCTTATCCGGAACCAAGGAAGGATGTGCCGAGGGGGATTGTGGCGCTTGCACAGTTTTAATCGGAAAGGTAAAGGCCGGTTGTCTCGAGTACAATGCCGTAAATTCCTGCATATGTCTTCTACCCTCCTTACAAGCTTCACATGTTGTTACAATTGAGTTCCTACAAAAGGTCGATGGGAAACTTCACCCGGTTCAACAAGCAATGATAGATTATAACGGGAGCCAATGTGGATTTTGTACTCCTGGAATTGTAATGGCGGTGTATGCACACTGGCTTAAATCGTCGGAAATGGGTGCGCATAACATAGAAAAAATGCTTCAGGGTAATTTGTGCCGTTGCACTGGATATGGTCCAATCATAAATGCCGTCAAATCCATTAAGGATTATGGTTACGTAGAGAATGATTACCTAGTTAGGAATTTAGAAAATATGAAAAGTAACTTGCTGGCTCTAACGGAAAAAAAAGTTAAACTTGGCTCAAAAATGCAAGATCAATTTATTAGACCGTACTCTTTAAATAATTTTGCTGACTTATTGAAGCAGAACTCTGAAGCTACAATTGTGGCAGGTGCGACGGATGTTGGTTTATGGATCACTAAAGATTTGCGACGACTGACTCCGCTTATATTTATTGATCACCTCGAAGAGATTCAACAGATTGAGGAAAATGAAAATACAATAGAACTTGGAGCTGGGGTTACTTATACTCGTCTAGAAACCACTTTATGCAATCATTATCCGAAGCTAAATTCATATCTTTCTCGCATAGCAGGCGAACAAATCCGTAATGTGGGAACTGTTGGAGGTAATATCGCCAATGGTTCCCCAATTGGGGATTTAGCTCCCCTATTCATTGCGCTGGGTGCTCGTCTGTTTCTAAGGAAAGGAAAAAAATCTCGTAAGATAGATTTAGAAAAGTTTTTTATAGAATACGGCGTTCAGGATATCGCGAAAACTGAACTAATTGAAAAGATAGTACTCTTGAAAAACCCTGCGCTACAACTATTCCCCTACAAAGTCTCGAAAAGACGGGACGAAGATATATCGACAATTGCAGCAGTTTTTTCGTTTGAACTTTCAGAGGGAATCCTACGCAACGTAAGACTGGCCTTCGGAGGAATGGCAGGTATTCCAAAAAGAGCATCGACTGCGGAGGCTGTTCTTGAAGGCCGAGTTTTTGATAAGAATATTGTTAAGTTGGCTCGGCTGGCACTCGAAGAAGATTTTGATCCGATTTCTGATATGAGGGCGAGTTCAGGGTATCGAATGACGGTTGCGAAGAATTTACTAAGCAAATGCTATCTAGAATTTAATGGAAGAGTTTCCAATGAAAGGGAGATGTTTAGTGCTTAAGGTGGTCTCGAGAGTTAAAACAAATAAAAAGGCCAAAGATACCTTTAATTATAATCGGAACAGTACTCATGAGTCCGCTCACAAGCATGTTACGGGATCTGCGAGGTATGTAGACGATCTTGCGATGCCAGAGGGAACTTTGCATGCATATCTTGGGTTAGCAAATTGTGCCCATGGTTTAATCACATCGTTAGATTTAGATTCTATTAGGGGAGTGCTTGGGGTGAAAGATGTCTTTACGGCCAATGCTATACCTGGAGTTAACGATATAAGCCCGACTGGAAGCATGGATGAACCTATTTTGGCGGATAAAAAAGTTTTGTTTTGGGGACAACCGATTTTTGTGGTTGTGGCGGAGACCCGAGATATAGCGCGTCAAGCTGCCAGATTAGGCAAGGTTACATACGAAAAACTTCCAGCAATAGTTGATATAAAGAGTGCGTTGGAAGGAAAACAGGGACTTGTGACACCTCCGATGAAATTGCAAAAAGGTGATATTCAGAAAGCTCTGAGGCGGTCACCACATAGACTTAAGGGAGCGATGGAGATAGGAGGACAGGACCACTTTTATTTGGAAGGACAAATAGCCGTCGCTCTTCCCGGAGAGGATGAAGACATTGAGATATTAGCGTCCACACAGCATCCTTCCGAGGTGCAACATATGGTTTCATCAGCACTCCAAATACCATCAAACTCGGTGAAGGTTCGTGTTCGTCGTATGGGTGGTGCTTTTGGAGGAAAAGAAACGCAATCAAATCAGTTCGCGGTTATTGCGGCTCTGGCTGCAAGAAGAAATGGCGTTCCGGTCAAATTAAGGCTTGATCGAGATGATGACATGATTTGTACAGGTAAGCGTCATGATTTTCTTGCAAAGTATGATGTAGGGTTCGATATAAATGGGCGGATAATGGGTCTGGACGTGGAATTATCCGCTCGCTGTGGGTTTTCAGCTGACCTGTCTGGACCGGTAACAGATAGAGCTCTATTTCATATCGACAATTGTTATTTCTTGCCATCGGCTCGTCTCACTTCAAAACCTCTATTCACTAACACTGTCTCAAATACCGCTTTTAGAGGCTTTGGTGGGCCACAGGGCATGATGGTCGCCGAGCGTATTATACAAGAGATAGCTTTTGCACTTGAGTTAGACCCGTTGCAAGTAAGGAAGGTAAATCTCTACGACAATAAGGAAAAATCGGTTACCCCTTACCATCAAGTGGTTAAAGATAGTATAGCCGAGCGAATAATTAATGAACTTGAAAATAAGTCAGATTACATAAAGAGACGAAAAAAAATAATCCATCAGAATGGAAATAATGAATTCATTAAAAGAGGAATAGCGCTGACACCTGTAAAATTTGGAATTTCATTTACAGCTACGTGGTATAATCAAGCGGGAGCTCTTGTACACATTTATAAGGATGGTTCTATTTATTTGAATCACGGTGGAACGGAGATGGGTCAAGGCTTAAATACAAAAGTAGCTACCATAGTAGCCTCGGAGTTCGGTCTTACGAATAATTCTGTAAAGATCAGTTCTACAGATACAAGTAAAGTACCCAACACGTCTGCAACGGCAGCCTCTGCTGGGGCAGACTTAAACGGTATGGCTGCATTAAATGCTACTCAAATAATAAAGGGAAAACTTTTGAATTTTGCCCAATCACATTTTAAAATTGGAAGAAAAAATATTTCTTTCGGGGGCGGATATGTGTTTTTAGGAGAGAAGAGAATACGTTTCGAAGAATTAATTGTAGCCGCGTATAAAAATCGAATACAACTATCAGCAACAGGATTCTACAAAACTCCAACAATTCACTGGGACCGTGATAAGGGTGTGGGTCATCCATTTTATTACTTTTCCTACGGTGCAGCAGTGTCAGAGGTCTCCGTCGATGTCTTCACAGGTGAATACAAAGTGGAGAGAGTTGATATTCTTCACGACGTAGGTAATTCGTTAAATCCTGAGATTGATTTAGGACAGATAGAAGGAGGTTTTATTCAGGGTATGGGTTGGTTAACGACAGAACATTTGGTGTGGAATACCGAGGGAAAGTTAATGACGCATGCGCCATCAACATATAAAATACCTTTAGTATCAGACAGGCCTAGAATATTTAATATTTCCTTGGCCTCGTGGTCAAAAAATAAGTCCCGAACTATAAAAAGGTCAAAAGCAGTCGGTGAACCTCCATTTATGCTCGCAATTTCTGTTCATGAGGCTTTGGATATGGCGGTTTCTTCGTGCGCAGAAAAAAAGTATCGACCTAGTTTAAATTCTCCAGCGACGCCTGAGCAGGTCTTGAGATCTATTCAGAATATAAAAGGCTGAAGTAGTTTTGAGTTTTAAATTAGAACAGAGCACGGTCTTTTTGAAGAATGAAAAGAAAATTGTTCTGATCAAGGTGGATTCTAAAAGAGGTTCGGCTCCCCGAGACTCCGATACGTATATGTTGGTAAGTGAAAAACGACAATGCGGTACAATTGGCGGTGGTTTGCTGGAATTTGAAGCTGTAAAGCGCGCAAGGGATTATCTTCGGTTAAAAAATTTTTTGGAGGATGAGACAAGAATTTCATTAGGTCCAAAACTTGGGCAGTGCTGCGGGGGTAGCGTTACCTTGAAGTTTCAGAAAGTCAATCTATCCCTCAAGAAGGAGCTATTTCGAAAGTTAGAAAGTGATGTAAGCGGGCTTCCAAAAGTATACATTTTTGGCGCAGGGCATGTGGGCAAAGCAATTGCTCGTCAATTACAATTCTTACCAGTAAATTTCTTGTTAATCGATAATAGAACTGAGATGTTTGAAGATTTTGAATTAAAAGAAAAATGCAAATTATCTGTTATACCGGAGTCTGAAATCAGATTTAGTTCCGAGGGCAGCGCATATTTAATTTTGACCCATGATCACGCGCTAGATTTTCTACTTGTAAAGGAAGCTTTATTGAAAAATGATGCTGCGTATATTGGTATGATTGGTTCTAAAACAAAGAAAGCTCGCTTGTTAAAGTGGTTAAGAAATGATGGAATCTTTTCATTAAAAAACTTGCATAGTCCGATAGGGCTTGCTGGCTTCAACCTTGGACCTACATCTAACATTCCAGAGGTGATAGCGGTTATGACTGCGGCTGAGGTAATGAAAGCTTTTCAATTAACCAACAGTTTCAACAAAAATTACATTGGGTAAATAATCCAGATGAACAAAATACTAAGGGGGCGGTTGCTTACCTTCTTAAGGAAACCAGATAACCATAATGATACCGAAGCTTTTGATTTTTTGGAGGATGGATATCTCTCAATTAAAAATGGAAAGATTACAAGTCGAGGCCAATTTAGTGAATTTAAGTTTGACGAGGAGCACACCAACATAGAGATAATTGACCATCGACCAAACATTATTATGCCTGGCTTTATAGACGTGCACAATCACTTTCCTCAATTAAGGGTTCTGGCTTCATATGGAACACAACTTATGGATTGGTTAACAAATTTCACCTTTCCGGAAGAAGCAAAATTTTCCAAGAGCTCTCACTGTAACAAATTTGCTAAGATCTTTATACAAACTTTATTCAATCATGGAACAACCACGAGTGTTTCATTTGGTTCAGTTCACCAGGCATCGGTAGACTCTCTTTTTTCAGAGGCGCTTGCGAAGAATATGTGCTTAATTGCTGGAAAAGTCATGATGGATAGAAATGCTCCTAAAAACGTATTGGATACCCCTGAGTCGAGCTACAGGGAAACAAAATCTCTAATAGAGAAATGGCATAAGAAAGAGCGCTTAAAATACGCAGTATCCCCGAGATTCTGTATAACCTCCTCTGCGAGGCAGCTTGAATTGGCGGGAGCTCTCATGAAAGAATTTGATGATTGTTATTTGCAGACACATTTGTCAGAAAACAAACAAGAGATTGCATTGGCGATGTCTTTGTTCCCAAGCAGTAAAGATTATTTAGACATTTATGCTCAGCATAATCTTCTTGGTCCCAAAAGTTTGATGGGCCATTCCATTCACCTGAGCCCTCGAGAAATTTACCAAATGGCAGAAACTAAAACAGTTGCTGTTCATTGTCCAACCTCCAATCTTTTTTTAGGAAGTGGGCTATACAATTTTGTGCGCCTTTCTGACAACGGAGTCAGGACTGCTATTGCAAGTGATACTGGTGGTGGAACTTCTTTCTCAATGTTACAGAATTTGGACGCAGCCTATAAAATACAGCAACTTCAAAATTATAGTCTAGATCCCCTGACTTCTTTTTACTGGATAACTTTGGGCAATGCTAATGCTCTCGGTTTACAGAATGAGATCGGAAGCCTTGAGAGCGGACGTTATGCTGACATTGTAGTGCTTAATAGCAAAGCCACAAGGCTTTCAGCAGACAGACTTTTGGATTGTAACAACTTGATTGAGGAACTATTTGTAGTTCAAACTCTTGGTGATGACAGGTTTGTGGAAGCGGTTTATGTTGCAGGTTCAAGAGTGAAGTAAGAAAGAGCCTTATTTATAGCTTTTTAAATAAATAGAATTTTCTGGCAGAGTATTACATTTCTGGATAAAGTGTGTAGGACACCTTATCAATAGGCTTGGGGTATTTATGAGCAACAAAGCTTTGACTTACACTTTGGCTTTTTCAGCAATAGTAGGCGCACTTATTTTTGCGATAATTTCGGTGTTTGAGATAAGAAATAATATTGTTGCTAAAGATAAGTCTAACAATTTAAGAAAATTGCATGCTGAAGAGCAGTCCCTTACAGAAAAGTTAACACGAGGGAAAGATCAGTTAGACGATCTGAACCTTGCCATCAAGACAAGTAAGGAAAAGATTTTAGAGCAGGCCGAAGCTGAAAATAAGTTAGCTGAAAGTGTTATTGATTTGTCTGAAGCGAAACTAATTTTGATAGACGATATCAAACAACTACAAAACAAAAAAGAAGAAAAGAAAGAGGTTCTAGATACAGATTTGGAAATAATACCAGAGTATAAAGAAGAGAAACAAAAACTGTTAGTTAAAATAAGTGAACTAGAGGAACGTGTAATCCAGTTGTCTGGAGAAAAAAAGCTAGAGCTAGAGAACCGGGAGAGTTTGAAAGCGGAGATTGTACAGTTGAAAGAAAAAGAGTCTATGCATAACAATGCGGAAATACTGGTGCTACAGGATTCAGTAAAGAAATTGCAACTGGAAAAACTAGAAATTTCTTCTTTGAGTCAGAATTACATTACAGAAAACGAGGTGTTGACTGAGAATTTTAATAAGCTAACTCTTGAGAAAGATAAACTAGAGGAATTACTGGCTTCTAATAATGCTGAGCTGGAGAAAGCGAGAAAGCTGTCTTTAGAGGCAAGTAAAATTAGGCTTAGAAATTCAAAACTGGCAAGTGATCTGGAAAATATTCGAAGCAGTTTTGACAAACTTGATGGCCTCCGAGTAATTTTTTCAGGAAATATGATTTATGACGATGACCGAAGTCAGATAGTTTTCCAAGCAGAAAATTCGATTGGTATTCCAATATTTCAAGATGATTTTACTGGATCGATCGCAGGAAAATGTGGGTTGCCCATTGATGAAAAGATCGAAAACCGTTGTTCCGCTACTATAATAGCGGAGTTTGTTGTAGAACAAGGCCGCCTGTTTCTAAGAGGTGAAGAAATAGTCGAAATAGTAAAATCAAAAGAGTAAAAAAAGACAGCTTTTCTTCTGGTAATGGGATTGCTGGGTCATCGCGGGTTAGTGGCTAATTTCGTGGTAAAAAATTTGGCATGACCTTTGCACGATCTTATATGAATTTCGTAAATTACGTTATTAGATTAGGTGATCTTATAATGATGTCAAACGTGTTATCATTCAGTGCGTCTTTAATTGCGACTCTTATTGGACTTTTGGTGCTTCCAGCCTTTTCTAAACCGTTTCCAAGCTGTATCGAAATAGCTGCAAATATCGAAATTGAGAATAGCTTACCGACTAATTTGTTGCAGAGTATCTCAATGGTTGAGTCTGCAAGAAAAATGGCTGATGGCACCATGCGTCCCTGGCCTTGGACATTAAACCATGGAGGTAAAAGTCTTTTCTTTGATAATAAGGCTGATGCCTCTGCTTATCTACGGAAAAACATAACAAGAAAGTACAAGAATATTGATGTGGGTTGTATGCAAATAAATGTGAAATGGCATTATGACCAGTTTAGCTCTTTTGACCATATGCTGGATCCTGAAGAAAATATGCGATATGCGGCATTATTTTTAACAAAATTAAAAAGGCGTCATGGATCGTGGGATGAAGCAATCAAGTATTATCACTCTTCTACTTCAAAGTTAAATACGAAGTATTTTGCGAAAGTGAAACATGCCTGGAACGAAAATCTGAACTCCTCGAAGTTGTTACACAAAGTGTCTATTCCGACAACCGACGAGATTATCTTTCCACGAAAAAATAAACTAGGTGACAAACTCAATTTGGGTTTTAAAGATAAAAAACTTGCTGACTCAAATAATTCGATGATAAAATATGAGCTCAAACAATCGGACTCCTTAAATAAGGTTGAACCTTTGAACGCTATATTTGTGAGTAATTACCGGAATGAAGAAACTAGTAAGAGTGCTGAAGATGTAATCCATTATTCTAAAATAAGATCCACTTTTCTTAGAAAAAATATTGATATGATACTCTTGTTTAGGAATGAATTTGCAAAAAAAGAATAGAAGTTATTTTGGGGAGATTGAGAATTATGGAAGACACAGAAGCAGACTTATTAAGACAAATTTCGAATGTTGCTTCAAGGTTTAGAGATTACGAAATGCCATATATGAGATCAGATGGAGATGTGGTGATCCCGTTAAACCCTGTATTAAAAAAGAACCGCGAAGCGCATCGGAGATTTGCCGAAGCAATGAGAGAAATGATGGACAGTGATCTTCAGATGAAAAAGAAAAAAAGTAAGTCTTGGGTGTAAATATATTACAATCCTATAAGTTTATCGGTCATGTCTGGCGAGGTTAAATTGATTACCCAAAAAAGATTGCTTGAAATTTTGGAGAAAAGCGAAGGTAACGATAAAACTAGCTTTTACTGCGATATTCTACTTTCGCTACTGATAGTTCTTAATTTGATTGCAATAAGTTTAGAGTCTGTTGCGCGTATTGGCGAAGCCTATGAAAGGTTCTTTTTTATTTTTGAAATGTTTTCTGTGATCGTTTTTGGCTTGGAATATTTGCTTCGAATATGGGCAAGTGCCGCTTCCACCTCTTCGAAATGGAAGGGTCCTTTGGCGAGAAGGCTTGAATATATTTTTAGTTTTACCGGCTTGGTCGATTTGGTGGCAATTTTGCCGAGTATACTATCGATTTTTGTTGGTTCAGTTGATCTTAGATGGTTACGAGTTTTAAGAATGGTTCGTTTACTAAAAATATCTCATTACAGCTCTGCGCTTGAGGACCTTGTGTCTGCAATAAAGCACGAGAGTGGTTCCTTCACAGCCGCTATGTATCTGTTAATATTGGCGTTATTTTTCTCTAGTTCAGCTTTGTACCTAGTAGAGTCAGACGTGCAACCAGAAAAATTTAGTTCAATACCTGAAACAATGTGGTGGTCCATAATTACTCTAACCACGGTTGGTTATGGTGATGCTTCGCCAGTTACAGCGCTTGGTAAGGTTATTGCAGCGATCACTGCACTAATGGGGGTAATGACGGTAGCGTTATTGACCGGCATAGTGGCCAATGCTTTTGCCAACCAAGTTCAACGACGGAATAGCATTTTTGAAGCCGAAATAGTGCATGCCTTAGCCGATGGTGAAATTTCAGAGGAAGAGGCAGAGAAAATTGAAGCTTTAAGGAAAAGGTATGACCTCAGTGATGAACATGCTAAAGCCGTGATAGAAATAATGACGGACCGAATGAAAAAATAGATCAAAAGATCTACTTCTTTTTATCCGAATTTTCGCTTAACGCTAGATTGGCATACTATCTGCAGCAATAGCTGTAATAACTTGGAGGATAGTATGTTTACAAATTTAAAAATCAAAGACGATTGCTGTAATGAAGAGCCAAAAGTATTCCATGATGCACATATAAAAGATTACTATGCTCAAAGAATGGGTATAAACTTGGTGATATGTGACTCAAATGGTATCCCGATTTCAGAAGAAATAGCTCCGATTACAGATTATTTTCCGAACACATCCTTAAACATGTGACACTGAGTATTGATTTCTCGTTTCGAATCAATATCGAGATTATTTATTTAATGATCGCCAAAAACTTTTGCGCGTCTACGACGTTCTGATGAGGACGGTATTTTCATCAATTCACGATATTTGGCAACTGTTCTTCTCGCTAGTTTGACCCCTTTTTCGCTGATCATTTCTGCTAAGCTCTCATCACTGAATGGTTTCTTTGTATCCTCCTCGGAGATTATATTCTTTATCAAATTTCTGACAGCTGCAGCAGATGTTTCAATTCCAGGCTTGTCGGTATCAATCGAGATGCTGAAGAAAGATTTAAGAGGGAATGTACCTCTAGGAGTATTTATTAAAAGGCCACTAGTAACTCTGCTAATGGTGCTCTCATGCATTTGAACCTCCTCAGCTATATCTTTTAACGAAAGAGGTCTTAAGTAATCTAAACCTTTCTCCAAAAAGTTGGTTTGCCTTCTAATTATTTCTGCACCGACTTTTAGCGTTGTTGAGTTTCGTTTTGCAACGGCTCGCTTCAACCATCTAGCGGAGGCTACCGCCTGAGCCGCATATTCCGCTGCCTCTTCGTTTCGTCCCTTGCTATGAATGCTCTCCGCATATTGATCATTTATATGAATTGAAGGTAGATTTGATCTATTTAGATCAACAACCCATCCGCCATCTAGTTTTTTAACCATCAAATCGGGAGCAGATATCTGTTGAAAGCTTTGTTCAAAGCGTTCGCCAGGTTTTGGGTTAAAGCTACGAAGAAGTTTAATTTGCTCAAGCAAAGTCTCTTTATCGCATTTTAGCTTTCTTTGTAGTGTCTCAAACTGACCTTTTGCCAGAAGATCTAGGTTATCCAGTAGTACTTTAAATTGATCAGTTAACACATCCTCATCTTGCGCTTGGATTAAAAGGCACTCTCTTAGGTTCCGAGCGAATAGCCCTGCTGGCTCAAATTGTTGGAGCTTTTTAAGAATATAGTCTGCAAACTCTTCCGTACAACCGCATTTATCTGAAATGTCACCAACTTTCACGGTTATCCAACCGCAAGGTTGTAATATCTCTGTGTATGCTTGAGCCACAAAACGCTCGCTGGGCTCAGAAAAGCTTAAATCTATCTGACGGTAGACATGCTCCTGAAGTGAAATTGGGCTTTGCTCCACTGAGGTTGCTATGTAATCAAAATCAGCGTCGCTTGATCTAGGACTTTTCTGTACACTGAAATCTGTAAGCTCTGTTTCAAATCGGTTTTCAAAATCCTCATTCTTGGTTGGATCATCTAACATCGCAGTTCCATCGGACAAGGCGTTATCAATTTCATTTGTAGTACCTAAATCCGATCGATCATCTGATGTTTGATCGACAGTGTCAGTTGAGTCCGGCTGCGAGTTATTCTCTTCGCCTTCTATTTCTAGGAAAGGGTTGTCTGCGCATTCAGTTTCTAAATATTGTCTTAAATCGAGGTTAGTCATCTGTAAAAGCCTGATAGCTTGTTGCAACTGGGGTGTCATAACCAAAGACTGCTTTTGCCGCAAATTTAGAGATGTTGATAACTGCATTTTCACTTCTCCTTCTTTTTTTTCGAGCATGACACTTTTTTTTATTTCCTACAAAAAAACTATTTGACCAGTACATCTGTCAATTAATTGAAAAAAAAATATATAAAAAACAAAATGTTACATATATAAAAAAATTCTTAGAAAAATAGGTGTCAAAATTTTATGTTAAATTGTATTGCTTTGGGAGCGAACTTTGCATAGAGTTAGGTCCGTTTTGATTTAGAAATTTAGAGGTTCTGTGTTTTTTCGGAGGAGTCAAAAAGGGCTATCTAAAGAGCCATGCAGGAGATGCTCGATCTTGAGGCTATATTTGTTAGCTGTTTGCTCACTAGGGATTATAGCAATTTTAGGGGGTGACAGGGTAGAGTACCTAAAATTCGTGAATAAGGAATCAGGTGCATACATGGTCATCGGGTTTGGGATGATGGTAGCCGCTTATAGAATTATTGAATGGTATTTTGTTTACCGCAAGAAAAGTTAAGCTTCTAATTTAGTAACCAACTATCTATCCCTAAGTAACCTAACCGCCATTTCCTGCTCAGGGTAAAATCTTCCATAGCGATGACCCGTACAGAAATTTACCGTCCAATAATGCCGTTTTGCCATAAAATTCTGTTGGCCAGTCCAGTAAGCTCGCGCATCCGTATTAGGAAAAATCGTTTCGTCAATTTTAGCTTTTTTGCAACTAATGAGGTCTGGTTTGCAGTCTTCGCATACGAGGCTTTTGAGCTCTTTAAGGGTTGGTAGACGCCAAGAGCCTCCCAATTGCTCGTTTGCTATTTGAACAGCCTGTTTAATGGTTTCGTGGTTCATTAAAATAACCTCTCCAATACAAGTAGTACCATCCCATTGCTGTCCAACACTGCACCGTAACCATTCTACCTTATTCGCAAGGTCCCGTACCAGATGATCCTTGGCGTAAAAAGATCCGGAGAATACGGTCGTGGTAGAAAGTATTATACTACAGGAACAAAGGATCGAGATCAGTAAAGATTTTCGCATTAAATCACCTTGATATTGTGAATTTAGAGTATAGATAATTCAGCATACAAATTCTAGTTGTTCTTTAATACGAAAAATTGGTATAGTTTTTGCAAAATAAAAGCGAGTTTGCGGGTATTGTAACTTGCGTTTAAACTAACAGGACTGTGAAATAAAATGGATATAGCATCTCTGATCGGGTTTTTAGGAGCCGTTGGCATGATAGCTGGCGCAATGATATCAAGTGGAGGTATAGGAGCATTTATAGATACACCTTCATTATTGATTGTTGTAGGCGGTACATTTTTCGCCGTCATGTATACTGCGCCTCTGCCAGTATTTTTGGGTAGTTTCGGAGTTATGGCAAAGGCTTTTCTTCCACCAGTCAAAAAAATGGACGAGCTCGTTGAACGTATGGTTGAGCTAGCTGGAATAGCACGTAAAGACGGTATGATGGCTTTAGAAGGTCAAGAAGTACCAGACAAATTTTTTGCAAAGGGGCTTCAAATGTTAGTCGATGGAGCAGATGAAGCCAAATTGACGACCCAGCTATCCCAAGAGATCAAAGCAATGAAGTTGCGACATGAGGCTAATCAGGGGGTAGTAAAATCCTGGGTTGATATCGGACCAGCTATGGGTATGATTGGAACCCTTGTGGGGCTTGTGGCAATGTTAGGAAACATGGCAGACCCAAAGGCGATTGGTCCTGCGATGGCGGTAGCTTTGTTGACTACACTCTATGGAGCATTCATTGCTAACGTGGTGTTTACACCCATGTTGGTGAAACTAGAAGGTTTCACAACATATGAATTGACATATAGAGAAATGGTCGTTCAGGGATTGCGCAATATAGCGCGAGGAGAATCTCCAAGGAATATCCAGGATCAATTGCTCTCTAATTTAGCACCAAAAGTTCAAGAAAAGCTTGAAGCTGCTTAGGTTGGAGCATTTAGTTAAGTTTAAGTTTTTATTTTGATAGATAGGACGGATTGAATGGCTGCAGCCGCAGAAGAAAAAGAAGAGGAAGAGCAGGAAGAAGAGGAGTGTCCGAAATGCCCACCCGTCGGAGCGCCTGCGTGGATGGCAACGTTTGCCGACATGGCAACGCTTCTGATGGCGTTTTTTGTTCTGATACTTTCCTTCGCTGAATTTAATGTTCCCAAATTCAAGCAGATTTCTGGATCTCTAAAGAACGCATTCGGTATTCAGCGGCTTGTCCCCGTTGTAGAACAGCCTAAAGGAACTACAGTTCTTTCTCTAAACTTTAGTCCATCACCTTCACCATCTGTTTCTAAAGAGATGACCCAGCAGACCACGCAGGTGGAGCAACCCGAATTAGAACTTAAACAAAAAGATAAAGACTCTGAAGGCGCTGATGGGAAACAAAGCGCGGAAGCTCTTGTTGAGGCTCTAGAAGAGGCGGTTGCGCGAGGGGATATAGAGATTGAAACAGACGGAGAAGAGTTAGTGGTAACCGTTAAAAGCGAAAGTACGGCTCCCTCCGATGACGTGTCCGAGATATTGAAAGAAACCAAGGAAGCCTTATCGGCTTTAATGGAAACGGCTGCCGGTCAGCCCATGGATGAAGAGAAACTCGGGGGAATTGAAAACCAGTTGGCCCAAATAGAGGAGTACTTAGCCAAATCCTCGGGGGGAGCAGATGGCGAGGGTGGAGGTCAAGCTAGCGCCGATCAAGAAGAAAAAGCAGAGGTCTCAGAGGATGAGTTACGAATAGCTCTTAAAGAGGAGATTGAACAAGGACTTGTCGAAGTTGAAAGAAAAGACGGTAAAATTTTCATTACAGTGGGCGCTGGTGGTGCTTTCGCCTCTGGTTCTGCTGAACTCACGCCAAAAGCTCGCGATATAATGGCTCAGGTAGCTGACAAAGGAGTGGGGGAGAGTGGAAGAGTAACGGTCACTGGTCATACTGATAATGTTCCTTTAGTTTTTGGATCTAGTTATCGGGATAATTGGGACCTTGCCGCGGCACGTGCGTCTAGTGTGGTCCAGGCCATGCAGTCAAGTGGTGTGGTGAGTGCAGATAGGATGCAGGCTGTGAGCTTAGGAGAAGCTCAGCCAATTGCAGACAATGAGACGGCTGCTGGTCGAGAGAAAAATAGACGAATAGAAATCGAGATACAATTTTAATAGTGCTCCTCCGCCTCTGCTTGTCTCTTATGGGTTAGGCGTCTTAGTCTAATTTACGCATTGGATAGTTTGCACGGCGCTAAAAAGTCTTAATGGATTAGTTAATAAAGTTCTGCATTCAGCTCGATTCAGCTCGGAAAAGAGCTATCGAATAGGTTAACCGAACATGCAATATTAAAACATGCATTATTTCTTTGAATTGTAATTCCAAATACTTAAACTTTTTCTTTTAATCGTGTATCAAAATGGTATGCAATTCTTTAAAACAAAAGGTTTCTATACTGGATATTTAATTTTAAAAAGTCCGGGTCAAAAAAATGTCTTGGTTGCAAGACAAAAATGTGCAATCGGGAGCGCTTATTATTATGATAGGGTTTTAGAGTTATAAATATTATTACTAGTAGGTTTAGGAAATTCTGCTCGCGTCCAAAGACTTTGCTTCAAAATCATCCATTTGTTAGATATTGCTAAAAATATAAAAAGGAGAGTCTCATGCATATGTGCCTTTTCTCAGCATCCATGATTAAAGTTTTGAATGATATTCAGGCCAAAAATATTTCCAAGTTATAGGCGTCCAGGTTTTATTACATTGAAACGTTAAGTTCACCAGAACGACGTCTTTTTTTTCGGTTCTTGTTAACGGAATCTTGCTTTGGAGGTCCGACAAGACTAAATGGGAATTTACACTTTGGATCAATATCCCTGCATGTTTTTTGAGCCTCAAGCTCTCCTATTGCCGCGATTGTGATCCAGACTTGCCTGTCCTGATACATACTATAACTTCGCCTAAGCACAAGTTGCCCTCGTTTAAAGTATACAGATATTAGGACTGCCGCTAACAAAAAAAGAAAAATATTAACATTAACGGTTATTAGATACACCGCTATTATTGCGATTAATGGCTCCCACATTCTTTGTTGCATCAACCATAGCGGCGGAGCATAAACCGCCAGAGGATTATAGCTGGTGTCGTAGATATCACAGCTTTTTTGAATATCTTTTAGTACCTCGTAAATTTTATAATCTTCTTTTGGAGAAAATTTGTGCTCCTTCAACGCGTTTTCAATGCTTTGGCATTCCTGTGGTTTACAGTATTCGTATATTCCCCCTAATGGTCCTCTAGCGGCAACCTCAAAAACTACACCTGCTCGATATATCGTGATTATCCAATGATCGATATCTTCCTCAGACAAGAGGTCTGCTAGGTTGTCTGCGGTATCGTGGAACAATTTTCCATCAACAGCTACAATCACATCCTCCTCCTTGAGGCGCATTGCACGGGTTCGAGAAAATCTTCCGTGTTCTTTTAATTTCAGGAACGACTGAGCAATATCAATCTGCTCCTCCTGGGATGATCCTTCATTTTCCAAACCTTGAGCATCGCCAGTCGGAAGGTCCCGTTCAAGATTTTCAGCTATATTCTCAGCCATTCATGTACCCTTGATGAAGATTACGGATATTTGACTAAATCCTCGTTATCTTTTACCAATTCTATTATTTCTGTATTTCGAAGTTTGAGGTTCTCGATCGTGCTTATTAGTTCTTCCTGTGAGTTTATGAGTCTTTTTAGGGTCTCTTCTGTATTGTCTCCTTGTTTCAGAACTGCGATCAACTCTAAATGTGACTCTTTTAGCTGATCGAAAAATTTTGAATAACCGGTTTTCTGATATTCTTCAAAATCACTAACGGTTGAGATAAAAGGATCAGATATTGTTCTCGTAGACTCAACAATTTGTTCAATCGTCGCGACATTCAATACTGAGATTTCCTTTATTATATCTTGCGAAGATTTTTCAAAATCCCTAAAGGCTTTTTCTATGCTAGCATTTTGGGCTTTAACATCTTGCTGAAGTTTAACGGCCTCTATGTACTCGGCAGTAGTGTCCTTCAAATCATCGACATTCTCCGAAAATATAACCAAAGCCTCTCGATTTGTTGTTGTCATAACATCTAGGTCAGACATTGATTTAAAATAGATAAAGGACGAAAATAATATTGCCGCTACCGCTGCAAAAATTGAACTTCCAAAAATTATAGTGGTATACATGTATACTTTTTTCACTTCGGCCTCCAACTTCTGGTTTTTCTTTTTTATTTCGTTGTACTCTGAAGTGATGTCAGTTGCTGCATCAGCGGCATCTAAAGCTATTTTAATGCTTTCCTCAATTGTGCTAATTTCTGAGCTCATTACATTCTCTCATTTCTAACTTGCGACGGTTTGTTTTTTTCAAATATTTCTTTCTTTATAAAATAAGCACAATTTGTGCCAGTTGTTGAAAAAACTACTTGAGAGGGTAAATATTGTGATTTAAACCCAAAACGTTTACATCCCCACGGTTTATACTTATTGTGGGTAACAAAAAAGGACTCACACTTTCCACATATAATCTGACGATTATTTCTCATTATTTTTCCTTCCAGTGAGCTTGTCTGTAAGTCTTGCGATCGGAAATCTTAATCCACCCAGAAAACAAAAAAAACCCGCAATAGAGAAGCCCAATCCTTTTAAATTTTCACCGTTAACAAAAGAGTCGATAGCTGCTAATACCAGCGTAACTGATACTCCGAAGAAAACTACGGTACTTATTAGTTCACCTAGGCTCTCATGGTGTCTTCGCGGCATCGGTTATACTCCCGGAATCTGTTTGCCAAATTCATCGAATTGTAGGTCTTCTGGTACCTCGATATTTGGCTCCCCTGGGTCCTCGCCTCGATCAAGTCGGTAAATATAAGCTAAAGCGATAGCAACGGCTGTGTAAAGCTTTTCTGATATTTCTTCACCAATGTTACTAGTAAAGTAGAGAGCCCTAGCAAGAATAGGACTTTGGAAAACTGTTACTTCGTGCTGACCTGCCTTCTCGATTATTTCTTCTGCTATTTTTCCTTTACCCATGGCAAGAACCTTTGGTGCTCCATCGTCCCCAACAATGTATTTCAAAGCAATAGCAAAGTGAGTAGGGTTAGTAATTACAGCAGTAGCTTCGCTTACGTCGTTTACGGCTTCCTTTTGCTTTTTTGTATTAGCCGCTGTTTCCAGCTGCATCCGCCTTATTCGAGCTTTTACTTCTGGAGAGCCTTCCGTTTGTTTGTACTCATCCTTTACGTCCTGACGCGACATCCGCAATTCTTTGATATGAACATGCCTTTGCCAAAAGTAATCGATGATCGCTATAATTAGCAAAGCAAGCAACAGGCTCCCAAGGAGAGTAGGGAATGCTGTTTTCATTTGATAAAGAGCATTGCTTAAAGAGCTGTTAGGAATATTAATAATGTTTGGTAAAATCAGGTTCACGACAAAAATCGCAACACTAAATAATAACGTCACCTTTAAAACTGCTTTCAAGAGTTCGACTAGGCCCTTGGTAGAAAATATTTTTTTCAAGCCTTTTATGGGATCAAGCTTATTGGCTTTGAAGGAAAGGGCTTTCACAGAGAAGTTAATGCCACCCACAGCTACTTGCGTAATTACGACAGTTATGAACATTGGAATACCAACAACTAACATAATTTTTATAATGAAGAGATAGGCATCCCTGAGTTTAGAAACCTGAAGCTGCTTGACACTAG
This sequence comes from Pseudomonadota bacterium, assembly GCA_036337105.1. Taxonomy (GTDB): domain Bacteria; phylum Pseudomonadota; class Alphaproteobacteria; order Rhodobacterales; family Rhodobacteraceae; genus JAYZEV01. The sequence continues at coordinate 22,652 of JAYZEV010000012.1, forward strand.
AAAATTGGTCAATACTACTTTGATCTATGTTAAAGAGATTGCTCCACTCAATTAATTGAGGCTTCAGAAACATCGAGGCAAAAATTAAGAACACTACAGCCATAGTGAGTGTGGTAAAAACGAACATTTCCCTTGAGGTAAGAACCTTACCATCTTCTTTGGCCTGCTCTAATTTACGCGGGGTAGGTTCCTCGGTTTTCTCCTGTGAGTCGTTTTCTTCAGCCATTTTGCATACTCTCGATTAAATTTTGCATGAAAAAGATGGCGTCTCCAGCAAGGTTGGAGAGGCTGGTTCCTAGGATAGAAAGTGTGAGGTACATAAGAAGGAAAACTGTAAGCATCGTGACGGGAAAAGCAAAAGAGAACATATTCAATGTGGGTGCTGATCTGCTAATTACGCCAACTGCTACATTAGCTAGAAGCAATATAATTACTGTTGGGAGCATGATTACTGTTGCCAGCTTGAACATTAATCCTGCCGATGTAATTCCTGCGGTTATTATTTTTTCTGCATTTGGTAATTGTCCGATTGGAAGAAATAGGTAACTGTCAATTATAGTGCGGAGAACCGCAAGATGTCCGTCCAAGGACATGAATATCACGAGTAAGAACAGATTTAAAATTTGCGCCATTACCGGAGAAGATGAACCAGATATCGGATCGACCGCTGTGGCCATGCTCAAACCGGATGAGCCAGCGATCTTTTCCCCGGCTAACATTGCAGCTGCAAAAATTATCGTTAGTACCAAGCCTGCGCTGAGGCCAATACTAATTTCAGTTGCCGCGATTACTATGCCGTGTATCGAACTAATAAGTGGAGCCTCAGGTATATGGGGATTTAGCGAAACTACTGTAATTGTCAGAACAACTGCCATTAAAATTCTAACTGGAAGGATTACAAATTGTGCTCCAAAAAGTGGGGAGGCGAGCAGGAAAGATCCAACCCTCAGACTGGCAAAGAAAAATTGATTCACTTCTTTGATCAATATCTGAAGATTGAGTCCGGGAAGACTGGGAATTCCTTCGTGTATTAACGCAATCATTATTTAGCTTATACTTCTTATTGTTTCAAATACGAACTTGAAATAGTCGGTTAACCCCGTGAGAATGTACGGCGCAAGAAAGCCAAAAGCTACGAAAACTAGCACCACCTTGGGAACAAAGCTTAGCGTCATCTCATTTATTGACGTGGCTGCTTGGAATATTCCTACCAAAAGTCCAATTGCCAAAGCCACCCCCAAAATTGGTCCTGAAATTGAAAGTATCTCCCAGAATGCAGTTCTTAAGAAAGACACATTTGCGTCAAAATCCATAATACACCTCTCACGATATTGCGTATGTTGCCGCCAGTGAACCGACGGTCATTGCCCATCCATCGACTAAAACAAAAAGTAGCAACTTAAATGGCAAAGCTACTAACATCGGACTTAACATCATCATCCCGAGCGACATTAATATTGACGCAACAACCATGTCTATCACTAAAAATGGAAGAAAAAGTAAAAACCCTATTTGAAATGCAGTTTTCAATTCTGATGTAATAAAAGCTGGTAATGCAACGGTTAATGGAACGTTATCACTTGAAGTATAAGTTTCATCTCCGTTCATCTCTGAGAACATTAGGAGATCTGTCTCGCGGGTGTTGTTGACCAAAAAACTCTTGATTATATTTGTTCCGTCGAGCAACGCCGTTTCTGCCGATTTAGACTCTTCAAGATAAGGAGAAAGTGCTTGCTCATTAATTAAGGAAAATGTTGGTGTCATTATAAAGATAGTGAGAAACAGTGCTATTGCGACTAAGACTTGGTTCGGTGGTGTTTGCTGCGTACCCATAGCTTGGCGAAGAATAGAAAGTACAATTATAACCCTTGTAAAAGAGGTCATTCCTAAAACTAATGACGGTAAAATAGTAATCCCTGTCATTAATGCTAAAATTTGTAATGATAAAGAGTATTGAGTTTCTCCTCCACCACTTTCGCTAATATTTAATGCAGGGAAACCCTTGGCAACAGAGCTTAAAAACTCTTGGCCATATGTTACACTGGGAACTAAAAGAAGCATTAGTGTTGCAACCAATATGCTGTGGGTTAATGGTCTGAAATAATTAATCATCTGAAACTCACTTTGGGATTTTGTTTTCTCGCTATATCAATAGCTTCCAACAGCTTATTCGGGGGTTTATTAGGGTTTTCTCCGGACGATATAGCTCTTTTTAATTTTTTCTGTGTCCCTTTTGGAGCTGCAGCTCCTTGTTTTGCCTGAACGTCCAACTTTTTATAGCGAGATGTAGTCGCAGCGGTGTGCAAAGGTATGATTACAGGTTGATTGCCCTTAGAAAAACAATACAAATACTCAGATTGATCAACCTTCAATATTTGTAGTCTTTCGCCACTATTTAATCGACATGTTTCTATAAGGTTGATTCTTTTGTTAAGCGACCAACGGTCAATGATCGTTGCCTTGTTTCTTTTAATGAATAGTTGTACAAAAATTAGGAGTCCTATAAAACAGACTGCCGTCAAAATTTGCCCAGTAGATATTTCACCCATTTCATTTTGCCTTTACTAATCTTCACGTATTAGAAAGGCAAAAACCATGCCATCATCTCGACCGTCAATTAACTCTTAAAAGTATAGACTTTTTCTGATTGAGAATGTCAAAAAGTTGACTAAATGCTCTCTACTCTCTTTTCAGGATCAACAATTTCAGTAAACCTGACACCAAAACGTTCCCCAACCATAACGACTTCACCTTGAGCAATCATCGTACCATTCACTAAAATATCGAGGGGATCGCCAGCTAAACGGTCTAGCTCCACTATCGATCCTTCGTTCAGTCTGAGCAAGTCGCGAATCTTAATCTCGGCATTCCCTACTTCGACGGTAAGCCTCACGTCGATGTTTTCGAGAACCCTCAGGTTTTCAACGCTTGCTCTTTCACTTTTTTGTGTTTCAGTTTCGTTTTGTTGATTCTCTTCAGTTGATGTTTCTGTTTCGTCTTGCATTTTTTACACCTCGTTCTGAACCACTTCTTTTCTATACCTTTTTTATGCGCTCTTTAATATTAATAGCAGAATTGCCACCAACTTCGCCCATATCTCCAAGAAATATTGGAGCGTCCTCGACTCTTACTTCTACTCCATCTCCTACTTGAATCGGAAAAATATCTCCTTCTTGCAAATGAATCAATTTACTAACAGAAACGGTTGGTTGGCTTAACCGAGCCGTAACCCTTAGTGGAACCTGTAGAACCGCAAGCTCTAAACGGTCTCGCCAGGATATATTTTCTTCTGTCTCCGTCTGGACGCGCGACCTTAGTTGCGAAGCGATCGGTTTTAAAGTCTGAAGAGGGTAGATAACATCAAAAGTTGCTGCATCGACATTTGGCAGCTGAACTACGAATGAACAAATTATTACGAGATCGGAACTATCAACAAAAGATGCAAACTGGGGGTTAGTTTCACGACTATGGACGTTAAGGGTTATCGTCATTAAGTCTCTCCAACACACCTCCAAACCTCTGCTTAAACCATTGGAAATTATTTCAATCACTCGTTCTTCAGTTGCTGTGAATTCAGCTTTTTCCGAATTTTCAACCTTTGTTATATGTCCACCATAGTAAGAATTTGTGAGAAGAGAAATGAAGTTAGGGTCTACAACTATCAAAAGATTCCCACGCAACTCCTCCACTCTGTTTGTAGTCAGGCTCATAAAGCTCTCAATTCCGGAAGTATATTCATCGAATGTTTTTACTTCTGGGGGGAAAGATGAAATGCGTGGTTGGATGCGCAACATTGGTAGAAAGACAGACCTCGCGGACCTTGCAAAACGCTCGTTAAGCATTCTTAAGGCATAATAATCTCCTAGCAAAGAAAGGTCGTCTGAGCCAAAATCGAAGGGTCGAACGTTTTCTTCAGATACAGCCGTTGGACCTGTGCTAGAGGTCTGTGGTTGATCTTGAAGACCGTCTATTAACGCCTCAACCTCATCGCTAGATAATTTTCTCGATGACACCAATTTTAACCCCGTTTCAGTTCAACCCTATTGTAGCATGAAGGAGGTAAAATGAACGTATTCTACTCCCCCAAATCCTTCTAACTCTTCTAATTTTTTATTCAAGGAGTCTTTTATTGCATTGGCTAAGTCGTCACGACCAGACTTTCCTTGGATTGCTTCTTCAGAAAAATTACTCATTGTTCCTAAAATTTCAGATCTCAAAGCTAACTGATGCGCTTCGACATTTCCAAGAACCGCATCGTCATATTGAGTTGATACGCCTATCCCAGCTTGAATAAACTTTTTGGACTCTCGAAGGTTTGTTGTGAAAGTACCCGAAAATTCGTAGTAGGTAGTTAAAAAGTTCTTAACTTCTGGAGCTTCTTTTCTTTCGGGCCCTTTATTTGCTGCTGCTTCAGCTGCCGCAGCCTCTTCAGCCTCTCTCATTTTTCGCTCAATAATTTCTTCAATCTCTTCGGATGGATCGGCAGCTTTGCTTCCGAAAACGAAGTAGCCGGCACCCAGACCTAAACCTATTAAAGCTATGCCACCCAGCCCGTACATTATGTACTTTAATAATCCGCCCTTTTTTCCGTCAGCTGCTTCCTCAGCCATGATCTTGCCCTCTATAGTAGTTTCTAGTTATGCTATCAAATTAATAACTTTACGTCCCTCAATTATTTCCGGACCCTTTGAGCTTTCAACTAAATCGATGTCGAGATCGTCTTTCCTTAATTCAATATTTGTGTCTGACTTTAAGTTTGAATTTGGATCTCTTTTTTCTGATTTATCGTTATTAGAATTAGCCTGAAAATTTGATAATTTCAATCCTGTTGCTTCAAACATCTGACTTAACCTATCCTCCGAACCGGTCAAAATTAACGATGCTGCAATATTTTCCGTATGGATTGCTATTGAAGTATGATTATTCACAATTGAAAGGCTGATCTGCATTTTGCCCAGTCTTTTGGGTTCCAAGCTAATATTTATCTTTTCCTTGCCGCTTGCAATTGCTCGTTCGATAATTTTTGCTAAATTCTTATCCCAATTTTGATCAAATAATTTCAATTGGTTCTGAAGCAAATTTGATTTTCCAGTAGAATCCCAGCTCAAATTATTTCCCTTGGTACCGGTTAAAGTCTTACTTGGTTGCGAGTTAGATTCCGCTAGAGTTTCCAGTTTAGAGGGGTCAGTTGTTGATTTCGACTTTTGTCGCTCTGGATGGGTGGCTCCCAGATTTTGTTCACCTTTTAGGAGGTTTTCCATTTTTTGAGATATATGATCAGATTTTAGCACATTTTTTGTTTTTGCAATCGCCTCGGAGGGCTCTTGCTCTACAGTTCCTGTCCTCAGCAAACTCTTATTCCTTGTTGATTTTAGGTTTTTTTTCAGACTTTTAAGAACATTTGAAGAAAATTCGTTTATTGCTTTCGTTTCATCCCGTGCGGTTTTGTTCCCCGTTAAGAGCTCTTCGCTAATTATCGCATCCTCCATCGGATTTTCTTGAGTTGAAATACCCTTAGTGAGCGGAGAGCCATCTTTTTTTGCGTTAGTCGCTGTACCTTTCAAAATAAAGGTGACTGAAGCGGGCGCTAGCTGCTCTTTCTTCTGCCCTATCATCGCTTTGTATGTTTCATACATCTGCAGGATATTAGTTGATAGATCTTCTATCGTAGTTTCTGTCATATTTGTTTTTTCAGAGGAATTTTGGTTAGGGACCCCTAAACTTGATTTTATCTCTGTGAAAATTGTCGAAATCTCATCTGCGATATCTTTTGAGTTGTTTGGACCAACCGATGGATTTTCTGAATCTGCAAGTGAAAAGAAGGAAGCAAAAAGGTTTTCAATGCCTGACATATCATTGTCATTCAATGAGTCACCCACTTTCAATTTTCCGAAAATAGAGCTAGTTGAATTTATGGTAACCATTCTAAGTAAAGCACCTGTTAATGTTATTTTTGATGCTGAGCTGCAATTAGGATGCCATTAATAGAATTTAAGGCTTTAAACCCTTTTCTATGCCCGAGGGGGTCATATTTTCTTGCTTTCTTTCCTTTTCTTGGCTCTCTAGTTTTTTAAAATAGTCTTTTCTTTCGCTGAATTTTTTGCGTTTTTCACTTTCCTTAGCTACAAGCATTCTTTGATTAACAATTTCTTTATTTAAAAAGTCAATTTTATTTCTATTTGCTCTTAATTCATCTTGTATTTTTAGTTTGTACCAGGTCTCAGACTTGATTTCAGCTACCGTCTTATGGTTTTTATTCTCTAACATTGAGTTTAAAATGTCTTGAAGTTGCTTTTCATAAAGGGTCGCCAATCTTAACTTTTCGGCGATCTCATTCTTTTTCTTTTGGGATTTAAAGACACTTATGCTTTGTTTTTTCGTCAATAAATCAAAAACTCTAACTTGTTTGCCCATTTTACTATCCCGAGAATATTTCTTCTAAAGAGCGTACACTCGTCTGAAAATCAGATTTCGTATTTTCCATTTGCTCTATATGCTCTCTTAACTTTGGCCATAAAGAAATTGCCACATCTAACTCTTCATCTTGTCCTGCTTCATAACCACCCATTAAAATTAAATCTCTGTTATCCAAATATAGTGAAAGGTATTTCTTGAATTGTTTTGCATATTCAAGGTGTCTATCCTCAACTATATCATTCATGACGCGGCTAACTGATGATGGTATGTCTATTGCAGGGTAAATGCCAAGTTGTGTCTGAGCCCGTGACAAAACTATATGACCGTCCAAAATTGCCCTAGAGGTATCTACTACAGGATCATTTGAGTCGTCGCCGTCTGCCAAGACAGTGTAAAAAGCGGTAATTGATCCCTCTCCGTCAGAACCTGTTCCAGATCGTTCGATAAGCTTCGGCAGCAACGATATTACAGAAGGTGGGTAACCTTTTGCGGTTGCTTGTTCGCCTAAAGCCAGCCCTATTTCTCTTTGAGCATGTGCCACACGGGTCAAAGAGTCCATAATTAAAAGTACATTTTTACCTTTAGACCTAAAATATTCTGCTATGGCGGAAGCCCTATTTGCCCCTCGTATTCGTAAAAGTGGTGATCTGTCGGCAGGCACGGCGACAATGCAAGTTTTAGCCTTAGAAGCGCTGTCAAACAGCGACTTCACGAAAGCACCTACCTCACGTCCTCTTTCCCCTATAAGACCAACAACCACGACGTCCGCGGTGGTAAATTTACTCATCATTCCTAATAAAACAGATTTGCCCACGCCGGATCCTGCGATTATTCCGATTCGTTGTCCTCTACCAACTGAGATAAGGCTATTAATGGCTCTGACACCGACATCCAGGGGTTTAGTTATAGATGATTTTGAGAGTGGATTTGTTTCTTTTCCTCGGAGTGGCCAGTATTGCTCGGTATGTGGCAACCATTTACCATCCAGCGGTTGTCCAAGTGCATCAATTACTCGTCCCAACAAATTATCACCGACAGATATTTGAGAACCTTCCTCATAAGTGGAAACTACTGAACCTACTTTAATTTGTGATCCCGATTCATATAAAGAGAGCACATTTTGACCATTATTAAATCCAATTATTTCAGCAGTTGCAAATTTACCGTCCGCAGTTTGAATTTTGCACAATGTTCCGACATGAGCCGGAAATCCCTCACATTGCACAATATTGCCGTCGAAGCGATTAACCTTTCCAGAAAACAAAACAGGTTTACTCACCCTAATACTCTTTATATCCTCCGCTAGGCTTTCAAAGAAATCTTTCATGGTATTTTTCCACTCTTTTCAGTATTGCTACTTTCGGAGTCCGTCCTCTTTTCTTCAGTAATGTCCGAGGATATACTAACGTCATTTTCGACAGTGGTTTCTACTTGACTGCTGTCAGAGCCAAAATCAGTAATTTTACTTTCCGTTACTTCCCCTTTTGGAGCTTCAGCTCCGTCCTCGTTTTTAAGATCAGGGGGGGCTTCTAATAAAACTTCATTTGTGTCTAAGTTTGCATTATCTGACAGATTAGAAGCGATCTTTTCAGGAAGATTATTTCTATCGGCCGCGAGCTCTTCGGGTTGATTCTCGTGGGTAGAGGGTTCAAGTGTATCATTAGTGGTTTCGTTGATACCTCCACTAGATTCAGCAGCACCGTCCAATTGGCGATTATGATCGGTTGTGAGCAGAGTTTTAGCGCGTTCTGTCAATAAATCACTAAGAGATATTGAACCAATTTCAATAATAATATCTCCATGTAAGAGGTCCTCACGATCTCTTAAAACCAGGCTTAAGTCGGAGAATTTTTTATGGATAGTCTCTTTTATGTTAGCTAAATCCACGGGATTCAAATAGATTTTTGGACTCTTTGTGTTTTCCCCCATTGACTCAATCAATGTTTCAATTTTTCGTACAAAATCCTCAGGACAGTCTTCTATAGACTTGCCTATCCTTTCAGAGGCTATTTTCAAAATAGAGTAGGAGATGGAATCTCTGAGTTTAATGAAATGAGACGCATTTAGATCGAGAATAGATTTGCGTGCATTATCTAATGCTAAAAGAGAAGTTTCTATTCGTTTTAGAGCCTCTTCAGTGGCGGTCGCCTTTCCTTCCGCAAAACCTTGATCAAATATTGTTTTCTCCTTTTGTTGAATTGTGGCTTGTTCCTCAAGATTTTTTTTCTCCTCTGCTAGTCTTACAGCTTCTTGCGCCTCCGCTTCCGCTTTTTCAGCTTCTTTTTCGGCAAGGGCAGCAAGCTCTTCCTCCGAAGCTATTTCAGATGATGCTTCTGAATTATGTAGCTGTTGAGAATTAGCACCCTCATTTTCGCCTACAATAGTTTTTGCTCGAGACTCGGTTTCAGATGCAATTTCTAATAGAGTCCTTTGCTGAAAAGACTTCTCTTTCCTTTTGCTTAACACAGAGTCTATCGCGTTGTATGATGCCTTAGAGGCATCAAGAAATCTCGCTATCTCGTTATTTTTTAAGGGGCCCTCTTGGGACTTTTCAGCTTCCATTTCTAAGAACCTCTTTAGACATAATCGTCGCCACCACGGCCCGCAAGGACGATTGAACCTTCATCTGATAGACGACGGGCGACGTTAATAATTCTTTTTTGCGCATCTTGTACTTCAGTAAGACGCACGGGGCCCAAAGCCTCCATTTCATCTTGAATATTCGCAGCGGCTCTGGTGGACATACAACTAAAGATTTTGTCGGCTAAAGCTTGTTCGGCTCCTTTGAGCGAAAGTACTAGATCTTCAGTGTCTACGCTTCTCATCAATGTTTGAAGTGATTTATCGTCTGCCATCATCAAGTTCTCGAAGACAAACATGCTGTCTTGTATTTGTTGCATTAGATTTTTATCAAACTTAGCGACAGTTTTAAGAATATGGGCTTCCATATCTTGTTTAGTAAAGTTCATAATCATTGCAGCGGCCTTGACGCCACCAACTTGGGAAGCTCTTAGTGTTGTGTTAGCGGCAAATTTTCTTTGCATAACCTCCTCAAGCTCCTTTATTGCGTCTGGTTGCACCGTTTGCAATGTTGCAATTCTTTGGATTATTTCCGGTTGTAAATTGTCTGGAAGCATCGTAAGCACGTCGGCACCTAGCGCCGCATCAAGATAGGATATTATTAGTGCTATTATTTGTGGGTGTTCATCAATTATTAGCTCTGAAATAGACCGAGCATCCATCCAGTCAAGAATTTCGATAGGCCGGTCGCTGCTTGTAGGAGTTATTCGACTCAGAACTGATTGCGCCTTCTCATCACCTAAGGCTTTCTGCAAAACATTTTTTATGTAATTTGCAGAGCCCAAACCGAGACTCGTCTGCTCTTTCATAACTTTTAAGAAATCATCCAGAACTCTATTGACCGTATCTTGGTCCAGCCCTGCCACTGAGTACATTGCCGTACCTAAGTGCTGAACCTCTTTTGGCGACAAATTGCGGAGAATTTCAGATGCCTCATCTTCACCCAGAAGCATCATTAAAATTGCAGACTTTTGCGTTCCAGAAAGCTTATCGAATGTTTCGTCCTGTGAAGCCTCTCCGTCTTCGGTGGTTGTCTCTGCCTCGGCCATTTTCTAACCTCTCATGTGTGTAATAAACGTTATCATATTAAACATTCGTAATAATATCAAAGCTATTAATCCATATCTTCGGCCATCATAGATTTAAATACGTTGGAAGCTCGGCCAGCATCGTCGGAAACGATCATTCTCATCACGGCTACTTTATCGTCGTACGAATTAGCCGTATCTAACATCTCCGCCGAAATAGCCTGTTTCTTTGGTTTGAGTTTGGCTTTAATATCTTCCAGACTTTCACCTTCTTGCACTTCAACCTCATCGATATCTATTTCCTCAGCCATATCTGTTATAACTTCTCCAGGCGCTCCAACCCCTATTGGAACCAGAACTCGGCTAAGTAGAGGTCTGATGACTCCAAGAGCTATGATACCCAAAATTAGGATCGTAATCACTTGTTTTGCTAGGTCTTTTATTAGTGGAATCTCATGCCACTGTTTTGAAACACCTTCAAGAGTCGAGACAAAGGGAGCACTAGTGACCGTAATAGTGTCACCCCTTTCAGGATCCATTCCTATAGTGTCGTTCACGAGTCGTTCGACTTCAGCAATTGTTTCAGCTGATATTGGTTCTGGTACTTCCAAACCTGTATCTGCGTCAATCGTTGTTCCATCTCTCAAAAGGACCGACGCATTTATTTTTGTAATTACGGCGGAAGGCCTCAAAGTGGTAGAGATTCTTTTACTCACCTCATAATTTTTCACTTCAGTGCTTGAGCTTCTACGCAGTTGCTGCTCATTCATTGCAGAACCTGGGGTTGTTTGAAGTTGGGCTTGTGTGGGGGGTGTGTTTGCCACGGCTCCAGGCACTCCCTTTGCTGGAACATCCGTCGAAAGATCCTTAGAATTCTGCTCGCTTCGAATTGCTGTACCATTCGGATCCACTATTTCTTCAGTTATTTCGTTGCGGGTAAAGTCTATATCTAGATTAACTTGCGCCGTTACATTGCCTGGACCCACCATAGGTGTCAAAATTTGAACTATTCTGCTTCTATAAATACTCTCTAGCCGCATGCGATGCTGGAGCTGGCTATCAGACAATTGGCTGTCGGGGTCGTCTACTGATTTCGACAATAGATTCCCATTTTGGTCAATTACCGTAACGTCATCTTTTGACATATTCGGTATTGATGAAGAAACAAGATGGATTATTGCCTGGACTTGCTGAGCTGACAAAACTCGGCCAGTGGCAAGTTGAACAAAAACGGACGCAGTAGGAGGTTGTTGATTCCTTGCGAACACCGATTTCTCTGGTATTGCTAAATGTACTCTTGCGGACATGATGGTATCAATTTCGTTGATTGACTTCGCAAGCTCTATCTCTTGGCTCTGTTTTAAACGCATTAGTTCGACCGATTTGCTGGAGCCCATTGGAATAGAATTAAGACCGTCGTAACCGTCGGGACTAGTTGCGGGTAAACCTTGAGCAGCTAAACTAATTTTTGACTTGTGAAAGTCATTAACAGGGACCGTTATTTCTCCGGTAGCCCCATCTATAGCTGCGTCTACTCCTGAATTCAAAAGTGCTTCTAGCACTCTTGATTTATCAGCGTCAGGAAGTGAAGCGTATAGTGTTGTTCGGCTTGGTTGCTGTAAAAATGCAAATACACCCAGACCGACAATTATGGCTAAAGATGCCACAATTACCGGAAGTGCTCTTTGAACGCCAGGTTGCGCAGTAAATTTTAAAGCGTTGGATATTACTGTGCTGCTCTGCTTTAGAAGGGAGTTTCCGCCGGAAGCTTCAGTTTGCGCCATAATCTGGTTTTGGGTTGTATCTACCATTCTGCTATCTCAATCGTAATTAATATTTTCTACTTATACAGGCATATTCATGATGTCTTTGTAGGCACTCAATAACTTATTTCGAACGTTAAGGGTTAATTGAAAACCTAATGACGAGATTTGTTGCTGAACCATCACTTTGCTCAAATCATTTTCGTACCCGAGCTCATAACTTTTTGTTATTTCTGCTGCACTAGTCTGTGCCTTCGCAACGGCTCTTACCGCATCGCTGATTCTTTCTCCAAAATCATTGGAGTTTTCGTGTCCCAGTCTTTTTTGTGCCTCGTTTAAGTGTATTTTGGCAGCGTGGGATGGTTTGACTGTTAGTTGTCCAATGGTCGACATTTGATCTCCTTTAAGCTACTGCTTCTTTGTTGAGTAATGAACTTTCCATTAGTTCGTGAGTAGAACTCTGGGTTAGTTTTAGATCTGTGATTATGTCTTTCACGGATATTGTTTGATTTAGGCATAGTACCAATGCCCGTTGTATAACGTTCTCGAGCTCACGGACATTTCCAGGCCATGAATGATTGAACAATTCTTCAATTGCCTCTTCGCCTATCCAAGGTAATTCTTCTAAATTGCTACAATGTTTTACTACCAAGCTCGCCAAAATTGGAACAATATCGTTTGGTCGACTTTTTAAATCGATCGAAGTGAGTGGAAAAACGTTAAGCCTATAAAATAGATCCTCTCTAAATCGATTTTCATTAATCTCCATTTCCATATTTCTATTGGTTGTAGCTATAACCCGAACATCGACCGCCAAGTTCTGCTGTGAGCCAAGGGGTGTGACCATCTTCTCCTGTAGCACCCTTAATAGCTTGGCTTGCAATGACAAGGGCATTTCTGAAATTTCATCAAGCAGTAGTGTGCCCCCATCCGCAGCCCGAAATATACCTTTATTAGCCGTCGATGCTCCCGTAAATGCACCTTTCTCATGTCCAAACAAAACTGCTTCCAACATATTTTCAGGAATAGCGGCGCAATTAATGCCTACAAACGGTCCGTCGCTACGTGCTGATTTTTCGTGAATAAACCGTGAGAGCACTTCTTTACCAGTTCCAGTAGGTCCATTTATAAATACGGTAACATCTGCCTTTGATACTCGCTCAGCGATGCGTAAGAGATTGTAAGATTTCTCATCGCCTGCAATCATTGAATTCTCATCCGATAAAAAGCATGCCAAGATTTGGAGACCATAATTTTTGTGAGAATTTATCTTTTCACCATAATTGGGTATAGACAGCTTTACATACTTTCCACCAAGGTTGCTTTCTACACCAAATTTTTCAGTTTCCTCATCAATTATGTAAACTTGCTTTGATTTGTATTTTCGAGCCAGCTCCAGAACTTTTTCACGCCCACCGATCTTCTCTTCAAACTTATTTGAGCACAGAAGTTTCAGACCCGTAACTATCGTGTTAGGCTCGCTTGTCTTCATTTCTGTCGTATGAAAATCAACGAGTCTAGCTCTAAGGATTTCTACAAAATCATCAAATGCTATGAAGTCACTCGGTTCTATAATTACATTTTTCATAAAATAACCTCCAAAACTAAAATTTGGAAAGGCAAAAACCAAGCCAAAATAAATTTTTCAAACTAAAAACAAATAAACTATTGAAAAATATAGATTTTCTCTCCGCCATGCAAAAAAAGTTTTGATAAAGGTTCCAACTAAGTTTCAAAAAATTGACTATTTTAGTGGATATGTTATTAACTACTCAAAATTTTGACATTCTGAGATAAGATTGAAAGATATAAATAAACTCATTATTGGGCAGTCTACCGCAGCAAAAGAACTAAAAAGGCTCATCCAGCTTGTAGCCCCTACACCCGCAACAGTGCTGATTCAAGGTGAGACAGGAACTGGGAAAGAGCTTGTTGCCAAGGGCGTTCATTTGGAATCCAAGCGAGGCGGAAACCTTATAGCAGTAAATTGTGCAGCAATACCAGGTGAGTTGCTGGAGTCGGAGTTATTTGGACACGAAAAAGGTTCTTTCACGGGCGCCACTAATTCACGAGCTGGCCGAATTGAACAAGCAAACGGCGGCACGCTGTTTCTCGATGAAATTGGCGATATGCCCATTGCATTGCAATCAAAACTTCTTCGAGTACTTGAGTCAAAATCTGTTCAGAGGGTAGGGGGAGACAAAGAAAAAAAAGTTGATTTTAGACTTGTTTGCGCCACTCACCAAAACCTGCAAACAAAAATTGATTGTGGTGAGTTTCGCTCTGATCTTTTTTATAGAATTAATGTATTCCCCGTTGAAGTCCCTAATCTTGCCTCACGCAAAGTGGATATTCCTTCAATAATAGAGGGTTTGCTTTCGCAAGCGCATTTTGATGAACTAACCATCCGTCCAACCTTTGATAGTTCGGCTATTGATGCTCTATGTAAGTATGATTGGCCAGGAAATGTTAGGGAATTGAAAAATGTAATTGAGCGGGCCTCAGTTTTGTTTAATGGTAAGACCGTTACTGGGGAAAATGTAAAACAAAATTTGATAAAACTCAGAATACCGCGAGAAGAGGAGCAAACTGCACTGTGGGAGGCATCAGGGTCGTTTCCAGTTGCTGAACAAGGTTTAGAGAACAGTGCAGAAATGGAATTACCAACAGCTGAGAATTTTAGATCCTGGTTTGAATTTCATAATCATATCGACATGCGACGCCATTTAAGAGATATTGAAATAGTATTAATTGAGGCTGCTCTAGAAAAAACAAATGGTATGGTGGGGCAGGCGGCGGATCTGCTAAAAATTAGACGTACAACACTTATCGAAAAAATAAAAAAATTTGTGATCGAAAAACCAATATCATAATTAATACTCAAAATGCTTTACGATAACTCCGTAGCATCCTTATTTTCCCGCTTGTGATTCTGGTTAGTTCAGTCATTTTCTTGGTAATATCTTCAATCAGAAACTGATTTTTTTCAGCGGTGCTTTTTAATATTCTCAGGCTAGATTCATCTGCATTGAAATCTGAACTTGAAGCAAGGGCTTTAATAATATCCCGTCTTTTCGTATCAAGAAGTAGTATCCTAGAAAAATTCTCCTCTAGTGACGCTTCCTCTATTTGCTTGTTTAAGTCAACAATCAAGTCGATTGACCTAGCCATTCGCGGATTCCGTTTCGTTTACTAGCACCCATGTTTCATAAATCTCTCTTAATGACTTTAGCGCCTCTTCACTTCTCTGAACCAGCCCCTTACGCATATCTCTGATAATATGAATTCGGGCGAACTCATAAAGCCTAAATAAGTCTCCAGCGACTGCTCCGCCTTTTTCTAAGTCGAGTGACGACTGCAAAGTATAAATTATGGAAAGAGACTTTGAGAAACCACGAGATTTTTTTTCATTATTTCCGGTTCTATTATCTATATTGGT
The DNA here is from genome assembly GCA_036337105.1 of Pseudomonadota bacterium. Taxonomy (GTDB): domain Bacteria; phylum Pseudomonadota; class Alphaproteobacteria; order Rhodobacterales; family Rhodobacteraceae; genus JAYZEV01. Next base: position 37,879 of record JAYZEV010000012.1, read on the forward strand.
TTGAAACATTTCAATGCATTTAATCAACTCTTCCATTATCACGAGTAGTACTGAGTTTGCACTCGCATCTTCAGTCAAAGTCATCTTTTCAGTATTCTTGTACGCGAATAATGCATTTTTCATTTTATTACTCTTTATAGAATTGCTTGATCTTTTCCAAATTTAGTGTATGTTTCGCAAATGGTCTTAATTAATCCGACAAGCGGCTCGAAAGTGCAGTCTACTAGAGGCGGCAGCTATAGGTTTGACAATTCAGAGCCCACTTCAAGAAGAAGTTTAGCAACATCCATGCCATCTGGTCGCCAGACCGGTGTCGGTGTGATGAAAGTAGACCAAGCTAATGAAACTTCGGGGGACTATGAAAAGTGGAAGAAGTCTAAATTGTTTCACCCAAGACAGGCGTATTCTGCAGTGACTTCCGAAAATTATCTCAAAGCTAAGGCGGGGTTTGAGCCCATTTTTATTCATAGCATCGGCGCAACGAAGTTAGCTTTAATGTCAGTAATGGACAAGGAAAAGCCTCGTTACAGTGAGAAGTTAAACATATTGGCTTAATCGCTTAGCAAAGAATCCAGAACGCTAGTTCTTTTAGAGAGAAGATCACCTAACCACTCTAAGTTTGTTTCTTGACGAATTTCCCAACCGGATGGAGCATGGGCGTTTACTTTCGAACGCAGTCCAAAGATCATCGCTTTAAATAGTTTTACGCACTTTTCAGACGAGTATTCCTGCGATTTTGTTGAGTCAAAAGCAGATCCAAATAAACCGCGTATTTTTCGTGGTTTTTTGGTGGCTTCGAATTTCAAGCGATTATAAATGAAGCTGTTAAGTAGTGGAACAGCAGTGTCACCTGCATCAATTTCGGAGAGAAATACTAGTAGTTCTTGTGCTGATGCCGAGATTATTTCAGCCTCTATTTGATTGTATTGTGCATTCAAGCCGTCTGCATATTTTACTGCACAGCTTTCGATCGATGTTTCTTCAGACAGGAACTCAATCGCAGTATGCGCCGTGCAAACACTAAAAATCCACTCTGGGCAGAAGTTCGACAATTTTAATTCTCCAAGACTTAATCTTTATGTTGCCTAACCAAAACGCTACACAGCGTGTTCACTTCACTCGCAGGGATGAGAAGTTTTTCTTAAGATGGTCAACATAACGTACTCCATTATTAAGATACAGATGAAAAACATTTCGATTTAATTGTCAATAAATTTATAACAGGATATTCGGCTCATTACTTAAATTTTCAGCTAACCTTGCCGTTTATAGTAGCAAAAATACTTTTGGGAATTGAAAATATAGTACTGACACAAAAGTTTTTGGTTTGGTACGAATTTTGCAATGAATACTCGTCTTTCGAAACGAAAACAAAAACAAAGTTAAGGTGTATAAGACAAGGATATGGCAGTTGATTATTTAAGCGCCTTGAACACTAAGGGCTCTGGATTAAATATTACCCAAATTGTTGACAGTTTGGTTGACGCTGATGTCATGCCTAAGAAGGATGCTCTAGAAAAGCAGATCACGGAAAAGAATACCCAGATTTCGGCCCTTGCGGAGGTGGTGTCCGATTTAAATAGTTTAAAGGCGGATATGACATCTTTGGCGAATACCACGCAACTGACAGCCTCTAGCGGTAGCACCGGTTTAACGATTGCTGTCTCAGATTCCGCAGTAGCTCAACAGTTTGCCGCAGATGTGACAATTTCTAGTCTCGCAACAGCTCAAACTATCGAGTTTGACGATTTCACTAGTCCGGTTGCAGCCATTGGAACTGGAGCCATCACAGTCGAAATTGGAACGTGGGCAAGTCCTTATGGAGCTGCCTCTGGGAATTTTACCTCTTCTTCGACTTCGAGCTTCACGGTTAGTGGCTCCCCCACGCTGACATCCCTCGCAGCTCAATTTGACGCCATCGCGGGGGTGAATGCATCAGTTTTAGACGTCGGGGATGGCACTTATTCGCTAGTTATAAAATCTGAGCTAGGAGCTTCTAACGCGATAAACATTGATGTAACGACATCCAACGGTGTGTCTGGGGGAACGACCGCGTTAAGCAGTTTTGACACGGATGCATCAGGTGTGGCCAGTGTACAAAAAGTGGTTGCTACCGATGCCACGATGACTGTGGATGGAATTACCGTAAAACGTTCAACGAATACTATAACAGACTTATTTGACGGATATAGTGTCAATTTGGTAAATTCGCCCGTATCAACGGCATTCAGAGTCAAGGCTTCTACTGACGTTGATAGTGCTTATACGGCTATGAACTCATTAGTGTCTAGTATCAACGTGACCAAGTCACTTTTCAACACTTTAACAGATAGAGAAAACGAGGGAGCTCTTGCTGATGATCCGGTAGTGGCGTCGATTGAGCGAAAACTGGATAGCTATTTTAATGGAGGTATAACAGGCTTCTTCACCAGTAACCTGTATATGTCAGAGCTAGGTGTAAGTACAAATAGGGACGGCTCTATATCTCTAAATGAAACCACATTTCGCAACGCAATGGCTGTGGAGGGGACAACTTCGATAGCCGGCGGTTCAAAGCTGTTTAACGCAGTTTTTAACTCATCGGTTTATTCGGACAATCCGCTTTTATCTGTTGAAAAGTCATCATACGTTGATCCTGTTGCGGGCGTCTATGCGTTCGCGCAGTCTACAGGAAACCCTCCTACCGCGACTTTAGAGGGAAGCGCAAGTGGCATTTCAACATATGATGCGGCATCAGCACCTTTTTATACTTCAACTGCGACAAATACCAAGGGTCTTAAGATAACACCGAGCACGACTGACAATATATCTGGTGCCAACATCTTCGTTGGTACAAGTTTACTTGATCAGATCTCAACATATATCGATACCGTTTTAGCTTCCTCGGGAGACTTAGCAACACGAAATAGCAACTTAGGAAGCCAGTTATCTGATGCTGAAATTGAGTTAGCTGATGTTGAGTCTAGGACAGAGGGAATACGAGAAAGGTACATGTCTCAGTTCTCTGCAATGGAAAGCGCTGTAACTAGTCTAAAGGGTACTGGAGATTATCTGACAAACATGATCGAGTCATGGAACAGTGATAAGTAGTTAAAGAAACAAGTGCAGTATGCACCATGCACTTAAAATAGAGAGAGTTTGAAAACAGATGAATATACAAACGAACACCATTAAAACAGATTACGGGTCTAAACCAACAAATTTTGTAGAAGCCACGGTCAGGTTGGCGGAATGCTACATGAATGCTGTTCAAGCTGCTATAAAGGAGGACGATGAAAAAGTTCGCTACTGGGTGGATTTGTCAAGATCACTGAAATCATTTTACCAGAGGTACGAGCTTGTAGATAAGAAGAGTTTAATCGCCGATCTAGAGAAAAGTGGTGCACGGGAAACTTTGGCACAGGCGTTGGCTACGCTGAAGCAAGCTGAGCCATTTATTCACACTTGGGCTAATAGATTTCGTGCGCTCAGCGTTAAGCGTTTTGAGGATTTTGAGTCTGTGCACTGGGACATGTTTGTCGATCAAGTTGTACCTTTGACATGGGATTGGGAGAGCGATCTTTTTGTCATCGAAAACAGAGATATACGTCTTTTGGAAACACTTTTGGAACGTGGACAAAAGAGATGTATCATCATAGAGCCAAATAAAAGAAAAGCTAAATCTCTATACAAAAAACTAAGGGAGCGTGAGGGCACTAACACTGTTCACGTAATTACGAATAAAGAAGACATTACTGGTATAATTGGCGTTTGGGTAAATAATCCGCCAAAACTTTCACGAGTTATAAGTTCCAAATTATATGTAGAGAATGATAAAGATAATGAACAGCTCAAGACAGTAGAGGAAATTATTCGGGAAGGCATGGTAAATGCTCGAACATTCGATGCGACAATTAGATCTCATGACTTTACGTGGGTAGAAAATGGTCTTGCAAATTTGCAAGAATTAGCGGGACACTCGCATGTGAGAGGGTTGAACAATAAACTTAAAGGGTATTCAGCCATAATTGTTTCTCCTGGTCCATCACTTGAGAAAAATATTGAATTATTAAAGACAGTTGGTGATAAGGCGATCATTATAGCAGCATCCCACTCCTTACGGTTTTTGAAGAAACATGGTGTGGCGCCGCATATAATTCTTCATGTCGACCCGAATGCTGAAATCAAAGAGTACTTCGAAGGATTTGATCTGGACAAAGTTGATTTGTTAATATTGTCTGCAACGACTGGGCCATATTTTTATACGCTAAAAAGTAAACGCAAAGCTTTTTTATATGGAAATGCATATTTTGATAATTGGCTGATGGAATTTCTTGGGATAGAGCATTATGACATGTACGGTTCATCTGTATCCGTTGCGGCTTTAAGGTTGTTAACATCTTGGGGTTGCAAACGTGTTGCATTGGTAGGTCAAGATCTTTCCTTTTCAAAGGGGCGTCATTATGCAGGTAACACTGAGCACGGTACGCCTGATAGTGTAATTAGAGGATTCAAGAAGGCAGTTGACGCGGGCGATTTAAAATTGCCAGGCTATTATGGTGGGGAAGTCATAACAAAAAATGATTATCGACTTTATCACACGCAGTTTCAGGAGCTCGCGAAGCAATTAACCAAAAGAAATAAAGTTGAACTATTTAATTGTACTGAGGGAGGCGCATATATAGAGGGGTACAAACATATTCACCTATCGGAATTTATCTCAGGTCATCTTTCGGCTAACAAGATTAAGGATAAGACCTGGAATCGTGTAAACCTCGATAAGCTATTGAATGATCGGCCTATTAAGTCAAAAGTGCGGGGAAACATAATTAAGAATAAGCGGCTTCTTACCGAAGTAGAAAAACTGGTAAATTCTGCTCTCAAAAAGACATCAGGGGCAAAAGGTTTTGATGAGGATAGTACCTTGATTAGTCTCCAGAAAAAAATATCGAGAAAGATAAAAAAGTCGATGTTTTTAAAAATTGCAATGCAGGATGAATTAGAGATAGCTGCATCCAGAGAGTCCTATGAGAACAACGAAAAAGGTTACTTAAAGAAGGGTAACGATATGTATGTTGCCTGCCTTAGGGTAGTGAAAAGGCTTAAGAAGGGTCTCGCCAGCATAAGAATAGAAAAAATTTAGGAGCCAACCCTTTCGGGTAGGCTCCAGGGAGATCCAACATTTTACTGTTGAATTAGCGCAAGAATTGAGTTCTTTTGGGCATTCGCCTGAGCAAGCATTGACGTTGCAGCTTGCTGAAGAACTGTGTTTCTTGTCAATTCCGTTGTTTCGACCGAGAAGTCAGCGTC
>JAYZEV010000013.1:0-99909 GCA_036337105.1 Pseudomonadota bacterium
CGAGCCCCGTCAACCGCGCCAATACTTTCAGATAACCATCTGTTTTGTAATCACTTTATATGATAACAAGGCAGTGGTGTGAAAGATAATGAGAAATAAATATGTAGCACCCATTTGTATCCATTAACCAAAAGCTGAACCTGATAGACCTATGAATATTAAAAAGGCTTAGATGTATTTGATTTGTAATTCCGGTCAGGCACTTTGTTTATTCTATCTTCTCATTTGATTTAAATCATGTAAATCTAATTTTATGAGCTACTTAGGAACTGTGAGCTCTTGTTATTTTTCACTCAATTTAATCGTTACATTTTTAATATATCTGGGCTAACCTTCAGCTAGCGGAACCAATAGAGGAATTAGTATGATTTACGATAAATACATTTTAGCTTGGGATAATATGGATGTTGGAGAATATCTAGCTCTTCATCATGAAGAATATGAAATTATTTCCCATTTGACTAACACAGTCACAAAAATTAACGACCTTGATATGGACAAGTGGGCTAATTTGATGGCTGCGGCAAAGTTTGAGAACCGTAGATGCCTCTACGAGAATGAGGAAATCTTAGTAGAGCATAGGGTTGTCACTTACGGGTCTGGAGACAGGGAAGCCTTGATGCTAGTTCATCTTAAAAAAGACGGTTTATTTTGGAGAACGGAATCCGGTGCAACTCCTCTTCCTTCAAAGCCAGAAACTTCCCCTCAGTGACCTTATAGAGATACTGATGGATATACACTCACACCCAGTCTAAAACCGTCTTTATTTTTTGCAATAGCTTGTTGGTAGAGTTAAACTGAGCTTATGAAATACTTTTCAAAAATTACTTTCTTACTAACTTTTTTATTTATTTCTCATTTTGCGTTTCCGTCAAATTCTCAAAATGTGGATAAAATGATAGATGATTTTACTGAGCATCCAGAAAGGAGATGGCAATTTTACACCGATCAGGTAATGGGTGGAATTTCAGAGGGTAGGGCTAGTATTAGATTAGATTCCGAAGGACCATACGTGAGATTAGAAGGTTTAGTAAGTACGGCTAATAATGGAGGGTTTATTCAAATCAGAAGAAATATTAGTGAGGGTTCAAATGGCACTGAGGGTATTTTACTTAAAGTCAGAGGTAATGGAGAAAAGTACTATATTCACCTGAATACGAGTGAAACTATTTCTTTGCCACAGCAATATCGCTTTTATTATCAGGCAGGTTTTCTTACATCCAGAGAGTGGAATGAAGTCAAACTTCCTTTTTCAACGGCATTTAAAAGGTCAAACCCGCTTATAAGCAAATTTTTTAACGGAGAAGACGTTAGGACGATTGGCTTGCTAGCTTATGGCAAAGATCATAATGCTCTTTTGGAAGTACAATATTTGTCATTCTATTAGGCTTTATAAAACCCTAGGTATAATCGAACAATACGATTAATAGTAAAAATAGATGACAAGCTAATACCATTTTTATAACAATGAACAAAAATATTTAGCGTTCTAAAGGTTGGTGAACGTGTCTTGGTTTTCACTTAGCAAAAATAGATGTCATGCGTGAAATTATAGATTTTAACGATAATTGGATTTTTGATAGATCAATAGTGCGACTGCCTCACACTGCCGTGGAAATGGATTTCAATTATTTGAGTGAAGAAAATTACCAACGTGAGTTTGTTTATGAAAAGGTTTTCACTTACGAGCCAAAGTGGTCGGGAAAAGAAATTATAGCAGTTTTTGAGGCTGCAATGGCTAACGCAAGGGTATTTTTGAATGATGTGAAAATTGCTACCCACACTGACGGTTACACACCATTTTCAGTTCGGATGACCGATCACCTGCGCCCTGGCAAAAACATGTTAAAAGTTGAAATTGATGGAAGTGAGAACCCTCACATTCCACCATTTGGAGGACGTATTGATTATCTAACTTTTGCGGGCATTTACCGGGAAGTGTCATTACATTTGAAAGCACCTATTTCAATAGAACGGTTGAAAATTGAGACCCCAGACGTTTTGACAAAAACGAAAAGAGTGAGTGTGAAAATAAACTTGGAGAATCCACGCGGTCTTGATTTTAAAGGCTGGGCAAAAGCAGAGTTATTTAATTCTGAAGGCAAAATTTTGGTAATGGAAACAGCAGAAATTACAGGAAATATAGTAACCCTAGAAGTTGATGGATTAAAGGAGATATCACTTTGGGATATTAACAGCCCTACACTTTATATGATTAACCTAGAAATTGAAACACAATATGGTAAAGATACGTTAACAGAGCGTTTTGGCTTCAGGTCAGCCGAGTTTACCAAGGAGGGGTTTTTTCTGAATGGTCGCCTGTTGAAGCTCCGTGGTTTAAATCGTCACCAGAGTTTTCCATATGTCGGCTATGCGCTTGGAAAGGCGGCTCAGGTTAAAGATGCTGATATTTTAAAGCATGATCTGCGACTTAATATTGTGCGCACCTCACACTACCCTCAATCAAAACACTTTCTTGATCGCTGTGACGAGATCGGCCTTTTGGTGTTTGAAGAAATTCCTGGTTGGCAGCATATCGGCGATAAAGACTGGCAAGCTAGATCCGTTGAAAATGTCGATAATATGATTAGGAGAGATTGGAATCGTCCATCTATCGTACTTTGGGGTGTCAGAATTAATGAAAGCTCCGATAATCACGATTTTTATTCCAAAACGAATAATTTGGCACGTTCGCTAGATCCCACCCGCCAAACAGGTGGTGTTCGTTGTCACGTAGAAAGTGAGTTTCTTGAGGATGTTTATACAATGAATGATTTTATTCTTGGTGAAGAGGGTGATAAAAATCCTAGTGATACAGGTCTTAGATCACAGCGTGAGTGTACAGGTCTAAATTACGACGTGCCATACTTGGTCACCGAATATAATGGTCATATGTTCCCAACTAAGGTTTATGACCAAGAACAGCGGCAGGACGAACATGTGCGTCGCCATCTTAAAGTCTTAAATGCCGCTTACGGCGAGCCTGGAATTTCTGGAGCGGTCGGTTGGTGCGCTTTTGATTACAACACGCATAAAGACTTTGGTTCCGGCGATCGTATTTGTTACCACGGTGTTATGGATATGTTTCGGGAGCCTAAATTCGCAAGTTACGTCTATTCCAGTCAAGGCAGCCCGGAGAGTGGTATTGTACTAGAGCCAGTTACTTTGTGGGCTAGGGGAGAGCGCAATATTCAGGGTATTTTCCCACTTATTGTACTTACAAATTGTGATGAAATAGAATTTTGTTTGAATAACAATAAAGATTTGGTGCGTATAAAGCCTGATCGTCAAAACTTCCCCCATTTGCCACATCCACCTGTAATAGCTGAAGCCAAGCACTTTTCAGAGAAAATTTTTGGAACCTGGGGTACTGATTGGCAGGATGTTACTATAAACGGTTATGTTGAGGGTAGAACCGCTAAAATTCGGAGGTTTGTAGCTGATCCCGTACCGACAAAACTTGAGGTAATTCCAGACGCCTTGGAAATTACGCTCGGAGCTGATGTACGAGTCATGATTAGGGTGTTAGATCAAGTTGGGAATAAAATGCGTCACTTTCTCGATCCAGCAACTGTCGATATTTCTGGACCTGCAAAACTATTTGGACCTCGAAATTTAACGTTGAGGGCGGGATCTGTAGGCTTTTGGTTGCGAGCGACGGAAATTGGAAGAATTAAACTATCAGTTGGACATGAACGCTTCAACACGAAGACAGTCGATATTATGGTAAAATAACCGAAAAAGTTTGGTTTCGCTCAATTAGATTTAGAAATACTTCTTGAATGGAGTAAAGTTGTTTAAAAGTATTGGTTTGAAATTTGTGATGCCGTAAGTATTGTACTTTATCCTAGCTTTTCTGCAGCTTATGTTGATCAGAATTTGGCGAATGCTGATGTCGAATGTTGCCTATGTCTCCTTACCAAAAAAAGCTCATTAAAATCATGCAAGAAATGCCAAAGAAATCAATGTTAGAACGGATGTCCAGATTATAACAGGAGCAACGGTTTCTGTTCTGACATTATATAACATTGCCAGTGCAAACGCCATTGCTCCGGATGGCCCCGCCGCGTTTAATAATAGCATACTATCCCAAACAGGCGGTCTGTCTCCGAATTGCAGAAGTGTAAATACCACAGCCGGCATCACGAGCAGCTTAATTGTAGAGAATACGGCGATTTTTTTTGTGGGTTTCAAAGGATGCTCTGATAAGATCACACCTATAGCAAAAAGGGTCAAGGGAGCCGCTCCCGCACCAGCGAAGTCGAACGCCACCATAAGCGGCTCAGGGGCGGCTATTCCGAAAACGTTCGTAAATAAACCTAGAAGAATAAATATAAGAACGGGGTTTTTGGCTAAACGCGAAACGGTATCGGTGGACAGCTTTTGTTGGTTTGCCAATAAGTCTGTCGTGATAATAAAAAAGGCAAATGTGAAGGCTGCATCCCAAATGACTATACTCTTAATTGGCATATTCCCTTCCATACCGTAAATCAGCGATGAAATTGGCAATATATATAAAAGTGAATTAACAAAGATTGTTGCCATCCCCAATAACCATGCTTCAACTAAGGAACATTTAAACACTGCGCTTGCAATCAACACAGTTAATAGAAAGACAGCTGACTGTGCTACACCATAAAGCGCAATCGCATCGAAGTAAAATTCACTTAAATCTGCTCGATTAATTAATGGAAATATTAACGCAGGTTGAAGTATTAAGAAGGCTATACGATTTACTGCAGAAGCTTCAATTCTTGACACTACTTTGCTACGACCCATAAAAAAGCCAAGAACCAGAATTGAAAAAACTGGTGCGATATCATTCTGTAGAATTTCAAACAATTTATGGTACCCGTAGTTTTAATCACTGCAACTCTAACCAACGAGAGGTAGCTACAGTTTGCACCACAACCATCTTTTCAAGCCATTGACTGAGACTTGTATTTGATAACTGCGATGAGATTTTCTCGACTTTAGAAATTATGAGATCCGCGCCCACACTTCCATTCGCTCTAGCCAATAAAGCATAGTAATAAGCACCGAGGTATGATTTTATCGCGCCTGATCCATTTAAGTGCGAGTTAGCTTTTTCAAAAAAATCTGTATCTGAAGTAAGAGGCTTTTCAAGTATTGGGGAGAGAAATTTGTTTTGTATTTCAATTACCGCTTCCAACGTTAGTTCGCTTTCAAGTCGATTAACTAATCCACTGTAAGAGGTATTTCCATATATCCCCATTTGTATTGCATTATAATATGCTTCTTCAAAATTGTGATCACTAATTTCAAGTTCTACCAAGATTTTAAGTGCGTCACGGACATCCTTTTTAACTAATTGTGATAACATTTTTCGTGCCAGCTTGGTGTTTTTTGGTACTTTTGTGCCTTGAATGAAAAATCTCGAATAAAGCAGTAGCTCGGCGTCTGATAGTGCTTGTATATCTCCACTCACCACACTTTTAATCTTCTCGAGCGGTAAATGGGGATAACTCTTGTCGTCATTTGAAATCAAAATAGGTCGTACCGAATTTAAAAACAGTTCAACTTTTTGAAATGTTTCAACTTCAATTAAGAGTGGCTGCTCAGGAGGTATCTGAGATCTTAAAATTAACCTTTTAGGGTTGCTCAAGAACCCGTCAATAGCTGGTGAAAATGCTGAAATGGTATTCTCAATAATCTCTGATGGGAGCTGACTATTTAGGTTATTTCTAAATGATTCGGCGAGCGTAGCACTCGCCACACCAGGTGTAGTAAAGGCGGGAGGAAGCTGCGGTGCAATATTTTCCCATAGACCCTTGTTGTCAATAGACAACTCGAATGATCTAAGCTTTACTAAAAATGGAAAGTCAGTATTGTCAGTGACAGAAATATAGCTCAAATCTACGTCGAGCGTAAGTGCGGCTGCACCGTGTAGGCTTCCAATAAGCATTATAGTTGTTCCGGATGAAGGAAAGTGATGAGCTAATTCGACTTGGAGGGCAGGGAAATATAACTCTCTGATACCCGCGATTGCTAGTCCGCCACGAAAAGTAGGGGGCAGACATGATGGCGTAATCTTAACATCATTGAGTTCCAAGCCAATGCTATCTACTGACGCAAACTCTTCTCGATAAAAAGAAAAACTGAGAGTGCCAATCGATATAAAACAATTGCTAACAGAGCGACCCATAGATCGAGCTGAAGGAATCACTCTCAAATTACTTATACTTAATTGACCCAATGTTGGGTTGTAATTTACTGAGTCATAACTAATCTCCGCCTTTGTTCGGGCCATAGAGACCAGGGCGTCCATCACTCTGTTTGAAAAATTATTTATTAATTTCCCAGAGTTAATTTCGGCATGTGGGTAAACAACATTTGACGACCAGATTATCGTAAAGATTAATAAAAATAATATTTTAATGGATTTACTTAATTTCATATTCACGGTCCCATTTCTTTTTATAATTATCAATAGTTTCATTATAGAAGCAATAAGATTGTATATTTTTCGAAGATTGAGTGTTCCTCTATTAGTGAACTACAGGATTTAATTAGCATACTCCTTGGCTTCTGTTTTATTTCTGTAGATATCCTGTTTTCTCTATTGAATTTGAACTGTTTGTCTGTCACTTTTTGCAGTGAAATTGTTCACCTGAAAAAATAGAATTATGTAATGCATCGATTTTTGTTCAAAATTTTTTAATATATTTAGTGGAGAAGCCTTATGCCTGCTGACAGATTGATTGGAATTGATCTCGGTACGACTGCGATAAAAGCAGCTGTGTTAAACAAATTTGGGGCTGTGCAAGGTCGGTTTATAGAAAATTATCCCACCCAGAGACACGGCGATGTATGTGTCGAGCAGAACCCGGAGGATTGGTTAAGGATAATTGTGAAGGCACTTGATACTTTTGATGCAAGAGATATAGCCGCTATCGGTCTGTGCAGTCAGGTGAATACTCATGTTTTTGTAGGCGCTGATGGAAATGCTCTTTGCCCTGCCATCCTTTGGAAGGACCGTCGCGCTAGTGATGAAGCATTAGTACTCGATGCTAAGGTTAGCGTAGAGCAGAAGGAGGCTTGGTGGGGTGCGCCAATGCCAATCGATGCGAGTCATGCTCTATCTCGTATGTCTTGGGTGGCGAAAAATCAACCTGAGATTTGGAATAAAACGCGCTGGGTGATGTTACCAAAAGATTACTGTATGCTGCGATTAACCGGAAAGGTTTCAACGGACCCTTTGTCAAACATTGGTCTTGTAGATAAAGAGTTCAATTATATTCCAGAGGTTCTAGAGCTCGTGCCTGGTGCTGCTGAACGAATGGCCCCATTAATTAAAATGACAGATATTGCAGGACGGATCAAACAAGGACCGATGAAAGGGACTCCAATTGTCTCAGGTACGATGGATGCTTGGGCGGGGTTGGTTGGAACTGGTGGGGCAAAAGAAAAATCAAGTATATACCTTAGCGGAACCAGTGAGATATTGGGAATTTCTTCACGAGAAGTTGTACCTACTCCGGGTGCAATTGTGTTTCCAGAGGCTTGCGGGCTAAGAGTGCATGCAGCACCAACACAGAATGGCGGTGATGCTAAACTTTGGTTTGCGCGGCTGACAGGAATAACGCTTGATGGAATGTCGGAATTAGTTATGGAAACAAAACGGGGCTCTGCTACGCCATTGTTTTTGCCGCAGCTCGAGGGAGAGCGTGCCCCTTACTGGAATGCTGATCTAAGAGGCGCATTCTTAGGTGTAAGTCGTCAAACTGGTTTGCCTGACTTCGCTCGAGCTGTTTATGAGGGAGTAGCTTTTTCAGCACGGCAAGCCTTAGAGACTCTGGAAAAGTCTTCAAATGCTAACAGTGACACCATTTTTTGTGGTGGTGGTGGTTTTCGGTCCAGGATATGGACCCAAATAAGGGCCAACGTATTAAATAAAAGTCTAAGAACTTTAACCTCTGGAGAGCCAGGTGTATTAGGAGCAATAACTTTGGCAGCTATCGGCATCGGCTTATATTCTGATTTTGAAGAGGCTAATATTGCGCTTGCTAAGTATAGTAACCCATACTTTCCCGACTCAAAAGAGGCTGACACCTACTCAGTTTTATTCGAGATGTATAAAGATGCTATTGACCTAAATGCTGAACTTGGCATGCGATTAACGAAAATGAGTGGCCCCTAAGATTTGATTAAGCTTTGTCTCTTCGACCAAATAGCTTTAATCTTCCATAAACGGGCTTTAGTATATTTTTTTCGTGTGTCATACTAAGGTATATATTATTGGAGGAGAAACCATGAAAATTCTATTAAATATATATTTATCAATATTTCTACTGATGGGATCGTCGGCCTGGGCTGGCACCGTCGCGGTTATAACACCATACTTAGCGCAACCAGGCACTCAAGCAGCAATCGAGGGATTTGAAGCTTCAGCTGAAAAAAAGGGCTGGGAAGTCAACATCATTGATACGGCAGGCGATGTTGCAGCTGTGATAAGTCGAATAGAGGACTCAATTACTCAAAAAGTGGATGCCATAGTAATTGCTGTTGACCCAGCGCAAGTGAATGTAGGCCTCCAAAGCGCTAAGGAGGCGGGTATCCCGGTCGTTGGTCTAGATGCTGGTTCAGACCCTTTGCTTCTTGCAAATGTTACATCCAATGGTTACGCGATGGCCGCAGAAACATCAGTTTACATTGCGAATAGAATTGAAGGTACTGGAAAAGTTGTCATGTTCGTTTTTGACGCTTTCCCGCCAGTTCAAATTCGTGGAGTTGTAGCAGACGCGATCTTTGGTAATTTCCCTGATATAGAGGTGATCGATAGAGTCACTCCAGACGTATCTGATGGTGGTATCGCTGATAGTCGGGCAAAAATGGAAGCCATTTTAGCCGCCAATCCAGAGCCTGGTTCAATTTCTGCTGTTTGGGCAGCATGGGATCAGCCGGCGCTTGGAGCATTGCAGGCTATTGAAGGAGCGGGCCGAGCTTCTGAGGGCATTGTCATAACGGGTATTGATGCGAATCCTCAGGCTCGTGACGCGATTGCTCGCGCAGGAAACTTTGAAGTCTCTATTGCTCAAGATTTTGCGGCGATGGGGGCTGCCGCCGCTGACGTGGTGGCACGCGCAATCGCGGGAGCCGAGCAACGAGCTCGCGTCATCTACGTGCCGACGAAGATGGTGACTGCGAACAACGCCACTAAATAAACGATATTCGCTAGGACAGTTGCGACGTGATGGCGGAATAAGGTGTGAAACCCCTAAAATTCCGCCATTACAAAGATAAAGGTATGTAGATGCAAAGCCTAACATTCTCAAACATGTCTAAGGCGTTTGAAGGAGTGACCGCTCTAGCTGATGTAAATCTTAAACTTAGTAGCGGTCGCGTTCATGCTCTTATGGGTGAAAACGGGGCAGGAAAATCTACTTTGATTAAACTGATTGCCGGCGTTTTGAAACCTGATAGCATGAGTGTAAGTAAAAACGGCATACCTTTAAAAATAAAAAATGCGAAAGACGCTCATGAGGCGGGATTTCATTTTATTCATCAAGAGCTTAATATTGTTCCACAGGTTTCGGTGGCTGAGAATATACTTATTGGCGAAAATCTCCCCCGAAAGTTTGGGTTTTTTGTAGATTGGGGTAAAGTTCGAACAGAAGCTGAAAAAGCATTGGATTTCTTAGGGGCTACCCATATGGATGTTAGAGCCTATGCTGGTGAGTTGCCTGCTGGCGATAAAATGATGATGAAGATTGCAGCGGCACTCGTTTCGGCAGATAGAAATGAGCCAACTCTTTACGTGCTTGACGAACCTACGGCGGCTTTGACAGGTGACGAGTCAGAAATGCTTTTTACTGTTATTGAGCGTCTGAAGGGAAGAGGAGCTGCAATTTTATATGTTTCTCATCGTATGGACGAGATTCTCAGAATCTGTGATGACGTCACTGTTTTGCGGGATGGTAAATTTGTGAGTACAAATGAAATCAAGGAAACTTCTAAAGATAAAATTATCCAAGAAATGACGGGCCGCGATTTTAAAAACGCTTATCCCCAGCGAAATAATTCGATCGGTAAGGAAAAAATACTAAGCTTAAAGAGCGTTAATACCGATAATCTCTGTAATTTAACATTCGACCTTCAAGCTGGTGAAATACTGGGAATTTCTGGTTTGGCCGAGGCAGGCCAGAGCCATCTTCTAAAACTTTTCATGGGTATAGGAAATATAAGGACTGGAACTGCCTACCTTTCTGGAGATCCACTCCCGCATACTCCCTCTGATGCCTGGACACGAGGTGTCGCTTACGTTCCGCGCGAACGTCGTGGGGAAGCTCTATGTCTCGATATGTCTGTTCGAGCAAATATTGTATTATCAAGTCTCGTCAATTACGGTTTTTATGCCAAACCTTGGCGCGAGATTAAAGATGCATTTAGGCTAGGAAAAAAGGTAAAACTAAAATCGAAAGGTCTAATTCAAGCTGCAAGGCAACTTTCTGGTGGAAACCAACAGAAGATCGTTTTTGCTCGAGCGATACAGGGAAGACCAAAGCTTCTTTTACTTGATGAGCCCACACGCGGTGTCGACATAGGAGCAAAGTACGATATTTATCTACTTTTGCGTGAATTAAGTAGGCAGGGGTGTGCGGTTATACTGACTTCAACTGATTTGCCGGAAGTTTTGGGTATTTGCGATCGAGTTTTAGTAATGCAGGAAGGTTGCCAAGCTCATTTGATACCGACAGGCGAAATGACAAGCGCCGAACTGCTGGCTTATTGCTATCCTCACCAGGAAGTGACCCAGTAGTATGATGCTAAGATTTCGCCAATTTGGAACTCTTTTGGGCTTTTTCTTAATCCTGTTGTTTTTCACAGTGAAACTGCCGGACACATTTCTTACATATCGTAACTTGATTAACATAAGTCAGCAGCTCTCGATGTTGGCGGTTGTCGCGGCAACTATGACAATCGTCATGGTAATGAACGACTTTGACCTTTCTGTAGGGTCGATGGCTTCATTATCCGGTATTGTAGCTGCGACGCTCTTTACGTTAGGCTATCCAGTCTGGGTGGCTTTGCTGGCAGCGCTTTTGGTTGGAATTCTCGGTGGCCTCTTTAATGGGTTTTTAGTATCTGTAGTAGGAATTTTGCCTTTCGTAGCAACTTTGGGCACTCTTACTGTTTTTTCAGGAATAGCTTTTCTTATTTCAGATGGGAAGACAATATTCGGTCGTGATATTCCTGAAAGTTTTTCAGGATTCGCTCGGTCGGGTCTTATTATAGGGGACGTCAAGGTTCCGATGTTATCTATTACCGCGGCTATCGTGATCTTTATCTGCTGGAGTATTTTGGAACACACAAACTTTGGACGTCGTCTTTACGCCATAGGTGGCAATAAAGAAGCTTCATATTTAGCAGGCATAAAAGTTGTTCGATTACGTCTTATTGCCTTTTCATTAACAGGACTTGGCGCAGCGGGTGCAGGTCTGATGTACGCAGCTAGAGTTGCTTCTGCAAATCCAACCCAGGGCTCCGGCCTAATGCTGGATGCTATTGCAGCAGTTTTCCTTGGCATGACAATGAGTCGTCAAGGTGAGCCTAAGGTGATCTATACGTTGGTAGGAGTGCTTATTTTAGGGGTGCTGGATAATGGTATGACACAGTTAAGAGTAGATAGTTATGTCCGTGAAATCCTAGTAGGTATTATCGTGATAGCAGCTGTCGCTATAGCGTCTTTGTCTAAACGTAGCCAGTAGTCCTAACCTGTACCCTTCGGATCTTACAAAAGAACAGTTTTTCTAAAAAAGATTCATCTCTCTATGGGTCCTCCGGCTTCTATCCAGTCTCCAATAGCTCCCACGTTTCTTATCTTTTTATATCCCATTTCCAGTAGGGTTCTGCCTGTAAGGGCGGCCATCCCTCCAGCTCCACATACCAAAACAATTTCTTTGTCCTTGGACAGCTTGTCATTATACAACGGAGAGGAAGCATCTGCGACAAATTCTATCATCCCACGAGGAATCCTAAGACAATTGGAGATAGTCCCTGTATTAGTTATTTCGGTGCTATCGCGTACATCAATGAATAGAGTGGTTCCGTTTCTGTGCTTTTCAATGCCCTCACTCACATCAATTTTCTCTACTAAAGCATTAGCTTCGGATAAATAATCTTTAGAAGTTTTCAAGTTCGTTTCCTCCTTACAATAAAAATTGTATCACTTTATTCGGTCAGTGCTTCTAGACCAAAATACAAGTCCTTTATTTATTTATTCATAAAACATAAATCATCAGTGTAAATAAGAAAAGTTCAGTTTAAGCGATTTTATGCCAAGAGTTTTTAAGTGGATATCTTTATATATAGGCTCTTTTCCGCATTAATACGGGCGCTTGAGGAACTACTTTAGAAAAGAATTTGTTTCCTAAAGGTCAAATTTAAGAAAATTGATACTTTATTTTGGTTGGAGTTCGGATCTCATGCTAAAGTTGTTTCTATCGACTTACCGTTAGATTAAAACAAAACAGTCATTATCAATTCGAATAAGTGTTTTGACTCGTCAAAGCCGTGGCAAGCTAGTTTCAGTAAGAGTTTTTTCTACGTTGACTCAAACGTTTATAAAATGTTCAAGTCTAGAATAAAGAAAAATAGAGGAAAATTTAATGAAGTTTAAGGTTTCAAGAGCGAAGGACGATAATTTTGACACTGGCCTTAGAGAGTTTTTTGAATATAGAAACCTTGGGATAGATCAAGCAACCTCAGGAGAATTTGGAGCAACCGTAATTAAAGCAATTCCAGGAGAGCATTCAAAAGGGGACTGGCATTACCACAGGCTTAAATTTCAAATGGTATATATCTTGAAAGGCTGGGTAAAGTTTGAATATGAAGGGGAAGGTACGTTTACCTTGCAGGCAGGAGATATGGTTTATCAACCACCTGGAATTCATCATAGAGAAATAGAGCATTCGGAGGACTTAGAGTTAATCGAGATAACTAACCCTGCAGAATTTGAAACTTTAAAAGCTTGAGCTAAACTTCGAACTACCGAGTCAAATACGTTCGAAGTACAACTATGCTTTAGAACCTCAAAAGCTTTTACGTCTTAAACTGAAGTTGGTTTCTTTAGAAAAGGTTGTATTTTTTTTTTACATGTGCTTTGGCTTTGATCCATAAGAGTCATTCTATTTTTAGTATGATCAGTCCCACTAAGATAAGCAATACGCCAGAGAAAATATTCGTTCTTCTTAACGCCTCAGTGGATCGGAGAAAGAAACGAACTCGATCCACCAAAAAGGAAAGTAAAATATTACCTAGAAAGGGTAAAAGACATGAAATGGCAACAATCGAGAGTATGTCCAAGCAACTGACCTCAGCTAAATTAAAAAAGCCTGGCAATACGCCAACATAGAAAAGTATCGCCTTTGGATTTCCTATAATCACTGCTAGCCCAGAACAAAAGCCTGCTACTGCTCCAGGCTGAGTAAGTGTTTTACCGTGAGTCAAGGGTTTATCCGCGTTACGAATAATGTAAATGCCCATTATCAGGAAGGTGGTCGTTGCGAGATATCGTAATATTGTCGTTACTTCCAGAAAGTTAGAAGTTATCCAGTTAGTTCCAATTATAGCGAGCATCGGCCAAATAATATCTCCGACTAGAACCCCAGTTGCTAAAGGCAAAGCTGCGATGATCCCACCTGACAAAGTTCGAGCCACTATTGCTAGCCATACCGGCCCAGGTGTTAAAAATAGCAATAAAATCCCACCTGAATAAAATAAAAGTTGCAATATTGAAACTGACACTGATTTAGCTCCATGTTTTTTCAATTAATAAACTCGTCAAAGATGAGATCAAACTCAATTTAAGGGTCGCGTATGAGAACTAAAATTTTCGTTCATTATTCTGTATCTGTGCGATCTATGATTGGCTGCCAAGCGCTTGGGAAAAATTTTTGGCATAAAAGCCTTCTATACCCTTGATGGCCCATTTTCACTCTAGTTAGTGAAAACTTATAAAGATTATTTCTAAAAAAGTAGTAGGTCGAAAAGTTAATTGAGTCATCGCGGTCATCGGCCACTTTTTTTCCTAAATCGATAGCTCTATAACACTCCTCTAGTTTTACCTCGTCAAAATCACCCACAATTAAATGTTGTGAATTTAACGGCACAACCATTACCATCAGAGAAAATACAACACTATTAAGTGTTCTCATTGGCATACCATATTTGTTCATTTTCAACCTATTTATCTGGAACTTTGGAAATGCATTTTATATTATACAAATTGGCATGTGATTAACAGTTTTTATATTGTCTGCACGGCAAGATAAACAGAAGTATAGAAACCTATTAGAATAGAGAGAAGTGTGATGGACAACATTGAAAGAATGAAAAAAAAAGCTAAGGACACTTGGTCTGGTTTTATTCCATTCGAAAACCTTACTGGGACTGCAGCCCCTGAGCTAATTCGCTTTGCAAACATTAATCAGAGCAATCATGTTTTAGATGTGGCTTGCGGGACTGGAGTTGTAGCTTTGACTGCAGCTAGAATGGGGACGACAGCTGTCGGGTCAGATCTCACCCCAGCACTTTTAAAAAGGGCTAAAGAAAATGCCAAACTCTTGAAATTAAAGGTAGGTTTTTTTGAGGGTGACGTGGAAAGTTTGCCGTTCGAGGATGAGAAATTTGACGTTGTTCTTAGTCAATTCGGTCATATGTTTGCACCTCGACCTAGAATTGCTTTGTCTGAGATGTTAAGGGTTATCAAACCTGGAGGCACTATAGCTTTTGCGACTTGGCCACCAGAATTATTTATGGGTAAATTCCTACAGACAGTAGGAGAATATAACCCGCCACTGCCTAAAGGAGCTTTTTCTCCTGTTCTTTGGGGTGATGTCAGTGTGGTCACTGAGAGACTTACCCCTTACGTAAGCGACCTGTGCTTTGATCGAAGCCGTGTTTTGTCTCCTGCGCTGACTCCTCACCATTTTCTTAGAATGATGGAAAAAAACGCTGGTCCACTTAGTGATCTTATAGAAAGGTTTTCTGAGGATTCTAAAAAATTAAAAGCTTTACGGTCCGACTTGCTGGGTTTAATCGAGACCTATTTTTATAATAATTTTGTCAAACAAGATTTTTTGATTACTCGTGCGAAAAAAAACTAGCCTGACAAATCAAACAAAAATTGTAATTTATACGAAAGGTTGCTCAAATTTTTGCATTCGGCATAATTTTAAGAATTAATTAGATTCTAATCATGGAAAAGCTTTAATGGAGTGTTTGCTTTTTTAATTTCTTGGATCGTTAAGAAAAATTACTAACAACAATAATGTAAACTCACAAACGAGAAAACAAAAAATTAGTCAGAAATTAGGGGAAAAAAGATGAAGACTAAAAATGGAAATAAGTACGTCCCAATTTCATTGAAAGCTAGCGAACCTATTAGTGATAAGCAGCTTATCGAATTTTCAAGGAGTCACTTCAACAAGATGAAAAATCGTCGAACCATCCGAGACTTCTCTGATCGCGATATTCCTCGCTGTATCATTGAGGATTGTGTTCGCGTCGCTGGTTTGGCGCCAAGTGGCGCCAACCAGCAGCCATGGCACTTTTGTCTAATTTCAGATAAAAAAATCAAAAAAGAGATTAGACACGCTGCTGAAACTCAGGAGAAAATATTTTAGAGCTCAGAGAAGAATTATGAATGGTTAAAGGTATTGAAGCCTCTGGGTACGGATATAAATAAGCCTCATTTGGAGCTGGCACCATGGTTGATTGTAGTTTTTGCAGAGCGATATGGGCAAACAAGGAATGGAGAGAAAAGCAAAAATTATTACGTACCTGAGAGTGTTGGTATCGCAACAGGGTTTCTTATATCCGCGCTTCATTTGTCGGGACTTCACTGCTTAACTCATACTCCTAGCCCGATGGGTTTTTTACAAAATATTTGCCAGCGACCATCCTCAAATAAAGCAAATTTAGTGATTGCAGTTGGCCATGCGGCTAAGGATGCTAGCTATCCAGCCGCAGCGTCTATAAAAAAGCCTTTAAACCAAATTGTTTCTATTTTTTAATACACTACTGAATTTTCAAAGGTTTATTGTTTTTAGAACCTCTGGTTCAATTACTCTAACATTTGGTAATTGTTTGATTAGGTCAGTTGCGCTCTGCTCGAGAATAGGAAAGGTTTTAAAATGGCAGGGTATAACTGTTTTAAACTTAAAGAACTTTTTTGCCGCAAAAGCAGCTCTTTTCATATCCATAGTGAAATGACCACCAGCAGACAGCAAACCTATTTCAGGGGAATGCAGTTCATTAAACCAAGCCATGTCAGCCATAATATCAGTATCGCCAGAAAAATATATTGATCTGTTCTCCCCATGAATCATGAAACCTGCTTCGGATCCTCCATAATATGTTTTGCCATCCAATTCAAAGGATGAAGAGTGTGATGCAGAGACCATGGTTATTTCCAGACCTCCAATACTAATTGTTCCCCCTCGGTTAAAGCCAATGCATTGGACAGAAGTTGTTTTTTCTATATAGCTCATAAAATCGTATATACCAACGAGCGTAATACCTCTGGCTTCAGCGATTTTAATTGCATCTTTGGCGTGATCGGAATGGGCGTGACTCAAGAGGCAGTGTGTCGCTCCGCTTAAAGCTTCATCTATCTTTTCTTCAGGAAATACTGGGTTCTCATAAACCCATGGATCGATAAGAAAAATCTGGTCCGCAAGTTCAATTTTGAACCCTGAGTGCCCGAGCCAAGTTATTTTCATTTTTACCTCCATTTCTGATCTCAGCTTAGAGCTAGCCGTTTGATCCTACCCCATGATAATAGAGGAAGTCTAGCCAGTTCGTTATGAATTCGTTGCATTGATTTTATTACAAGTAACAAGAAAAAAATAAATACTATGTACTGAACTTTTTTAATAAGAAAAACATGGATATTGGGCAAAATTAATAAGAATTATTTTTTTAATCCAAGTTCGCGTTGCAATTTAAGCCATGTCTCTATCGCCAGTTTATAAAATTTTGAATGCTGTGTTAAGATTTCTCTTGCAAAACTTAGAGTTTAAATGCATTAAGACTTAGCGACGTTTACTCTATCGACTACACTGTATCCACTATTCGGCTTCAGTCTCTCGATCAAAGAATGACTGAGCTGGGCTAAGGCAATAACGCAGTGGCTAAAACTAAAATAGGAAAATAAAATGGCAAATGGAACAGTAAAGTGGTTTAACGGTAATAAGGGCTATGGGTTTATCGCCCCAGAAGAAGGCGAAAAGGATGTGTTTGTGCATATTACTGCTCTTCAGGCAGCTGGTTTGACTGGGTTGGATGAAGGTCAGGCTGTGACTTTTGATATAGAGACAGCGAGTGACGGTCGTGAGTCGGCAACGAATATCAAATTAGCCGGTAGTGATTAATAATCATAAACTCAGGTTAGCAAGATTTTCAGCGCCCAATTGCATTTATTATGATTTTGTACAATTGGTCATAAAAAATTATAGTATTTTCCGTAGATGTCGTTTTAGGTGGTAACTAGTAATAATCCACATTGACGAGGTTATAACGGAGATGGCATTCAATCAGAAAGTTGTTTATGGACTTTGCAATGTCCTAAATCGGCATGCAAAATACATAGATTTAAAAGCGGCTCGCTCAAAAAATAACCAGCGCTTCGTAGAGTACTGGGCCAAGAGAATGGACCTTACCTATAGAGATAATATTAATAACTGGCAAATGTTGCTTAGTAACCCGTGGCAAGTTATAGAAACGTTAGAAAGAATAGAGCGTTTACACTATGAACTTCAATTAGATCTATATAAGATAGACGGATCCTTGGCCAAGCAGTTGTCAAAAAGAATGCCTACCAGTGACTTTCTAACCGTAAGAAGGCAGTTTCGAGAAAATTTTGAAATATTGAAGTTACCGTTAAAGAACTTGAAAAAGTTATTTTTGGATACGAACCAGCAGATTGTAGATCTGAAACCCATAGCTGCGGTTCAGGTCTCTTTAGAATCTTGGCTAACTTTAAAAAATAAGAAGAGAATACCTAAAACACTATCCAAGAATATTATTTTCAAAAATTTCTTAAAAGATTGCTTGGAGGTTTTTGAAGTTCAAGAGGAGGCGGGTAAGGCTTACGGTGAGTGGTACCAATTTACACAAAAAGCTTCATAAGTGCGAGATTTGTTTAATATAGTGATTTACCAGCAAATAAATCTTCCTAGTTGGTATTTTTTTTAGCCTGTCTCATTTTTCGTAAGCTGACAAAGTAGGTAGAAAAAATTATGGCAAACGTGCCGATAATAAAGTACCTGTCAAAAGTTTCGTTAAAAAGAAAGTAACCAGCCACCATCGAAATTGGGATTGATAAGTAATTTAGTGGCGCAAGCGTTCCAGCGTCAGCATACTTATGGCTAAATGCCATTGAAGCCTGTTGGAAACTTGCCACCAAGCCAAAGCTTATCAATATTACCCAGTATTCTCCACTAATTTCAAAATCGGACACAAAGAGTAGGCACCACAATAACATTAAACCAGCACCAGTCATATTATACCAGAGTGCAGCTGAGACTGGATACTCGGTTTTCCCAATTTGCCTTAGAAATACGAACATGAAAGCTGATGACAATGGTGCTGCGAAACCAAAAAAAATTCCCCAACTATTTATGCTGGAAAGATCTGGTTGTATTAGAAAGATTGTACCTAGAAAACCTATGCCGATAGCGAGCCATTGGCGGAAATTAGTACGTTCTTTTAGAAAAAGGAAACTAAGAATAGTAACAAAAATCACTACCGTTTGGAAAAGTACCGTTGCTGTACTTAGGTTAAGCTTGGATACACTTAAAAACCAGAATACTAACCCAAGAAAACCCGCAGTAATCCGGTAGACAAGTAACCTTTTATTAGATATTTTTAGTACCCTTTTCCCATGTTGATATAATCCCAGAGCGAAAAGTAACGGCAAACAAAATATGTATCTCGCCAACAAGACAATACCAACAGGAATCTCTGGGTAGAGAAGTTTTACAATGGTTGCTAAGATCATTGAAAAGGAAATTTCTGATAACATTAGGAAACCGCCAAAATATGGAGTATTGAGTGAGAGTGACATTCAGCTTCGACGCCTTGAATTAAAATAACTTTTTGATGGCCCCTACAAGGTAGAGTAATTTCTACAAAGTAATATGTTTTAGTCTTTTCGTCATATTTTCTATTTCATAGACGTTATTGTTAAGTTAAAATAAGATATTGTCCACCCTGGAAAACCGAGAGGTACAGAAATGACTATCATTGCTGATTGGAGTTACCCCACTGAGATAAGATTTGGAAAAAATAGAATAAATGAAATTACGAATGCGTGTGCGTCTAATAGGATAAGTCGGCCATTACTCGTTACAGATCGAAATTTGGTTAAATTAGAATTTTTAAAGGACATAGAATCATCGATTGAAGAGAAATATAAGTGTGAAACTTTTTACGCTGTGGACACGAATCCAACTGAAATAAATTTGCTTGAAGGAATAACGAAATTCAAGAATGGGGATCATGATGGTATCGTCGCAGTCGGTGGTGGTTCGGCGATAGATCTCGGGAAATTGATTGCTTTTATGGTTCATCAAGTGCTACCTGTATGGGATTTTGAGGACGTCGGAGATTGTTGGAAAAGAGCAAATACAAAAAGTATATATCCTATTATCGCGGTTCCAACTACCGCTGGAACTGGATCAGAAGTAGGACGTGCTTCTGTATTGACAAATTCAGTTACTAAAGAAAAGAAAATTATCTTTCATCCCAGGCTTCTTCCATCGACGGTTTTATGTGATCCAGTATTGACAATGACGATGCCGAAATCCGTTACGGCCGGAACTGGCCTAGATGCATTTGCACATTGTGTGGAAGCTTACTGTGCCCCCTCATTTCATCCGATGAGCCAAGGCATAGCACTAGAGGGAATTAAACTTGTTAAAGAAAATTTGCATAGGGCTTATACCGATGGAAAGGATCTTCAAGCACGGTCAAGAATGATGACTGCTGCTATGATGGGTGCTGTAGCTTTTCAGAAGGGTTTGGGGGCAGTGCATGCTCTTTCTCATCCCATAGGCGCTATATATGACACACATCACGGCATGACAAATGCTGTAATTCTGCCTTATGTGTTAATCTTTAATAGAAAAAAAATCGAGGGAAAAATAAATGATGTAGCGAATTATTTAGAGATAGATGGCGGCTTCGACGGATTTTTATCTTTCGTGAGAGGCTTAAACTTTTCTCTCCAAGTTCCTGAGACGCTGAGTGGCTTAGGGGTTAAGATTGATGCGATCAATAAGATTGTTGAGGGTGCTTTGAAAGATCCCAGCAGGTACGGAAACCCAAAAAAGCTTACCGCTGAAAACACAAAGTTATTGCTAGAGGAGTGTATTGGTGTTGCCTCCTAAATAGTTAGTTCGAATAGCAACCCGCCATTAAGGCTCTTTGCTTCGTTAGTGCCAAGATCGTATCTATTGTTGGCGTTTCTACTTTAACTATTTTTCCTAACTCCTGAACAGACCCAACTATAGAGTCGATTTCCATTAGACGACCTGCTTCAAGATCTTGCAGCATAGATGTCTTATGTTCGCCGACTGCCCTAGCTCCAGCTATTCTTTTTTCAATTGAAAAGGGGAAACGGACGCCTATTTCCTCCCCAATTAATCTGGCTTCCTCCATCATTAAACGAACTACTTCGACTGTATCAGGATCATCACAAATTTGTCGCAAAGTTCCTCCTGTTAAACATGATATTGGATTGAAAGCTAAATTCCCCCAAAGCTTGACCCAAAGTTCATTTCGAATGTTTTTGCTTATAGGTGCGCGAAACCCAGCCTCAAATAGGGTTTCCGATAGGATTTGCAACCGTTCACTTTTACTACCGTCAGGTTCTGCTAAAGAAAATCTATTCCCCTCTATATGCCGAATGACTCCCGGAGAACTTATTTCACTCGCTGGGTATACAACCGTACCTAAAACACTCTCGAAAGGCATTGATAATTTAAGGAAACCGCCTGAATCAACTGATTCCAAGGAGTAATTTTCCCACTTGTTGCCAAGTCGATAAAAGTACCAGTGAGGTAATCCGTTCATTGCGGGTATGATTGTAGCACCTAATTCTGCAAGGGATGCTACTTGCTGATGAAGAGTTTTCATTGCCGGCTCTTTCACTGTAACAAAAACATAGTCTTGCGGATCTTTTGGAACGTCTGTGGACGCTATTACAGCAGCTTTTTCTTCTATGCCATTAATTCGAAGTTTCAGTCCGTCTCTCTTTATCGCTTTAAGGTGATCACCCCTTGCAACGACTGAGACAACATGTCCTGAGTTGGCAAGCTTTACGGCCAGGAAACCACCAATTGCGCCGGCTCCAACTATGCAGATCTTCATTTCTTGAATCCTAGCCTTTGCGCTAGGCCTATTCTCTGTACTTTACCAGTTGATCCTTTAGGAATTTCATCTAAGAACACAATTTGTCTTGGTATTTTATAAGGTGATAATTTTGCAGCTAAAAACGTCCGTATTTCCATGTCGTTTATTTGGGCTGGTTTGTTTAACACAACTGCAGCAGCTACCTCTTCTCCCAATTTGTCATGAGGGATAGCAAAAGTGACAGCTTGATCAATGTTAGCGTGATCAAGCAGTGCCTCATCGACTTCTAACGGGGAAACTTTTTCGCCGCCTCTATTAATTATCTCCTTAATTCGTCCCTTAATTGTTAAGAATCCCTCTTCATCTATTGAGCCTTGATCTCCCGTTCGGAACCAGCTACCTTTAAAACTCTCTTCGTTGGCTTTCAAATTATTACGATACCCTTCGGTAACATTTGCGCCTTTTATAACAATTTCACCGACAGTATTTTTTGGTAACATCGAACCTGAATTCGACATTATTTTGATAGTCGTTCCTGTTTGAATGCCGACTGTTCCTGGTTTTCGTTTCAAGGGTGGCAATTGATTAGAAGACATTTGGTGGGCAGCTTCTGTCATTCCGTAAGCTTCAATCACAGGACATCGAAAAACTTTCTCTAATTTCTCAAGAACGACGACGGGTAGCGAGGCGGAAGATGATCTAATGAACCTTAATTGACTTTCATCAACAATGCCTTGGTTACGGGGAGCTCTGGACAATATGGCTTGGTGCATCGTCGGCACTGCGGAGAACCAAGTGGGTTGCACTGATTTTAGAAGATTAAAGAAGTTCAATGCGTCAAAACCTCTCGAGCAGAAAATCGTGCCTCCTGAGTGCAAAGTTGCCAAAACACCAGCAATCAACCCATGAATATGAAACAAGGGCATTATGTTTAAATAGATGTCCCTAGAGCTTAATGCCAAGGTTTGACAAATATTCTGTGCTGACACAACAATATTGTTTACTGTCAAAGTTACTATTTTTGGTCGAGAAGTTGTACCAGATGTATGCAGAATTAAAGCAACGTCACTTCTAAGGTTCTCGGACGCTCCTTTACCTAAAAGTCTTCTACCATCCTTTGTTAAATACATATCAGCTAATTTCTCTTCAACTACTAATTCCACTACTGGTATACTCAGTTCTTCAGCAGCTGTTCGAGCTAAAGACTGGACATCGGCGTCTAAGATTAGAAGTTTTGCCTCCAAATCACGCAGATAAAAGAGGAATTCACTTTTCGTATAGTTGGGGTTCAACGGCGCAGCGGTAGCATAACTAGACACACTGACAAATGCTACAGCTGCGGCAGGACCGTTTGCTAGCACAATTGCAACAGGATAATTCGGCTTCACACCTAAAGATGCCAATTGTTGACCAATTGTTTTAACCGTGTCCTTTAATTTTGCGTAGGTAACTGTCCCTATTTCTGACGCAATTGCCGTTCCGGTCTCTTTGTGCGGAAAAAAGTTGAGTGTTTCAACTTTGGCTAACTTAACGTTATTCTTCATTTGGATAATTTTCCTCTTAGGTTAAACCTTATAATTTTAAAACAAGATACTTTTAAAACCTTATTATTTCAACTTGACGATTATATAAAGTACATAAGAAAAATAAGAATGTGCTATCGCGAAAGTTTAAAAAGTAATAGAATAAATCTCTGATTAAAAACACAGTTTTTTTTTTTAATTAATTATACCATTTCTATTTTAATTGAGGGGTAATAGTTGAAGAAATTTGGTATTTTGGGCGGAATGGGACCGGAGGCAACCATACTCTTGATGCAGCGCGTTTTGTCATCCACCAAGGCGGAAGACGACGTCGATCATATTCCAATGATTGTACATCAGAATACTCAAGTCCCTAGTAGAATAGACCATCTAATATCCGGAACAGGTTCTGATCCAGTTCCCACTCTTCTAAAGATGGCTTCAGATCTTGAACGGCTCGGTTGTGATATTTTGGCGATGCCATGCAACACAGCGCACTATTATTATGATTCTCTTTCAAATAGCGTCAGTGTACCTTTTCTGAATATGGTTGAGCTCACTGTTAAAACCTTAACTGAAATGGGAGTAAGAAGTGTTGGAGTTCTTGCGTCACCTGCCGTGAAGAATACTAGGATATTCGACCCTTATTGCAAAGAATACGGGTTGCACAGTTTTTTTTCAAAAAATGATCAGGAAGTCTTATCAATAATAAAAGATGTTAAGAGAAATAATATGAATCTATCGACTATTTCTCGCTTTAAAAAAGAAATTACTTACTTAAACGATAAGGGTTGCGATGCAATTCTTCTCGGATGTACAGAATTTTCCATTTTAAGTGAACACCTTGATAAAAAACAAGTTTTCGTAGACTCGATA
This sequence comes from Pseudomonadota bacterium, assembly GCA_036337105.1. Taxonomy (GTDB): domain Bacteria; phylum Pseudomonadota; class Alphaproteobacteria; order Rhodobacterales; family Rhodobacteraceae; genus JAYZEV01. Next base: position 23,778 of record JAYZEV010000013.1, read on the forward strand.
GACTGCTTAACGAGGGAAATAGCTTTTTTGGCCACCAGTTAACCTTTTAGTTTCTTATAGTTTTAGGTAAAATGCTTTTTTTTGGAGTTTATAATTTGTTGTGAGTTTTTTTAAAAACATATTTTGCTTGTCTTTGCTGGTACTATCTTTTTACACTCCTGGTAATGTAGTTCATGCGGCGGTATTTTTGTGTCGGCCTTGGGTTAACTTAGGGGACGGGGGTGATCAGTTTGCAAGAGCGAGCTTTACCTCGAAAATTGAAAATGGTACAATTTCATTTTTTGGAGAGCAACGACCCGTCGCGATTGCGACAACGATCGCCACTCACCCTATATATGATATTTTTTTAGCAGCCACAGGCGAAGTGGTAGTTGCTGCTCCGGTCGATGATCAAAAAATAAAGATTAATATCTATTTCCCAAATAAGAATTATACCTTCTTTTTAAAAACCTTTTGCAACCGGACATGAAAATTAACAAATTTTTCTTAATTCAATTCTTTTCAATTGTTTTCACTATTTTTGCTATGAAGTTGTCCGCTGAAGTAGAAGAGCACTTGAATATTATTGAACGATCAAATGCCTCAAAAATTCTAGAAGTGAAAAAGTTGTTGACTGATGGAGATTTCAGACTGAAGAACTATTATACTTTTAATCTGAAGGTGCGAGGTGTATTGGTTTATTGTCACATAGCAAAGGATGATTCTAAGCCGCAAATAATATGTTATTGATAGGTAGGAAAGCGGGAGTTCGAACAAGTCTGAAAAATATATTCTAAGAACAGACAATAAATTAACTCGTGTGGTAAAAGAAAAAGTGATAGACCAAGATCTTTTTTTTTATAGTTTTGCATCCTTCGCTGTGCTCTTTGCTGCCGTATCCAAAGGTGGATTTGGAAGTGGAGTGGCGTTTGCGTCGGTTCCAATCTTATCATTGGCACTTCCACCCGAACTAGCACTTGGTTTCATGTTGCCACTTTTAATGGTCATGGATATCACTTCTCTCAAGCTTTATTGGAGACAATGGGAATGGTCATTCGCATACGCTCTTTTAGTTGGCGCATTTCCCGGCGTGCTTTTGGGGTTCATCTTTTTATCTTATCTAAGCAGCTCTTTTCTCAAAATTTTGATTGGCGGCTTCGCGTTAACTTATATAGCTCATCAATTTCTTCCGTCTTTTATAAAATACTTGGCAATAGGTTCACAATTGTTCTTTATTAAGTAAAAGAAAAGAAACAACTATCACCTTCAAAATGGCTTTTTTTTCGGTTTTTTGTCAGGATTTGCGAGTTTTGTAAGTCACGCGGGCGGTCCTCCTTTAGCAATGTATCTATTGGCAAATAGATTGTCAAAACGGGGTTATCAAGCAACAACGGTTTTAGTTTTCTGGTGGATCAATGTTTTCAAAATTTTACTGTATTTTTACCTAGGAATGATAAATTTGGATATCATCTGGTTGAACTTAATTTTTATACCTGTTGCGATACTTGGTGTCAAAATCGGAGAAATTCTTAATAGAAGCATCAGTTCTAAACTATTCTTTAATATTTCCTATGCCTTTTTAGCAGTGGCGGGCATCAAATTGTTGTTTGATGGAAGTTACGAGCTATGAGCTGCCAAAATAAAATATACTATATATAGTAGCCGTGAAGTGTGCTATATACTATACTATAAAAAAATAAATGATTCGAGGCAGATGCAGACATCTTTTTTGGAAACCCTTATTGGCGTTCCAGACGACGAGAACGTAATTGGCGAGGTTGCTTTTCCTAAAGGTTTCGAGGTACGAAATTTTGAGAGATTAAGGCGTGACTTTGAGGCTCTAGCTAATAGATACGGATTAACTTTGCCAGCAAAGTTAAAAAAGGGTCAGCTGGTTCTTGAGTGGAAACCTTTCCCAGAAGAGTCAGACATGGCTTCTGTTAAAAAAGAGCAAACTTTTTTGACAGAAGCTGAGGTAACCGCTTTTAACGAAGTATTTGATTAATCGCTGCAGTTTGATGGAATTGATTTTTACATTCAAAACTTGTAATCTCTGTCGTGTGCATCTACTCTCCATGCAATTTTCAAGAAAATAGATCGATTTGATTAGGAAAGGAATTAAAAATGTTTGTTAATCCTGCGTTTGCTCAGGCTTCGGGAGGCATGGGTGGCCTGGCTGGGTTTTTCCCAATAATACTTATTTTTGCAATCATGTACTTTTTGATGATAAGGCCACAGCAGAAGAAAATGAAACAGCATAAAGCTATGGTTGAGGCTTTACGTAGAGGCGATCAAATAGTAACGCAGGGAGGACTTATAGGGAAAGTGGTGAAAGTAAAAGAAGATGATGAAATAGAAGTCGAAATCGCAAAGGATGTTAAGGTTCGAGTTGTAAAAAGTACAATTCTTAACGTTCGAAGTAAAACGGAACCCACCGAAAAATGATTTTGGTCGCCAGGAAAATGAATGCTTAATTTTTCAAGAATTAAAGTAATTCTTATTGTTTTACCATGTGTGTGGGGCCTCATAGCTTCTTTGCCGCACTTGAATTATTCTCGAGTGGAGAGGGCCAATGATGCACGAGAAGCAACTCAGCTGGGAAACCCTGTAACCGAGAAAATGAGAGCAGATATGGAAAGATGGCCCCGATGGTTGCCCTCAGAAATCGTAAATTTGGGCTTAGATTTGAGGGGAGGGGCTCATCTGTTGGTCGAAGTTTCCGTTGAAGATGTTTATCATGAAAAGTTGGAAGCCATATGGACAGAGGTCCGCACGAGTTTAAGGGAGATTAGAGGCAAAATTGGTGGAATTAGAAGAGTCGAGTCTGTAGATTTGGATACTCTCAGGATAAGAATTGAGAAAATTGATAAAATTGATGAAGCAGCTAAAGAAATAAAAAAGTTGGCGCGTCCTGTTGTATCTTTGTCTTCGGTTGGAAAAAATGAATTTGATGTCACGATTGACAGCGATAGTGTCGTAATAAAGATTTCCGAACCCGAAAAAGGTCGCCTTAATGATCTTACAATGGCGCAATCGTTAGAGATAATTCGTCGAAGAGTAGATGAGGCGGGAACAAGAGAGCCGTCCATCCAAAGGCAGGGTTCCAAAAGAATACTGGTGCAAGTGCCCGGAATCGGCTCTGCAGAGGAGTTACTTGATTTGATCGGTAAGACGGCAAAATTAACGTTTCATCCAGTTGTTTCCATTGCGTCAAATAGTGAGAGCGTTGTAAGGCCCGGCCAAATTATTCTACCCAGCTCGGAAGGTTCGAATTATTATGTACTCGAAAAGAAGTATGTTGTCTCTGGAAATGAACTTACAAACTCGCAACCTTCTTTTGACCAAAACAATCAACCGGCAGTAAGTTTTCAATTCAATCCCTCGGGTGGACGAAAATTCGGTTCATATACAAAACAAAACATTGGATCACCTTTTGCAATTGTTTTGGATAATGAAGTTATTTCGGCTCCGGTGATCCAGAGCCATATTCCCGGAGGTAGTGGAATAATAACAGGCAATTTTACAGTAGAAGAGAGCAATAGGCTTGCCATCCTGCTCAGGGCAGGAGCATTGCCGGCTGAAATCAAAGTTTTAGAACAAAGAACTATTGGACCAGAGTTAGGGTCAGATAGTATCGAGGCTGGCAAAGTGGCTGCTATCATTAGCGGTTTTTTGGTTGCTGGGTTCATGGTGTTAAGTTACGGTTTGTTTGGTCTTTTTGCAAACATAGCATTGCTTTTAAATGTGGCGTTATTATTTTCAATTATGGCAATAATTGGCGCCACATTAACTTTACCAGGCATAGCGGGAATCGTCCTTACTCTTGGTATGGCCGTTGACGCCAACGTTCTTGTATTTGAACGAATACGAGAAGAATTATCGAAGCAAAAAAATGTATTACGTTCTATTGAACTTGGCTATGAAAGAGCGTTAACTTCCATAATCGACGCTAACGTAACAACTATGATTGCTGCTGTGATTTTGTTCGTGTTAGGAAGTGGGCCCGTTAGAGGTTTTTCAATAACATTGGGTCTAGGAATACTTACGTCGGTTTTCACGGCGATATATGTCACTCGCTTGTTGATCGCTTTTTATTTCAATCTGAAAAGACCGACCAAAATAGTTATATAGAATGAGAATTAGGTTATGATTAGATTAAAATTACTTCCAGAGAAAACAAAATTTGATTTCTTCTCAAAGGCACGTTTTTTTTCAGTAATTTCTATAGTGCTTATTGGTATTTCAGTCCTTGCCAATCTACTTTTTGGATTAAATTTTGGAATAGACTTCAGGGGAGGAACATTATTAATGGTTCAATCTGAAAAGCCTGTTAAGGTTTCCGAATACAGACAGGTTCTGGTAGGTTTAGATTTAGGAGATACTTCAGTAACAAAAATTTCAGATCCAAAAGCACAAATTAGTGGTGGGTTAATCGACGACAGCCGAAATATCGTTCTGATAAGGATAGAGCAACAGCCCCAAAAAGATGATATAGAGAATGACAAGATCGTGTTGTTGAAAAATGCGTTAAACGCTTCATTTGGTTCGATAAACTTTCTACAGACAGAAAGCGTAGGGGCGAAAGTTTCCAAAGAGCTGGTAATTAAAGGTTTAACTTCGATTTTGTTGGCTGTGGGTGCAGTTCTTTTTTACATTTGGGTTCGATTTGAGTGGCAGTTTGCTCTAGGAGCAGTGTTAGCACTTGTTCACGATGTTTTAATTACAATAGGAATCTTCTCTCTTCTCAGATTGGAGTTTAACCTTTCAATCGTTGCGGCTATACTTACCATTGTAGGTTATTCATTAAATGATACTGTAATAGTTTACGATCGTATACGAGAGAATTTAAAGAAGTTCAACAAAAGGCCTCTACTAGATCTGCTGAACATTTCTATAAATGAGACTTTAAGCAGAACTTTGGTAACATCCATTACCACCTTGCTAGCGTTATTTGCTCTCTACTTGCTAGGGGGCGACGTTCTTCGGGGCTTCACTTTTGCCATGATATGGGGGGTGTTGATCGGAACTTATTCATCTATTTTTATCGCTTCAGCAATTTTGCTACGGTTGGGTGTTAAAAGAGATTGGTCTAAGCCTGATAATGAGGCTGGCACACAATTTTCTGAGTTCGATACTTAGTTGCGAGTGTAGCTTGTATTCCCTCGGACGGCAGTTTCAAACAATCTTGATATAATGTGACTCTTGGTTTGAAATAGTTTTGCAATTATAGTAGTATCTTCATTAATCACGAAATTTTTAACCGAAAAGGATCTCAACGATGGCTTTTGAATTACCTAAGTTACCCTACGCTCACGACGCACTGTCTTCATTAGGGATGAGTCAGGAAACACTCGAGTTTCATCACGATATTCACCACAAGGCTTATGTAGACAATGGCAATAAATTGCTTGAAGGATCTCAGTATGAGTCAAAATCGTTAGAGGAAATTATTATTGAAAACTATGATGCGAAATCGGTAGCACAATCTGGGCTATTCAATAATGCTTCGCAGCACTGGAACCATGTTCAGTTTTGGGAAATGATGGGGCCCTCTGGAAAGACTATGCCTTCAAATTTAGAGACGTCCTTAATTAATGACTTTGGAAGCATTCAAAGTTTCAAGGAACAGTTTTGTGCTGCAGGAGCTGGTCAGTTTGGCGCTGGTTGGTGTTGGCTGGTACAATCTGATGATGGGTCTTTGTCAATAACTAAAACCGAAAACGGAGTAAATCCGCTTTGCTTTGGCCAAACAGCTCTATTAGGGTGTGATGTGTGGGAACATTCCTATTACATTGACTTTAGAAATAAAAGGCCAGCCTATTTAGATAATTTTATAAATAATTTAGTTAATTGGGAAAATGTTGCATCTCGTATGCTTTAATCTAAGAAACCAAGCTTAGAATATATTTGGGTGCCTGTGCTTATATCCATTGTCGCTATGGTTTCTGCTAGCGCTATATGGGGGCTATCGGGTATATTTTACGCAAAGCTTTCTCATTTGCCAACGATAGAAATATTAGCTCATCGTATAATTTGGTCAATGGTGGTATTTGGCGGGTATTTATCTTTTAAAGGTCGTTTCAGGAGTTTGTTTCAAAAAAACCTTTTTTTATTTGAAACTCGTTATCTCTTGATCTGCGCAATATTGATCTCACTTAATTGGTTTAGCTTCATTTTCGCTATTCAAACCAGTCAAGCTGTTCAAGCCTCTTTTGGATATTACGTCTTTCCAATTGTCGCTGTTTTTTTTGGTTATCTCTTTAAGGGTGAGCGTTTTTCAAAATATCAAAAGTTGGCGATCTTTCTTGTGATTGCGTCAGTTTGTGGTTTAGCCTTCGCTCTTCGAGTCTTCCCATTAATTTCAGTAGTTATTGCTATAACTTTTGGTACATATGGCTTGCTCAAAGGGTATTCACAATTAGGACCTATAGAGTCTGTGACCATCGAAACAATGCTATTATCTCCACTGGCGCTAGCGATCCTTGTCTATCTATTTCTTGACCCCTCGATGAGAGCACCCAACTTAAATATTCAAGATTATATTATGCTATTTCTATCTGGACTACTTACTGGCGGACCACTGATATTGTTTTCCTATGCAACAAGGATACTCAGCTATTCCTTTGTTGGTTTGCTACAATACATTAACCCGTCATTGCAATTTTTAGTCGCAATAGTGATTTTTAATGAACCTTATAACTTTGGACATTCGATAGCACTTGTCTTGATTTGGTTATCTATAGCCATCTACACCCTTGATAGTTGGCGTCTTGAGTCAAAGAGACTTTAGATATTCTATTGTCTCTGCAACAGTTTTGAATTTGCGGAATAGTTTTGTATATTCCCGTGCTAAAAAACCATTTTTCTGCTGATGTTTTAAGAGGTTTAGTAAAGGTTTCCAAAACTTATCAGGGTTTAAAAGAATTATCTTTTTTTTATGCAGGCCTAACTGAGCCCATGTTAATATTTCAAAAAACTCATCTAATGTTCCTAAACCGCCTGGTAAAACAACAATAGCGTCAGCTTCTGAATACATGCGCATTTTTCGCTCGTGCATATCTTTCGTTACTTCTAGGTTTGCCAAATCACTTTTTTCAATCTCAAGCTTAAGAAGATGCCTTGGTATGACCCCTAAAATTTCACCATTTCTTTCCTGTACAGCATTAGCAACCTCTCCCATAAGTCCAATGCTGCCCCCTCCGTAAACCAATTTAATTTTATTTAAACTTAATTCGTATCCGAGATTCCGAGCTATATTCTTATATATGGGATCAGTTCCGCTTCTGGAACCGCAGAATACTGCCACAGACTTAACTCTCGTAGTTTTCAAGAAATCTCTCCCCGCTGCATTTCGTCTTTGTTAGTAAAGTACTTTATTTTTATTTCCTACAGAGTATATAGGATACACGAGATGGAGATATATATGCAACGAGTGGTTCAGAAATATGGTTGGGCAATCGCGCTAGTAGTCATATTAGCGTTAGTAGTGTTAGGAGTCATGATAATTGTTAGTAGAGCTTATGATGAGCTTGCAGAGCAATCTGTCTCCTCAGAGGAAAAAACGCAGAACGCTGAAAGAAATGGTGATACCGCTTCCCATAATGTCACTCTTGCTCCTTCCCAAAAGCCGCCTGAATCTAACAAGAAAGAAGAATCACCCGAAGAAAAAACTCAAACGTCCCAAGAAACGCTTCTGAAGGATTCTGAACCTTTGAGTGACGTATCAGGACCCTTGGAAAAAAACAAGGCGCAAAAGAAACAAAGTGATCAGGCCCATTTATTTCCTAAGATTAACCCTACTCAGGACAGCTCGACTCAGCCTTTAGATGAAAGTATATCAACATCGCCTAAAGTGACTGATAGCGTAGTTAATAGAGACAACCTTTTACTAAATTCTAAAGAAAAGGATATTGCGCTAGATGTGGCTACTGATGAGTCAGTTAACGAGCTAAAATCCAAAGAGACTGGTTCAACTTCGAAGGAAAAGTCTGTGAATGGAAAACAAATTAAAAAAGTGAATGAGCCCCAGTTGGATAGTGAAGCAACATCTAACAGTGAAGAAAGAACAAAAGAAAAGTTGGCGTCGGGATCAAAAGAAGTGTTCAATCTGAAGAAAAAAAATAAGAGACAAGACAATCAGAAAGTGGAGAGCGATAAAAATTCAGAGGAGGAGCTTTCTGTAGATGTTTTAAGGGTAGATAAAGAAGGGGACGCGGTAATCGCCGGAAAGACCACACCAAACAGTAAGGTGGAGGTATTATCAAATGACGAGGTCGTAATTGAGACCGAGTCTGACAGTGAAGGTAATTTCGTCGCCATGGGTAAAGTCAAAAGCATGGACTCTGCGCAAACCTTAACCCTCAGAAGTGAAAAAGAAGAACTAGCAGACGAAACGAAGATCAAGAATGCTGAAAAAACTCAAAAGCCTGAAAAAAATACCACCAATTTAACAGATATCGACTCAGATGAATGGATAATTGCGGAAAATATTTTTGTGATATTACCAAGCAACCTTTTTGAAAGTGATATTAGTATAAACGAGCAGGGTTCCGATCCCATAATAGTGCAAAGCGACTCGGATGAAATAAAAATTGTCCAAAATAAAAGTGTTGCTTCCGTAAAAAAAATAACAATTGATAGCATCAGCTATTCAGATTTGGGTGAAGCTATTTTAACAGGCCGTGCTCAGCCTGATTACAAAGTGCTTATATACGTTGACGATCAATTTGTGGACTCGTCAGATGTTGGGGCCTCAGGAGGTTGGTCTTCAGAACTTACTGGATTACGTCCAGGGGTCTACAAACTGAGATTAGATGAGGTTGACGAGCAAGGCGTCGTGAGGAGTAGAATTGAAACACCTTTCAAAAAAGTTTCTCCCGATATCCTCATGAACATGGTCTCAGGTTCAATAACAGTTCAACCTGGTAATAGTTTGTGGAGGATTGCTCGTCGTATCTTTGGCCGAGGTATAAAATACATCGAGATTTATGAAAAAAATTCAGATTTGATCAAAGACCCCGATTTAATTTACCCCGGGCAGGTGTTTGCTATACCCACTAAATTGTAAAGTATTTTGTACTGGTGAGAACTGAAGAAATAGTTTTTAAGTAATTGATACCATTGATCTATTTGCTCTGATAAGTTGTCCTAGGAGAGAACTTTAATATGCGACAGAAAACATTCGTTAGGAGTAATTGGGGCGTGCTAGGGAGTATGTTTCCTTTCCTTTGGCCCAAGGACAACCCAAAGTTTCGTATAAGAGTTCTTATCTCCTTTGTTGCATTGATTATTGCAAAGGTTTCTGCTGTTGCAACACCGCTTTTCATGATTTGGTCGGTAGACTCTTTAGCTATAGATGGAGTTAATGAAACTTCAGCATCGATTATCGGAATGGGCTCATTAAGTTTAGTAGTTTGCTACGGATTTATGAGACTTTTTTCGGTTGGATTTAACCAATTGCGAGATGGAGTATTTACGATTGTTGGGCAGCGTGCATTAAGAAATATGGCTATAAAAACATTTTCACATATCCACGCACTACCCTTACAATTTCATATTTCAAGGAAAACGGGAGCTTTGAGCCGAGTAATAGAGCGAGGTGTCAAGGGGGTGGACTTCTTACTCAGATTCCTCATTTTTTCAATAGTTCCGCTGATATTAGAGTTAATTTTCGTCGCGATTTTACTTTTAATCCGGTATGATTGGATTTACGTGCTCATAGTCTTTGTGACAATATTTTTTTATACGTGGTTTACTTTTTGGGTAACTAATATTCGAGTTAGGATTAGAGAAAGGATGAACCGTTCAGACAGCGATGCTAACCAAAAGGCAATCGACAGTTTACTCAATTTTGAAACAGTAAAGTTTTTTAACGCAGAAAAAAGGGAAATAGAAAGGTATGACTCCTCGATGGCGGGTTTTGAGAAAGCGTCGATACAAACCAATATCTCGCTGGCTTACCTGAATTTTGGGCAGTCGGTTTTAATGACAGCTGGACTTGTAGGAGTAATGATATTGGCGGCAAACGGTGTTTCTTCTGGCCTACTAACAGTAGGAGAGTTTGTCGGTATCAATGCGATAATGCTCCAGCTTCTTATGCCTTTGAATTTCCTTGGAACAGTTTATCGTGAAATTCGACAAGCTTTGACAGATATGGCAGATATGTTTAGGATTTTGGATCAACCACTTATGATAAATGACAAATTAAATCCTGTAATTTTGGAGAGAGTCAGCGGAGAGGTCAGATTTAATAACGTAAACTTCAGTTATTCGAGTTCGCGCACAATTTTGACTAAAGTTGATTTCGAAGTCAAACCCGGGCAGATACTGGCAATTGTTGGACCATCTGGAAGTGGAAAGTCTACAATTGGTCGGTTGTTGTTCAGGTTTTATGATGTTGACTCGGGTTCAATTCATATTGATGGAACAGACATTAGAGAACTAAAGCAATCTCAGTTAAGAGAATTTATTGGTGTAGTGCCTCAAGACACGGTATTATTTAATGATACCATCGGATATAATATTGCTTACGGCTATAAGAATGCTTCATTTGAAGATATTAAGAAGGTTACCAAAGCTGCTCGCTTGTTTGATTTTGTAAATGGTTTACCAGAAGGTTTTGATACTGTGGTTGGGGAAAGAGGTTTAAAGCTTTCCGGCGGAGAAAAACAACGAGTGGGGATTGCTAGAACCCTGCTCAAAAATCCAAAAATCTTACTTCTAGATGAAGCCACATCAGCTCTTGATACAGAAACGGAGAAGAAAATCCTAAAAGGCTTAATACCATTATTTAGGGGTAGGTCGGTTATTTCAATAGCGCACCGGCTTTCAACTATTTCTAGTGCTGATAAAATAATAGTAATTGATGAGGGAAGAGTAGTTGAGTATGGCTCTCATTCCAGCTTATTAAATGAAAGAGGAAAATACTTTCGACTTTGGAATCAGCAGCTTAATGAGAATATTTAATTTTGTAATATTGGTTTGTTTTCTGAACTATTTGTGAACAATGGTTGTTTTTTTAAAATAGTTGATTTAAACGTAAGGATCGTTGCCTTTATATAGGTGTGAGTTACTTTTTTTGTTAGAGGTGGCATGCCGTGAGCCAAAATGATAATTTTATTGATGAAGTTACTGAGGAAGTCCGTAAGGATAAACTTTTTATCTTATTGAAGCGCTATGGGTGGATAGGTCTAGTTCTCATACTGCTAATTGTTGCTAGTTCGGTCACTCTAGAACTTAGATCTAACCAAAAAGAAACGTCTGCTCGCATACTCGGTGATGAATTGAGTAAGTTTTTTTTATCAGACTATCAAGAAGAGGAGCTTATAGATCTAACAAATAGTAAGGAGATTTTAAAAGAGCCTATAATTTCCACTTTAGTCAAGGCCAGGGCGAGCGAAATTAGTGGAAGAGAGGAAGAGGCTATATCTATTTATCGAAGTATCGCTAATTTGAGTCCACCGTCTGCTTTCACCGACTTTTCTAAATTTAAGTTAGTACTATTATTGGAACAAAATTTTGAAGAAAAGTCTGCTTTCTTAGAGGAACTGATATCCCCTGACAGTGCCTTTTTTTTATTAGCACTGGAGCAGAAAGCTATATTAAATATAAGTGTGAACAATTTTGATTCAGCTAAAGAGGATATAGAATTGATACTTAATGATCCAAAGGCGAGCACTCTGCTGAGATCACGGATTAATAAGCTAGCTAAGGTCTTCGACCTTGTTGATTAGATGCTACGGACCGTTAGTCAGGGGTTTTGCCACGGGTTTGTTTATTGTCACGAATAGCCTTATAGGCTGTACTTCTGGTGATTTAAGCGGAGACAGAGTTAATATTGTCCCTGAAATTTATACAAATGCAGTTTCAAAACATGTAAGACTTTCAAAGCAGGTTAGGAGCTCTGATTGGGATGGACTTGGAATTTTTAAAGCTGGAGAGAATATAAATTTTGAATTTTCAAAAAAGCCGATTTTTAAAAAACGAATAAAAACAGGGCATGGTGAATTAATTGGTTCGCCAGTTATCAAAGATAATACTCTCTTGTTCTTAACGAACCGAGGCGCATTAGTATCTATCGACCTGAAATCTTATACAGAAAACTGGTCCGTTTCAATAGTGCCACGATCAGAACTCGATGAAGCTGTTATTGGCGGAGGACTCGTAGCCTCTGAGGACTTTGTCTTCGTAACTACGAGCTTTGGTGAGTTGCTGTCAGTAAAGATTTCTAATGGTACAATAGATTGGCGATTTCGTTTCGTATCTCCCTTTATAGTGGCTCCAACAATTTTTGATGGTCAATTGTTTACTATGAATGCGGCCGGAGTTTTGCGATCTCACTCTTTTCAGGGAACTTCAAAATGGGAGCAGAGGAACGTAGGAAGTCACTATATACCTTATGCGCATGGTCGACCTGTCGGTAAAAGTGGGAGACTATTTGTTCCATATCCTGGAGGCAAGTTGGTTGCTCTGGATACAAAAACAGGCCGAGAATTATGGAGTCATAACTATTATTCTCATAGGACTGGTCATGCAAAAACTTCCTTAGGAAAATTTATTGGTACTCCGACTGTTGTTAAGGAAAATATATACCTTGGCAGTTTCTCAGGACAATTTTCTTCACTCGACTTAGACGGAAATCTAGAATGGAGCTCGACGATTGGAGCGAGAGGAAGCGCCATAGTTATTTCAGATTCTACATTTTTTATTTCGGATTTAAATAATTTGATACACCTAGACCGAACTGATGGTAGTCTAGTCTGGTTTAAAGAGCTTTTAGATAAAAATAAAAACACAATTTTCCATGGTCCCACTTTTGCTGGTGATAAACTTTGGATCGCGGGAGAGAACAAAAAACTTCTGGCTGTCGATGTAAATACTGGAAGAATTGAGATTGACATAGATCTCGACTTAATACCTAAAGGTGCTCCTCTCTACTCAAATAGGAAGCTTATTGTATATTCCAGTGACGGTGAATTTTTATCTTTTGAATAGTTTTGTCAGTTATTACGGCCGTGAGGTTAGTATTGCAGTGGGGTGATATAATGACTTTCAGAATAAGTATCGTTGGGCGTCCTAATGTCGGAAAATCTACGCTTTTTAATAGATTGGCGAAAAAGAGACTTGCTATTACTGACGACCAACCAGGAGTAACAAGAGATATACTCGAAACAGATGTCAGCTCAGGTGATTTTTCTTATAAATTGGTGGATACTGCAGGTCTTGAAATAGCAAAACCCAACTCACTCCAAGATAGGATGTCAAAGCTTTCGTTAGCTGAGATAAAATCTTCCGATCTTTGTCTGTTTGTTGTCGATGCAAGAACTGGTCTGACTTCTCTAGATCAAACATATGCAGAAACAATTCGAAAAATGGCAAAAAAGGTTATTTTGGTGGTTAATAAGATCGAAAGCTCTAGATTAAACGACGCGGTAAATGATTTTTTTCAGTTGGGTCTAGGTGAACCTTTCCCCGTCTCGGCGGAGCATGATATTGGTATCGAGGAGTTAAGATCAACTATCACTAAAAATATTCAAAACTACAGAGTGAACGAAAGAAATCCATGCTCGGGGCAATCTTATGATTTAGAAAACCAGGTGTCTACTCTTAGTACAGACGTTCTCAAACCCGATAATCAAATAAGAATTTCAATAATAGGTCGTCCCAATTCTGGAAAATCAACTTTAGTTAATAAGATAATCGGGGTTGATCGGTTGCTTTCTGGGCCAGAGGCGGGAATAACAAGAGATGCCATATCTCTCTTAACTACCTGGAAGGGAACTAAATTTCATATTTTTGATACAGCTGGAATGCGAAAAAAATCGAAAATTAATTCGAGGTTAGAAAAGTTATCAATAAGCGAGACTTTGAAGGCGATAAAATTTTCTGATGTTGTCGTTTTGCTACTCGATGTAGATAGTGCTCTGGAGTCGCAGGATCTAAAGATCGCCGATTTGGTGGAACGAGAAGGAAGATCTATTGTGCTGGCGATAAATAAATGGGACTTGGTTATTAATAAGAAACAAAAGCTAGAGCAGCTCAAAATTAATGTAAAAAATTTACTGCCCCAATTAAGAGGTGTATCCGTTGTGGCTTTGTCTGGACTTTTGGGAGAAGGTCTTTCAAATTTGCATCAGGAGATTCTAAAATCTCATGAAATTTGGAATATTCGGATAAGTACTGCAAAGTTAAATTTGTGGCTAAAAGATAAAGTTCGCATGCATCCCCCTCCAAAGCAAAATGGCAATAGGATAAAGATACGATATATTACTCAAATTAATCACAGACCCCCCACTTTTGCTATGTTTGGTTCGGTTCTAAAAAGGATGCCCGCTAGTTATCGAAGATATATAATTAATGGACTAAGAGAAGATTTCGGGATAATGGGGTGCCCAATCCGTCTGTTACTAAGACAAGGTAAGAATCCCTACGTGAGCTAATTGGAGATGGATTTAGTTAAGGCCTAAGTTTTGAATCAATATTCTTGCCTGAGAGGCACATGACTGAAGGCGTGTTCTATTCTCACCCGGAAAGAATCGTGCTCTAAGGGCGGTCGGCATCGGGGATGGTTTAAAAATAGTTACTTTTGGTCCGAGACGCTTATTTTCTCTACGATAACTTTTAAGTATAGCTCTGCTGGCAGCCTTGGAAGCCGCGTACGAAGAAAAAAACTTCCCCTCAATATTATCGTCCACAAACAATGCTTGGCCTTTCTTCGCCATTTGTAGCGCTGGATGAATTATCTGTATTAAGTGAAGTGTGGCGCGAGCGTTTACATTCAGTGTATTGTCAAAATCATCTAATGATAAGTAAGGAGTAGGACTTAATGGTGCGGCCATAGCAGCTAAATGAACAAAGTAATCAACCTTCTTCCACTTTTCCAAAAGAATGGAACCAAGGTTCTTTACTTGCGGGTAATTAGTAATATCAATCGGTACCATTGTACCAGAACCACCTAATTTAGTAATTTGGTCGGAAAGGTTTTCTAAGGCGCCTACGGTTCTTGCTAATGCGATAACATGTATACCTCTTTTTGCTAGTAAAATAGAAGTTTCATACCCAAGACCTCTCGATGCCCCAGTTACCAAGGCAATTTTTTTTTCTGGTGCAGTTTTGGACTTTGTATCCATGAGTTCTCTGAGCTTTAGAAGTGGACGTTTAATAAATATATAGCTCTTCAAAATATTATAAGAATAATAACATTTTCAATGTTTATAAGATATAAAAGTAAAGATATATATTAGCTTCTTACCTTCTAAATCAACCTTTCTAAATCTTTTAAATTTTCTACTATCACAGTCAATCTTAGTTAATTTACTCGATACATGACGACATGAGTTTGTCAAATCTACTCATAATCCAACGCGGTTGAGAACCCGGGATTTTTTCTTTAAGGTTTTCTTTGGCGGTGAAAACAATTTCACTTGTTTTTGAGTTCTGAACAGTGCTGAATTGTTGAGCACTTGGAAAAATCAAGTCGCTTATAATGAACAAAAAAATTACAATTAATAAGCCTCGTATGGCCCCGAAAAACAAACCTAAGAATCTATCTAATCCACCTAAGCTCGAATGTTGAATAAAATTAGTGATTAAAGGAATGCATATTGATAATGATACCAGTGCAATAATAAAGCTAATAACGTATGAAATTAGAATTGAAAGTTCACAACTGTCCGCGAGAATTTCTTTTGCCACCGGGATTTTATTCACTAGCGGATCCAAAAACGGAACGATCACGAAAGCGAGAAGTGCAGCAAATATCCAACTAATTATTGCTAATATTTCTCGGGTCAGTCCACGTGCGTATGCAAAGATTGAAGACATAAAAATTATTAAAACGGCTATAATATCTACCAAATTTAGATCTTCCATTTTCAACTACTCTCCGCAGGACTCTTGGTAATACGATTTTTTTCAAGAAATTCAGAAATAGTTTTACACTCAATCACTTTCATACCTTCCGAGGAGACGAATTTTGAACCTGATGGCAGAACTATACTAGAAAAACCTAACTTTTTTGCTTCTTTTAGTCTCGAGTCAGTTTGCGTGACTTGCCGGATGGCTCCAGATAGGCTTAATTCTCCAAAAACGATTGTATCGACTGCCAATTCAATTTCTTCTACTGCTGACATTAAAGCTGCTGCAACTGCTAGGTCTGCAGCAGGTTCACTGATTTTCATGCCTCCAGCGACATTTAAATAAACGTCTTTACCAATAAAGCTCTTACCGCATCGAGACTCCAAAATTGCCATCACCATTGCAAGACGTGCTGGCTCCCACCCAACAGCGGCGCGACGTGCCGTAGCAAGAGATGAAGTGGCAACCAAAGCCTGTATTTCGACCAATACTGGTCTTGTTCCCTCTATTGCAGCTAGTACGACTGACCCGGCCGAATTTGAGTTTCTTTCACCCAAGAAAAGTGCTGATGGGTTTTCGACCTGCTGTAAGCCCAGGCCTGTCATCTCAAAAACCCCTATTTCGTCCGATGCTCCGAATCTATTCTTCACAGATCTCAAGATTCTATAGTGAATACTTTTTTCACCTTCAAAATATAAAACAGTATCCACCATATGTTCCACTAGCCTTGGACCTGCAATCTGACCTTCTTTGGTAACATGTCCGACGAGTATAGCCGCCACACCATAACTTTTAGCAAAACTGGTTAATTCCATAACTGATGATCTTACTTGTGAAATTGAGCCGGGGGCGTTATCCAAGTGCTCAGAGTACACTGTCTGAATAGAGTCAACAATTATTAAATCTGGTTTCTCACTCTCAATAGTTGTTAAAATATCAGTTAAATTAGTCTCTGCCGCTATTTCCACAGGTGAATTTTCTTGCCCTAATCTCTTTGCTCGCATCCTTAACTGATCTGTTGATTCTTCGCCAGAGACATAAATAATCTTTGCGCCCATATTTGCCATACTGGACGCCACCTGCAAAAGTATAGTGGATTTCCCAATCCCGGGGTCCCCTCCAACTAAAATAGTGCTAGCTTTAACTAACCCACCACCTAGTACTCTATCAAATTCTTTAAGTCCTGTTTTTTGTCTGTCTAAAGGATTTTTAGAACCTTTTAACCCCACAAGTTCAACTATTTTGCCCTCTCGCAAGTTTAATTTAGTGTTAGTGTTTGGAGCGGTCCGTTCTTCGATAGTCCCCCAAGATTTGCATTCAGAACATTGCCCAGCCCATTTGGCGTATGGAAAGTTACAATTCTCACATTGATAACCTCTGATTGATTTTCGCATATTTTTCTACCTAACACTTATTTTATCTTAACTTTGATAAACATAAATCCTTTTAAAAGGAGCTCGGATTTTTGAATTGACTCACATTTGGATGATCCGTTGAATTAAATTCGTTTGTTTTACCCTGCCAAGCAATCGAACCACTCTCTAGTAGAGCCACCTTATCTGCTAGAGCTTTCACGGAAGAGACATCGTGCGTTATTGTGACTGTCGTTGCACTTAGCTTTATAATTATATCTTGGAGTAACTTGTTTATATTGTGGGCCATTCGCGGATCAAGGCCTGACGTAGGCTCATCGAAAAAAAGTATTTTTGGATTGCTCGCTATTGCCCTCGCGATGCCAACACGTTTTTGCATTCCCCCGGAGAGCTCAGCCGGGAAGAGATCAGCGGTGTTTTCTGAGAGTCCAACTAGGGCTAACTTTTCTTTTGCAAGGTCTTTCCTCTCAGTTTTCGTGAACATTTTACTGTACTTGTAACGGAAAGAAATATTCTCCCATACGGGCATACTGTCAAATAAAGCAGCCCCTTGAAATAGCATGCCAAACTGGGATAGAAACTGTTGCTTGTTTTCTCCTATTATTTTGGCGCCCATAAAGTTGATAGACCCTGAGTCTTGATGAAGCAACCCCAGAATACATTTCAAAAGTACCGATTTTCCTTCTCCAGAACCTCCAATAATAACTAAACTTTCGCCTTTCCCGACTTGAAGGTCTAAGTCTTTAAGTACACGTTTGTTTCCGAAAGACAATGATAGTTTATCTATATTAATTAAGCTGCTTTTCATGATTTAAACAATAGTTCTGTTAATAAGTAGTTTGAGGCCAAAATAAGGATTGAAGAGCTCACAACGGCAGTAGTTGCTGCTCGTCCAACACCCTCGGCTCCCTTGGAGGAATAGAACCCACTAAAGCACCCCATCGACGCTATAACAAAACCAAAAGTTCCTGCTTTGATAAGGCCAGAAGTAAGATCTTGTATGGTTAAGAACTCGAAGGTATTAAGAATATATGATGTAGAATTAAATCCTAATCTATTTACACCCACAAAATATCCTCCCATAATGCCAATTGCATTACCAATACATACTAGAAAAGGCATAGAAACGGTTGCCGCAGTTATACGAGGAAACACAAGATATCTTACTGGGTCTATTGCCAGTGTACTTAAAGCGTCAATTTGCTCAGTGACTTTCATTGTTCCTATTTCGGCTGCAATTGCAGAAGATACCCGACCAGCGACCATTAATCCCCCCAAAACGGGTCCTAGCTCCCTTAACATTCCAATAGCCACTATTGAAGGAACAACATTCTCACCATTGAAGCGGCTACCTCCATCGTATATTTGAAGTGCAAGTGCACCCCCGGTAAAAAATGCTGTTAACCCTACAACTGGCAGTGATAGATAGCCAATTTTATAAATTTGTAAAAATATCTCTTGATAGTAGATAGGAGGCCTAACACCAGATATAACTGCTCTAGCGCAAAATAGAACGAGCTTACCACTGCTTCTTAATAAAGAGAGAAAAAAAGTTCCTGTAACTAGCAAAAATTTGATTATCATTTTAGAAACGACCTAATTTAAGTCTCCTCACCAAGGTAGGTTCGCTTATATCTTGAGCCAAGACTTGTAAGAACTTCATACCCAATTGTATTGCAAACGTGCGCTAAGTCATCTATCGTTTGCTCCTCGCATAAAACATCTAAGCATTTAGGTATTTGTGTCAAGGATGATATGTCGACCGTCATAAGGTCCATTGATACCCGTCCAACTATTGGACAGCGATGTTTCCCTGAATATAGAGCACCCTTATTTGAAAGGTTTCTAAATAAACCGTCGGCATAACCAGCTGCGACAATGGCTATTGTTTTTCGCGAGGGTGTCTTGTACATGTGGTTGTATCCCACTCCTACGTTTTTTTGAAGTACTTTGGTTTGTAAAATAGGCAGCTTAAGAGTTACGACCGGTAAGGTTTTTTTGAATGGCAGTCCACCATATAAGCCAATTCCTGGCCGGGTAAGTTGAAAATGAAAATCACTCCCAAGAAGCACTCCGCCGGTAGCACTAAGGCTTTTCTTTATCTTTGGAAAAACACTAGAAACCTTTCTAAATTCCATTAGTTGGCAAGTCGTCTCAGGTGCAAAAATATCATCAGCTGAAGAAAGATGGCCGAGCATTAGTGTTATCTTAAGGCAGTCCAATGAAGGTTTCATATCTACTAATTCGCTTCTGCTTAAACCGAGTCGATTTATTCCTACATCAGCATGTATCGCAACGGGATGCTCAGATAGGTTTTCGGAGAAAGCCTTTATTTGTTCAGTCGTATTTAATATTGGTGTCAAACGAAATGCGCGAATCTCTTTAATGTCTGAATAAAAAAATCCGCTGAAATAATATATTTCAGATTTTTTTGGCAAGCACTCCCGTAACTCTATGGCTTCCTCTAGTGAGGCAGCAAAAAAGCTTTTTACACCGGCCTTCCACAAGTGAGGTGCTACAACTTTCGCGCCTAAACCGTATGCGTTAGCCTTTAGAACCGCACCAGTTTCAACATTCTTATTCGATATAGTATTTAACGACAGCCAGTTTTTCGAGATAGCGTTCAAATTTATCGATAATTCTGGATGCTTATTCATCTCACTGCGTGTTACTCTTTTGTTGATGCATTTTGGCGAGGTTGCCAAATTTTGTATACTGACTTTCAAAAGATAAATCGACAGTACCAATTGGGCCGTGCCGCTGTTTCCCGATAATTATTTCGGCTTTACCATGCACGGCGGACATTTCATCTTGCCACTTTATAATCGCCTCAACTTCATGATCGCTTGGTTTTTCTCGCTCCTTGTAGTACTCTTCGCGAAAAACGAATAAGACGACGTCGGAGTCCTGCTCTATGGAACCTGACTCTCTTAGATCTGATAATTGTGGTCGCTTGTCTTCTCTCGTTTCAACTTGCCTTGATAATTGGGAGAGGGCGATTACCGGTATGTCTAATTCTTTAGCAATTGCTTTCAATCCTTGGGTAATTTCGGATATCTCATTCACCCTATTGTCCTTCGATAACACCGGTCGTACAAGCTGTAAATAATCTACTATCAATAAGTCTAACCCGTAAGTACGTTTAAGTCGACGAGCTCTTGAAGTCAGAGATGAAATCGGTAAGGCTGCAGTATCGTCGATGAATAATGTGCAGTCTTGTAGTTGTTGTGCGGCCTCTATAAATTTTCTGAATTCCCGCTCACTTAGTTCGCCTCTTCGGATTTGATCTGATGGAACTTTAGAGACTTCTGATAATATTCTTGATGCCAATTGGCTGGACGACATCTCTAAAGAAAAAAAACCTACAACGCCTGATGATAGATTGTCGGGTGTCTTCGAACTTTTATTTTTTTGATAATTTCTTGCAACGTTGAATGCTATATTTGTTGCCAGTGCTGTTTTCCCCATTGATGGTCTTCCCGCGATAATCACCAGATCTGAAGGATTCAACCCTCCCAGTTTTTTGTCCAAATCAATTAACCCAGTTGATAACCCTGATAGACCGCCATCCCTTTTATAAGCTTTACTGGCTATTTCTATTGCTTCACGTGTTGCATTGACAAATGACTTAAAACCAGTGTCAGTTTCTCCTTGACTGGACAGCGTATAAAGAGCTTGCTCCGCTTGTACAATTTGCTCCTCTGGACCGTTCTCTAAGCTTACTTTCTTAGCTTTCTCTGACATAGTATGCCCAAGATTCATTAGGCTTCTTCGAAGAGACATATCCTTGATTAAGTTAGCGAATTCTTTGGCAGCAAAAGTTGAAATCCCTGAGCTGGCTAAACGAACTAAATAACTTGCCCCGCCCATCTCTGCGAGCGCTTCGTCACCTTCAAAGTATGATTTTAAAGTTACTGGAGAGGCAAGAGAATTTCGTTGAATTTTTTCTGCAATTACAGAAAAAATACGCGCGTGTAATGGGTCAAAAAAATGATGTTCCTTTAAAATTGGGAAAATAGCCTCAAATGACTCGTTATCTACAAGTAAGGCACCTAAAAGAGCCTGTTCTGCATCAATATTATGCGGTAAATACTCATTTTGCTCAACATTATTTTCTGCTGGGTTTGACATTACTATCTCCAAAAAAGAATCATAACATGGAATCTCGTTATCCACAGGATGTTAATTTCGGGGATATGTCGTATTTTTTTGTTTTACACCTAAAGGTAACTTTTTAAGCCTTTTTTTTCAACTCTTGCTCATCTGGGGTCATTTCCCCTTTTAAGTGCTCACTTGAAATATCTTTTTCAGAAGGGCCAGCCTCTGGTTTCTCAAGATCCCCACTGTCTTCTTCGCCTTCAGCGATATTGGTATCGTCTTCAATTAGTGAGGCATTTTCGACGTCATCAAATAATTCCAAAACATCAATTTGGTTGTCGACATCGGCATCCTTTTTCAACTCTTCGATGCTTTTACCGCTTTTTTGCAATTCTGCTTCTTCAAGCGACCTCGCCACATTTAGTTTAATCGTCGCACTAACCTCTGGGTGCAGGCTTATCGTTATTTCGTGGAGCCCTAGTTCTTTAATAGGTTTAGATAGTACTATTTGCTTCCGAGTTACAACGATATTGTCCAACGCCATTGCTTTCTCTGCATCCCGCGATGTGACAGAGCCATAAAGTGACCCTGTTTCCGAAGCTGATCTTAAAACTGTGAAACTTTTGCCATCAATTTTATCCTTAACCTTTTGCGCTTCTTGCTTAGTTTCAAGATTTAAGGCCTCGAGCTTCGCTCTATCTTCGTCAAATTTCTTTAGATTTTCTTCTGTTGCCCGTAATGCCTTTCGTTGAGGTAAAAGAAAATTTCTTGCATACCCTGGCTTTACCGAAACCACGTCGCCCATTATTCCCAATTTTGCAATCTTTTCTAAGAGTACCACTTGTACCATTCGTTTTTTCCTATTTTACGGCATAAGGGAGTAAAGCAAGGAATCGAGCGCGTTTAATAGCCCGAGCCATTTCACGTTGTTTCTTGTTTGAAACCGCCGTTATTCGAGATGGCACAATCTTTCCTCTCTCTGATATATATCTTTGTAACAGTTTCACATCCTTGTAATCTATTTCTTGCGAATCAGACCCTGAAAAGGGGCAAGACTTTTTTCTTCGAAAGAATGGTTTGTTCTGCATATTTTCTACTTAAACCTCTACTTCTAATCTGGTTTTTTCCTCAGATATTGGTCTTTTAGAGACCTTTTCTTCGCCTTTGGATCTTGACTGGAGAAGAGGCGACGGGCCATCTTCATGCTTCTTAACTTTAATTGTCATTACCCTCATTACATCCTCATGTATTCCCATGAGCCTTTCCATCTCTTCCACGGCAGATGCGGTGCTATCAGATTTGATCAAAGCGTAGTGACCCTTTCTATTTTTGTTAATTTTATAAGCCATGGTTTTTAGACCCCAGTACTCTTGACCAACGATCTGTCCACCGTTGTCAACAAGGACTTGAGTGAAGTGTTCAATTAACCCTTCCGCCTGCGACGTTGTAATGTCTTGTCTCGATATGAAGACATGCTCATAAAGAGCCATATTTAATTCCTTTTGTTGGGAGCTTCCCAAGCAACAGCAAGCTCTGATAATGCTGCTCGTGAATGCGTCCAGTATTCTTCTAACTGTAAAGAGCGTGTGTTTTATACCTGACGCGTGGCTAATTGCAAGCGAAGAATGCCTAAATTAAGAATTTATTAGTTATCTTAATTAACTGCTAATCAAAATTTTGCGATCATATTGGCATAATGTCAAAATTTTTTTATATGGTGTAACTGTTGTAAAAATCTTAATTACCTTGTAACTAGACTTAAACGCTGTTGAAGAAAGAAAATTTTATGAAAACTGCGATAGTATTCCCAGGTCAAGGCTCTCAAACAGTTGGAATGGGTAAGGACTTAGCTTTTTCTTACCCTGAGGCAAAAGAGATTTTTGAACGTGTAGATGAAGCCTTGAGCGAAAACCTGTCTGGGTTGATTTGGGAAGGCGATATAGAAAAGCTCACTGAAACACAAAATGCGCAGCCTGCATTGATGGCTACTTCGATGGCCATACTGGCCTCCATAAAAGTTCATGGCTTTAAAATTGAGGAGAATGTGCAGTTTGTGGCAGGCCATTCCTTAGGAGAGTACTCTGCACTCTGCGCATCTGAATCAATCTCCTTAGAAGATACCGCGAAGTTACTCAGGGTTCGGGGGAATGCGATGCAGTCATGCGTAAGAAAGGGTGAAGGTGTAATGGTTGCAATCATGGGGTTGAAAGTTTCTGAGGTCGAAGAAATTGTTTCTGAGGCTTCCGATATCTATCATTGTCAGGTAGCAAATGACAATGACCCTTCGCAGGTGGTGATATCTGGAGATTATCGTGCTGTTTCTGAAGCCGCGGAGATTGCAAAGAAACGAGGGGCAAAAAGGGCCGTAAACTTAAATGTGTCTGCCCCGTTCCATTCAAGTTTGATGTTACCAGCAGCAATAGAAATGCAAAAAGCATTAGCGAGCGTGGAAGTTAGAAGACCAAAAGTTCCGGTTGTAATGAATACCAGAGCTTCGGCAATTACAGATGAAAAGCTGATTCGAGAATACCTCGTTGATCAAGTAACCGCGTCTGTAAGATGGAGAGAAAGTATTTTATTTATGATCGAGAATGGCGTTACAAAATTCCTGGAATTAGGTTCTGGAAAAGTATTAACCGGCCTATTAAGAAGAATCGATAGAAATGTTACTGGTATAAGCGTTTCAAACCCTGTTGAATTAGATAATTTTGTAGGAGGCAGTAGTTATGGTTGATACAAAAAATAAAATTGTCTTAATAACCGGAGCCTCAGGCGAAATTGGAAAATGTATAGCCCACGAACTTCATCAAAATGGGTTCGAGATTTGTTTATCGGGAACCAGAACACAAGTATTGGAGGAAGTAGCAGAGAATCTAAATGAGCGAGTTTCTATAGTCACTGCAAACCTTGCTGAAGCAGACGGTGCATTCAAATTGATGGAGGAAATAAATCAAAAAGTCGGTGAAGTTGATGTTCTTGTTAACAACGCTGGCGTAACACGTGATAACCTACTCCTGAGAATGACCGACGAGGAGTGGAACCAAGTTTTAAATATAAATTTGAGTGCTGCTATGAGTCTAACTAGGCTTACCCTAAAACCTATGATGAAAAAGCGATGGGGAAGAATAATTAATATTACTTCAGTGGTTGGTGTTATGGGCAATCCTGGTCAGGCAAACTATGCCGCGTCTAAGGCAGGTTTGATAGGGATGTCAAAAGCGATTGCGCAAGAAGTTGCGAGTCGCGGTATAACAGTAAATTGCGTAGCGCCGGGGTTTATTGTCTCTTCGATGACTGAAGCCTTGAAAGAGGAACAAAAGCAGACAATTGTAAAAAACATACCGATGAGAAAATTAGGGACCGGACAGGACGTAGCGCATGCGGTTAAGTTTTTAGCATCAAATGACTCTTCCTATATCACGGGGCAAACTTTGCACGTAAATGGCGGACTTACTATGGTTTAAAGTAATCGATTACACTTCGACTTTTCTTACATAAATCAACTTGTAAATAACAAAAAAGTGGGTTCTGAAGATAATTATTGCACAGAATTGAAATCATTTGTATATCATTTCTATAAATTTTAAAATCAGTAAGGAGAATGTGCAAAAAATCCGGTTAAATAAGTCCGAATGAATGGCTTGGATTGAGTATATGAGCACATTTTAACCGTTTCTTTGAATTTGAGAGGTTTTAATCAATGAGCGATATTACAGACAGAGTGAAAAAAATTGTTATTGAGCATCTAAACATCGACGAAGACAAAATAACCGATGGGGCATCTTTTATTGACGATCTAGGGGCAGATAGCCTCGATACTGTCGAGCTGGTCATGGCTTTTGAAGAAGAGTTTGGCATAGAGATACCCGATGATGCTGCAGAGAGCATTCAAACGTTTGGGGATGCAGTGAAGTTTATAAACGATAACACATAAGGTAGAAAATAGTTGGCGCTGTCGTAAAAATGGAAAGATGGCATATCTTTAAAAGACAAAGAAAGACATTTACAAGAGTTAACGCCTATGCGTAGGGTGGTAGTGACTGGAATAGGTGCTGTCACGCCTTTGGGTGCGACGATAGAGGATACTTGGAAGAAAATATTATCAGGTGACTCCGGAGCAAATAAGATCACTCGTTTCGACTCGCAATCATTTGCAACAGATTATGCATGCGAAATTAAAATGGGTGATGGTTCAGATGGAACATTTAACCCAGATTTATGGATGGACAAACGAGACCAAAGAAAGGTTGATCCTTTTATTCTTTATGGAATAGCCGCAGCTACGCAGGCGATAGAAGATTCAGGGTGGGTTGCCACTTCTGATCATGCAAAATGTCGTACGGGGGTGATGATTGGATCTGGGATTGGTGGGCTTGGTAGTATAGCGGAGACGGCTAACACACTTATCGAAAAAGGGCCAAGAAGAATTTCTCCGTTTTTTATACCGGGAGCTCTTATAAACTTGGTGTCTGGGCAAGTTTCAATCAAGTACGGTTTCAAGGGTCCTAATCATGCAGTGGCTACGGCGTGTGCGACAGGAGCTCATTCGATCGGGGATGCAGCAAGACTTATTAGTTTTGGGGATGCCGATGTGATGATTGCCGGTGGTTCTGAGAGTCCAATTACCGAAATTGGAATCGCAGGTTTTAACGCTTGTAAGGCGTTATCGACAAAATTTTCTGATAGCCCGGCTTTAGCTTCTCGACCTTTTGATAAGGATAGAGATGGATTCGTTATGGGGGAGGGTGCGGGTGTAGTGGTTCTCGAGGAATTAGATCACGCTATTTCACGAGGAGCGAAAATTTATGCAGAATTGATAGGTTACGGCCTTTCAGGTGATGCGTATCATATAACAGCGCCGCCATCAGATGGGGACGGGGGCCTGAGAGCTATGCAAATTGCTTTAAAGCATGCTGAATTGGAACCCACTAAAATTAATTATGTTAACGCACATGGTACCTCGACTCTGGCTGATACCATTGAGCTAGCAGCAGTAGAAAAATTAATAGGTATGGATGGGTCGAGCGTGAAAATGTCTTCTACAAAATCCGCGATTGGCCATTTATTAGGTGCAGCTGGTGCGGTGGAAGCAATCTTCTGTATATTGACATTGCGCGATCAGATTGTGCCACCAACAATAAACCTTGAAAACATAGCGGTTGAAACATGGATTGATTTGGTGCCCAAAGAAGCCGCACCGCATAATGTAAAATATGCTATGTCCAACTCTTTTGGTTTTGGTGGTACGAACGCAGCCCTAATTTTAGCTAGGGTTTAATTGCGTTATATTCTGGGCCTTTTATTATCCCTAGGTACGTTTTGCTTACTTCTGCTTATCCTGTTTCATATGCCTTATTATTCTGGTGCTAAAACGAATGCAGGTGAAAGGCTGACTTTTCTGATTTATAATAATGAAAGTTTTAATTCGGTCGCTGAGCGCTTCTACAAGGAAGAATTAATTCTTAATGTTACCTTATTTAAGATAGGAGCAAGGCTATATAAACTTGATAAGAAGTTGAATGTGGGAGAGTTTGAGCTGCGGAGAGGCATGTCAATGTTAAAACTCTTAGAACATATTACTAATGACAATTCAAAGAAATATGATTTGTACGTAAAAGAGTGTATCACCAATTGGGAACTCAGAAAACTTTTAGAGAGCAAAAATTACCTCTCAAATGACCTTTTGGGAATAGAGCTATCTGAGGGATCATACGCGCCAAACACCTATAGAATATCTTATAATACAAAAGCTTCTTCAGTGATTGCGCTTATGAGAGCTCATCAAAAGAAAATAGTTGACTATGAGTGGAAGCATCGACATCCGAGTTTACCTCTGATGAGTAAAGATGAACTTGTAGTGTTAGCCTCTATTATTGAAAGGGAAGCTGCCAATTTAGCTGAAATGCCTACGGTAGCATCCGTTTTTATTAATCGGCTAAACCGTAACATGAGGCTTCAGTCTGATCCAACAGTCGTGTTCGGACTCGACAATGGTAATACGCGTATCCGAAAGAAAATTTTAAAGCGTGACTTAAAGTCTAACACCCCATTCAATACTTATAAAATATCTGGTCTCCCGCCTACGCCCATTTGTAATCCAAGTAGACAGGCTATAAAAAGCGCTGCGAACCCGGATAATACGAATTTTCTTTACTTTGTCTTGACAAACTCTGGTACGCATGCATTCTCGACTAGCTTTGAGGAGCATAGAGCTAAAGTTATTCGTTTTCGAAAGGGTCGGCAAGCTGGCTCGAATTAGATGGGTTTTTTTCGCTGTGCTGTTGGTTTAAAGGACTTCTGAGAATTCTATCTTTTGGGTATTAATGATGTACCTTTATTTTGAGGCTAAAGAAATTGAAAGATAATCAAAAACAAGAATTTAGTATGGTAGAGGATGTATGGTCTGAGATTCTGAAAGAAGCGAATCAAGTTTTGAAATCCCAGGTGTCAATGCGTCAGTTAATTGGGTCCTATATATTGGATCATGACGGTTTAACTTCCTCCCTTGCATTTATTTTAGGGCAAAAGCTGGGTAATACTCATATGACCGCATCGATAATAAGTGATCTAGCAAAAATAGCCCACTCTAGTACAGACCTCTCTGTTGCCGCATGTTTTGACATTACAGCAGTGAAAGAAAGAGATCCTGCATGTGTTCGTTTTATACAACCGCTATTATATTTCAAAGGGTTTTTAGCGCTACAAGCGTATAGGTTGAGCAACTATTTGTTTTACAAGGGAAAAGAAGACTACGCATATTTTATACAGATGAGATCTTCTGAGATTTTTGGAGTCGATATTCACCCAGCAGCGCGGATAGGTAAGAGTATAATGATTGATCATGCTCACTCAATTGTTATTGGCGAGACTGCTGTGGTCGGTGATAATGTCTCTATGTTGCACAATGTCACTTTAGGAGGGACTGGGAAAGATAGTGGTGACAGACATCCAAAAGTTGGAGATGGGGTGCTTTTGGGAGCTGGGTGCTCCGTATTAGGGAATATAACCGTTGGAAGGTGTAGTAAAGTTGCCTCAGGATCAGTTGTACTTTCAAGTGTGCCTGAATACAAAACGGTTGCAGGTGTTCCCGCAAAGATCGTGGGTGAGTCCGGCTGTGATCAGCCGTCTAAATCAATGGACCATAAATTATAAGAATTTAGGTGTTGTTTTCTTATCAAAGCAGTAATGACATTGGATTCTCCAAGTAATTAACTATCGATCCAATAAAACTTGCTCCAACTGCGCCGTCTATTACGCGATGATCAGCTGAAAGTGTTATTGACATCGTCGAGCCGGCGTACAAGGTTCCATCATCACGAGCTAATGGTCTGACTACTGTGGAGCCAACTGCAAGTATTGACGAATTTGGTGGATTGATCACAGCGTCAAAGTTTTCAACTCCCATCATGCCCAGATTAGAAATGGCAAAGCTTCCTCCAGAATATTCATCTGGTTGGAGTTTCTTTTTTCTTGCTCTTTCGGCAAGTGCCTTCATTTCAGCGCTTATCTCTCCCAGAGTCTTTTTGTCTGCGTTTCGGATAATTGGTGTAATTAGTCCGTCGTCAAGTGCAACAGCGACACCGACGTCAAAACTATTTAACTTCAACATTTTATCATTAGACCATATGCAATTACACTTTGGATTGTCTTTAAGACTTTTGGCGCAAGCTTTGATTATAAAGTCATTTATGGAAATCTTAAGCTCTCGCTTGCTAGCAAATTCATTTATCTGCGCCCGGTTATCTAGAATTTTATCCATAATTATTGTTCTTCTCAGATAGAAATGAGGAACTGTCGACTTGGACTCTGATAGCCTTTTTGCAATAACCTTTCTCATTCTGGTCAGGGGAATTACCTCATACTCTCTATAAGCTGAATCAGGCTCTGAGGCGGCTGTTTGCGACTGCTCCAACTCTGAAGAGGTTAAACTTTTTGCACTCTCTATACCAACGGTCTCATCAGAGGGAGATAGCTTTTCAATTTTCTTCAATACGTCTTTTTTTATTATACGTCCGTAGGGTCCGGTTCCAACAATATCTGAAACACTAATTCCGCCATTTTTTGCTAATTTTTTTGCTAACGGGGAAATTCGTAAACGATTTACTTTTTCCTCCAGCTGTTTTGCAGAGTCGCTAAGCACTTCACCGTCCTTTTGATCAGATGTGAAATTTAATTTTTCCGAAATTAGCTTGGCGTTTTTCTCTCGGTTTTCTGGCTCATCATTACTGTCTCTGCGTTGGTGAGATGGTTCAACATCCTCAACAAAAGAAATCTCTGCTATTGGAGTGTTGACTGAAACTTCTTCAGGACCCTCGGTTACCAGCAGTTTTTCTATTATCGCCTCATCAACTGCTTCAAACTCCATAGTTGCCTTATCGGTTTCTATTTCTGCGAGAAGGTCTCCTGGTGAAACCTTATCACCGGCTTTAACATGCCATTTTATCAAGGATCCTTTTTCCATGGTTGGTGATAATGCTGGAAATAATATTCGGTCGGGCATCCCTTTATCCTTTAACTAGAAAATCTGTTCATTTATCCGATTCATAATATAATCGACGGTTATAAGCGCTTCGGCTTCGAGATTTGCTGCGTAAGGCATCGGGACGTCTTTCCCGGTGCAATTTATTACGGGAGCATCAAGATAATCAAATGCATTTTCCATTATCACTTGTGATACATGATTCCCAATCGAACAAACTGGGAAACCTTGCTCGATTGTTACACAGCGATTTGTCTTTTTTACTGACTCTATTATTTTTCTTTTATCTAATGGTCGGAGAGATCTCAGATCAATAATCTCTGCACTAATTCCTTGTTTCTGTAATTCCCCTGCAGTTTGAATGGCGTACTTTACACCTATTCCAAAGCTGATCAATGAAATATCGGAACCTTCTTGAATAATATTTGCTTCTCCAATTGGCACTAGGCATTCTTCAGTTTGAACTTCAAATACCTCCCCATACAGCAGCTCATTTTCCAAGAATATCACGGGGTTTTGGTCTCTAATAGCTGATTTCAATAATCCTTTCGCGTCTGCGGCTGAGTAGGGGCTCACGACCTTTAGACCAGGGATCGAAGAATACCAAGATGAGAAATCCTGACTATGCTGCGCTGCGACCCTAGCCGCCGCTCCATTCGGACCACGAAAAACGATTGGACATCCCATTTGCCCCCCTGACATATAGAGTGTTTTAGCTGCTGAATTTACTATCTGGTCCATTGCCTGCATAGAAAAATTGAATGTCATAAACTCTACTATCGGTCTCAATCCCGAGAATGCGGCACCAATTGCTAATCCTGAGAAACCATGTTCGGTTATTGGCGTATCAATAACACGCCTTTTACCAAATTCTTCCACTAATCCTTGGCTAACTTTGTAAGCTCCCTGATAATCAGCAACTTCCTCTCCCATCAAAAATACATTATCATCTAAACGCATTTCCTCTGCGATAGCGTCTCTTATCGCTTCTCTCACTGACTGTTCAATCGCATTTTGGTTGAATTTATCCTTAGATTTACCTTTCTTAAGGGAGGTTAAGGCGTGCTCGGGATGCTTTGGAGGCATCTCTTCGGACAACTCTTCAGTCAAACTTGCCTCTTCAGTTGTTGTTCTAATCTTTTCATCCTCTAAGGTAATGAGTGCAATCGGAGAATTTATTCGTATTCCCTCAGTCCCTTCCTTGTACAGAAGCTCAAGCACAGTCCCATCATCACTAACCTCGAACTCCATAGTTGCCTTATCAGTTTCTATCTCCGCCAGCACGTCTCCAGCTTTAACTTTTTCACCTTTTTTAACAAGCCACTTTGATAGAGTTCCTTCCTCCATTGTCGGAGATAAAGCAGGCATTAAGATTTTTGTTGGCATAACATATCCGAGTAAATTGTTAATTTTTGTTAAGCATAAATATCTGTCCAAAGCTCCTTGAGATCTGGTTCAGGACTATTGACTGCATAATCTGCAGCGGCCAGAACTTCGTCTTTCACTTCTTTGTCGATTAATTTTAAAGCCTCTTCTGGCACTTTTACCTTCTTTAATAAGATTTGTCTTAGCGTATCGATTGGATCTCGCTCTTCTTTCACTTTTTGAACTTCTTCTCTTGTTCTGTACTTCGCAGGGTCGGACATCGAATGCCCTCGATACCTATATGTGTTCATTTCTAAAATGTATGGCCCTTTACCTTTCCGGCAATGGTCAACTGCGATTTCTCCAGATTCTCGTACTTTCAAAATATCCATACCATCCACGCTCATACCTGGTATCCCAAATGACTCCCCCCGACTATAAAATGCTGGAATTGAGGAGGCTTTTTCTAAAGAAGTTCCCATAGCGTATTGGTTGTTCTCAATAACAAAAATTACAGGTAGTTTCCATAGCGAAGCCATGTTAAATGTTTCAAAAACTTGTCCTTGGTTTGCTGCTCCATCACCGAAATATGTAAATGAAACATTGGTATTTCCTCTATAAACATTGGCAAAAGCCAGTCCAGCTCCAATTGGAACTTGCGCTCCCACTATACCGTGTCCTCCGAAGAAGTTTTTTTCTCGCGAAAACATGTGCATAGAGCCACCTTTCCCTTTTGAGTAGCCTGTTGCCTTTCCAGTGAGTTCAGCCATTACGCGCCTTGGCTCCATACCGCACGCCAACATATGTCCATGATCTCGGTACGAAGTTACCCTTTGATCTCCGTCCAAAGCTACCGCTTCGAGTCCAACCACGACTGCCTCTTGCCCTATGTAGAGATGACAAAAACCGCCAATATGTCCTAGGCCATAAAGTTGCCCTGCTTTCTCCTCGAACCTCCGAATAAGGAGCATATTACGATAAAAATCTAGCAATTCTTCGGGGTCTTTTGCTTTTTTTCGATTTTTTTGTTTTCTATCCATATTTTTAACCAAGTAGTTTAAGGCTAAACTATAATCATAATACCTTAATTTTTTTTAAATTTAAAGCTGAATATTAATTAACAAGCACAATTATTTCGTTTGAACGTGCTACAGCAAGATATTTGCGCGCTTGCTGATCGAGTAAATCTAAATCTAAAAAATCATCCGAAATTCTTTTAACTCTGTGCTCTAGAGCGTTTGTTCTAGCTTTTTCTGAAGCTAACTTTTCAATGAGTAATTTTTCTTCAGCCATGAATTTAATACGATTAAAAACCCCATATTGCCCGTTCAACGCCGCAATAATGAAGTATGCAGTTAGCAATATTATCGAAGGTAGAAGAATAAAATGATTAAGTTTGTTTTTCATAATTGCGATTTGTCCTTTCAAAACGAATCATGTCACAACTGATTCTTTTTGTGAATCTTTTTTTTCAAAAGTTATTAAAGACGAGTTATTTTCTTGCCTGATAATAGCAGCTATCGCCGAATAGCTAATGCTCTAAGGCCTCGATTCCGGGAAGTGCTTTTCCCTCCATCCATTCCAAGAATGCTCCTCCCGCGGTAGAAACATATGAGAATTTACTTGAAAAGCTTTTAGAGTTCAAGGCCGACACAGTATCGCCTCCTCCTGCAATAGTAGTTAGTTTTCCTGAACAGGTTAAATCTGTAGCTCTTTTGGCCAGCAGGTTTGTAGCGTTATCAAAGGGTTCTACTTCAAATGCTCCGATTGGACCATTCCACAATAATGTTTTGCACTCTTCAAACACTCTTTCAATATTTTTTACTGTCTTAGGTCCAGCATCTAAAATCATTTTTCCTTTTGGACATTCGGTTACCTCATGCGTTGAGACCTCAACCCCGCTTCTGGGTTCCTCCGCGCAGACGATGTCTAACGGAAGGTGAATACAGCATTTTTTTCTCTCTGCTTGCTCCAAAATTGAGATCGCGACTTTGGCAAGTTCCTTTTCAGATAAAGATTGTCCAATTTCAAATCCTTGCGCGTAAAGAAAAGTATTAGCCATTCCGCCGCCAACCACCAGATGATCTACTTTTTCGATAAGATTTTCTAGCAAAGCAAGTTTTGTTGAAACTTTCGCTCCTCCAATGATAGCTACTACCGGACGTAAAGGATTACCAAGTGCTTTTTCAAGAGCTGTTAATTCCTCCTCTAATAGCAAGCCACTATAACTCGGTAATAACTTGGCAACTCCTACTGTGGACGAGTGAGACCTATGACACACGGAAAAAGCGTCATTACAAAACAAGTCTCCCAGTTCTGAAAAGAAAATGCTTAAATTAATGTCATTGAGAGTTTCTTCTTGCCAAAAACGAGTATTCTCTAAAAGAATTGGTTTATTCGCCGGTGTACTTTTGACAAATTTTTTCATTACCTTGAAACTATTATGCTCACAGAATAATATAGTTTTTCCAAGTTTTTCATTTAACTGGGGTAATATCTTTTTTAGACTAAAATTCAAATCTTTTTTACTTCTTGGCCTACCGAGGTGGGACAAGATAATTGGTCTTCCACCCTTTTCAATAATCAATTTTATAGTAGAGATCGAACGCTCTATTCGGCTGGAGTCGGAAACTAGCCCTTTTTCCAATGGCACGTTTAAGTCTAAACGTACAAGGACATCCTGGTTTTTAAGGGGTATCTCGCTGATACATGTTCGGGACAATTGATCAACTTTCCAGAGTTACTTTGTTAACAAATCTTTTACTTTATTTACAACGGTTTGGCACGTAATTTCAAAATGGTTGTATAATTCTTTAGCTGACCCAGAGGCGCCAAAACCTGTCATACCAACGAAAGCAGATTTTTTCTCAGACCCACGCTCACCATAAAGCCACCTTTCCCAACCATTTATTACGCCGGCTTCTATAGCAACCCTTACCGGTCCTCTTGGTAGCACCTTTTTTCGGTACGATTCATCTTGTTTTTCGAATAGCTCCCAGCTGGGAAAAGATACAACTGCTGTGCCGATGCCATTGATTTCCAACTGTTTTTTTGCCTCAACTGCGATTTCAAGTTCAGATCCAGAAGCTAAAAGAATAACCTTTCTTGAAGCGGTTGCTTTTTGAAGCACATATGCACCCTTCGAAGAAAGGTTTGACTGGCTGTGCTTAACTCTTAAAGTTGGTAAGCTCTGCCTACTTAATGCCAAAACTGACGGAGTGCTACGGTTTTTTATCGCTATTTCCCATGCCTCGATTGTTTCGATAGTATCGGCGGGTCTCAAAACAACCATATTAGGTGTTGCCCTCAACATTGCAAGATGTTCTACCGGCTGGTGCGTTGGTCCGTCTTCACCAAGTCCTATCGAGTCATGGGTCATGACATAGATCACCCCTAGGCCCATTATCGCGGATAATCGCATACCGCCACGAGCGTAATCAGCAAAAGCCATAAATGTCCCTCCGTAGGGTATCATCCCTCCGTGTAAAGCAATTCCATTCATTATTGCAGCCATGGCATGCTCTCTTATACCATAATAAATATATCGGCCTAATCTATTACTAGCGTCAAATGTACCCAAATTATTGGTGAGGGTGTTGTTTGATCCAGTTAAATCGGCAGATCCCCCTAAGGTGTTTGCCATCAAATCATTTATTAATGTTAGGGCGTGCTCGCTCGACTTTCGGGTGGCCATGGAGGGTCTCTCCTTAGAAATCGACTTTTTTAACTTCCTTATCTCCATTCCTAAGGAATTGGGAGCATCGCCCTTTAACTCTGACATGAATTTAAGTCTTTTCGTTTTTGAAAGCTTAGTAAACCTATATTCCCATTCCTTGAAAGAGTTTTCTGATTTAGATCCGATATGACCCCAAGCTTTTGTTAGGTGGTCTGGGATTACAAATGGATCATACTTCCAATTATAATTAGCACGCACTTTTTTGATTTCGTCTTCACCAAGTGGTGCACCATGAGAGGAAGCTTTTCCTTCTTTATTCGGCGAACCAAATCCTATCTTTGTTGTACACTTTATGAAAGACGGCAAATCACTTTTTTTGGCCAAGTTAAGCGCTTCATCAATTGACTCTGGGTCATGCCCATCACAGCGGAAAACAGACCATCCTGATGCGGAGAATCGCGCCGTTTGATCCGTTACGCACGATTTTGACAGTTCTCCATCAATCGTTATGCCATTGTCATCCCAAAGGACAATTAAGTTTTCTAGTTTTTGCTTTCCAGCAAATGATATCGCTTCCTGACTAATCCCTTCCATAAGGCAACCGTCACCCACAACGACATAAGTCTTATGGTTGCAGATTTTACTGCCCCATCTTGCTCGAATAATTTCTTCAGCCAAGGCAAAACCAACTGCATTTGATAAACCTTGTCCAAGCGGTCCAGTTGTGGTCTCAATTCCATCTATGTGACCAAATTCGGGATGGCCCGCTGTTTTTGAACCTATTTTTCTAAAATTTATGATATCATTTAGTTCAATATCCTTATAACCAGATAAGAAAAGAAGACTATACAGCAGCATTGACCCGTGTCCTGCGGATAAGATAAATCGATCTCGATCCGGCCAATTCGGGCATTTTGAATAGAACTTTAAGTGTTTTGAAAATAAGACTGTGGCTACATCGGCCATTCCCATCGGCATTCCTGGGTGCCCCGAATTAGCTTTTTGGACTGCATCTATTGATAACATCCGTAATGCTGTCGCCTTTTCCCAATGCTCAGGAAAGCGTTTTTGGAGATTTTCTATGTCCACTTTTTTCTCACTCTATATTTCTAAATTCATTCGTAGTATTAAATAATTGATTAACCATTATTGATTCTTAAAATGGTCTTGTGCAACTAAAAAATCTTTTGGTATTATTAAAGCGTTCTAAATATTGGTATAGTGTCCTCTGTTAAAAAATGAAAGTGTTTACAATGAGAAAATTTAAAAAACTGGAGGACGAAATTCTAGAAAAAATTGAGAACCTAGGAAAACTAGTTGAAACTCGTACGTTAAAGGAACAGGAGTTGGATGAAGTTTCAGTAGACAATGTCAATATAATATCGGATCTAAAGAGGCAGAACCTGGAGCTATCTGATAAGCTCGCCAATCTCCATGAGGAACATGGTAGAGACTTGGCGAAGATTGATGAGCTATTAAAGGCTCTATCTGCACTTATGGAGGGTGATAATGCCAGATCTTAAGGTAACAATTGGAGGTAGAAACTTCAGCGTGGCTTGTGATCCCGGCGAGGAAGGTGATGTTCAAGAGTCAGCAAAGTTGTTAGATTATGAGGCTGAGTTGATTCAATCCAAGCTAGGGCGCTTACCCGAAGACAAAATGTTACTTTTATCCGCACTTTTGCTTGGTGACAAATTTCGCAGTCTTAACTCCAAATTTAAAGGTTCGGAGACAACAACTTCTAAGGAAAAGGTAGCTTTTAACAAGCCACAGAGTGTATTTGATGAAACTCAAACTACTGAAGAATTGGACGAAGATAGGGTCTTTGCTTCTTTTGAGAGAATTTCAACTATGTTAGATAAGATAGCTGATTTACAAGTAAAAAAAGGCGGTGTAGGCTCCAAAGGAGACGAGTCAAACGAGGGGAATGATGAGGATAGTCCACAAAAATCCTTTATTTAAAAGCCAAACCTATAAACGTCTTTCTATTTGTTTTCCTCTCGTATCTTACTGGCGGCTGTCTCACTGAACTCGACTTCTTTATCCTTAAATAGTGTATCAAGTTCTCCAGAGAGAGTCATTTCCACTATAATATCACAGCCTCCTATGAACTCACCTTTTACGTATAATTGAGGTATTGTTGGCCATTCCGAAAAATCTTTTATTTCTTGGCGAATATTATCATCGTTTAAAACATTAATATCCAAGTATTTCACATCAATATAATTTAAGATGCCCGCCACTTTACTGGAGAAGCCGCACTGTGGCATTTGTGAAGTCCCTTTCATAAAAAGGACAACATCATTTTCATCAATTGCACTCTTGATAAAGTTCTTCGCACTTTCCATTATTTTATTGCTCCATTGCCTTTGTTGTTAATGCCAAGGCGTGTAATTCGCCATGTGCTCCGTCCATTTTTCCTTTTAGAGCCGAATAGACTAATTGGTGTTGCTTTACCCGACTCAATCCTATGAATTCTCGCGAAATTACTGTAGCTGCGTAATGGTTCCCGTCTCCAGCTAAGTCTTCAATAATTATCTTTGCGTCGGAAAAGCGCTCTCTTAGAAGTGATTCAATTTCGGAAGCTTCTATCGTCACTAGGTTTTCTCACTAAATCAAAAATCTTTTATCAAATCCTATACCTGCATATTTTTTTTTTTAAATCAAGTATATGTTTATTTATCAAAAAAAGATATTTTTGAATCCGGAATTGTAAAGTTTCTGTAAACTTTTAACAGAAATTCTTTCTTTACCTAAAGCGAAGAACTGTCCCTCGACGCGGCCTATTATTGTGTTCTTAATTCTATACTCACTCAATAAATTCATTATATTTTCTTTATTTTTCTGTGAGCAGGCCAGGACATAGCGCCCTTGACCTTCATTAAAATACCATCTTAAGTCTTTGTTTACAATTTTAATTCCAATTCCACTTATAATCGACATTTCTGCCGTAGCTATAGCTATGCCGCCGTCACTAACGTCATGTGCTGCCGACAATAGACCCATTTTGTTTGCTCTCAAAATGAGCTTCCCTAGTTCTTTTTCTTGTGTAAGAAATACAGGTGGCGCATCGCCCGACTGTTTTTTAAGAATCTCTTCTTCAAATGCGGATCGACCCAAATTATGACCGTTATCTCCAATTAGAATTAAAATATCACCCTTTCCAGGTTTTATGTCTAACCTTTTTTTATAATCGTCTAGGATACCAATAGCTCCAATGGTTGGCGTTGGCAGAATAGAATTACCATTGGTTTCATTGTATAGGCTAACGTTTCCTGAAACTACTGGCATATTAAGTTTTTTAGACGCCTTAGTGATACCCTTTATGCAATCAACTAATTGACCCATTATCTCAGGTCTCTCTGGGTTTCCAAAATTAAGGTTATCTGTTATCGCAACTGGTGATGCACCAGAGGCTATAATATTTCTGAATGACTCAGCTACCGCCTGCTTGCCACCCTCGAGAGGATTTGCCAAGCAGTATCGCGGTGTCACATCGCACGTTAAAGCAAGTGCTTTATTTGTATTCTCAATTCTGATAAGTGCGGCATCCGAACCAGGCCCAATCAGGGTGTTGGATAAAATTGTATGATCGTATTGTTGCCAAACTTTCTCCCGAGAGCAGTAATTTGGAGAGGAAATTAGTTTCTTTAAACAGTCCATTGAGTTTAAATAGGGTACACTTTCATTGTATTTTTGTTGTTTTGGGGTCCTAGTCCATGGCCTGTTATACTCAGGAGCTGATCTAGATAGAGCTTGAAGTGGAATATCGGCTTCAATCTTGCCGTTGAAAAATACTTTAAACTTGTCTTCCCTGATAGTTTTCCCAATAATTGCATAAGCTAAATCCCATTTTTGTGCAATCTTTTCAGCTAATTTTTTTTTCTCTGGCTTCAAAACGAATAACATACGCTCCTGACTTTCAGAGAGCATCATGTCAAATGCAGTCATCGAGCTTTCGCGAGTGGGGACCTTTTCTAAATATAGTTCGATGCCAAGGTTTCCTTTGTCTCCCATTTCAACAGCGGAGCATGTAAGTCCAGCTGCTCCCATATCTTGTATTGATATTATACTCTCAGAGTCCATCAGTTCTAAACAAGCCTCCATTAAACATTTCTCGGTAAACGGATCGCCAACTTGCACCGCAGGCTTCTTACTATCGGTGCCACCGCTAAACTCTGCTGAGGCCATGGAAGCACCGCCAACCCCGTCTCTACCAGTCTTCGCGCCAAGATAGGCTATTGGCATTCCTAATCCAGCTGCCGCCGAGTAAAATATGTTATTTTTGTTAACCAAGCCAGCAGCAAAAACATTCACTAGACAATTCCCATCGTAGGCTTTATTAAATCTTATTTCCCCGCCAACATTAGGCACGCCAAAAGAGTTACCGTAACTGCTTATACCGTGTACAACCCCGTTTGCTATACCGAGAGTTTTCTGGTTTTGGACCTGTCCGAACGATAATGAATTCATCGTGGCAATTGGCCTTCCTCCCATCGTAAAGATATCTCGGAGTATCCCTCCTACACCAGTTGCAGCTCCTTGAAAAGGTTCTACAAAACTCGGATGGTTGTGGCTTTCCATTTTGAAAACAATAGCTTGATTATCACCAATATCGACAATTCCAGCGTTTTCCCCTGGTCCACAGATCACTTTATCTCCAGCCGTAGGGAGTTTACGAAGCCACTTTTTAGAGGACTTATAAGAACAGTGTTCGTTCCACATCGCTGAAAAAATCCCAATCTCCGTAAAACTGGGTGTCCTCTCAAGTAAATTTAATACACTGCGATACTCGTCTAGATTTAAACCCAAAGCTAGAGCAATTTCTTTACAAGCATCTTGTCTATTGTCACGGTTATTTCTTTTCATGATTTGGTTGCGATATTTCAGCCTCATACTGCTGATATAATTTACTTATTTCCTTCGATTTTCTCTAGGGCTTTCTGTCGAGCGTTTGCGTTGTCTACATCGTTCACACCTATTAATTTAGCACACAACCTCATAAAATTATTTTCCTCATCTGTTCTCCTCGAGTCAGACAATATTATCCCCCATAGTTCTTCGGCAAGTAATTTTCTTTTTTCAAACGGTATTTCTTTTTTTATTTCGCGTGTAATTTGTACAGTATCCGTTACGTTTGCCTCGAATTTTTCTCCTTCTTTTCTAACTTTACTTGCGTTGATTAAATCAATTTCAAACCTTTTTGAAAGCAAATGGTCGATAAAACTCTTCTCTAGATCGTGGTATTCGCCGTCGACCCTAGCGGCACGTACAAGTAGGCTTGCAAGCATGGTTTGCGTATCTTTCTTTTCTTTAGTTGGCGGGTCAAATGCAGACAGTAAATTTTTAAACATCACTCAAAATCCTACCTACACTAAACGTGATTGCGCTAACGCTGCGCGTATAAAGTCGTTAAAAAGCGGGTGAGGTTCGAAAGGTTTTGATTTCAGTTCTGGGTGGAATTGAACACCAATAAACCAAGGGTGCTGCTCCAGCTCTATTATCTCAGGTAAGTTTCCATCCGGTGACATGCCTGAAAAAACCAAACCAACGCGCTCTAGGTCCTTTCTGTATTTTACATCCACCTCGTATCGATGTCTGTGCCGCTCATTAATTTTTGAAGTACCATAGATTTTTTCGACCATAGAACCCACAGTCAGATTCGCCGGGTATTCACCTAACCTCATCGAGCCCCCTTTATCATCACTTGGTTTTCGCTTGATTTTATTATTTCCTTTTGTCCATTGCTTTAGATGATATATAACTGGAATTAAGTCTTTAGTCTTTGTTTCGTACTGAAATTCTTCTGATCCGGCTGAAGAAAGTCCCAAGAGGTTCCTTGCGGCCTCAATTATGGCCATTTGCATCCCTAAACAAATTCCAAAATATGGTATATTCCGAGTTCTAGCAAACCCTGCAGCCCTAATCTTCCCTTCCGTTCCACGTTCACCAAAGCCTCCTGGAACTAAGATAGCGTGAAATTTTTGTAGGGTTAACGTCGGGTTTTCATTTTCAAAAATTTCTGCATCAATCCAACTAGATTTTACCTTAGTTTTATTAGCCATTCCGCCATGGGTCAGAGCTTCCGCTATAGATTTATAGGCATCACCAAGCTGTGTGTATTTACCTACGATAGCAATGTTAACTTCACCCTCTGGATTGTTTATACGGTCTGCAACATCTTTCCATACATTTAAATTTGGAGAGGGTGCTGGGGAAATGTTAAATGCATCTAACACTGCTTGATCAAGTTTTTCAGTATTGTAGCTTATTGGTGCCTCGTATATTGATTTTAGGTCTGGCGCCGCAATTACACTTTCTTTTCTTACATTACAAAAAAGTGCCAACTTATCTCTTTCTTTTATTGGTATCTCTTTTTCTGTTCGACAAACAAGGATATCGGGAGCGATACCAATCGACCTTAACTCTTTTACTGAATGCTGGGTTGGCTTTGTTTTAAGTTCTCCTGATGCTGCGATAAAAGGTAGAAGCGTTAAGTGAATAAATATGCATTGTTTTTCTGACCTCTCGTGAGAAAATTGACGTATAGCCTCAAAAAATGGAAGCCCCTCTATATCGCCGACGGTTCCCCCAATTTCACAAATCATAAAGTCTACCTCTGACTCGCCTAGCGCTACGAACTTTTTTATCTCATCGGTAACGTGGGGAATAACCTGAATGGTTTTTCCCAGATAATCTCCCCGTCTTTCTTTTTCCAAGACATTCGAATAAATTTTTCCGCAGGAAATTGAGTGGGTTCTTTGTGCTGAAACGCCGGTAAACCTTTCATAATGACCTAGGTCCAGGTCTGTTTCCGCTCCATCGTCAGTAACAAAAACTTCTCCATGTTCAAAGGGTGACATCGTGCCCGGATCTACATTTAAGTAGGGATCAAGTTTTCTTAGCCTGACTGTAAACCCCCTGGCTTGTAACAACGCTCCAAGTGCAGCAGATGTAAGTCCTTTCCCGAGAGATGACACTACACCGCCGGTAACAAAAATAAATCTCGCCATCTTTTCCCTGATTGAAATTCATCAATCTATCAATACATTTCCGATCGGCTATAAGAACAACGTTCTATTATATATTCCAGTCATCCGCAAGGTGCTTAACAGATTAATTCAACCTGCTCTGTATCCTTCTTAATTTTATTCCTCAACGGGGGGTGTTGTGGGGGATGCTTCGAGACCCAATGACTCCAATGAGGATTCTTTTGGTAGAGGAATTTCCATAATACTCTGATCGGGATCGCCGATATCCTCTGCAATAATCGAACTCACTGAGGCTTTTTTTGCAGAAAGGACAGTAAGAGCTATTGAAGTACATAAAAACGCGGTTGCTAGTAGCCAAGTTAATTTTGTCATAGCGGTTGCCGCTGATCTTCCAGACATCAGAGCATTCCCATCTCCTCCTGTAGATCCAAGACCCCCGCCTTCCGATCTTTGTAACAGAACCGCGCTTATTAGCAATAGAGCTAGAATCAAATGGATGGTTAACAGCACGTTACTCATAATATTCACCTAATCAGTTCTGACACGCAAACGTATATGCGAATTACATTTTTGTGTCGACAAAAAAACACATGGTCTCTCTCACGCTCTTGATAAGATAAAAAAAATAGAGCTATTATTTTATCAGATTATCTTAGTTTTTGTTCTTATCAACCATTCGGCCTTCAGATATCCACGGCATCATGGAGCGGAGTTTGCTTCCAACAGCCTCGATTTGGTGTTTATCGTTGCTTCGTCTTATAGCTTTGAAGGCGGGTTGTCCCACACTATTCTCTAGCATAAAATCGCGTACAAACTTACCTGACTGTATATCCGCAAGAACCTGTTTCATTCGCTCTTTCGTTTCAACCCTAGGTAGTATCTTGGGACCAGACATATACTCACCGTATTCAGCCGTGTTTGAAATGGAGTAATTCATGTTTGCGATACCGCCTTCGTAAATCAAATCTACGATTAGCTTAACTTCGTGTAAGCACTCAAAATACGCCATCTCTGGATCATAGCCAGCCTCTACCAGTGTTTCAAATCCCATTCGGATTAACTCCACTAATCCACCGCAAAGTACAGCTTGCTCGCCAAAAAGATCCGTCTCACATTCTTGACGAAAATCAGTTTCTATTATACCCGATCGTCCTCCGCCAATTGCGGAACAGTAAGAAAGTCCAAGTTCCATTGCAGATCCTGACGCATCGTTGTGTACTGCAACTAAGCAAGGTACCCCCCCTCCTTTTATAAATTCTGCTCTCACAGTATGTCCAGGGCCTTTTGGCGCCATCATTAAGACATCTACACCACTTTTCGGTTCAATTAAGCCAAAATGAATGTTTAGCCCGTGAGCAAAAGCTATAGCGCTTCCATCTGTAAGATTGTCGTGAACGAGGCTTCTGTAGGTCTCTGCTTGAAGTTCATCGGGCATTGTAAACATCATCAGGTCGCACCATTTGGCGGCTTCAGCGATGCTCATTACCTGCAGACCTTCCGCAGACGCTTTTTTTGTAGAAGGAGAGTTCTCCCGTAAAGCTATTGCAATATTTTTTGCGCCGGAGTCTCTAAGGTTCAACGCATGCGCGTGTCCTTGGCTTCCATATCCAAGAATCGCTATTTTTTTTGTTTTGATAAGATTGATATCGCAGTCTTGATCGTAATAAACCCGCATTATTGTTTTCTCCGATTTGTTTGGTTTGATTCCCGGTATAAGGTCGATTGTTGCTCTAGATATAGATTTTCCTAAAAATTGACAATACTTTAGAATTTTTTCTTTTTTTCAAAACACTGAACAAGATTAAGCATACAAAAAAATATTACCCTACTTAAACTTTAACAACCAGTACGCAACAGATACTAGGAGCTAAAACCTAGAAAAAGGGTTTTCCAAGTCCTGTCTTAATCAAGAATTGTCGAGCAGTTTTGGAATTGTCAAGCCATTTCAATGCGTTCATTCGTAAATCCTTAACAGGTTGAAAGTTTGATTTAGAAGCATTGTTTAGAAGATGGATTCCTGTTACGCGTGGTATTAGGGTTTTTTGACGGTTCCGATTATATTTCTTTAACAAGGAATCGGAACCTATATCAGCACCAGTTGCAAGGGCATGTGTTAACAAATCCTTAAGAATAATTATATCTTCTAAAGAAGTATTTAGACCTTGAGCGCCGATTGGAGGCATTACATGAGCAGCCTCCGCGATAAGTGCCGTCCGGTGCGCATAAAACTTTCGAGCGATCTGAGTGGTAATAGGGTAAAGTGATCTTTGGGAAATTAGAGTACATTCTCCAAAGACGTAGTCTGTTCTTTTTGAAATTTCTGATGAAAAACGCTCGACACTCGAAGAGACTAGTTGGTACGCCAACTTCTTTGTTTCCATCCAGACCACAGCTGACCTATTTTTTTTGCCTTTGACACTTTTCATCGGGACTAGCGTGCATGGTCCCCCTGATTTTAATAACTCTACCGAGGTTCCGTCATGAGGTTTCTCATGCGATACAACACACGCAATTGCATACTGATTATTTTCGTTAGTAAATGTTTTCACTCCAGTTAATTCACGAACTTTACTTCGTGAGCCATCTGCTGCGACAACAAGTTTAGCAGAGACAAAGTTGTTATCCGATAATATTAGAAAAACTTTGTCTATTTGTGTGACAGCGTTTATTACCTCCAGACCAAATAAAAGTTTACAGTTTTTAAGGCTATCGATTCGGTCCACTAGTGCTCGTTTTGCTACGGCATTTGGAACGTTGTAACCAAAATCTGGGAGGGATACTTCCGAAGAATTAAAATTAATTTGCTGCCGGATAGCTCCGTCAACGCCTCCGCAGTCAGCAATACACATAGTTTTTAATTCATGAGACTCACCTACCACACTCTCCCAAATTCCTATTTCCTTTAGTAAGTCAACCGAGCCTCGCAGAAACGCAGTAGATCT
Organism: Pseudomonadota bacterium; assembly: GCA_036337105.1. Taxonomy (GTDB): domain Bacteria; phylum Pseudomonadota; class Alphaproteobacteria; order Rhodobacterales; family Rhodobacteraceae; genus JAYZEV01. The sequence goes on from JAYZEV010000013.1 coordinate 68,537, forward strand.
AATATCTTGCGCAGAGTTCTTGGTTTGTGATCGAAATTCTGTCGACTCTAAGCACAAAACTTTAAACCCCAAAACTCCCAAAGCGGCAGTTGCAGTTAAACCAGCTACTCCGCCTCCAACAACGATAATATCGTATCCAGATTTATCCATATTATTCCTTAACCAGAAAATTAGTTCGCCAATTCCAATAAATCGTAGAAATAGTGATGACAGTTGCTCTCAGCATTTTAACTCTTAATTAGATCAGAGAATTTCTTAAACAAGTATCTGCTATCGCGTGGACCAGGATTTGCCTCCGGGTGATATTGTACGGAAAACGCTTTACGGTCTGAGAGCTCGATCCCGCAATTAGAGCCATCAAATAATGAATAATGCGTTTCAAATACCTTTTTTGGCAAACTATTGGTATCTATAGCAAATCCATGATTCATCGAAGTTATTTCAACGGTGTTAGATATTTTGTTTTTAACTGGGTGATTTGCCCCATGGTGTCCAAATGACATTTTTAGTGTTTTTGCTCCTAGTGCCAACCCTAACAACTGATGCCCCAAACAGATACCAAATATTGGGATTGAAGTTTTCTCAAGACAATCGCAAATAGCTTTTCCATAAAGCTTAAAAGTTGCCATTGGGTCGCCCGGCCCATTCGATAAAAACAAGCCATCTGGTTCATAACTCATTATATTTTCGAAAGTAGTATTAGAAGGCAGGATTATGACCTCAAGATGTTGGCGTTCAAGACACTGAAATATCTCTAGTTTTGCACCATAATCAATTGCAACCACGCGAAAATTATCTTTCTTTATAAATTCTTCTATGTTTTCTGAGTAGGTTTTAGCTCGGAGTTTTTTTGGCCATGTATAGGGGGCTTCGCAAGTCACTTCTTTAGTCAACTCTTTTCCCAAGAGGCCTTCTGAGTTTCTCGCCAAACCTGACAATGTCTCAAGATCGATGTTGCTTGTTTTTGAATGACAGATTGCAACGTTTGGAGCGCCTGCTAGCCTTATGCGCCTTGTTAATAATCTCGTGTCAATATCTCCAATCCCAACTATAGCCTTACTTGCCAGCCAATCGATTAAGTCGTTATCAGCTCGCCAATTATGACTTTTACTGGGAACGTGTCGTGTGATCATACCAAAAGCTGATTTTACTTTCGACTCATTATCTTCCTTATTTGTTCCGGTATTGCCAATATGAGGGAATGTAAAGTTAACAATTTGCCCCACGTACGAGGGATCAGTTAAAATTTCTTGATAACCAGTCATCGATGTATTGAAACATAACTCTCCAATTTGGATTCCCTCTCGTCCAAAACCGGTTCCATACATAAAAGTACCATCAGAGAAAGCAATGCATCCCGTTGCACCATGCCTATCCAATTTTGGGCTCGAATTGTCTTGGTTCTTTTTTTTCATAATTATCAGATTGAAACTTAAAATTTTTATATATAACGTCGTATTTGCTTTACACGAAGAGGCTTTTTTTTTACAGAACTTTATTTAAATTTTAATCATTTTGTATTTTTGGGTCATAGGGGTTTTCTGCTGGAGCAAGAATTAATGGATTTTCAATAGGATATTAAATGAGGACAAGAATTAATTTAGAATTACAATTGGCAGAGAAAGAAAAGAATAGGGAAAGACTATCAACTTTGCGTCTAATCTCAGCTGCGATCAGGGATAGAGACATTTCTGTACGCTGTGAAGAAAACGCTCAAGGAGTTTCCGACAAACAAATTTTTGTGCTTCTGAGTCAAATGATTGCACAGCGCAATAGAAGCGTGATCCATTACCAGGAAGCTGGCAGGTTGGAAGATGCAGAAAGAGAGCAAGCTGAAATCATGATTATCCAAGAGTTTTTACCAAAGCAAATGACAGATGAGGAAATGATGGAAACAGTTTACCGTGTCATCGATGCCGAGGGTGCTAGCTCGATCAGAGATATGAGTAAGGTCATTGGTATAATCAGGCGGGATTATCCTGACCAAATGGACGATTCGAAGATTGTAGCCGCAGTTAAACGTTGCTTTTCTTCTAATAAGTTCGCATAGCACTTATTCCGAAGAAAATAATACCATCATACATCTGCGACTATTTTCTAATTTAAACTGTTTATTTAACTTGTATCTTGAGAAAAACTAAGCGGTCATTTCTCAATGACCGCCGATTGCAGCTAAAAGTAATATTGCAACGATATTGATAATTTTAATCATTGGATTGATCGCTGGACCTGCTGTGTCTTTATAAGGATCTCCAACGGTATCACCCGTAACAGCCGCTTTATGTGCTTCTGACCCTTTCCCTCCATGATTGCCGTCTTCGATATACTTTTTTGCATTGTCCCAAGCCCCTCCGCCAGCGGTCATCGAAATAGCTACAAAAAGCCCAGTAACGATAGTACCCAAAAGCATTGCCCCAACTGTTGTTAGTGCATCAGATACGTTGTAAGAAGCTATAATAAAATATATTATAATTGGTGCTAAAACCGGTAGTAGTGAGGGTGCAATCATCTCTCTGATTGCCGATTTAGTCAACATATCAACCGCTCTGCTATAGTCTGGTCGATCTGTTCCTTTCATTATTCCTGGTTTCTCCCGAAATTGTCTTCTAACTTCTTCGACTACGGCACCGCCTGCTCTACCTACTGCTTGCATTCCGAGTGCACCAAAAAGATAGGGAAGCATACCACCAATCAAAAGCCCTACGACGACGTACGGATCTGAAAGCTCGAAAGAGATTGAGAGCTCTGGAAAGTAATAATTCAAGTCGTAGGTATAGGCTGAAAATAATACGAGAGCTGCCAACCCGGCAGAACCGATTGCATATCCTTTCGTAACAGCCTTGGTGGTGTTTCCTACAGCATCTAAAGCATCGGTAGTCTTTCGAACGTGTTCATCAAGCTCACACATTTCGGCAATTCCACCGGCGTTGTCTGTCACAGGACCATACGCGTCTAATGCTACAACCATACCTGCTAATGCCAGCATGGTCGTGGCTGCAAGAGCAATACCGTAAACTCCCGCGAGATTAAATGAAAAGGCGATACCCAAAGCGATAATTATTGCAGGTATGGCAGTCGCTTCCATAGAGACTGCCAACCCTTGTATTACGTTTGTTCCATGACCAGTTTCGGATGACTTGGCAACGGATTTGACAGGTCTGTACTCTGTGGAAGTGTAGTATTCAGTAATCCAAACTATTGCCGCTGTAACGATCAGACCTACTATTGAACTTAAGAAATAGGAGTTTTTATTGTCATCAAACAAAAGACCTACTGAAAAATATATTAAAACAGCTGAAATTATGGCCGTCGCAATGAAACCCCGATACAGCGCGCCCATAATATTCTTACTTTCTCCTAACCTTACAAAGAAAGTTCCAATTATCGATGCAAGTATGCACACTCCCCCAATAAGCAGAGGTAGTTTCATAGCTGCGTCCTGAGTAGCCCCAGTAAAAGATATAGAGGCAATCAACATTGTTGCAACTATAGTGACCGCATAAGTTTCGAATAGGTCCGCGGCCATCCCGGCGCAATCACCAACATTATCGCCCACATTGTCAGCGATCACAGCTGGATTCCTCGGGTCATCTTCAGGAATCCCAGCTTCTACTTTACCAACTAGATCTGCTCCAACGTCTGCTCCTTTCGTAAAAATGCCACCTCCCAATCTCGCAAAAATAGAAATTAGTGAAGCACCAAATGACAGTGCGACGAGGGACTCGATCAATAAACGCTGGTTTACGCTCATTGCGGATAGATACCAAAAATAGCCCGCCACACCGAGAAGCCCAAGGCCGACAACAAGCATCCCAGTTATCGCGCCCGATTTAAATGCTATGTCGAGAGCACTTTCAATACTCGTCTTTGCAGCTTCTGTCGTTCTAACATTGGCTCTAACAGACACATTCATACCAATGTAGCCCGCGATACCGGAAAGAACTGCCCCAAGTATAAATCCGACAGCCACGTAGAGGCCTAACGAAAAAAATAAAATTATGGCAACAATTACACCCACCATGGTTATTGTAGAGTACTGCCTATTCAAATATGCAGTAGCCCCCTCTTGAATTGCTTCTGCGATTTCTTTCATTTTGTCTGAACCCGCATCTGCTGAGATGATTCTTTGCCCTGCCCAAATTCCGTATACTAGTGCGCAAACGCCGCACGCTAATGTGATCGCTATAATGTCCATTAAATTATTCCATGATAAAGTTAAAAATTAATTGTCGTTTTTTTGAGCTCGGTATACATCAACCGTAAATAAGGTGCAAGTGATCGGTGCAAATAAATTTTAATTTATAAACTTATTCGCAAGAACATTTTGTTAAACAATTGAATATTTTGACAAATAAAATGAAGATGCATGCTTGTAGCATGAAAACTAGCTTGTCGAACCTTCACTTTTCTTTGTGTTTTTTATCAAAATCTCATCTATTTGACTATAGATTGTATTTTGATCGACAAAATCTTGTGTTTCTAGATAGGATCGCGATGAGAACATTACCTCTGTCATCGTGAAAAATGGACAGGTTCTAATTTTTCGACCTTGAATCAATTGAAACCAACGACCAGCCGCATCGATACCACACGTGCCCTCAGAATCGGTAATTACTTCTTTCAGGGTTAAAACATCCACATCTATACCTAGTCTGACCAATATTTGAGCAGTAAGAGAAACATTTAGTGCTGACGCTTTGATAATCTCTCCATTATCCGTCAAAATAAGTGAAGAATAACTTTCTGATATTCCAGAGTAGCTTTTGGGCACAACTAAAAATACTTTGTCAGGATTAATGCTCTCAGCGGATAGGTCCATTTCTCCGCCTAATGCTGCGAAGGTTAGAAGCGTCGCCTCCGAGAGATTCGCGATTGGGATGGTTCCCCCTGGGAAATAGCGATTAGCGATAGGTTCCGGCATAAGGGCCGTAATTGATTCAGGGTTTAATGAAAGATCGTTTGAAAGAGTTTTCATAATATCGGGAAATGTGATCGGTCGGGGCTTTATTGATTTTGCCGCAAAATCTGTAAGTTGTTCCAAGTTCGCATTTATGCCAATTTCAGCAATTGCGAGCATTGTCTCGAAACTAGTGCGTATTTTTCCAATTGGTGCTCCATTATACATAGAAATCTCCTGGCAATCAGGGAGTACGATCCGCAGTTTTGTTTCAAAATCGAGTAAAGCCTCTGGAACCTCGCCAGTCAGCACAGCATAGGTCTCTATTGGGATTCTGACTTCTGGCATAGCTTTTAATTGGTCAAAATAATGCTGGCTACGTAACATGAACACCTCTTCTTCGGAAGCAGTTACCGCGCCGTCACCGTCTACAGGAGGTTGAAACGGAATTAAAGGAGCATAAATCATTTCATACAGCTTCGAAATATCGTCAGTTTTGCAGATCGTTTCCGTGTAGCTTCTTGCATAGACTACGCTTTGGAGGGCTATAATCACGAATAGCACTGTTAACACGAGGTTATGTTTTAATGTTCCACTAGAAATCATTTGTTATTTACCTCGAAGTTATTTTAAGTATTTAATGCAAAAATTGAGCCGCATTGGTGATTTACAAAAATTTTGATTAAAGTATACCGATCTAAAAGTATTTTTCCAGATCACAATGTAAAACTGGGTTGATGGAAGTTGTATAAGGATATTTCATTTTCGTTAGACAAAATAAGTAATTTGTCGGTTTGTTGGGTTCTTCTATTTGTTCTGGGCGCTATCTGGGGGTCTTCTTTTTTATGTGTAGATATTGCTCTGAAAAGTTTTTCGCCATTACAAATTGCTGCTAGTAGAATTTTTATTGGGGCGTTATTACTCACAGGTTTGAGTATATCGATGGGATACTCGTCGCGGGATTTGCGCTTAGGCCAAGATTCAACCTGGCTTTATTGTCTTGGAATGGCTATTTTCACAAATGCTTTACCGTTCTCATTGCTGTGTTGGGCTCAATTGCAAGTTAGCTCAAGTTTTGCAGGCATTAGTATGACTATGGTTCCACTCTTGATAATTCCTCTAGCTCATTTTTTTATTCCCCGAGAACAATTTACAGTTCGAAAGATTCTTGGTGTTTCAATTGGTTCTGTAGGAATTTTGATGCTATTCGGGTTAAATGACACCTTTCAGGAAATAATTTCTTCGGCAAACTTTCTACCCAAAATCGCTTGTGTTTTGGCGGCTTTATGCTACGCGATTGGCTCTATTATTACGAAACGCTCTCCTGAAATACCCCAACTCGTATTTAGTTCAACGGCGCTGGTATTTGCATCCTTGTTAATTATCCCACCGGCTCTTTTTTTAGGGCACCCACTCCCGAGCGACTCGAACTGGGCTATTTTAAGTCTTGTATACTTAGGTGTTGCTCCAACGGGATTGGCTACCTTAATTTTAGTATATATCATAAAAACAATTGGACCTTCCTTTTTGAGCAAGGTAAATTTCTTAGTGCCAATATGGGCCGTAATATTTGGCGTTTACTTCAATAATGAAATTTTACACTTTAATTTTTTAACCGCGTTATTTCTTATTTTTTTAGGCATCTTTATAAGTCAACAACGCGCAGAGAGATATTGAAAGCTTTGTTGATCTGATGTTATAAATAAGTGCTAAATTTATAGTTTTTTTAACTAGTGATGCTATGCAGGCATTTAATATTTCCGTACACCGTTTTTTTCGAGGAAAAGCTAATGACCATCCATATTAATTCAGATAAAAATGATATTTCGGAAGTAGTTTTGCTTCCAGGAGATCCGTTGAGAGCAAAGTGGGCTGCGGAAACCTTTTTAACCCATGTTAAGGTTGTTAACCAGGTTCGAGGAATGCTCGGTTTTACAGGCAACTGGAATGGTAACAAGGTAACTATTCAAGGGTCTGGGATGGGCATGCCATCTTTGTCAATTTACGTGAACGAGTTAATCAAAACATACGGTGCCAAGATTTTGATTAGAGTTGGGTCTGCTGGAGCAATGCAAAACTTTGTAAAACTACGCGATATTGTGTTGGCAACAACAGCCTCGAGTATCTCAACTCCCTCAAAAAATATTTTCAAGGAGATAAATTTTGCTCCTTCGGCGGACTTTTCACTGTTGACGAAGGCTTACAATTACGCGCTTTCGGGCGGTCACACGGTGCATGTGGGTGGAATCTATTCCTCAGATACTTTTTACGATGAGAGGCCTGACCTGAATAAGGAGATGGAGCGGCATGGAGTGTTAGCTGTGGAGATGGAAACGGCAGAACTATATACATTGGCATCCAGATACGGTTGTAAGGCTCTTGCGTTACTTACTATCAGCGACCATTTAATTTCAGAAGAGAAATTGTCTTCTGAAAATCGTGAGAGAAGCTTTAGCGAAATGATCGAAATTGCACTACATACTGCATTTTGAGCTAAAAATAATTAGTTTTTATTCTGTCCTATAATATGAACTACAACTTCACGGGTGTGGGGAGCGAGTCGGTGCTCAAATAGAAATATACCCTGCCATCGACCAAGAAGCAAATTGCTTTCGGATATACTTATGCAGAGGCTACTATTCGTTAAAGAGCTTTTGATATGGGCTGGCATATCATCCCGGCCTTCTGCATTATGACGATAACTCTGATCCATCGGCGCAATAATCTCATAAAAATCTAGAAGATCTTTTAGTACGTCAGGCGAAGCATCCTCTTGAATCAGTAGCGATGCGCTTGTATGCATTAGGCTCAGGTTTACTAAGCCACTTTTTACCTTGCTTTCTTTGACTTTTAAAAGAATCTGTTCACTAATATTAATAAGTTCGGGGCCATTCGTTTTAATTATTAATTTATTAAAAAACTGTAACATAACTGGTTTCTAGTTGCTTAGACTGCCATCAGACACTTACAAATTAATGTCTTTGATCTTACTCATATTGGAGCAGTGCCTTCGATTGTAACCCTGCGTCCCTTGCGTTCCATAGGCCAGTAGTCCCATATGGCCCTGTGCATAGTGCATCTATTGTCCCAAAAGACGAGATCGTAAAGATGCCACTTATATCGTATTTGGAAATCAATATGTTCGCAATGCGTAAAAAGAGCTTCTAAGATGCGATCGCTTTCGAATTTAGTCAAACCTTCGATCTGGGTTGTAAAAGTCCTATTTACAAAAATAGACTTTTGCTTGGTATCTGGATGAGTTCTAATAATTGGATGAATGGCTTTCGGGTACTCAATTTCAGTATCATCAACCCCGCGATCGGAATACCGACCCCTGTATATATGCTCAGACTCGTGGCGAGCAGACAGTCCTGTTAAGAACTTTTTAAAATGATCACTCAGTCTTTCGTATGCTTGATTCATGTTTGCGAACATTGTATCTCCTCCCGACTGCGGAACAATCTGCAATTGAAGCATGGTGCCAAGCGGGGGTTCTAGATCGCAGGACACATCTGAGTGCCAAAATTCTCCGTTCGCAATTTTGCTATTTTTGTCGGCGTGAATTTCAAAAATCTCTGGATAATCCAACATTGTTGGAGCTGCTGGATGCATATGAAGTTTACCAAATTTTTGGCCCAGTTTTATTTGAAGCTCAGGTTTAATTTCCTTCTGCTCTTGGAAAAATAGAACATGATATTTTAAAAAAGCTTCTTTAATCTGTAATAACTGCTGATCGTCAATATCCTTGGACAAATCAATGCCCGTTACAGTGGCTCCAAGATTTGGACAATATGGCTTAACTATCATGGTGTTGTTCTTTACCTTAAACATTATTCCTAGGGAATACTTGAGTTGTTATTTTTTTTCTTGGTTCCTAATCCCCGGAGTAAGATTAGTGCTGTGCCAAGTATTTTTTTCTGTTATCATATATTACATATTAGATTTCGTAAATTAGTTCTTCGACTCCAAAATCAAAAAATCTTCTGAGAACGTGTTCTAATAAAAAACCTCTATTATGGTAAGGAATAAGCCACCAAAGAGAGCAAAAAATAAAGTTGCGATAGTGTTCATACCAAAGCACAACCTAGTATTCGAAATTTTGAAAAGGTTTGAACAGGTAATCACCGATAGGGATGCAATTGAACACATGGTTCCCGTGCTCCAGCCAATAAGGTGCGCCTGCATGATTAAAGTGTGGTTAATATTAAAGTTTTCAGAGGTAAATACGCTTAAAAGGACAGTACTCGAAATTACTGGATGTACGCCGATTAGGGATATAGCAGACATTCCTAAGGGTATAAATAATAGAACGCACCAATCAGGTAGACTTGATAGCCCCAGTTGCGAAACTGCGTAGGAAGTATCTGGTAAATTCGTAACAAAATAACCGACTAGCATGGCGGCGCTTATGATTACTACATCATCACTACTATCTTTCAAGTGATCCAGAGTATCCGTCAAAATCGGTTTTACATGGCTTTGGCTAAAGAATAGATACACTCCGACGAGTAGCGGCATAACAGTAATTATGGCTGATAATGCGGTTAGATCAAAAGAAATAGCGAAAAATAGTACTATTGTTATTATTAAGACAAGGTAAACAAACACAGGTCTCAAACATTCCGTTGATTCATAAACTTCGGAAACGCTTATGTTTTTACTGAAAAATACGATTGAAGCAAGTGAGAAAGATAGTGAAATCGCTAAACCTATAGGGAGTGCTAGCCAAGCGCTTCGGCTGTCGATATAAATTTGTCCAATAACAAAAGCTACAAAAAAAGGTGACCAGGTCGCGGAAGAAACCATTCCTCTTAAAGTTGCCATTGCTAAATTTATACGGTTTTTATTTATAGTTAATGGCGGTACTGCTGCAGATAGCAAGGCGAAAACACCCGTGTTAAGTACAGATCCAAAAAAATGGGCATATATTTGAAATCCGGAGATCGCCAATCTGTTAGGTAGTTTTGCAAGCATTGCTTGTGACTTGTGTATTGCACACATTCGAAAAGCTGTAGATTTTACTAACGCTATGGTAGGAATTAGTCCAGCAAACATAAGTATGTATTTGCCTCCCTCAAGAATATTATTCCATGTGGGTATTTTTGGCAAAAGAAGAACAGCTAGTGAGGCTAGAAGTAGCAGGATTAGAAAGCTTTGAAGTCTAATTTTAAATATGGCTAAAGCAAGAAAAACGCCGAAAGACAAAGTGCCACTAAAAACTAATAGATTGTTAGACGAATGCCATAAAGTCGAGGCTACCGCAGCCAACCAGGAAAATAAGAAACAGGCGAGCCGAATATTACAAAAAAATACTTTCAATTACGAAATACCAAGTTTCACACAGTTAATACAAAATGATCAGGGTTTTTATTGTTCTTTACGCATAACACTCTGAAACATTCAATATAAATGTAAGTTAAATAAAGAAAAAAAAGCTATTGCGTTTTTTCAGGGAGTAATTAAGATTAGTCCGACCTCGGGGAGCCGACAATTCGGCTGAGATACTTAAGTGTAGACCCGTTGAACCTGATCTGGATAGTACCGGCGTAGGAAAGGTGTTTTAGGATTTGTTGTCCACTTTCCTCCTTACCGGGGCAAAGGAGTGACAAATGGCAAGATTCGTGTGTGTCTTCTTAACGTTTTTGACTTTTTCAGGTGTTGCTTTTGGCGACGAAAAAAAAGTTCTCAATGTGTATGCACCTGATTATTTTTCTTCGGAATGGGGCCCTGGTCCGATAATCGAAGAGTCTTTTCAAAAAATATGTAACTGTGATCTGAAGTTTACCACTGGGGACCTTCTGCCACGTATACGTTTAGAAGGCAAATCGATTTCAGCAGATATAGTTATTGGCCTTGATACTGGTATTAGTCAAGTAGCCAGAGAGGCCGACATTTTTTCCAAGCATGATCAAGACTTGGGGGTATTAACCCTGCCAATACCGTGGCACGATGAAGTTTTTTTACCTTTTAACTGGAGTTATTTTTCCTTCATTTACAATAACGAAAAACTATCGAGAGTTCCCAAATCATTTGATGAACTATTGAATGGTCATGATGACATAAAAATAATCATTCAGGACCCTCGAACTTCCGTGTCTGGGTTAGGATTAGTATTGTGGGTGAAGTCAATTTATAAGGATAATGCCAGTATGGCTTGGCGTAAATTAAGTAAAAGGATTTTAACTGTTACAAAGGGCTGGTCGGAAGCTTATGGTCTTTTCCTTCAAGGCGAGGCAGACATGGTGCTCTCATTCACCACCTCCCCAGCATACCATATTATAGCTGATAGTGACCATAGCAAGACTGCGGTGATTTTTAATGAGGGACATTATTTGTTTGTGGAGTCGGTTGCTAAAACAAAAAAAGCGAAGGATAATGAGTTGGCAGACTTGTTTATGTCATTCATTTTATCGGAAAGCTTTCAGAAAGAAATACCAACTAGCAACTGGTCTTATCCCGCTGCTCTGGCTTACGATAAACTTCCTGATGATTTTAAAAAGCTCCCACTTCCGCAAAAAACAATATTAATGAGTGGAAAAGAGGTATCGAAAATAAGAAAAATCGCAATAGATGAATGGGAAAAGGCTCTTCGAGATAAGTGAACTCGTGCAGGATAGAAGAAAAAAAGCCCCTTGCTTCTTCGCGAATTAATTTTAGGTAAAAGATGAGATGCATTTCTTGGGTTTTTTCTTTGCGGGTTTAATTTTTTTTGTGGCGGTTGGAAGCTTGATCTGTGTGTTTTTGTCGGCTGATATCGTCTCAACATTTGTATTTGAAGATTGGAACATAGTAGTTTTCACTGTTAAACAAGCTTCTTTGTCGGCGGCTATAAGTTGCGCTATGGCCATACCAATTTCACGCGCTATCGTTCGTCGCGACTTTATTTTTAAGTCAATGCTGTTATCTTTTCTTGGCGCTCCTTTTATACTACCAGTGCTGGTCGCCGTAATTGGATTTGCAGCTGTATTTGGTCAGTCGGGACTGATAAATTTTTTTCTTTCACTGTTAGGTCTTCCAAATATAACTATTTATGGACTGTTAGGTATTATCCTCGTTCATGTATTCTTTAATTTACCTTTGGCAGTAAGGTTTCTAATATATGGGTGGGGATCTATTCCTGCAGAAAGGTTTCGTTTGACGGCACAGCTGGGCATGAGTAGGTGGAATGTTTTTTATTGCGTCGAAATACCGATGCTGAGGAATACTTTGCCAAGTATTTTCGTCTTGGTTTTTCTTTTGTGCTTATCTAGTTTTGGTGTAGCGCTTACGATGGGAGGTGGACCAGCTTCAACAACTATCGAGGTGGCAATTTACTATGCATTTCGATATGATTTTAACCTATCAAAAGCAGCTTATTTTGCAATGGTACAGATCTGCTTAGGGTTGGCTGCTATCTCAATTTCCTATAAATTTAAACCTCCAAACGTTCCGCAAGGTGGTATTGACAGGTTTGTTGTGCGCTGGGACTGTAATCAAATTCATGTGAGGTTTATTGATTACATGATTATCAGTTTAACAGGAACATTCATTTTTATGCCAATTTTAGCTCTTGTTTTTATGAGTGGTTTTAACTTTTCATCACTCCCAGATCAAATTTGGGAATCCGCCGTTCGGTCCTTGTTAATGAGTTTGCTCTCTACTATTTTGGCGATGATAATTTCATTTAGTATAGCACATACGGCTCTAAAATACACGATGGGATCTAATAATATACTAGAGAGTATAGGTTATTTACCTCTATGTTTGTCACCTTTAGTATTGGGCACAGGTATTTTTATATTTTTGTTGCCATATATAAACCCTAATGATCATGCTCTCAAAGTGACTGTTTTTGTGAACGCACTTATGTCGATTCCATTTGTTATAGGAATTATACTAAATCCAATGAGGCAATTATATCTTGATTTCAGTCGTTTAGGAGATAACCTTGGTCTTTCTCAAATGGGATTTATATCGATGGTGTTATTGCCTCGCTTGTCTCGTCATATTGGATTTGCTGCGGGCTTGGCCTGTGCAATATCTTTGGGGGATTTTGGGATAATAACTCTATTTTCAGGACCTAATACCGTAACTTTGCCGATGGCGGTATATTCTCTTATGGGATCTTACCGGCTCGAGGCCTCATCCTCTGCTGCGCTTCTTTTATTGCTTCTCACTTTTGCATCATTTTACTTGTTCGATACGGGAGGGCGTTTGTTTGCTAGACATTAGAGAACTGTCTGTTAAACAAGGTAGCTTTACCTTAAGCGCAGACCTTTCCTTCAAATTTGGGGATAGGATCGCCATAGTTGGACCGTCGGGTGGGGGGAAGTCAACACTGCTGCTGACAATAGCTGGCTTCTTGGAGCTTTCTTCAGGTTCCATTTGGTTCAACAGTAAAAGAATTGATGGGACCGCACCTGTTCATATGCCTTGCTCAATGTTATTTCAAGATAATAATCTGTTCCCACACCTTAACGTCGTGGAAAATGTTGGACTTGGAATTAAGCCGTCCTTAAGGTTGAACCCGTCTGAGCGTGAACTTGTGTTTAGCGCATTAAAAAAAATGGATTTAGAAAACAAGGCGCTGAGCAAAATATCTGAACTTTCGGGGGGACAAATTAGCCGTGTTGCACTAGCTCGGTCTTTACTGCGAAAAAAACCAGTTCTGATACTGGACGAGCCATTTGAAGCATTGGGACCGGCCCAGCGTTTAGAAATGATAAACTATGTGGCAGAATTTTTGAAGGGTTATAACTCGATACTCCTAATGGTTACGCATAATCCTCTTGATGCGAAAAAGATAGCCAATAAAATAGTTTTTATCCAAGAGGGTGTAGTATCTGATCCGAAGGACACAAAAGCCTTTTTCAAGGAACCAGATCTAGAAATAAAAAAGTATTTGGGTAAAAATTACTATTGAGACAAAACTTTCTCTTGCGTGTTTAATAGCTGTATTCATGATAGATTGCCGACAAATTGTCGTATGATGACAAATCAAATTTTTTTATTAACTCATCCGCGGGTGACTCTGACCTTTCTACAAACTGGTCAAGAATATCTAAAAATTGGCTTTCATCGCCCGAGTTCCCTTGAATGATATATTTTTCACGCCCCCGAAGACCATGGCGACTAATTTTTAAAATTTCTGAAGCGACATTCCGTATTGAAATTTTATCCACAATCCCATTTAAACCATCTCGTGACGCTACAATCCTGAGGTTATCTCTATCTTCAGCAGTCCAATTCTTGCAAAGATCCCAGGCGGCATCTAATGCATTTTCATCGTAAAGTAAGCCCACCCACAAGGCAGGCAAAGCACAGATTCGATTCCAAGGGCCACCATCAGCTCCCCGCATTTCCAGAAATTGTTTTAACCTAACCTCTGGGAACAATGTTGTTAGGTGGTCTTCCCAATCAGAAATAAGGGGGCGTTGTCCTGGGAGCGCCGGAAGGGCGCCATTCATAAAGTCCCTAAACGACTGTCCCAAAGCGTTAATGTATTTTCCCTCTCTCTGAACAAAATACATCGGAACATCTAAAGCGAAATCTACGTATCGTTCGAAACCCATTCCGTCCTCAAACACAAATGGCAGCATCCCGGTCCTACTATCGTCCAAATCTTGCCAAATTCGTGCTCTCCAGCTTTTATATCCTGCCAAGCTCCCCTCAAAAAAAGGTGAATTTGCAAACAATGCGGTTGCAATCGGTTGAAGCGCAAGGGAGGTGCGGTATTTTTTAACCATGTCCTTTTCCGATGCAAAGTCGAGGTTTACCTGTATAGTGCAAGTACGATACATCATTTGATGTCCGTACTTTCCTACTTTTGTCATGTAGTCGGTCATTAGTTTGTATCGGCCTTTCGGCATCTTGGGCATCTCATTGTGTTTCCAGTCAGGCGAGGCCCCTAAGCCAATAAACCCGACACCTATTTTTTCGGCTACACTCTTTACTTCTTTTAGATGTCTAGAAGCTTCAGAACAGGTCGCGTGAATCGACTTCAATGGAGCTCCCGACAGTTCTAATTGACCACCTGGTTCCAGTGTTACCTGGGCTCCATTTTTTTTCAAACCAACCAGTTCTCCGTTTTCGAATATGGGTCTCCAACCAAAATCATCCTTTAAACCAAGAAGTATACTCTTTATCGATGGGCTTCCTTGATAGGGAAGAGGTTTCATTGAATTTTTTATAAAACCAAACTTTTCGTGCTCCGTCCCTATCATCCAATCTTTTTTTTCTTTACATCCTTCTTCAAGAAAGCTTGCTAATGACGAAAAATTAGATATCGGCATGGATTTTATATTTTTCTTTGACATTGTAGCCCAGATTGTCCTTGGAGTTTAATTAAATAACCTTTAATGGTTAAACTATAACCTAATACATTTAACTTAAGTCAATCCAAAGTTAAATAAAGTTATTTATTTGAATTTTGTTATCTTTTTTTAGTTTTTTGTGATAGAGGGACACGTCAGAGAAACTTGTCGATAATAGTAGTCCAGTTGTAGCAACCCCACTATTACAGCAAGAAACTTTAAAGGAGTATTGCTAATGCCTGTGATTAACCGGATTGGCGATTTGTCAGATGATATGAAAGCTTGGAGACGATATTTGCACGCGAATCCAGAGCTTGGATTCGAATGCTATAAAACTTCAGATTTTGTAAAATCGAAACTTAAAGAATTTGGTGTCGATGAGATTCATGAAGGCATTGCAAAAACGGGTGTTGTTGCTGTTATTAAGGGGCCGGGACATGGTAAAACTATAGCATTGCGAGCTGATATGGATGCTCTCCCATTAACTGAAGTTCGTGATCATAAGTACAAGTCGTTGACCCCTGGAGTAATGCACGCCTGTGGTCATGATGGGCATACGGCAATGCTACTTGGAGCGGCACGTTACCTCTCAGAAAGTAGAAATTTCTCGGGACAAGTAGTCTTAATATTCCAACCTGCTGAGGAAGGGGGAGGGGGAGCCGAGGTAATGTGCAAAGAGGGGATTATGGAAAGGTTTAAGATAGATTCCATATACGGCATTCATAATGATCCAGGAAAGCCGCTTGGCTATGTAACTACCAATAAGGGCCCAATTATGGCATCCGCCGATGAATTTTCGATAAGGGTTTTAGGCAGAGGAGGGCACGCTGCCAACCCTGAAACATCGACAGACCCGATCATGATTGCCATTCAGTTATCTCAAGCCATTCAGACAATTTCGTCAAGAAACCTGTCTGCGTTAGAGCGAGTGGTCATTTCGATAACTCAAATTCATGGTGGTACTACCCATAACATTATACCATGTGAAGCTTTTATAAATGGTACCGTCAGAACTCTTTCAAAGAGCAGCCAAAAACTTGTGTTAGAAAGACTTGAAGCCCTTTGTGAAGGTCATGCTGCCGCCTACAACGGAGAAATAAAATTAGATTTTCAATTTGGGTATCCGCCCACGGTAAATCATTCCAAGGAGACTGAATTTGCCGCGAATGTTGCTCGTCAAATAGTTGGATCCTCCAACGTAAACGATAATGCCGAACCGATTATGGCAGCTGAAGATTTTTCATTCATGATCGAAAAGCGACCAGGTGCTTATCTGCACTTCGGTCAGGGTAAGGGTCCAGATGTACATAACGCCTTATACGATTTCAACGATGATTTATCTCCTATTGGCGCAAGTTTTCTTGCGAAGCTAGTAGAAGAGTCACAACCAATAAAAAAAACATCAGTTAGCGACTCCACGTGAATTGAACTTCCTTTATACCATCCTCGCCGTCCCTACGTAATCCGCTCCTTGTAAAACCTTCACGTAAGTAGAAACGATGAGCGCGCACGTTTGGACTGTGAGACCAAAGCTGTAAGTACTCTTGTTCTTCCTTAACCTTCTCAAGTAGGGCTACCCCACGCCCGTTACCTGGTTCATCGACATAAAGAGCCACAACTTGTGAATTTTCTTCATTGAAAGAAACATAACCTTGAATCGGAGTACCTATTACCCAGAATTTTCTGAAAGGAATTGAAGCTTCGATCATTTTTTGGAGTTCCGTCAGAGTATACAAGTCTGGCATCCACTCGGTTTTTTCAATCCAGCTATGTACGATCTGGGCGCACCTTTTTGCATCGGATTGGTAGCCGGCGCGAGGTGTTAACTCGTTTGTTCTTATTGTGTTCACGTAATGCCAGTCCTTTTAGTAAAACTACAATGTAGATATTTTTTTAAAAGCTCCTTATTTCAAGCGATCGCTATCTAATTAGTATTTTCTTTCCAAATAGGTACCATTGAATTCCAAACACCATCCTGCTTAAGTCGATGGTATATTGCCGCGACAATATGAAGACAAATAAGCCAATATATGAGCGAAACTGTTACTTCGTGTATCCAGATGAGTGAGTTAATTATCAAACCGCTCTTAAGGCCTAACCAAAAAAAACAACCTATTGCTAGGCCCGATAAAGCTATACCAGCTAGGCATATATACATAGAAAAATGAACCACTTTTGCTGCCAACTTATGAGCGGTCGGTGTATTAGGAGGAAGAGAGGTTTTTTGGGTTCTAAACATGTAAAAAAACCGAAAAATTAAGAAAACTAAGAACACTAACGCAAAGATTATTTCAAATTGAAGAAAAGAAATTTCTTCAAGTTGCTCAATCGTATCCACTTGCTTGAATATTCCATAAGCAAACAAAACTACAAAACTCCAGTGCAGCAGTTTAGCCATAAAACTATAACGTGCGATAGGATAAGGTTGATCAGTTTCAGTCATCTTTTGTTCTCCTTTGCAGCTTAAACTTTTGGTTACAATTCATTACAATAAAGAAATCGTTATTTTTTAAGAACTTTGAAATTAAATATCTCAATCTTCAATAAGCCTTTTGCCAAAACTTATTACCCCATCTTCAGAGTAGCCAACTGCTTTATAAAAGTTTATTCCCACTCAATAATAACATTATTATAAAGCATTGATTATAAACAATAAAGATAAAAAAAATTACTTATAAGTCAAAGCTCATTCCCACTCAATAGTGCCTGGCGGTTTTGATGTTATGTCGTATGTGACACGGTTTATCCCAAGCACTTCATTGATAATTCTGGTAGCTGTCTCACCTAAGAAATTGTTATTGAAGTTGAAAAAATCCGCCGTCATTCCGTCTTTGGAGGTTACTGCTCTTAAAACGCAGGAATAATCATATGTTCTATCGTCACCCATTACGCCGACCGTACGAACCGGCAGCAGTACCACAAACGCTTGCCATATCTGATCGTAGAGACCATGTTTCCTTATCTGATCAATGAAGATAGAATCCGCCTTACGGAGAATTTTAAGTTTTTCTTCCGTCACTTCGCCTGGACACCTTATAGCTAAACCTGGACCTGGGAAAGGGTGACGGTCTATAAATTGGCGTGGTATTCCTAGCTCAGTTCCTAAGGCTCTAACTTCGTCCTTGAAAAGTTCACGAAGAGGCTCAATTAACGACATTTTCATCCGCTTAGGAAGCCCGCCGACGTTATGATGACTCTTTATTGTTGCCGAGGGAGCACCAGCCGCCGATGCACTCTCGATTACGTCAGGATACAAAGTTCCCTGAGCTAGAAACTTAACTGTACCGATTGATTTTGCGTACTTTTCAAAGACTTTAATGAAAAGATTCCCAATTTTTTTTCTTTTTTGCTCGGGGTCAGTAATCCCTGAAAGAGCTTTTAGGAAAAGTTCTTTTTCTTCCGCGTACAGTATTTTAATATTATAATTATCGCGAAACATCTTTAATACTTCGTTTGTTTCCCCTTCTCTAAGTAAACCGTGGTCGACAAAAATACATGTTAACCGATCTCCAATCGCTTTATTTAGAAGAACTCCAACCACTGAGCTGTCGACGCCTCCTGATATCGCGCAAATCACTTCTTCCGTGCCCACTTTTTCGTTTATTTCTTTGATTAGGTAGTCTTTGTATGAAGACATATTCCAGTCGCGAGCGAAACTGCTAATTTGAATAAAATTTCTTAAAAGCAAAGTTCCTCGGTGAGTTTGGTTTACCTCAGGATGGAATTGGACACCGTAAAGCTTTTTCTTTTCATTTGCAATTATTGCGAATGGCGCTTTCTTAGATATACCAACGATCTGGAAATTATTAGGAAGTCTTGAAATGGTATCCCCGTGGCTCATCCAAACTTGCTCCCCTCCCTCCAAAAACCAACCTTTTACCAGGTCTGAATTTTGCGCGGTGCTAGTTACAGAGGATCGTCCAAATTCACCGTTACCTGTTCCTTTAGATACTTCCCCACCTAGCTGATACGCCATTAACTGTTGGCCATAACAAATTCCTAAAATGGGTATTGATAAGTCGTAAATTTCCTTCGGAATTTTTGGAGAATGCTCATTTAGGACAGTTGCGGGGCCTCCCGACAATATAATAGCTCTCGGGTTCAATTTTATTATAAACGAAACATCGATAGTGTGATAAGGGTGAATTGCACAGTAAACATTGAGCTCTCTGATACGGCGAGCAATTAATTTTGTAAATTGACTTCCAAAGTCAATAATTAGCAATAACTGTTTCAATTCCGGCTTCATATTTTTTTTACCATTTAGCAATAAAATGTCGCCCCAGATTAATAAGACGGCGCAAACAAGTCTATTTTTTTTCTTTTTTCCTTGATAAGCTAAATATTTCTTGTTGTTAATTAAATATTTTGCTTTTTTTGCTTAGAACCTTAACTAAGTTTTTTGTTGGTGAATTTTGAATGGCTTTAAACTCAGGCAATGAAATGCGGAGACCTAAAGGAGCGCGAGGGGGTGCTGCGAGGCGAAAACAGCGGACAGCTTACAAAAATGAATTTTCATCGTTCATAAGGCGAAAGATTCCAAATTTTGAAATATTAAATGACGAAGCTTTAGAGATCATAGAAGAAAACGCAGAAAAAGTTCTCGAGGAAATAGGAGTAAAATTCGTTGACAATCCAAAAGCAGTTCAGAGATGGAAAGATGTGGGAGCAGATACTCAAGGTGATCTTATAAGAATACCGAGGGGGCTCGCACGTAAGCTGTGTTCGACGGCACCACACGAAATTAAGCAGCACGCCCGAAACCCAGCGCGCACCGTGGAGATAGGCGGAAATAGTTTAGTTTTGGCACCAGTATACGGACCGCCTTTTGTTCGTGACTTATCGGGCGGGCGCCGATATGCGACGATGTCTGATTTCGAGAAATTTGTTAAGTTAGGCTATATGTCGAAGTGGCTACACCACTCTGGTGGCACTGTTTGTGAACCAACCGACATTGCTGTGAATAAAAGGCATTTGGACATGCTCTTTGCGCATATGACCTTATCTGATAAGCCTTTTATGGGCTCAGTTACTGAACCTTCAAGAGCTCAAGACAGCGTGGATATGTGCAAAATTCTTTTTGGTCATGAGTTTGTTAGAAATAATACTGTAATGACTTCACTAATAAATATTAACTCACCTTTGGTATTTGACTCTATAATGATGGGCTCGCTGGAGGTATACGCAGAAGCTAAGCAAGCGTGCATAATCTCTCCTTTTATAGTTGGAGGAGCAATGGCCCCAGTCTCCGTTGCTGGTACTTTAACCCAAGTGCTCGCTGAAGCCATGGCAGGAATAGCTTATTCGCAAATAGTCCGAGAAGGCGCTCCTGTTATATTTGGAGCTTTTGTTACGTCGATTGATATGAATTCTGGAGCGCCAACTTTTGGTACGCCGGAAGCTTCAAAAATATTGTTTGGAGCTGGTCAACTGGCCAGGCGTCTTGGACTGCCTTTCAGGTCTGGTGGGGCACTGTGTGGATCAAAATTACCCGATGCTCAGTCGGCCTACGAAAGTGGACTAACTTTACAATCTGCCTTGCTTGGAGGAGTTAATTTTATGCTTCATGCATGCGGCTGGCTGGAAGGAGGGCTTGTCAGCAGTCCAGAGAAATTCATTTTAGACGCTGATCAACTGGGCATTTTGCATTCTCTTTCTGAAGGAGTAGATATGTCTGACGACGGTCAAGCTTTGAGCGCGATCGAGGAGGTTGGTCCTGGAGGTCATTTTCTGGGGTGTTCACATACTCAAGCCAATTTTAAGAATGCGTTTTGGAAGAGTCAGGTGTTAGATTACAAACCATTTGAAACTTGGCATGACGATGGTGCTTTTGACACAGCTCAATTTGCATCCAAGAGGGTTGATTACCTTCTTTCAAATTATGTGGCGCCGCCAATCGATTCCGGTGTGAAAGAGGAACTAATCGATTTTGTAGCTAGAAAAAAATTAGATCAACCTGACAAGTTTTATTAAATTACGCCACAGACCTTACAATGCTAGAAAACTCTTCACTATTCAAAGAGGCACCTCCGACTAATGCGCCATCCACATCGGCGATTTCAAATATTTCCTTGCTGTTATCTGATTTGACCGATCCACCGTATAATATTCTAATCTGACGAGCTATATCTTCCCCATTATTTTTTCTTACATGGTTTCTAATTGCTGTGTGAACCCGATAAATTTCTTCAAGTGAGGGGGTCTTGCCAGTCCCGATCGCCCATATGGGTTCGTAGGCTATGACGGTATTGAGATGGTTACTGGTATCCGGCATAGAGTCAGCTATTTGTTCAATTACGACCGCCTCTGTTAACCCAGACTCTTTTTCGGTTTCGCTCTCGCCAATGCAGATAACAGGGAGAATATTTGACTTGTGCGCGGCTGTCGCCTTTCTCCTAATCAATTGATTTGTCTCATGACAATGAAGTCGTCTTTCAGAATGTCCAAGAATAACAATTTTTACTCCTAAATCTTGCAGCATTTTTGCTGAAATTTCACCTGTATAGGCGCCTTTCTCAAGATGATGGCAGTCTTGAGCTCCAATCATTAGGGGACTTTCGGAAGTTTTCCGTACAGCCTCCATCAGAAGTGTTGCAGGAGGACAAATTGCAACGTCACAATTGTTATGAAAATCCAATTTGGAAATTTTTTTTATCATTTCAAGAGACTGCGTGTCCCCGTTCATTTTCCAATTACCGGCTACTAGACTTTTTCTTATCTTGTTATCCATTTCTCTCTGTTAATTTTTTACTGCCAATTCTTTACTTTATTGTCATGTTCTGTCTTTGAACTTAATTGACTCTCCGCAGCCACAAGCTTCCTCGACGTTTGGATTGTTAAATTTAAAGCCAGACTCCAAAACTCCCACTTCGTAGTCAATTTCCGACCCAAACAAAAACATCTGGGCAGCCGCCGCGACCACGACCCGAGCGCCATCGATCTCAATGACTTCATCTGCAATTTCGACGTTATCAACGAAGTCCATAGTGTACTCCATACCTGCACAACCACCCTTCTTTATCCCAACCTTCAGAGCCGCTTTCTTGTTTTTGTTCGTCAGGGTTCGGATTCTCTCTGCAGCTTTACCGGTTATTGTGATTGGGGGCTTGTCTGGAATCTTAATCATTACATAAATCCCAGTTCTAAGCGAGCTTCGTCAGACATCATATCCATACCCCATTGAGGTTCCCAGACCAAATCTACTTTTACTTCCTTAACGCCAGGTACTGTTGATACAGCGTCAGAGACCCAGCCGGGCATTTCTCCAGCCACTGGGCAGCCGGGAGCCGTTAGGGTCATCACGATATTCACTTCTCCATCTTTCGATATCTCAACAGTATAAATCAACCCAAGGTCATAAATATTTACGGGAATTTCGGGATCAAAAACCGATTTACACGCGCTTACAACATCATCGTAAAGTTTGTGCTCTGTTGAAGATGGCTTTATTAGTGGCGCACCTTCCAATTTATCGTCAGACTTCTCACGTCCATTTTGCTGTTTCATTATCTTTACCTCATTGTTAAGCTCTTATACATGAATTTAACTTCTGACGTCTAGAGGTTGATCAAAATAAAGGGAAAAAAATGAAATTTAAGATAATTTCAGAAGATGGAAAAGCGAGGCGCGGATTGCTAGAAACATCACGTGGCAATATAAAGACCCCCACTTTTATGCCGGTTGGCACAGCCGGGACAGTAAAAGCAATGTTGCCGGAAAATGTTCGCGAAATAGGTGCTGAAGTTATTCTCGCTAATACGTATCATCTCATGTTGCGTCCAGGTGCTGAATGCATAGACGCGTTGGGAGGCTTGCACAAGTTTATGAATTGGCACTTGCCGATTCTTACTGATAGTGGCGGGTTTCAGGTTATGAGTCTTTCGAAACTATCGAAAGTAACCGAAAACGGCGTAAAGTTTAGGTCGCATATTGATGGTTCGGAATATCTTTTAACGCCTGAGCGATCCATCCAAATTCAGCGTTTGTTAGGGTCTAACATTGTAATGTGCTTTGATGAATGTACCAAGTTTCCAGTAACGGAGGATGTAGCTGAGGCCAGTATGTTGATGTCAATGCGTTGGGCTGAACGTTCCAAAATTGAATTTGAAAAAAACCAAGGAGAGGCTTTGTTCGGAATAGTGCAGGGCGGTACGTATAAGAATTTGAGACAGCAAAGTGTAGACATGCTAACCAAAATTGGTTTTGATGGTTATGCCCTGGGTGGTCTTGCGGTTGGAGAGGGCCACGATGCCATGTTAGACGTGCTCGACTATGTTCCAACAACTTTACCTAGAAACTTTGCTCGATATCTTATGGGAGTAGGAAAACCTCCAGATATTGTGGAGGCGGTAACTCGAGGAGTGGACATGTTTGATTGCGTTTTGCCTTCGCGCTCCGGTCGAACCGGTCAAGCGATAACAAGAAGAGGTCCGATAAATATTCGTAATTTTCGTCACAAAAATGACAATAGACCTCTAGATAGCGAATGCAATTGTTTAACATGTAGGAGTTATTCTCGAGCGTACCTGAATCACGTTAATAGAGCTCAGGAGATAATCTCATCAATATTACTTACTTGGCATAATCTTCATTATTATCAGGAACTTATGGAACAGATACGGGAATCTATATCAAAAGGAAGCTTAGCAGCATTTCGAACAAACTTCTATAATTTGTGGAACGAGGGAGATTATGAAAAAGTTTGAGAACAAAAAGTTAATTCATCTTTGTGCTTGAATTATTTGTAATGATAGTCATATCTTTCAAGAAAGTCAGGTTTGTGAAAGTACAAACTAGTGGAAAATGATTAGGTAGAGGATCAAAAATGACTGAGCAAGATATTGATAAACACCCGGTTTTGCCACTAAGAGATATAGTCGTGTTTCCGCACATGATCGTAAGATTATTCGTGGGTCGAGAAAAGTCGGTTCGAGCTTTAGAAGAAGTGATGAAAGAGGATAAGGCGATCTTGCTTGCTAGTCAGATGGATGCGGGTGAGGATGAACCGTCTGTAGATAGCATTTATAAAACTGGCGTCCTCGCAAATGTTTTACAAATTCTAAAACTGCCAGATGGGGCAGTAAAAATATTAGTAGAAGGAAAGCATAGGGTCAAAATAGATAAATTCTTCGATGAAGGAGAATATTTTGAAGCGAAAGCAGAGAAGATAGAGGAAACTTCAAAAAAGCCTGATGAGGTCGAAGCCTTAAGGCGTTCAGTGGTAGAGGATTTTGAAAGGTATGCAAAACTTAATAAGAATGTTCCGGAGGAAGCATTCAACGCTATAAGTGAGACTGACGAAGCTCAAAAATTAGCAGATACGGTGGCAGGACATTTGGGGATCTCGGTTGATAAGAAGCAAGAATTGCTGGAAACGATTGAAGTGGGCGAACGTTTGGAGAAAATTTTGGGTCTTATGCAGGGCGAAATGAGTGTCCTTAGGGTCGAGAAAAAAATCAAGTCACGCGTGAAAACTCAAATGGAGAAAACTCAAAGAGAGTACTATTTAAACGAGCAAATGAAAGCTATTCAAAAAGAGTTAGGCGACTCTAGTGAAGGACAAGATGAAATTTCTGAGTTCGAAGCCCGCGCTTCGAAAACGAAGCTTTCCAAAGAAGCAAAGGAGAAGGTAGCAGCCGAAATAAAAAAATTAAGAGGGATGTCGATGATGTCCGCCGAGGCTACTGTAGGGAGAAATTACCTCGACTGGCTGTTATCGATCCCTTGGGGCAAACGATCAAGGGTGAAAAAAGATTTAACGAAAGCTCAAGAAATACTCGATTCAGACCACCACAGTTTGGAGAAGGTTAAGGAAAGAATAATAGAATTCTTGGCGGTACAGCAGAGATCTACAAAAATTAAAGGACCGATTATGTGCTTAGTTGGCCCTCCCGGTGTTGGAAAAACTTCGCTAGGAAAGTCAGTTGCCAATGCGACGGGCCGCGAGTTTATCAGGATTTCATTAGGAGGCGTGAGAGACGAAAGTGAAATTCGTGGTCATCGTAGAACATATATCGGATCGATGCCGGGTAAGATAATACAATCAATGAAGAAAGCAAAAACCTGCAATCCGCTTATTTTGTTAGATGAAATAGATAAGATGGGTCATGACTTCCGCGGTGACCCGGCGAGTGCTATGCTGGAGGTTCTGGATCCAGAGCAAAACTCGACTTTTACCGACCATTACTTAGAGGTGGAGTACGACTTGTCGAACGTAATGTTTATAACGACGGCAAATACTTATAATATGCCAAGACCGCTTCTAGATAGAATGGAAATCATTCAGTTATCGGGGTATACAGAAGAAGAGAAGGTTGAGATTGCAAATCAGCACTTATTTTTGAAGCAGCTCAAAGCACATGGGTTAAGTGAATCGGAATTTAGTTTAACGCAAAAAGGTCTCATGGAATTGATACGGCGATATACCCGTGAAGCGGGCGTGAGGAATTTGGAGCGAGAATTAGCAAAGCTATGCCGCAAAGCGTTAACAAGAATTATTAAGAGCAAAAAGAGTAAGGTTATTGTAAATCATAAGAACATAAACGAATTTCTTGGTGTGAAGAAGTTTAAGTACGGCCTGGCGGAGACAGAAAATCAGGTAGGTGTAAGCACCGGCTTGGCATGGACGGAAGTTGGAGGTGACCTATTGTCAATTGAAGCGTTACGGTTGCCCGGCAAAGGACGAATGAAAACAACTGGAAAGCTTGGGGATGTAATGAAAGAGAGCATCGAGGCTGCATCGAGCTTTGTTCGCTCTATATCGACCTCAATTGGAGTTAAGCCGCCGGATTTTGAAAAGATTGATATACACGTTCATGTGCCAGAAGGGGCGACACCTAAAGACGGTCCGTCTGCAGGTGTGGCGATGGTAACCTCCATTGTATCGGTGTTAACTGGAATTGAAGTTAGACCAGACGTAGCAATGACTGGAGAGGTCACTTTGCGCGGAAACGTTCTACCTATTGGTGGCCTTAAAGAAAAGCTTCTCGCTGCCCTCCGAGGAGGGATAAAAACGGTTTTAATTCCAGAGGAAAATGTCAAGGATCTTACTGAAATACCCGAGATAGTAAAAAAAGGGTTGGAGATTATACCAGTGACACACGTGTCAAGTGTATTGGACTTGGCTCTAACAGCAAAACCAGAGCCAATTGATTGGGAGCCTACAGATATTGATAAGGCGCAAGCATCGCAGACGAATGGTGATGATATAGACGTGGAGTCGTCGGTGGCGCATTGATGGTCAAGGAGTGTTAAGCTGGACCGCTTAACGGCTAGATGTAATAAGGAGAAAACAAGTACTTGAAGAGTTGTCTTAAATTAGTTAACCATTATGACTAGGCTCAAATAGTTTTAGTTGGTCAAACAGTGGGTGATTAGCTCAGTTGGTAGAGCGCTTCGTTTACACCGAAGATGTCGGGAGTTCGAGTCTCTCATCACCCACCATTATCGACTTCGTTATTTCGTGTCAGTCGTGTTTATTTGCACTTTTTGCAAGGCTTAAAAGTATTTCTTTAAATCACATCTAAATTTTTTTGATAGAGTTGAGTGGAAACAATCGGAAAAATACACAGCCAATTGACGGATTACGCCCAACGTACTTCCGGCAATCTATCGACAAAGTTGTTGACTTATTAATTAAATCAATTTTTTATAAGACCAAATTTAGACTTGGAAAGTAAGGTAGACACTGAATAAATTTATTTAGAAATAGTAAGAATAAAGAATGAGTAAAGTTACAATCCAATTACTTGATGATATACAAGACGGGTTTAATCTGCATGACGTTCCTTATATTCTTTCACATTTTGCTGATGACGGCATTTGGCTTATGGCCTCTGGTCCGATTGCACCAGAAGGAAGGGTGTGCCATGGAAAAGAAGAAATAGGTTCAGTTCTAAGTGCACGTTATAAGAAAATTCCGGACATGCGTTGGGAGGAAATTAAGCATTGGATTGTTGATGACAGCAAAGCTATCAGCGAATGGATTGTAAGAGGTACATTTGAAGACAATTCAAATTTAGATTGCTTGGGATGTGATCTATGGGAATTTAGAGATGGTTTAATTACCAAAAAAGATACTTACTGGAAAATTATCTCAAACTAATATTAACTATTTCCCTTATTACAGGGGCACCAAGTTTATAGGCGATACTATTGCGACAGTTAGAAGGAATCGCGAACGCTTGGCGCCCAGTTACTTAAGTGATGTAGTTCAAAGCTTCCAGACGATCATCCGGCAACGTATCTACATTGTTGTTAATTTCCTCGTTAGAACAATATTTTATACAAGAACAAAAAGGGTAGGTGGCTTCTCTTATTTGCCACCACGTTTTTATTTTAATCACATTTTAATGTTGAAAATCTTAATTAGCATCGAATTTGGAAGTTATTATCTTTTAACATTCGCTGGAACTTTAATTTTGGGATGGTGGTATATTCGGGTAGGATATAATAAGAAATGAGAGTTTTTCTAGACTTTAAAAAGAAAAACTTTTTACTGATACAGGTTTTTGGAGCTAGCAATAAGTAATTAAGTAATACGGAGATAGGCTATTGGATTATTAAAGATTTACGTCTATAATCTTCCTTATTGACTACTTACGCAGGGTGTAATTTTGATAGTAGTGGCTATTTCACCACTGAAAAGTTACTGAAAACAAAAAGAAAGAATAATTCTTATGAGCAGTAAGTGTGTCATTGAAGACGAAATCACCGAAAAGATTGGGGTGTTAACTAGGCGCGAAACAGAAGCTAGGATTATAATTCCTTTCTTTAATGCACTTTGTTCTGAGTTTGGGCGCGATAGCGTGGTATCGATCCTTAAATCTACAATTTTAGAAATTTCGAAAAACCAAGGTGATCAATTGGCAAAGAGGTATGGAACGGGTGTAGAGGCTTTTTTCGAGACTCTGAAGTTTTGGATGAAAGATGGTGCCTTGGAAATCGACATATTAGACAAGAATGAGGAAAAGTTGGATTTCAATGTTACCAGATGTAAATACGCGGAAATGTATCATTCCCTCGGTATAACAGAGCTTGGTAAAGTTTTATCATGCAACAGAGACGCCGCCTTAATAGAGGGTTTTAACGCAAGTGCTTCGTTAAAGAGGAAAAAAACTATAATGAACGGAGATAAATGCTGTACTTTCAGATATACATTTCCTAAGAAATAGATAAGTGCCCTATCTCTTTAGGTCCAAATATAAGAAACTATCCTACATTACCATATTTGTAATATCCGCTTTAAAGCTATTCTCTCGTTTTATTCTTTCTTAGTTGCTCATTTATTCGAACTTTAATCTCTTCCATATCTTTTATATTTTCTTTTTTATAAATGTCAGCCACAGCTGTCATACCTCTTATAACTTTAAAAACGAAATAAAAGATCAAAATAAGCAGTAAAGGTAGTAGAATTTTTAACATTGTAAGATAGTATCAAGTATTTTTCTATATTCAACTGTTATTCCTTAAGTGGTTTATCTGATGCTTTCTTTTTTCCCTCTCGACTTTTTCGCGAATACTTATGGCATATACCTAGGTATAAGATAAAATGTATCTAAATCAAAGCTATATAAAAAATAATTAACGTGATATTTTGCATGCGCCAAATTTTATAAAGGTTGCGTAGAATTTAAAATGAAGTTGAAAAAATCATCCAGAATATTACGAAAAATAGGTTTCAAAGGTGCCTGGTAGAGAAACCTCAAGCAGTTCAAGGTCTTCGCTTGGGTCACTATAGGTTGTTTTCAAATTTGGTGGAATCACAAAAGCATCGCCAGGTGACAATTTAAATGCTCTTTTACCCTCGCCCTCCAGTATCATTGTACCCTCCATTACAAATGTAAAAAGGATATCACTGGAATGCCAGCTTTCTTTTGTTGGCGTACCGTTTGAACGCAAAATTTCAACTCCGGCATAATTCTGAGTGTTTTTTGCAATGCTTGTATTGCGGCTAATAAAACCGGGCATTCGAGAACTTTCCCATTCGGCTTCACTTGCTTTGTGGTGAACGAATCTTTGTCCTTTGAAGAGTCTCTCAGGGTTTTTAGTGTGGTTTGGTAATTTCATTTCATGATCGATCGTGGTGACATGTTCTGCTGGCACACCGATTTCTATAACTTCGATATTTTCGCTTGCAAAAAGCACGCGGTGTCTTATTTCGGGTGGTTGAATCACACAGTTTCCAGCTTTAAGACGAAATGGTTCACCCTGGTCCTCGTAAACAAGATCAACCCAACCACGATAACAGAAAATTAATTGGAAGCCGACGGTATGATAATGAACTGTGTCTGGAACTGGTCCTCCATCTGGAATACGAATATGGCTTGCGATTATTGAGCCGCCAAGCCTGTTTGGAATTAGGTCACGATAGTGCATGCCTGCTCGACCAATAATCCATGGGGCTTGATCCGTTAATTTTCTAACAACGAAGCTATGCTGAGTTGCTGGTAAAACCAACGGTGGGTTTAGCATGCTTATTTCGACTAACGTCCCATTTGGCGCTTTCAAAAATCTTTCGCCTCCTGCAAATTTCTCAGGATTCTCACATAGAATTCGGATTCGTCCCGGTGATACGTCAGCATCCTTCTCTATACGTATCCTAAGACCGTAACCTGAAAAGACGGCGACAGTTGGGTCATCAGCCGGATAAATCATATCCATTTTCATACCCAGTACCTTGGTAAAAAAAGGAATATCCTTTCGTAACTCGCTTGTAGGCAAGAGAACTTCGGCATTAATTTTTGACATTGGTTACCTCCAAAACTTCTATTATTTCGACCTCTCTGTTTATTAAGGCTCCTGGCGTTAGGTTGGAGGAAACTTATCTGTACTCTTTAATAACCCGGGCAAAGGCTTCTTAAGCTGCCGTTCTAACCAATTCGCTGCTTCAATAGACTTTGAAAGTGAGATACCAGTTTTTATTCCAGAGCGGTCTAGCAAATAAATTAGATCCTCAGTCGGAATATTACCAGTTGCTTTGGGTGCAAACGGACATCCCCCACAACCACCAAAACTAGAATCTAGACCAGTTACTCCTTCCTCGATTCCTGCCCAAGCATTAGCAATTCCAGTATTCCTTGTATTGTGTAAGTGTAGTCTTACTTTAATTTGAGGGAAATTATTTTTTATTGCTCTCAACTTAGTTTTTATGTCTTTTGGGGTTGCTACTCCTATTGTATCAGCTAAGCAAATATCCTTTAATCCTATTTTTACAATATATTCAACGATGGGTAAAAGCTGATTAATTGAAATTTCACCTTCAAATGGGCAGCCGAAACTGGCAGCAATTGTCGAGGTGATCTCAATTTTGTTTGGTGCTTCAGGCCAAATCTTTTCTAAAGTTTTTAAATTTTGTAATGTTGACGCACCTTGGTTCCTTATACTAAAAGTATCACTGGCAACTATCGCATAGTTCGCAATGTCTACCCCACTTTTTAGTGCTCTCTCAAATCCTCGTTTATTAAGTACAAGTCCGATATACTTAATATTCTCAGAAGGTTTGCTTGGTAAATTCTTGACTAATCTCTCGCTATCGAACATTTGAGGTACCCTCTGCGGGTTAACAAAGCTCGTGACTTCAATTCGCTTGAAACCGGCAGACATCGCCAAGGAGATGAGCTCAACCTTTTGTTTAGTTCTTAGGATTTTTTTTTCATTTTGGATCCCGTCTCGTGGGGACACCTCAGAAATCTCAACATATTCTTCCATAATACTTTGTTCCGTAAAATTATTTGTTTACTTTCATTGGTGCTTGGCTCAAAGAAGTGCCATTTGGCTCTATTAGGCCAGTTCCAAACCAAAAGTCAAAAAATAAGGTTGTTTGGGTAAGGGATCGGCCCATTGGTAGTGCACGCGGAGTTAAAGCTCCATTCCAGCAGTTTCTTAAGCTGCTAAATAAAAAACTGTTGTTACATAATTTATACCTAATATTATACTAAAGTTGCCTACATATTAAAGTGGGTTTGGTTCTGGATACTGTTTTTTCTTGTTTATTGTGTGTTATTTAAACTATTTCTGTGTTTACAATTTTTTTGCAGTGAAATATATGTTATCAAAGTATGTGACACTGAAAAATGTTATGGCTATGTTTTTGCCAGAGCGGTTGTAGCTCAGTTGGTTAGAGTGCCGGCCTGTCACGCCGGAGGTCGCGGGTTCGAGCCCCGTCAACCGCGCCAATACTTTCA
>JAYZEV010000014.1:0-113292 GCA_036337105.1 Pseudomonadota bacterium
GACTCTCCGTTTGCAGATATAGTTCCAACCTGAGCTACCTCATCCGAGTCTTTGACGGGTCTAGACATTTTACCTATCTCGGCCACAATCTTCTCTACCGCCGTGTCAATACCACGCTTAAGATCCATCGGATTCATTCCAGCAGCGACTGATTTTAAGCCCTCGTGAACTATTGACTGCGCGAGAATTGTAGCCGTCGTTGTCCCATCCCCAGCAGTATCATTTGTTCTCGACGCTACCTCTTTGACCATCTGTGCGCCCATATTTTCAAACTTGTCTTCTAACTCTATTTCTTTTGCTACCGTAACGCCATCCTTCGTAATCCGTGGCGCTCCGAACGACTTATCTAACACGACATTCCTACCTTTTGGCCCAAGTGTCGTCTTAACTGCGTCGGCTAACACGTCTATGCCCCGAATCATTTTGTTTCGGGCGTCTGTACTAAATTTTACTTCTTTAGCTGCCATTTTTTTCGGCTCCTATTCAAAATTCGTTTCAAAATGTTCAGCACTAATGCTACGCAATAATGCCTAAAATATCGCTTTCCTTCATGATTAACATGTCTTCATTATTAATCTTAACTTCGGTACCTGACCATTTCCCAAACAACACTTTATCTCCGGCTTTTACATCCATAGATATGCGGTTACCTGCTTCGTCTCGAGCTCCAGCGCCCACCGAAACAACTTCTCCTTCTGCTGGTTTTTCTTTGGCCGAATCCGGAATTATTAATCCTCCGGCAGTTTTTTCTTCGCTCTCTAATCTGCGAACTACTACACGATCGTGCAAAGGTGTAAATGACATGGAAGACGCTCCTTTTTGAGTATTCCAATAGTTGAGGTGGCAAAAACTTTTCCTAGCACTCGCCACCGTTGAGTGCTAGCAGTAGCGGATATAGGTACGAAGAGGCTGAGAGTCAACATCTGTAGACAAAAAAAATTAAATTTATTTGAAATAAGAAAAGTTTGCGGTTGTTTTTCCCTAAAGTTAGCTATTAATAAAGAGAATGAGCAGCATCATTGAGAACTTTCAAGAGATATCTAATAAGTACAAAGCGATTTTTTGTGACCTTTGGGGCTGTCTTCATGATGGCACCAAAAGCTTCCCCGAGAGCTTGAATGCGCTTCTTGATTTTAGGAAAAACGGCGGTACAGTAATATTGCTGACTAATGCCCCAAGACCCCGACAAAATGTGGTCGCGTTTATAGAACATTTGGGAATAACAAACAAGTATTTTGACAACCTTATAACATCAGGGGACGCTGCCCGAGATGCTTTAAATAAGGGAGCTTTTGGTAATAGAATTTTCCACATAGGACCAGAAAAGAATTTGTGTCTTTTTGATAATGCATCCGAATCCAATTTAAAAGCTGATACCGAAGAGATAAAGTTAGTTGGATTAGATAGCGCCTCCTGCATTGTATGCACCGGTCTAATAGACGACTTAAATGAGCACCCATCCGATTACAATAAAGTCTTAGAAGAAGGCGTGAACGCAAATCTCCCAATGCTTTGTGCAAATCCTGACATTCAAGTCGACTACGGAGAGAGACGACTTTGGTGCGCCGGCGCATTAGCGGCCGCTTACGCTAAATTCGGAGGAAAAACATTTTATTTTGGAAAACCACACCAGCCCATTTACGATATCGCACTCAAAGCCGTAAAAAGTATCAACCCGGAAGTAAAAATATCTGAGATTCTTTGTGTCGGTGATGGTCTTCATACTGATATTTCAGGGGGGATCGCGAACAACTTTCCCACTCTCTTTGTTTGTGGAGGACTTTCGCGGGAAGAGACCTCCGTTGATGGGTTCTCTTCCACCCTAGAAGGACGTAAACTGAGCAAGTTTCTTCTTGCTGAAGGCGTATCACCTACCACCTCTATGTGGCACTTCCAGTAATCAAATCACCACTTGAAAATTTAAAATTTCACGAGGCTACAATTATAATATTTACAATAAAAGAAAACGATGATTAGAGGTAGTATCATAAACTCTGACTAATAGATAGAGAGCAAGGTCTTACAAATTGGTTAATGCTAAAATAATGTTTTTCGAAGATGAAATTTTTTACTTACAACAAATATGAGAATTGTGACCTACAAGATCTCTCCGTCGCATTAGGAAATTTTGACGGATTACATCAGGGTCACAAGCAAGTTATAGAGCTAGCTCGACCAACCGTAGATTCTCAATGCTTCGGATTGATAACATTCGAACCTCATCCACGACAATTTTTCTCTCAAAGTCATGATTCCTTCAGGTTAATGAATCGGAGAGGAATGGTACTAGAGCTAGAAAAGATGGGTTTAGACGTGCTCATTGAAATTCCCTTTACTAATGAGATTTCTTCATTGACAGCCGAACCTTTTGTAAACCAAATACTTCACAAATACTTTGACTTGAAGAGAGTGGTTGTTGGGGAAGATTTTAGATTCGGCAAGAAGAGGAGTGGAGACGCCACATCCCTCAAAAACTTATGCAGAAAATATGGGATCGAGACCGTAATAGCAGAGACCGTTAAACACGATGGCACCGAAATATCTTCCACAGCCATTCGTAACGCTCTATCGAGAGGGGATACTGACCTTGCAACAAAAATGCTTGGGCGACGATATAGTATAGTCGGTAAAGTTCTGGATGGAGACAAACGAGGGCATAAACTGGGATACCCCACAGCAAACATTAGTCTAGACAATTTAAACCTTCCTAAGTTTGGAGTTTACTCGGCAGTAATCAAAATATTTTGTGGCAAATACAAGGGAGAATATAAATCTGTTGTCTCTATAGGCAATCGACCCACCTTTGGAAAAAACATACCAAATCTGGAAGCACATATATTTAATTTTTCTGGAAGAATTTACGGTCAAGAGATAAGTATCGAGCTAGTTAAATTCCAGAGAGACGAAGTCAAATTTGACAATACCGAAGATTTGATAAAGCAAATGGAAGAGGACTGTTTGATCGCTAGAAGAAACTTAGGATAAGGTTTTTGCCCACTAATTAATCAAAAAAATTTTTAGATTCGTGAATTTTTCAGATAAGACTTTATCATCAAAACAATAATTGTTAGGTACGTGTAATGTTTGTCCAAAATTTGTTTTAGATTAGTTAGTATTAGCCTTGCTAGTTGAGTTCGCAATCAATTTAATTAATGGTGGAAAATCATGAATGGAACAGGAGAGCCAAAGCTAATTGCGGGAAATTCAAATATGAATTTGGCCAAAGGCATTGCAAAACGAATGTCAATCCACAGAGGTTCGAAAGTATCACTCGTGAGCGCAAGAGTGGAAAGATTTAGTGATCAGGAAATTTTTGTAGAGGTGTTTGAAAATGTAAGAGGCGAAGACATGTTCATAATTCAATCAACCTCCAATCCTGCGAACGATAATTTGTTAGAGCTCTTGATTATGACTGATGCTTTAAGAAGATCGAGCGCGAAAAGAATTACAGCTGTGATACCGTATTTTGGTTACGCACGGCAAGATCGACGAACTAAAGCACGAACACCAATCAGTGCAAAGTTAATAGCGAATCTCTTGACTGAGGCTGGTATCGAAAGAATCTTAACAATGGACTTGCATGCAGCACAAATTCAGGGTTTTTTTGATATCCCAGTCGACAACCTTTATGCATCTCCAATTTTTGCACTTGATGCGAAACATCATTTTAAAGACTTATCTAGAATTACTGTTGTCTCACCAGATGTTGGAGGAGTTTCCAGAGCTAGAGAGCTAGCTGAAAGGATTAATGCCGATCTCGCTATTGTGGATAAAAGACGCTCCGCCGATGGTGAAGTATCTCACATGACAATTATCGGCGCTGTGGAAGATCGAATATGTCTTATAGTTGATGATATCTGTGATACGGCGGGAACTTTGGTTAAGGCCGTTCAACTGCTACTCAATCAAGGCGCCTCAGAAGTTCACGCTTATATTACACATGGGGTATTATCAGGGTCTGCAATAGAAAAAATAGATGGCTCTGACATAAAATCTTTAGTTGTGACTGATACAATAGAGACCACGGCGGAAGTTGCTAAATGTACCAAAATAAGATTTGTTGCTACCGCACCTATGCTAGCCCAAGCGATGCTGAATATAGCACACGGCAGCTCAGTGTCTTCACTTTTTAATCATGATACGCTCGGACCAATTTATGAAGCTTTTTATCCGACATAGACCTTTTTAATTACTTTTCTGTCATAGCCCACCAAAGTGGTAGAACAGTGAGTATCAATAAAAGACCTGCAAATATAAAAGGTGCGCCCGGTAAATATAAAGCACTTTCTGGTGAAGAGTAAAACTTAAATATTCCAGTCATAATCAAGGGGCTCACTATAGAAGTAACCGCTGACAAACTGCTTAATACTCCCTGGAGCTCTCCCTGCTCATCATCAGAAACCTTATTCGAAAGAAAGCTTCCCAAGGTAGGTGTCAGAAGTTCGGATAACGCAGAAAAAGGAATAATACAAAATACCATCCACCCCACCTCAACAAGACCCAACCAAAATAAAGCAATCGCGCCAATCAGTAAAGAAAAGGTCGCAACGAACCTTGAACCTAACTTAGCGACCCACGATAATCTAATAATGTAACCTTGAACAACTGATATACCAATTCCGTAACAGGCTAGAGAGAAGCCTATCATGCCCGAACTCCACCCAAAGACCTGTTTTGCCCAATAACTCCATATTGCTGGATAAACCCAATGAGCTATCGCAATAACAAGGAAACAGACTAATGGTATCCTTAGACCCTTAAAACTTAAAATCTTTAAGATAGTTGCGAATGGATTGATCGACGACATTCTGAATTTCCGTCTGTTTTCTACTGAGAGCGACTCGGGCAGAAAAAAAAATCCGAACAAGAAGTTCAAACCAGTTAGGAAGGCAGAAAGAAAAAATGGCGCACGCGAATTTATTTCTCCCAGAACACCGCCAAGGGCAGGCCCAAGAATAAAACCGACCCCGAAGGCTGCACCGATTATGCCGAAATTTTTTGCTTTCTCATGAGGCTCTGATATGTCAGCCAAATATGCTGTAGCCGTGGGAACGGTGCCACCCGCTATACCAGCTATTATTCTTCCAACTAACAGTACCCATAAAGTAGACGCAAAGCCAAGAATAAGGTAGTCAACTGACAAAGTTAGCAAGGCCACTAGAAGCACTTTTCTTCTGCCGGCGGCATCCGAAATACTTCCGATGACAGGGGAAAACAGAAATTGTGTAATAGCATAGGACGTCGCCAGTATGCCCCCCCACACAGCCGCATTTGCGACATTCACCAAACCGAGTTCTTCGAGGAGCTCTGGCATAATCGGGAAAATGATTCCTATGCCAGTTATATCTAAAACAACAGTCATGAAGATGAAGGTAATTGCTCTATTTCGTGACGGCATCAAAACCTTTCCATTTTTTTTGACACCGATACACAACCTTAAGACTGAAGGTTTAGATTGCTACAGCTGTTTGACACAATTTATTATTATTGTGACAGAAAAGTTATCCAAAAAGTTCTTCGAGCTTTCTTATGTCATTTAGCCTTAAACCAGCGTCCGACTTTCTCTCTGAGTCGGCAGCACCAAATGCTTCTTCAGCTTCTTCAATCAATGCCTCTAGAAATTCTTTAGTGATTTCCTTTTTTAATATTGCACGTTCAGCTAAAACCGTTGTAGTCGAGCCACAAATCTCAGCAAACCCACCCGTAACTACATATTCATGCACAGCATCCGTGGCATTAACCGTTAACACCCCAGGTCTAAGGCTTGTCAGAAAAGTCGAATGATTTGGTAAAGCTGTCATGTCTCCCTCCATACCAGGAAGAACAACTGAAACAGCCTTCGCTGACGTTACTTTTTTTTCTGGGGATACTAACTCTATTTGAAACTGATCAGCCATTAAAACCTTCTCACGCTACTTTTTCATCCATTGCGGCTGCCTTAGCAATTACATCATCAATGCCACCTACCATATAGAATGCATTTTCTGGTAAATGATCAAACTCGCCGGCTACAACTCTTTTAAAACTATCTATTGTCACATCGAGTGGAACTTGAATACCATCGGATCCTGTAAAGACCTTTGCCACATCAAAGGGCTGAGAAAGAAATTTTTGGATCTTTCGGGCCCTAGAAACCGTAAGCTTATCCTCTTCGGAAAGTTCATCCATACCAAGAATTGCAATGATGTCTTGCAAAGACTTGTAACGCTGCAATATCCCTTGTACATCTCTCGCGACTTGATAATGCTCCTCACCAACGATCTGAGGATCCATAATCCTACTATTTGAGTCTAGTGGATCAACAGCAGGATATATACCAAGCTCTGAAATAGCTCGGCTAAGAACTGTAGTAGCATCGAGGTGCGCAAACGATGTTGCTGGCGCTGGGTCGGTTAGATCGTCAGCAGGCACATAAATAGCCTGAACGGATGTTATAGAGCCGGCTTTAGTTGATGTGATTCTCTCTTGAAGAGCACCCATGTCTGTTGCTAAAGTTGGTTGATATCCTACAGCAGACGGTATCCTACCAAGGAGTGCAGAAACCTCTGAGCCTGCTTGGGTGAAACGGAAAATATTGTCAACAAAAAACAAGACGTCCGTACCCGATTGATCTCTAAACTGCTCTGCAAGTGTTAACCCAGTCAAAGCAACCCTTGATCTAGCACCTGGGGGTTCGTTCATCTGACCATATACGAGCGCCACCTTTGATTCCTCTAGCTTTTTCGTATTTATTACTCCCGACTCAATCATTTCATGGTAAAGGTCGTTTCCTTCTCGTGTTCGCTCTCCGACACCAGCAAATACTGAAAAACCAGAATGCACCTTTGCAATATTATTAATCAGCTCCATAATCAAAACTGTTTTTCCTACACCTGCTCCACCAAATAATCCTATTTTCCCACCTTTAGAATAAGGTGCAAGCAAATCAACCACTTTTATTCCCGTAACAAGTATTTCGGTTTCTGTTGCCTGCTCTGAAAAATCTGGAGCATTCCTGTGAATCGGTCTCGACTCCTCCGACTTCACTTCACCTTTTTCATCAACTGGCGCTCCGATTACATTCAATATTCTCCCCAATGTCTTGTTACCAACAGGCACCATTATTGGACCATCTGTATCCGTTACTTTTGCTCCACGCACAAGACCTTCTGTACTATCCATCGCAATAGTACGAACCGTATTTTCTCCTAAATGTTGTGCCACCTCTAGCACAACCGTTAACCCATTGTTATCAGTCTCAAGTGCGTTAAGTATTTCAGGTAGCTTTTCGTCGAACTGAACGTCCACCACAGCACCAATTACCTGTGTTATTTTTCCAATGTTTGCTTTCATTTTGTTTCTCCGATTATCAAAGTGCTTCAGCACCTGAAATAATTTCTATAAGTTCGTTTGTTATAGCGGCCTGACGGGACCGATTATATTGAATGGTAAGCTTATCTATCATCTCTCCCGCATTTCTTGTAGCATTATCCATCGCTGACATCCTAGCACCTTGCTCAGACGCTGCATTCTCTAAAAGCGCTGCAAAAATCTGCGTGGTGATCGACCGAGGCAACAAATCTTTCAAGATCGTGTCCTTCTCCGGTTCGTAGTCATATGTTGTTTCAACCCCATCAGACTTGGCGAAGGACGCCGGAATAAGTTGATGCGCGGTCGGAACTTGCACAAGAACCGATTGAAATTGTGAGTAGAATAGCGTGACCGAGTCGAATGTTTCGTTATGAAAACCTTCCAAAATCTCCTTAGAAATTCCTCTCGCAACCTCGTAGTCAAGAGACTTTACAGCTGCTAAATCAAAGTGACTTATAAACTTGTCACCATATTCTCTACTCAGCTGCTCCTTACCTTTCTTCCCAATAGTAAAAATTTTTACATCTTTTCCTTCCTCTAAAAGCCCATTAATTTTTGCTTTAGCCATTTTGACTATCGAGGAATTAAACCCTCCGCACAGCCCCCTTTCAGAGGTTGCTACTATTATTAGTGATGTTTTTATTATATCACGTCCAGACAATAAGATTGGAGAGTCGTCACGATCTATAAAGCCCTGTGCCAAGTTCCCTATAACTTCACTCATTCTCTCTGCATAAGGTCTGGCGGACTCAGCGGTCTCCTGTGCTCTGCGCAACTTTGCCGCAGCTACCATTTGCATAGCTTTAGTAATTTTTCGTGTCGATTTAACACTCTCAATTCTTATTTTTAGGTCTTTCAAACTTGGCATTTAACCCAGTTCCTGTCTTGCATTGTACGCTGAGATTATGAAAAATTTGCAGAGAATTTCTCTATTTCCGTCTTGATACTTTCTTCAAGGTCGCCTTCCACTTTTCGGTCGTTCTTCGTTAAGTCTTCTAAAAGCTCCTTACAATTATTCCTTAGGTGGTTAAGAAGGCCGGTCTCAAAACTCTTTACTCTCCCAACTTCAATGTCATCGAGAAACCCTTTAGTTCCTGCATATATTATTATTACCTGCTCCGCGATGGTGAGAGGTGAGTATTGAGGCTGCTTAAGTAATTCCGTTAGCCTTGCTCCTCGGTTTAACAAAGCTTGAGTTGATGCGTCCAAATCTGAACCAAATTGTGCAAACGCAGCCATTTCTCTGTACTGCGCCAGCTCAAGCTTTACGGAACCAGCTACCGATTTCATAGCCTTTGTTTGCGCAGAGGATCCAACACGGGAGACGGACAGGCCCGTGTTTACTGCCGGACGAATACCTTGATAAAAAAGCTCTGTTTCTAAAAATATCTGCCCATCAGTTATCGAAATAACATTAGTGGGAATAAAGGCGGACACATCCCCGCCCTGCGTCTCAATTATTGGTAAAGCTGTGAGAGATCCTGCACCCTGATCATCGCTAAGCTTTGCGGAGCGCTCCAACAATCTCGAGTGCAAATAAAAAACGTCTCCTGGGTACGCCTCTCTTCCCGGAGGTCTACGCAATAATAGGGACATCTGTCTGTATGCTACCGCCTGCTTCGAAAGATCATCATAAATTATTAATGCATGCCTTCCATTATCTCTAAAATGTTCAGCCATGGATGTAGCAGCGTAGGGCGCAAGAAATTGCAAAGGTGCTGGCTCTGAAGCGGTAGCGGCCACAATAATTGAGTAATCTATAGCACCTGTCTCCTCAAGTTTCTTGACCAGCTGAGCAACTGTGGACCTTTTCTGACCAATCGCTACATACACACAATACAATTTCTTTGACTCATCTTTTCCTGCCGCATCATTATAGCTTTTCTGATTAAGAATTGTGTCTAGGGCAACGGCAGTTTTGCCAGTTTGACGATCGCCTATAATAAGTTCTCTTTGTCCTCGACCTATGGGTATTAAAGAATCTACCGATTTTAATCCAGTCGCCATAGGCTCATGCACTGACTTGCGTGGTATAATGCCTGGGGCCTTTACATCAGCCACTGCGCGAGCAGAGGCCTTTATCGGACCTTTCCCGTCTATGGGATTCCCCAATCCATCCACTACTCTGCCTAATAATTCATCACCGACAGGCACATCGACGATTGCATTTGTTCGCTTTACAACATCACCTTCCTTAATGTCTCTATCTGATCCAAAAATAACTACTCCGACGTTATCTATCTCCAGATTTAGAGCCATTCCCCTTATGTTACCTGGGAACTCAACCATCTCGCCCGCCTGAATATTATCTAGGCCATACACCCGCGCAATACCATCACCTACGGACAATACGCGGCCTACTTCCGAAACCTCTGCTTCTTCACCGAAGTTTTTAATCTGATCCTTTAAAATCGCTGATATTTCTGATGGTTGAATATTCATCAGTTTCCCTCTTTCATCATGGTTTGCATTTTCAATAATTTAGACCGTACGGTCGAGTCGATCATTTTAGAACCAATCCTTATAATTAAGCCCCCAATTATCGATTTGTCTATTTTTGTTTCCAGTTTAACTTTTTTGCTAAGGCTTTTTGAGACGATTTTTTCGATATCATCTTTTTGAGCGCTTGCAAGTTTATCGGTAGCCACTACCTCCACACGGATCTCCCCTCGGGCATCCTCGAGCAGTGATCTAAAGTCCTCTATCAAATTTGGCAATACAGATAACCGTCTCTTTCTCGCCATCAAACAAAGCAAACTTCGTGTATTCTTTGCGCACCCTAATTTATCGCATATTTCCACCACAGCCTTCTCCTGATCTTCTCTTTTGTATAGTGGGGACCGGATAAGATTTATAAACTCTTCACTAACCGTTAGAGCTTTAGCCAAACTCTCCATATCTCGCTCGAAATCTTCTAGACAATTTAGCTCTTCACCCAAATCGAATAATGCAGATGCGTATCTACCAGAAACACCCGATATTATGGCTACTGAATCAGACACAGCTTTCCTTTCAAAAATACTGTCAGAGTATCACTTTATCACTAAGAGCCGTCGCAAGCTCACTACTTTAAAAGATTGCATAACAGACGCATTGATTTCTTGCAAGATATGCTTTGAAATAATTACTATACTTTTTATTTATTTGAATTAGTTCTTGACACTGGTTTTGGCTTAGCGAAATCCTCGAGGACATCCAGTGGAGCACTTATAGTCTCTCTCAGCCCAACCTTTGGCATGGCAAAAAGCTGTTTGCTTGCCTCTATCACAATCGCACCAGCCATAACTCGGGAGCCAAATTTTTTGCCAAGACGCTCGAGAAATTTACCACTCTTTAGCCAAAACAGCTTTTCTGATGGTGGTGCATACAAAGCTGCAAAGTGTCGCTCGATGGTAAATCGATTCTCTATTAATTGTCTCTCCACTTGGGCAATTGTGTAAGGTCGGCCGTATCCGAAAGGCGTAAAATCGTTTCTTGCCCAAAGTCCTGTTCTGTTTGGAACAATAAATAGAACCCGAGAAGATGGCCGCAAAACTCGCCAAATTTCCTGTAATAAGGCCTTCGGTCGATCACACGTCTCAAGACCATGCGCAATCACAAGCCGATCTACGGTCTCTGTCTCAAGCGGCCAAGATGTCTCCTCAACCAAAACACTAACGTTGTTCTTCTCATTCGGCCATGAAATTACGCCCTGTTGACCAGGCATCAAACAAAAGACATTTTTCGCTTTCTTTTGTAGTGGTCCCAAAAAAGGCGCAGCAAAGCCAAACCCAACTAAGGTACCAATCCGTGGTTCGGCCCAGATCTTAGAAAGCAAATCCTGGAGCGTCACTTTTGTAAGACGCCCCAGCTTGGTTCGGCAATAAAATTTGTTTAGTTCAGTTACGTCCAAATGCATTGCATAAACATCAACTTTACTGCATTATAAAATCCCGTCGTCTCGGCTAAAATAATCAGGATATTAATATGAAGAAAGAAATTTTGACAATACCCTGTTTAGCCGACAATTATGCATATATAATACATGACGAATCTTCAAACAAGACCACTTTAATTGATGCTCCCGAATCAGGGCCAATTTTAACAGCTCTAAAAGGAAAAAATTGGAAACTAGACTTCATCTTAATTACGCACCACCATTCGGACCATATCGATGCTGTTGATGAGCTAAAGCAAATTTATGATCCTGTGTTGCTCGGACCTCAAAAAGACGTTCACAGACTTCCAAAGCTTCATATTGAGCTATCTGACAAAGAAAAATTTTCTGTTGGGGGACTTATTTTTAAATGCTTGGAAGTACCAGGCCACACCTCCGGACATCTAGCATATTTTTGTCAATCAGAGAGAATTGCATTCACGGGCGACTCCTTGATGACATTGGGTTGCGGTAGATTGTTTGAGGGGAGCCCAGCTGAAATGTTTAAAAGCTTAAAAAACTTAATGTTACTCCCTGACGATACAATGATCTACTCTGGGCACGAGTATTCCGCTATGAACGCTAAATTTGCATTAGAGGTGGAACCTAGTAACGCTCAATTGGTAGATAGAGCAAAAACAATTTTCGAAAACTCTCAAAAAAAGATTCCGAATGTTCCTGTTTCAATGGGCCTAGAAAAAAGTACGAACCCATTTCTACGAACTAATAGTAGAGAAATTCAGGAAAAACTAAAAATGTTAGGCCACACTGAAATTGAAGTTTTTTCAAAATTGCGAGAGATGAAAGATTATTTTTAAGATCGAT
Source organism: Pseudomonadota bacterium (assembly GCA_036337105.1). Taxonomy (GTDB): domain Bacteria; phylum Pseudomonadota; class Alphaproteobacteria; order Rhodobacterales; family Rhodobacteraceae; genus JAYZEV01. Next base: position 12,092 of record JAYZEV010000014.1, read on the forward strand.
AAGTATCTGTAAAGAAAGAATAAATCATACTATGATTATTTTAGCAAACGGAAAAACAAAAAAAAACGCTAAAAAACGCTTAAACTTTCTACAAATTTTCTGATTTGGTATATATAATGTATTAAACGTAAAACGAATTTGAAAAAATAAAACGGTTATTTGAGGTAAGCATGCCATCCTTTACCAGTTCTCTTGAAGCCAGCATTCACAAAGCGCTAACGTTTGCAAATAATCGCAAACACGAGCTTGCAACCTTAGAACATTTACTATTGGCTCTTTTGGAGGAGGCAGATGCCGCGAGAGTACTGAGTGCGTGTGATGTGAATATCAAAAAATTAGAAAAGGTAATAATAGAGTACCTGGATAATGAACTGCACAGCCTTGTGTCTGGTACAACAGAATCCGAAGCTGTTCCAACGACAGGCTTTCAGAGGGTAATCCAGCGAGCCGCCATCCACGTGCAAAGTTCGGGTCGTAGTGAGGTGACAGGCGCAAATGTGTTGGTAGCAATTTTTGCAGAAAGAGAAAGCCATGCAGCTTATTTTCTTCAAGAGCAAGACATGACAAGGTATGACGCAGTTAATTTTATAGCGCATGGTGTTGCAAAGAATCCCAAATTCACCGAGCAACGTCCTCTATCGGGCGCAGATTCTGAAGCAGAAACAGTTTCAGACTCTACAAGTGAAGGTAAAGAGACGGCGTTGGAAAAATATTGTGTCAATCTAAACTTGAAGTCACAAGACGGGGACATAGACCCTCTAATTGGTAGAGAGCACGAAGTCGAAAGATGCATCCAAATATTGTGTCGTCGACGGAAAAATAACCCGATTTTAGTAGGTGATCCTGGAGTTGGGAAAACCGCTATCGCTGAGGGATTATCACGGAAAATAACCTTAGAGGAGGTTCCAACAGTACTGTCAAACACCACCATATATTCTCTTGATATGGGAGCTTTGTTAGCCGGAACACGTTACCGAGGGGATTTTGAAGAAAGATTGAAATCCGTAATGAAGGAGCTCGAGAGCAAGGAAAATTCTGTGCTTTTCATCGATGAGATTCACACAGTCATTGGAGCCGGAGCTACTTCAGGTGGAGCAATGGACGCATCAAACCTTTTGAAGCCGGCATTACAAAACGGAAAACTTAAATGTATGGGTTCGACCACTTTTAAAGAATTTAAGCAACATTTCGAGAAGGACAGAGCGTTAGCAAGGCGCTTCCAAAAAATAGATATCACCGAACCTTCGGTCGACGACTCTATAAAAATATTAAATGGGTTAAAACCTTATTTTGAAAATCACCACGCCATTCGTTTTACGAATGAAGCAATCAAAGCAGCTGTCGACTTGTCTGCGCGTTACATTCATGACAGAAAGCTCCCTGATAAAGCAATCGATGTTATAGACGAGGCAGGGGCCGCGCAAATGATAGTGGCAGACAACCGTAGGAGAAAGACCATTGGGGTTAAAGAAATAGAAGAGGTTATAGCAAAAATAGCACGGATACCTCCTAAGAATGTGTCAAAAAACGATACTTTGGTTTTGCGAGATTTGGAACAATCCCTAAAAAGAGTGGTGTTTGGTCAAGATAAGGCAATCGAATCTTTATCCTCGGCGATTAAGTTGGCTAGAGCTGGTTTACGTGAACCCGAAAAACCCATTGGTAATTATCTATTTACCGGACCCACAGGCGTAGGGAAAACGGAAGTGGCCAGACAATTGGCTGATACTTTAGGTATTGAGCTCCTAAGGTTTGACATGTCAGAGTATATGGAAAAACATGCTGTATCCAGACTTATAGGTGCGCCGCCAGGATATGTCGGTTTTGATCAGGGAGGAATGCTGACAGATAAAGTTGATCAGCACCCGTTTTGCGTTTTACTTCTTGATGAAATAGAGAAGGCTCATCCGGACGTGTTTAATATACTTCTTCAGGTGATGGACCACGGAAAACTTACAGACCACAACGGAAGGACCGTGGACTTCAGAAATGTTATACTCATAATGACTTCGAATGCAGGGGCAGCAGAGCAAGCTAAAGAGGCTATTGGTTTCGGCCGTTCTAAAAGAGAAGGTGAAGACAAAATAGCAATAGAAAAACTTTTTAATCCTGAATTTCGAAATAGATTGGATGCAATAATAACGTTTGAAAATCTGCCAATGGAAAAAATACTACAGGTCGTAGATAAATTCATATTACAACTCGAGGCTCAGTTAATGGAGAGGAATGTAACTATAGAGTTAACTCGGTCAGCGGCGGAATGGTTAGCAAATAAGGGATATGACTCCAAAATGGGAGCCCGACCTCTAGGACGTGTGATCCAAGAGCATATAAAGAAACCTCTCGCTGAAGACCTTCTATTTGGCAAATTATCTAAGGGCGGCGTAGTAAGAGTTTCTGTGAAAAACAAAGAAATAGAGCTTCATGTTCAGAAACCAGAAAAGATTAGGCTTACCACAAAAAAGCCACCACTGCTTACAGCCGATTAATTTGTTGGCGTTAAACTCTTATCTTTCGGTTAGCTTTAACTCTATCCTTCTGTTACTTGCCAGTGATGCTTCGGAAGAATCCTTGAAAATTGGTTGATACTCACCAAATCCGGCCGCAGCTAGCCTTCGAGGCTCAAGCCCTTCTGAAGTTATCAAATACTTCACGACCGACAAAGCTCTAGCTTGACTAAGTTCCCAATTATCAGAATATCTGCTTGTTTCAGCGAGAGGTTGAATATCTGTATGACCGTCAACACGTAATATCCAATTTATGGTTTTTGGTATATCGCCAGCAACTTCCCTGATCACCGAAGCAACCTTACCCAGCTGAATTTTCCCATCTGCGCCTAAAGTTGCAGATCCAGGTTCAAACAAAACCTCTGAAGAAAAAACAAACCTATCTCCTGCAATTTCAATACCCGTTTTGTTTCCAAGAATCTTCCTCAACCGACCAAAAAATTCCGATCGATAATTCTTTAAATCATTAGCCTCCAGCCTCAATCTTTCTACTTCTTTTGCCTCCATCTCAGCCCGCTTTTTTTGTTCTGACGCGACCTGAGCCAACGCTCTATTTAGTCTATTACCAAGGCTCTCTATTTGTACTTTGTTTTCTTTTTCCCTAAGTTCTGATGTGTCAAGAATTTGTTGCAAATCTGCAATTTGTTCGATAAGTCCAGCAGAGATATTTTTTAGTCTTGTTACCTCTAAGATGGATGCACTCGTCAAGTTTTTTTCTCTTAGAATCTGCGCTCTAGCCTCTTGCAAGGCAAGTTTTTTCGCCTCGAGTTTCTTTTCTGCAGACGTTTTTTCAGCATCCAAACTCGTATTTCTTTTCTTCAATTTATCTTTGACTGACTCAGCTGACGCAAGCAATGCAAGAATCTCCATCGCTTTTTGTCTTTCAGATTCTAATGCAAGCGTGAGCACGGATATTTCTTCGCTTTCTTCTTCCAATCTTCTTTTCAGATCAGCTATAGCCGCTTGTTCAACAATTTTTTCATTCGCTGCACTATCTAGCATTTGATCCTTCTCACGAATATCTCGAGCCAAAAATGCTATTTGCTTCTCTTTCTCACTCAAGGAAACTTTTAGCTTTTCAGAAGCATTTTTTTCGCGTCCCACAGAGAGCATTAAGTCTGAATTTTTTTGTTTTAAAATAAGCTGATCAGCCTTAAACTTTGCAACCAACGCCTCCAGAGCTTCAGTTTTCGCCGCGGACAGTCGTGCACGCTCGGCTGCTTGATCAATCTCATCGCGTGCCTTCGCTAGGGCTAATTCTGCCATCTGCCTATTTGATATTTGATTTTGAATTTCAACCGTTGCATCTTTCAATCTAGCTTCTTTTGCAGCATCTCTAGCAAGCAAAGCGAAAACTTTTGTTTCAAAATCCTTTACTTTTGTTTGAACAGCATTGTACTCAAGCCTCAAAGCAGAGAGTAGCGCAAGCCTTTCCTCAGAAGCTGAAACAGCCATTTGTAATTTTTTACTCGTTTCTTCATTAATCTTCTCCAATGAAGAAAGAGTAACCTTTTTTTCCGACAATTGATTTGAAACGGTTATTAATTTGTTCTCTAAAGCTTCTAAACTAACTTCAAGAGCGCTTACCTGTGAATTTTTTTCTCGTAAGCTATTATCTAGCTCAAGGTTTTCCGCCTTTTGAAGGCTTAAGTTTGACTCTACATCCGCTAAGTCAAATAGTTTGCGTTCGTATTCAATATTTAATCTCAACAAGCGCTCTTGCTCTAATGTCAATTTATTTCTGATAATACTTAATTCTTTACTTAAAATGGTTAATTCCGAATTTTGTCCAGAAATGGTATCTCGCAGTACCGACTGGACAATCATAAAAATCGACAGTACAAACATCAGTACAAGCAATATCGCCGTCATAGCATCGACAAAACCCGGCCAAATATTAGCTGTAAATCTCGCCCCTGATCGTCTAATTAGTGCCATGCCGACCCCTAATCTTTAGATCTTCGCGATTTCGCCAACTGAAGAATTGCATTTGTTAATTCTGACATGTCCGCCCTAAGTTCTGCCAGGGTGTCTTGCCTTCCTGCGTTCAACTCTTCGTGAATTCTCGCTAGTTGAATATCAATATTACGCAAACGCGATCTTGAGTCAAAATCTGCCGAGCTTTCGTCAGTATTACGTTCTCTTAACAAGTCAACCAATTCCGAATGACTGTCTAGAAGTGCTTGCAATGATTTAGAATTCAATGCTGTCTGAGCAATATTTGCTGCTTTTGAATCACCAGATCCGACAACAGCCATCCGTGACACTAAATCGACAAGTTCAGCCATCTGCGCATCAGTTTTTTGTCGAGTAGTTTCACCCTGAACAATAAGAGACTTAAAAGCTTCAAACTGCTCAGGAGGGTATATTAATCCATCTCGCGCTAAATCTGCATTATCTGGAGCCGGTTCTACCTCTGATGCTACTAAACTTACTCTTGTGAAGGATGAAATCCACTCCTCTAGTTCCATATAAAATCGATTTTGACCATGACCTGCAAAAAGCTCTAATAGACCTACAACCAAACTCCCTGCAAGGCCCAAAAGCGATGAAGCAAAGGCCGTTCCCATTCCTCCTAGTTGATTCTCCAACCCACTCATTAATTTGTCGAAAACTTCAATCGCAGTCTGTCCCTCTTTTGGCGCCAATGTCCTTATCGTTTCCACTACAGCTGGAACAGTTGTTGCTAAGCCATAAAAAGTACCGAGAAGACCCAAAAAAATTAAAAGATTTATGATATATCTGGTGATATCCCGCGCCTCGTCCAAGCGAGTGGCAACCGAGTCTAAAATTGACCTTGCTGAAGTGGCGTTAAGCGCCTTACGTGCTCGATTGTCTCTCAACAAAGATGCAAGCGTTAATAATAGCCGAGGCGGTGTAGAGAACTCGTGTCCAGGACGATCCAGCGCAAAACCATCAATCCAACCTACAGAGCTAACAATTGAAAAAATTTGAAAAAAACATGACAAAACTCCGAGCACAAAAACGCCTACTATTAAGCCATTTAAATATGGAGCAGCTAAAAAAATAGGTGATATCGATGGAAACATAAAATACGCACCCGTAAAAACGGCAATTAAGACTAATACCATCAGAACTGTCTGACGAGTTGGTTGGCTAAATACCAGTTCCTTTGACTCTCGTAATGGTACTTCTTCTGTCAACAGTCGGTACTCCGAAAAAATCCTCGGTTTTAGATGCAACAATATCAGTAGAAAGACATCATCCAATTAGTAAATGGTTTACTTTCTGATCCCTATTGTAAAATAAAAATGATAAAAAAAAAATACTAATAATCAGAATTCAGTATTATAAACAGGATTAACTCCGTTCCTTTCATATGAATGATAATTATTCTGTCAGTAATAACTTGAAGGAAAATCAACCATGCGTTTTCTGTCACTATTAATCCTTGTCTCTATTCTTTCATGGACTGGTTATTGGTATTATTCTTCGAGGGAACTTAGAGCCGACATAGACACCTTCATTGAAAATCAGTCAGGGGTAACCAACTGGAATTATAAAGGTGTCTCTATCACGGGATATCCATACAGGTTAGACACAAAAATAAATCAGCTAGAAATTTCTGACACCGACAGTACGTGGTCGATAGCACTGAATGAGCTCGCATTCTTATCTCTTATATATAAAGATAATCATCACATAATGGCTATTAATGCACCAATTAAAATTCAAACTAGACATAACGGGTTTGGAATAGATGAGGGAATAATTAGGACTAGCCTGAAAGCAAGCAATGAAAGACTAGTAAGTGAAATCGTCGCAGAAAGTAAGTTACTTAGATTCTCGATCAACAGGGTTAGAAACTTATCTTTAAAAGAATCAGTTGCTGCTTTAAGATTTGACGGTTCCGATAGCGGTCATTTATATAAGAGTCATTTCAAGTTTAAAGAGTTATTCAAGCAGGCAGAGTCGCCACTTAGAAAAAATAAAAAACAAAACACTATCAGTTTAATTAATAGATTCATTTTTGAAGGCGATTTAACGTTGCAAGGACCCATTGTCTCTCTTAACTCAACGTTGGACTTGAAAAGTATCACAAATATTAATTCTCAGTTTCAAATTGGGAACACTACCGTACAAATTAACGGAAACTTGAGTGTGTCAGAAGAAAATTTAATCAATGGAAAATTAATCATTTCTGTTAATGAATGGAAGTCGCTGCTCAATTACATAGCTGAACATAATATAATTAAGCTCGACAAAATAAAAATATTGCGAAGTGGTTTTATACTTAGAGAGCTCGCAAAGAAACCGAGCGATCGCTTCATAACAGCGCCTCTATTGATCAATAAAAACAAGATGTTCTTAGGGCCCGTCTTACTAGGTTCACTACCTTCTCAATTATGAATATGCAGCATAACTCACCATGCTAGCTGATAAGGTCAAGACTAACTAAGCCTCCGACCAAAACTCGGCTCTCCGGTATCCTGGCCTGCATCAATAATACTGCGCCGTATTGATCTGGTTCTCCTAAAATAATCATAAAGGAAAGTGCCATCGCCTCTTTCAACAGCACTTTGCAAATTTGACAGTTCTTCAGCAAATAGTCCCAAGACTTCTAAAGAGGCATCCTTATTAGAAAGGAATACGTCTCTCCACATAATTGGATCAGAAGCTGCAATTCGGGTAAAATCTCTAAATCCTGCCGCGGAATAATTAATCACTTCAGACTTTGTGACATTAGCCAAATCGTCAGCAACGCCAACCATTGTGTAAGCAATAAGATGCGGTACATGCGATGTAACTGCTAAAACTAAATCGTGGTGCTTCGGTGTCATTATCTCAACCTCTGCGCCTATTGATTGCCAAAACGAGACCACAAGATCCACAACTTGCCTAGGGCTATTCTCCGTTGGGGTAATTATACACCACCTATTGTCAAAAAGGCTTTCAAAGCCAGCCTCCGGTCCTGAATGTTCCGTCCCGGCTAATGGGTGAGCGGGGACAAAGAAGGCATCACTTGGTATTAATGTTACTAACTGATTTATCACCTCTGATTTCACAGAGCCAACATCTGTAATAATTGCCCCTGGCTTCACAAAATTAGAAATTGCAGTAACAACTGAGGCCATCGCCCCCACTGGGACACATAAAATGATCAAGTCAGCTCCATGTACTGCCTCTTCTACTTTGTCAAAAACCTCACACAATTTTAATTTACTGGCTTTGGCACGAGTTTCCGAAGATTTTGAAAAACCAGTTATTCGTAATTCTGATTTATTTCTCCTAAGAGCCAAAGATATTGAGGAGGCGATCAAACCTAGACCAATTAGAGCGACATGCTTAAATGACATTTAATTTTTCCCGAAGTTTTGCCATCAACCTAACAGGTTAGTTGAAATTAGATTCTATCCAATATGTTTATGAAGTGATTTCATTAAAATGCAACCTTTTAAATCTTTACAAAAAATTGTTTTTCTCGAAAAACTTTTTTCTAATAAAAACTTATAGGGTCGACATCTACTGTCAATCTGACTGATCTCGGGAGACATAATCTATCAAGCCACTTTTGAATTCTATCTTGTGTCTTTAGACTTTTATTTAACTTGAAAAGAAAACGTAGTCTATACCTATTCCTTATTCTGGATATTGGAGCTGGAGCAGGACCAAAGAGTGTTACTTTTGAAGACTTCATAGTCTCCCATAGTTTTGCCATCTCACGGCCAACACCCATGAGCTCTTTCTTATTCTCACAAGAAATTATTACTGCTATCAATTTCCCGAATGGAGGAGCACCATTGAATTTTCTCTCGCTAGCTTCCAGTTTCCAGAATTTTTCATCGTTATAGTCAACAATCGATCGCAATACTAAGTTCTCTGGTTCATATGTTTGAACTATAGCCTCTCCAGGCCTTTTGCCTCGGCCAGCACGACCTGAAACCTGTCTTAACAATTGAAAAGTTTTCTCAGCAGCGCGAAGGTCCCCCCCTTGCAAGCTTAAATCAGCATCTATGACTCCTACGAATGTAATATAGGGAAAATTGTGCCCTTTTGAAATAAGCTGGGTCCCTATAATTATATCCACTTTCCCGGACGAAAATTCTCTAATCTTTTCCTTTAAAATACTATTATTCTGTATATTGTCAGAAGATAATATTCCAACCTTGGCGGAGGGAAAAAGCTTTAGACACTCCTCTGCTAGCCTCTCTACCCCTGGTCCAACAGCCTTCCATTCAACTATTTTCATGCATTTAGGGCATTCATTTGGAAGCATTGCCGTAAAGCCACACAAATGGCAAAGCAGTTTAACACCATAACTATGTTGAACTAATCTAGTGTCACAAACTGGACAACCCAACTGATTTGCACAACTTTTGCAGACAGTTATGGGCGCGTAACCTCTTCTGTTTAAGAATAAGAGACTTTGCTCACCTGCCTCTAGCCGAGAAGTTATCATAGACTTTACACCGTTTGATATCCAATTATTAACCTCTAATTCATCCTCTCGCAGGTTTAAGATAGAAATCTTGGGCAGACTAGAGTTCCGATAGCGGTGGGTTAAATCAACTCTGTCGTATTTTCCTTTTTCTGCATTTACCCAAGACTCTAAACTAGGGGTGGCTGACGAAAGTATTACAGGAAAGTTTCCCGTCGAACCGCGCAAAACAGCCATATCTCGGGCATTGTAACATACGCCTTCTTCTTGCTTGAAGGAGCTGTCGTGCTCTTCATCAACAACTATTAAACCCAAATTTAGAAAGGGTAAAAACAAGGCTGATCTTGCTCCTACAATGAGATTAACCTTGCCCATAGACACGGCCTTGAACAAACGCTTACGGTCAGCTAGAGAAATTCCAGAGTGCCATTCACTGGGTTTCATCCCAAATCTCTCACCTACTCTTTTTACTAAATCTATGGTCAATGCAATCTCTGGCATTAAAACCAGCGCCTGTTTCCCCTTATCTAAAGTAGCTGAGATCGCATCCATATAAACTTCTGTCTTTCCTGATCCTGTGACGCCTCTTAAGAGCGTTACTTTGAATAAGTTAGAGTTGGCAGCTTCTTTCAACTTATTAGAAACGACTTTCTGCTTGTCCGATAGCGAATGACTATAACTTCCAACGCAAAGTTTATCAGGCTCTTCAAGTATCTCAGTCGTACAGGTTATGTGACCAGATCGACACAGTGCATTAATAGTAGTCGAAGATGTTTTCAAGTTCCTTATCAGTTGCTTCATACTAAATTTCTGCTCTGGATTTTGCTTAAAAAAGGAAACAATTTCCCTTTGTCTAGCTGTTATATCTTCTACATTTGTTTTTCCCGATTGATAAGTCTTTCTGTAGCTAGTAAGGCTTAATAAATCTTGACCCGCAGTAACCAACCTAAAAGCCTTCCCAAGTGGTATAAGATTGTACCTCGCGAATTCAGTTAAGAATCTTCTAAATTTGTAGTCCATCGGCTGGATATCGATGGCCCGAGAAATATATTTCAATTTGTTATAATCTAAATTACTTTGCCGTCGCTCCCAAATTACCCCTACACTCTTTTTAGAGCCCAAAGGAATCTCAACGAAATCTCCAATTCCGAGCCCAGAAATTGGAATTAAATAATCTAGACTACTCTTGTCAAAAGTCTTTGGCAGAAGAACCGATACGCCATCTCCCTTATTAAATTTAGTGGATTCAATATCAAAGGGTTCCTCTTCTGTATTATTTTCTCTTTGCATTCCACTCAATGATTAATTTACTGTCCGAAAAACTCTACTCAACCACCAATTTTAAACTAATATATTGTAATACTTTCTTATTCTACTTACATAGGCACTATAAACGGCCTCTCTAGATTCCGATAGAATTAACGCCTTATTCAGAATAACAATATATCTTAAAAGCTCAAAATTAAAGGCTTAACACGGTTAAGTGTTAAGTAACGCTAGATTAGCAAAACATTTGATATATTGATAATGTATGAATATAACTAATCAATATGAAAAAAAAAGAAATATCAACCACTAGTTCTAATATAATAGAACGTTGGATTAAACATATTTCAGAACTGGAGACTGTTCAGCCTAACACAGTTAAGGCATACCGGTCCGACTTAAATGATTTTCTTAGATTCCTAATCGAATACACTGGCAGTGATATTTGTAAGCGTAATTTGCAATCAGTGGATTTAAACACAATGCGAGCTTGGATTGTAACTATGAAGTCACAAGATAAAAGCATTCGATCGATTTCACGAGCGATATCTGCCCAAAAAAATTTCTACAAATGGCTGTTAGACTGCGAAGATATAGAGAATTCCTGTGTACTAAACTTCTCAGGACCAAAAGTGGAAAATAGGCTACCACGGCCTTTAAGTGAGAAAGACGCAAAAACACTTCTCGAAGTGGTAGCAAAAGCATCTAAAATACCTTGGATTTCAGCAAGGGATGTAGCTCTTTTTACTCTCCTTTACGGGTGCGGTTTGAGAGTTTCCGAGGCATTGGGCTTGAGCTGCAACGTTTTACCAATACCAGATATTTTAAAAATAGAAGGTAAGGGTAAGAAGCAACGCTTGATACCAATATTACCAATCGCCAGATCGTCCATAAACACGTATTGCGAACTCTGTCCTTACGAAATGAAGCCCGGCTCTCCCTTATTTCGCGGTGCAAGAGGGAAGCAATTAAATCCGAAGATAATCCAAAATGTTATGTCTAGAGCTCGCAATTATATGGGTCTTCCCGCAACTGCTACCCCACACGCGCTAAGACATTCTTTCGCCACTCACTTGCTTTCCGCTGGAGGTGATTTGAGAACAATACAAGAGCTCTTAGGGCACTCGTCTCTTTCCTCAACTCAGATTTATACTGGTGTCGACAAAGATCGTCTAATGGAAGTATTTAGGAAAACCCACCCTTCAGAGATTGGCTAGTAATTGAGGGTTGTCCTAAATTTTTATATATATATTTCAAACAGGAGAGACGACATCCCTGCACCGTTTGCATATTGATGATCCAGGCTGGAAAGTAATAAGATCAGTCTCATATTTCCAACACCTGTCACATTTCTCTCCTGTCGCACTAGTACAGACCACAGAAATACCAGGAATTTCCTCTAGTGAAAATGCTTCCTTTGAAGGGCTTCCTTCAGAAATCGTTACCGCAGACGTAATACATATTTCCGCGAAATCAATGGAGTTGACCGCCCGATATAGTTCGTCGTTATCAAAATAAATGATTGGAGCAGCTTCTAAACTAGAGCCCAAAACCTTTTTTTGCCGCTCTACCTCTATAGCTCCTGTAACAACTTTTCTTACCTGACGAACCGCTTCCCACCTGACAGGCAGACCCTCGTCTTTCCACTCCCTTTTCTCTTTAGGAAAATCTCTTAAATGGACCGATGTATTTCGGTCTGGAAATCTTTCTAGCCATACTTCTTCCGTAGTAAAAACCATTACTGGAGCAAGCCACGTTACCAAACGATAAAACAATATATCTAGAACCGTCCGAGATGCTTTTCTAATAGCCGAATTTTCTGAATCGCAATACAAGGTGTCTTTTCTAATATCAAAATAAAAGGAAGATAAGTCCATCGTACAAAATTGGAAAAGCTGCTGGAAAACTGTTTGAAATTCGTATTTCTCATAACCATCCTTTACAACCCTGTCTAATTCTGCAACTCGATGTAAAACCCATTTCTCTAATTCTGGGAGCTCTTCGTATTTTGTCACCTCTAATTCCTCATTAAAATTAACAAGACTGCCTAATAAAAATCTTAGTGTGTTTCTTAATCTTCTATAGCTGTCGGCGACGCCTTTTAAAATTTCCGGTCCTATACGCAAATCAGTAGTATAATCTGACTGGGCAACCCAAAGCCTCAATATATCTGCTCCATACTGTTTTATTACTTGATCAGGACTTACCGTATTACCCAAAGATTTCGACATCTTCATTCCTCGTTCATCCAAAGTGAAACCATGAGTTAGAACTCCTAGATAGGGAGCCTTTCCTCGTGTGCCACAAGATTGCAATAGAGACGAATGGAACCATCCTCTGTGTTGATCTGTTCCCTCGAGATATAAATCAGCCGGCCAAGCTCCGTCCTCTCTATCGCGCAAAACGAACGCGTGTGTTGAACCCGAGTCAAACCAGACATCTAAGATATCGTATACTTGTTCATACATTTCAGGATTATGCAAACCGTCAAGAAATCTATTTTTAGATCCTTTTTCGAACCATGAGTCAGCGCCTTCTTCTTTGAATACAGTCACAATCCTCTTGTTTACTTCTGGGTCACGAAGAAGAAAATCTTTATCTGTTGGCTTCCTATCTTTTCTTACAAAGCATGTTAAAGGTACACCCCAAGCGCGTTGTCGAGACAACACCCAGTCCGGTCGTGCACTTATCATGGGATGAAGCCTATTTCGACCCGAAACAGGGGTCCACTTAACCAGTTCATCTATCGAGCGAATTGCTCTTTCTCGCACAGTTTCGCCGCAACAGTTCATGTCATCATTGGGGTTACTATCTATAGAGACAAACCACTGAGGCGTATTCCTAAAGATTACAGGAGCCTTCGAACGCCAGCTATGTGGATAAGAATGTAACAGCCGTCCTCTTGCCAATAACCGTCCAACCTCTACTAACTTTTCTATTACTGCTCCATTGGCTTTTCCTTCTTTTCCTTTTCGGTCAAAAACCTGAAGTCCCGAGAAAAACGGCACTTCACCAGCGAAACTGCTATCCTCTTTGACATTGTGGGTTAATCGATCGGTCCACCCACGCTGTGCAAAAGCGTCATAGTCTTCCGCTCCATGGCTTGGCGCTGTGTGGACAAAACCAGTTCCTACATCGTCAGACACATGGTCGCCATCGATCATAGGCACATCATAATTCCAAAAACCCTCTGAGCCAGGTGCGTTGCTGAAAGGATGTATTAAGGACATACCAGCGAGTTGATCAAAACTCACATCTGATATTCTCTCAAATTTTTCCACCCGTGCTTGTGTAAAGCACTCCAAGGCCAGCTTATCAGCGAGTATAAAACGCTCATTTGGACGTGTCCAACATTCTTCCTGTGTTTTCACAGTTCTGTATAATCCATAGGCAACACTTTTGTTGAATGCCACTGCCTTATTCGAAGGAATTGTCCAAGGGGTTGTAGTCCAAATAACAACTGACGCATCCGCAAGCGGTCCCTTGGCAATTTGAAATTTTACCCAAATGGTATGACTCTTGTGTTCATGATATTCTATTTCAGCTTCAGCAAGTGCTGTTTTTTCTACTGGTGACCACATTACGGGTTTGGATCCCTGATACAATAGACCGTTCATAACAAATTTCATAAACTCATCTGCAATAATAGCTTCTGATTGAAAGTCCATTGTCATATATGGGTCTTCCCAATTGCCGATTATTCCCAACCTCTTAAATTCTTCTCTCTGTATCCCAACCCACTTTTCTGCAAATTTTCGACAATTGGCACGAAGTTCATTTACCGAAACATCGTCTTTACTTAGACCTTCTGATCTATATTTTTCCTCTATTTTCCATTCAATCGGCAAACCGTGACAGTCCCAACCAGGTACATATCTAGCATCCTTTCCCAGCATCTGCTGCGAGCGGGTAACAAAATCCTTCAGTATTTTGTTTAAAGCATGACCTATATGTAAATGACCATTCGCGTAAGGTGGGCCATCATGCAGAACAAAAACCTTTCTTCCATCCGATTTTTTCCTTAGCTCATGATATATATCCAACTTTTCCCAATGCGCTATCCAGTCCGGCTCGCGAGTCGGAAGACTTGCTCGCATGGGAAAGTTTGTCTTAGGTAAAAAAAGTGTTTCTTTAAAATTATAGGGTTGCTCAGCCATTTTTTTTCTTTCGGAAAATATTACTTTCAAATAACCTGCACGGAGTGCATTTTCGCGTATTTTTGTGTAGAATTTAATAATTAAGCCATTTTTGATTATAACTTTATCTGTAAATTGATTGAAAACTTGGTGCTCATTCTATTCAATAATATTTATATAAAGGAATAGATCTTTTTTCTAGATCAAACAAGTGGACCTCGAATTAATTTTTTCATGTTTAGATATGCTATAAAAATTGAATATGACGGAACTAATTTTCACGGTTGGCAAAAGCAAAATTCTGTGGCCACCGTTCAAGGAACAATTAACCAAGCATTAGATAACCTAAATACTTCTGGCATAGGCGTGATTGGGGCAGGAAGAACAGACGCCGGGGTTCACGCACTTGGACAAGTGGCACACTTCGACATGCCAAAGAAGTGGGAGCCAATTGAACTACAAAATGCCCTAAATTACTACCTAAAATCAGAGTTGATTTCGGTTATAAGCATAAGTGAAACGCCAACTGACTTTCACGCAAGGTTTTCAGCTCGCAAACGTCACTACCTTTTTAAGATGCTAATCAGAAGGCCTCCGTTAACATTAAACAAGCACCGATTTTGGCACGTTAGAAGGTCGCAAGGCATAGCGCAAATGAGAGAGGCAGCTAAAAACCTTGTGGGCCAGCACGATTTCACGACTTTCAGATCCTCAATTTGTCAAGCCAAGAGCCCTATCAAAACAATAGATAGTATTTCAATCCACAAGCATTCAAACAAGAATGAAAGTATTATAGAAATACGGATTCAAGCAAGAAGTTTCTTACACAATCAGGTGAGAAGTATTGTTGGAACTTTAGAGAAAGTCGGCTCAGGGTTTTGGACTCCGAACGATGTAGCAGAAGCAATTGAAGCTAAAGATAGGGCTAGATGCGGACCCGTTGCGCCAGCACATGGACTATATTTGGAAAATGTTCTTTATGATGAAATAAGCTTTTGAAGGCTTCTCATCATTAGGCGGTCACTTGTTAAACAAAAACTTGAGAATATCACCATCTTGCAC
Source organism: Pseudomonadota bacterium (assembly GCA_036337105.1). Taxonomy (GTDB): domain Bacteria; phylum Pseudomonadota; class Alphaproteobacteria; order Rhodobacterales; family Rhodobacteraceae; genus JAYZEV01. The sequence goes on from JAYZEV010000014.1 coordinate 27,463, forward strand.
ACGATAGGTTTTACCTTCTGATCGAAGCTTTCCAGCTTCCCGTGCACCCAACTCACCACCAAAATTTATAAAATCAACATACGAAATAGTTTCCGCACGTATGAAGCCCTCCTCGAAGTCAGAATGTATTACTCCAGCCGCTTTGGGCGCGGGAGTATTTACGCGAACGGTCCATGCTCTCGACTCTTTTGGACCTGCCGTAAAATAGGTCAAAAGTCCCAAAAGACTATAACCAGCTTTGATCATACGATCCAAGCCAGATTCCGATAGGCCTAATTCGGACAAAAACAGCTCCATTTCTGAAACTTCGGCGAGCTGACTTATTTCCTCTTCTATTGCAGCCGAGATAATCACACAGGTTGAATTTGTCTGTCTTGACAGATCTAAAATCGAATTAGAATATTTGTTGCCTTTCTTAGCACTAGCCTCATCAACGTTGCATACGTATAGAGTTGGTTTCGCAGTCAATAGGTTTAACATTCGAAATGATTTTTGTTCATCTGTGTTTAACTCAATCTCTCTTGCAAAGTGTCCTCTAGACAGCAAAAATTCTACCTTTTCTAAAAGGGTCGCCTGTTTGTGAGCTTCTGGGTCATTTGATTTAAGTTTACGCACCAAATTATTCAACTGCTTTTCGACACTTTCCAGATCCGCCAAAATTAACTCGGTTTCAATGATACTCATATCCTCGATAGGGTTAACGCGGCCTTCTACGTGAGTGATATCGTTGTCATCAAAACATCTCAAAACATGCGCAATCGCGTCGCACTCTCTTACATTTCCCAAGAACTGGTTTCCCAGTCCTTCCCCTTTGGAGGCGCCCTTTACCAATCCAGCGATATCTACAAAAGTCATCTTAGTTGGAATTATCTGCTGTGAAAGAGTAATTTTTCCGATCTCCTCAAGCCTCTTATCAGGAACAGCCACCTCACCAATATTTGGCTCAATTGTGCAAAACGGAAAATTCTCAGCCTGCGCCACAGCGGTTCTGGTCAACGCATTAAAAAGGGTCGACTTCCCAACGTTGGGTAATCCTATTATACCTGTTTTAAACCCCACTTAAGCCTCATTCGCTGGTTTTGTTGTTTCTATTTGAATTTAAGTTAATTAACAATTAACTTATAATTACAAAAAACAAAAGCAACCAATATGGTTGATTGAAGTTTTTATAGGGTAATAATTGTTAATCAAAAAGAGCACTTTCTACTAAACCTATTAAGTTTAGTTTTAGGATTTTAAAATGGACAGAATAGCAGAGACATTCAAGAACCTAAGTGACAAAAATAGAAAAGCATTCATTGCGTATATAATGGCGGGTGATCCAAACTTGCCTTTTAGTTTAGAAATCATGAAGGAGTTGCCAAAAAGCGGAGTGGATATTCTGGAGATAGGAATACCTTTCACAGACCCTATGGCCGATGGACCATCAATTCAACTAGCGGGACAGCGTGCCTTGAGTTCCGGCACAACTCTTATTCAAATATTTGACATGATATCGAAGTTTCGCAAGTACGATAAGATTACTCCGGTAATTTTGATGGGGTATTTTAATCCAATCGCATCGATGGGAGCAGAAATGTTCATAAATCGATGCTTGGAAACGGGGGTGGATGGATTGATAGTTGTTGACCTTCCTCCCGAAGAGGACGCCGAATTATGTATCCCTGCACTGGAAAAAGGAATAAATTTTATTCGCTTGGCGACACCAACAAGTAACAATAAACGATTGCAGAATATCTTAAACAATACCTCTGGGTTCCTATATTATGTATCCATAACAGGGGTCACGGGTGCTGCAGAAGCCAACAGAAAATCAGTGGCTAAAGAAGTAGAAAGAATCAAGAAAAATACAACCATACCAGTTTGCGTGGGTTTTGGTGTGAAAACACCGAAAACTGCAAAGGAAATTGCTTCCGTTGCAGACGGAGTAGTGGTCGGTTCAGCTATCGTAGACAAAATCGGCTCTGGTAGCTCCTTAAGTGAAATCGTAAATTTTTGTAAAGATTTGGCAGAAGCCACCCATTCAGCATGATATTTTGTTAATAGAAAAAAAATCAATAAAAGACCTTTCACTTTCTTTAAGTATAGCGTATACGAATTGCCTCAAGACACTAAGCTTCATAAATTTTTTGATGGAGGTCAATAATGGCAGATTCTATCGCGCTAACGGCATACCCCCGAAACAATGTAGGTAAGGGCGCAGCTCGTGCGGCAAGGAGAGAAAATTTAATTCCGGGTGTTGTTTATGGCGCAGGCTCTGAACCAAAACCCATAAATGTAAAGCTCAATGAACTTTTAAAGTGCTTGAAAGCGGGAAAGTTTATGTCAACATTAATTAACCTTTCATCTGACGGAATAACAGAGAATGTGATTTGTAGAGAAGTGCAACGAAATGTTGTGAATGATGTTCCTACGCATATCGATTTTTTGAGACTTTCAGACACTGCGAACATAAATGTTTTCATACCGGTAAATTTTGAAAACCAAGGAAAGTGTCCTGGAATAAAAAGGGGTGGGGTTCTCACTGTGGTGCGTCCAGAGGTTGAGTTGATAGTTCCTGCATTAAACATTCCAAAGGAATTAAAAGTTGACTTAAGTACTTTCGAGCTTGGAGATACCATAACTATAAGTGATATAGTTCTACCAGAGGGAACAAAAGCTACTATAACGGGAAGAGATTTTGTCATAGCAAATATTCAAGCTCCAAGTGGGCTCAAATCTGCGGAGAACGAGGAAGAGACCTCAGAGGAGCAGACAACCGAGGAGCAGACAACCGAGGAGCAGGAGGAGTAGTTTTATTCTTCACCCGTATTCAGATTTTTTAAGGACGCTTTTGGATTCAAATGAAGTTAGTTGTAGGTTTAGGAAACCCTGGAGATAAGTATGAAGAAACTCGCCACAATATAGGGTTTTTTATAATTGATCAAATTGCAAAAAAATATTCGCAGGAGAATTGGCGCAAAAAATTTCTGGGGTTAGTGTGCAATTGTGAAGTTAATATACGAAGAGTCGTTCTTTTAAAGCCACACACGTTTATGAATAATTCTGGGCTGTCTGTTTTGGCGGCGATCAAATTTTTTAAGATAAGTCCCCGTGATATCATTGTGGTACATGATGATTTGGACCTACAATGCGGTCACATGAAATTTAAAGAAGCTGGTGGCCACGCTGGGCATAATGGTTTGAAATCCATCCATGAATTGTTAGGGCCAACCTACAGAAGAATACGAATTGGTATAGGTCATCCAGGGGATCGTCAAAAAGTTTCATCTTACGTATTATCTAATTTCAGTAAAGAAGACAAAATGTGGTTAAGGGAAACAACAAGACATTTTGTTAACGAGTTTGACAAAATTATTTCAGAAAACCACGATGAATTCATATCTCTTTATTCAAGAACACTATACGAAAAAGATGGTTTTAAGAGTTCGTCGTAAAAGAAAAACCTTCCAGATATCCAGCTATACTCAAAAATTTATTTTTGTACCCAAAGCTTCAGCTACAGTAAAAATATCTTTGTCACCTCGACCACACATATTCATTATGAGAATGTGCTCCTGCGAAAGAGTGGTCGCAGTTTTTAAAACATATGCCAGAGCGTGACTTGGCTCGAGTGCGGGAATTATCCCCTCGAGCTCACAGCAGACTTTAAAAGCTTCTAGTGCTTCCTTATCAGTTATAGATACATATTTAGCTCTTTTTACATCATGAAGCCACGCGTGTTCTGGTCCAATACCAGGGTAATCTAAACCGGCAGAAATAGAGTGACCTTCTATGATCTGGCCATCCCTATCTTGGAGAAGGTAAGTCCTATTACCGTGGAGAACACCAGGTCTACCTCCAGTTAAAGAAGCTGCATGTTCCATTTTTTCATTTACACCTAGCCCACCTGCTTCGACACCAATTATTTCGACTGACTCATCATCAAGGAATGGATGAAACAATCCCATTGCATTTGAACCTCCACCGATACAAGCCACTAAACTATCTGGCAGCCTACCCTCTATCTCAAGTATTTGCTCTCTGGCTTCTTTCCCAATTATCGATTGAAAATCACGAACCATCGCTGGATAAGGATGCGGACCGGCTACTGTCCCGATACAGTAAAAGGTATTATTAACATTGGTAACCCAGTCCCGCATGGCTTCATTCATAGCGTCTTTAAGAGTTGCTCGACCAGAGGATACCGGTATCACCTCCGCACCCAATAACTTCATTCGGAAAACATTAGGAGATTGTCGCTCCACATCGGTTTTCCCCATAAAAACGATACACTCCAGTCCAAAACGCGCGCAAACAGTCGCAGTTGCAACGCCATGTTGTCCTGCTCCCGTCTCCGCAATTATTCTAGTTTTTCCCATTCGTCGAGCCAACAAAATTTGACCCAAAACGTTATTAATTTTGTGAGCCCCGGTGTGATTTAGTTCATCACGTTTAAAGTAGATTTTAGCACCGGATAATTTGTTCGAAATTCTTTCAGCAAAATAAAGAGGACTTGGACGTCCGACATAATTTTTCCACAGATAATTCATTTCTGCCCAAAAAGACTGATCCTCTTTAGCTTTTTCATATTGGGCTTTTAATTCGGCAATCAGAGGCATTAGCGTTTCCGACACGAACATGCCACCAAACTCACCAAATCTTCCATTTTCGTCGGGTCCTGTTCTATAGGAATTTAATTTCTCACTCCACATTAGACAAACTCTCCACTATTTTCATAAACTTCCGAATCTTTGAGCCACTTTTAATGCCTTTTATAACTTCTACCCCTGAAGATACATCTATTTGCACCGCATTGGTCACTTTAATCGCCTCAATAACATTTTTTTCGTTTAATCCACCAGCAAGCATCCAAGGTTTGGACCATTCAAGATCCGTTACTAATCTCCAATCAAACGGCTGCCCATTTCCTCCCGGGCTATGACTCATAGAACCGGAGACAGCATCTAAAAGTATTTGGTCAGCTACTCTACTATATTCAAAAATTTCTTTGATATCATCTTCTGACTTTACTCCAATCGCCTTCATTACTGGTAATCCAAAGCTCTCCTTTATTTCCTTGACCAGGGTCAAACTCTCCTGACCATGCAATTGGATCATGTCTATCGGTACTTCGTTAATAACTCTTTCGACGAATTTTTTTTCAGGGTTAACCATTAATGCAACCTTACAGACACCCGACGGCGTCTCTTGCATTAAAGCCCTGCCTTGCGGAAAGCTAACATTTCTCGGTGATTTTGAAAAAAAAACAACACCCACGTAAGCCGCACCTGCTTCAACTGCAACCTTAATGTCGCTATGCCGACGAACACCACAAATTTTTACCCTAATTTTCAAATTCTACTTTATTAAACTTAATATTTCATCGGTTTCAGACTTAGATTTTCCTCTCAGAAACTTGACTTCATTGTTTAAAACCTCGACTTGGCGTAATGTCTTTCGAGCATTTTTCCTATATTTATATGCCCTTAAATATTCGGATAAAACTCCAATCACCAAACCAACACATGTAAAGGCTAGAACCAGCGAGTACAAAGGAACATCATATTTAGGCATTCCAATATCCATCTCATCCGGAACCAACCTTATAGTGACTATCTGCGCGTTTGATCCCAAAAACAGCCCTATCATCAAAACCAAAGTGGCAGTAAGCAATCTTAAAAACAAACGCATTACTAATCACCATTAGTTATCATTTAATCGTCTTTTCAACAACTTTCCTGATTTAAAAAATGGTACGCACTTTTCTTCAACCCTGACCGCTTCTCCCGTGCGAGGATTCCTCCCCATTCTCTCCTCACGTTTCTTGAAAGAAAAGGCACCAAATCCCCGAAGCTCCACCCTTTTTCCGGACGAAATAGCATCTGTGATTTCGTCAAATATAGTGGATACTATCCTCTCTATATCCCGCTGGTAAAGGTGGGGGTTCTCCGCTGCAATTTTTTCTATTAACTCAGATTTTATCATTACGATCTGTTCCCACTGACCTTAAAGTTTCCTAGCATAGCGTATCATACTACTTAATTTTTTCAACTGGCAATAGAAAAAAGCATAGGTCCATAGTAACTGCGAAGCGAATTTAAAATAGAGCCAGGTTTTGAAAGTCCAAATATACTGAACCATGGAAGACTGGAATGATCTTCAGCAACCCACTCTCTGACAACCAGATTTGAAAAGGCTTCATCGTCCAAACCAAGTTTTACCAATGCATCAGATTGTCCACCAATGCCGTCTACAAGGTCGAGATCAACAGCCATTCTACCTGTGAACAACTGGCCCTTACTCACCTTAGAAAGCACCTCATCCGATATACCACGCCTGTTCGATATCAAACCTTTGAACCAAGAAAAACTGTCTTCAATTAACGCCTCTTGGAACTTTCTGGATCCTTCATCCATAGGAATTAAAGGATGAGGACCCACTTTTGCGTCACCTGAACTGACGACGTCTACGGTAATACCCAAACGGTGTGCAAGCTTTGATACATCAGGGTACTGCACCATTACACCAATAGATCCTACTAAAGAATTACCTCTCGCATATATATGGTCACTTCCAAGGGCCGCAATATAAGCCCCAGACGCTCCAATACCCCCAATCAGTGAAATCACTGGTTTTTTTTCTGAGATATTTCTTATACTTTCATAAAGAGCCTCTGAACCAACCACACTGCCACCGGGACTATTAATCCTCAAAAGCAATGCGCGGACGTTTTCGTCTTCCGCAATATCCTGAAGCAAACTATCCCTTTCAGGATCATCTTGAATTTCCCCATTTATTTGAAAAACTGCGATATGTGGATATGACATCGAATCGACATTCAGAAAAAGCATAGCTGCTAAAACAAGACCGCCACTAATTAGAGCTCCCCACAAGAAAGAAGATCGCCGGGTTTTTCGTCGCCGCTCTTCATATAACTCATACTCTAATGACATAGCTTTTTTTGTTACTCATCTTGGTTCTTTAAGGCGGCTCCCAATATATCACCTAAAGATGCCCCTGAGTCGGAGGAACCATATTGTTTAACAGCTTCCTTTTCCTCTGCAATTTCTCTCGCCTTTATAGATAGCCCAATTTTTCTGTTGACCTTGTCAACATTTGTCACCCTCGCGTCAATCTTGTCACCCACTGCAAATCTCTCCGGTCTTTGTTCAGACCTTTCTCGAGAGAGATCAGATTTTCGGATAAATGACTTCATTCCGTCGTACTCAACCTCTATACCATCCTCTTCAATTGAAGTTACGGAAACGGTTATCACTGCTCCACGCTTCAAACTGTCAGTAGCGCCCGCAAAAGGATCTTTCTCTAAACCTTTTACTGACAATGATATTCTCTCTTTTTCAACATCTACGTCAGTTACAATTGCTTTGACAACATCGCCTTTTTTATAATCTTTGATTGCTTCTTCTCCTGTTCTTCGCCAATCGAGGTCTGAGAGATGCACCATGCCATCAATATCACCTTCCAATCCAACGAATAAACCAAACTCAGTAATGTTCTTGATTTCACCCTCTATTTCGGAGCTGGCAGGATACTTTGAAGCAAAATTTTCCCACGGGTTTCCTTGCGTTTGCTTGAGCCCAAGGCTAACACGTCGTTTGACAGTATCGATTTCAAGAACCATTACTTCAACCTCTTGACTGGTTGATACGATTTTACCAGGATGCGCATTCTTTTTTGTCCACGACATTTCCGAGACATGTACCAATCCTTCAACGCCAGCTGCTAACTCTACAAATGCACCATAATCGGTTATGTTGGTAACTCTGCCAGTATGAGTCGAGCCGATCGCATATTTGGTTTCTACTACCGCCCATGGGTCTTCTTCGAGTTGCTTCATGCCTAGACTAATTCTTTGAGTATCTTTATTAATTTTTACAATTTGTACCTTGAGAGAGTCTCCGATGTTCAATATCTCCGACGGGTGATTTATGCGACGCCACGCCATATCTGTCACGTGTAACAAACCATCGACGCCACCTAGATCGACAAACGCACCATACTCGGTAATATTTTTGACCACGCCATCCACTATATTTCCCTCTACTAACTTACCAACTATTTCAGCGCGCTGCTCAGCTCGCGATTCTTCTAAAATTGAACGTCTCGAGACTACGATATTTCCTCTCCTTCTATCCATCTTCAAAATCATGAAAGGTTGAGTAATTTGCATTAGCGGACTCGCATCTCTCACAGGCCTCACATCAACTTGGCTACCAGGAAGAAACGCAATTGCACCTCCCAAGTCGACTGTAAATCCACCTTTAACGCGACCAAAAATAATACCGTCGACTCTTTCTTCTTTTTCGGCGGCCTTCTCCAAACGATCCCAAGCTTCTTCTCGGCGTGCTTTTTCTCTACTTAAAACAGCCTCCCCTTTAGAGTTTTCAACTCGTTCAAGATACACCTCCACAACATCGTTTGCGGCTACCTCTGGTTCTTGTCCCGGGACCGAAAACTCCCTTAAATCGATTCGACCCTCCATTTTATAACCGATATCTATGACTGCCTGCCCCGCTTCAACAGCTATCACTTTTCCTTTTACCACCGACCCCTCTTTCGGCGTGTCCGATTCTAAACTTTCATTTAACAGATTCTCAAATTCTTCCATTGAAACTGAAGTGGTCATTTTACTCTCCTAAGAATATTTTTCCTGGCCATGTGGTTGACTCCACAGGTCTTTCATTTTGACTTTTAAATTTTACAAACATAAACTGTTTCTTAACCATTAACTAAGTTTTTTTTATCCACTAATTTGATAGCTTTTGCAACAGATGCCTCTATAGACAATTCAGACGTGTCTATCAAGTGCGCATCATCACTTATTTTTAACGGCGAAACTTTTCTATTGATATCTTTTTCGTCTCTCTCAGCCAAATCTTTATGAATTTTTTTGAACAGAAGGTTTGGTTCAATTTCTTTTAATTCATTGTATCTTCTTTTCGCTCTCACGACCAAGTCAGCAGTTACGAAGATTTTTACTTCTGCTTCAGGACATATTACGGTTCCAATGTCCCGACCATCCATAACAACACCCGGCTCAGCTCTTGAAAAATTCCTTTGAAAAGTCGTAAGCGTTTCTCTTATTTCTTTATTTCTAGCTATCTCACTAGCCATCCTCCCGGCCTCACTACTTCTCAAATTTTTCAAAACAAGTAGCTCGGCGTTGAATGTCTTAGCAATTTCTAATGCTTTAGCTTCAAAAAACTTATCTCCTCCCCGCTTAAATGCTAACATCGCTACTGCCCGATAAATCAGACCTGTATCTAGATACCTAAACCCTAGATGTCTTGCCAAACCTCGGGCTATAGTACCTTTACCTGAAGCGGCTAAACCATCTATTGCTACTACAAAAGGCATTAACCTTGTCCCTCTAGATTAATATCTTTTAATAAAATCATTTATCTCTATGATTCATTTTCTATCCGCAACTCAATACTGGCGCCAAGCTTCTTCATCAAGCTTATGAAATTGGGAAAGCTCGTTTCGATCGATTTACAATCGTCCACCATGATGGGTTTTCTAGTTACTAAGCCCAAACACAGAAATGACATTGCGATTCTATGGTCATAAAATGTCTTTATTTTCGCACCACCTGCTATTGCCCCAGGTCCGTTGCCATATACCGTTAAAGAATCCTCCGTCTCTTCAATTTTAACACCACTTTCAGAGAGTCCTTTGGCCATGGAGTATATCCTATCACTTTCTTTAACCCTAAGTTCTCTTAATCCTCTCATAACTGTTTTCCCATCGGCATTGGCAGCTACCACAGCCAAAATTGGGTACTCATCAATCATGCTAGCCACTCTTTCCGCAGGAACATCAATTCCTTTTAAATCACTGCTAGTGACTAACAAATCTGCCACCGGCTCACCATGGAGATTTCTTTCATTTTCAATATGTATTTTTGCACCCATTTCTTTCAGTGTAATTACTAAACCATTTCGTGTATCATTCTGACAGACATTCAGAATCTTAACTTTCGATCCCTCCACCATCAATGCAGCACAAATCGGAAATGCGGCAGAGGAGGGATCTCCTGGGACAAAAACTTCTTGAGCGTTTAGTTCTGCATATCCGTTACAGGAAATAACGCACTCGCTGTCTTGTATTTCAGAACTAATTTCTGCGCCAAAGCTTTTTAACATTCTCTCCGTATGGTCGCGAGATCTTGATGGTTCCTTAAAAACCGTCTCGCCGGGAGCGTTAAGTGATGCTAGTAAGACCGCTGATTTCACTTGTGCTGACGGTATAGATGATACATAAGTTATTGGTATTGGATTTTTTGCCCCTGCAAGGGTCAAAGGCAAAAAACCACCGGACCTACTCAAATTTGATGCTCCAAACATCTGTAAGGGCTCTAATACTCGTCCCATGGGCCGCAAGCTCAGACTTCGGTCCCCAGAGCACGTTGCTACGATCGGTGAGGTCGCTATGGCCCCCAGCACTAAACGAACTCCCGTGCCAGAATTACCAAAATCAATAACCTTTTTCGGCTCGGAAAAACCTCCAACTCCGACACCAAAAATAGACCAGCTGTCATGCCTATTTTTTTTAATCTCTGCCCCCAGAGAGGTCATCGCATCTATCGTCCCTAAAACATCGGCCGACTCCAACAGTCCGTGAACGCGGGTTTCTCCTATGGCTAATGCGCCTAGAATTATTGATCTATGCGAGATAGACTTATCTCCCGGTACTTTTGTGGATCCTACCAAAGGTTTGGAACAACTTGAAAACCCAGGTATTACATTTGCTACTCTTGTCATCCTACCGCTCCATCAAATAAGTTTTTCTATATATTTTTCCTTTGAAAAACCAAAAATGTACAGACTTTCCCAGACCGTCGTGCCTTTTTAAAATACCTTGTGTCAATCCAATCATCCCATGGCTCGACCCAATCTTTCCGCGAGTTTGCTAACCACTCAAAGTCATTGTTACACATAATTTTTGCAATCGAATGTCTGACATAATCATTTGAGTCCGTTGCTAAATAAAACTTTCCGCCTGGCTGCAGTATACGTCTTAAACTTTCTAGGTTCTGGTCATCAATAAACCGTCGTTTTATATGTTTTTTTTTTGGCCAAGGGTCAGGAAATAAGAGAAAAACTTTCGCGACGCTGGCATCTGGGGTAACGCTAAAAAAATTTCTCACGTCGTTCATTATGACTTTAACATTGGAAATTTTTTTATCAAAAATACTTTGAACAATTTTTGCTACACCATTCTCATAAGGCTCACAACCTATAAAACCCACATTACTGTATTTCCTCGCAAGATGAATTAAATGCTCACCTCCACCAAATCCGACCTCCACCCAAACCGGACAATCTCTGCCAAAAACTTCTGCGAATTTGATTTTCTTTCGGAATGGATTCTCTTCATTTGAAACTCCTTTTGGAGCCATTCTTGGCAAAATCTCACTCAAGAGAAAATGTTTTCTTTTGCTGAATCCTTTTCCTCTGCGTCTTCCATAGTGCTTTAAGCGGATCTCGCCGTTTGGATCGACTGTTGAATTATCTACACCCATATTCTCATTTTTATTGGTTGTTTAATTTAACTAAACTTATCTTTTAGTAATTCGACTAAATCCAATTTTTCCCATGAAAATTCACCCTCGGCGGTGGAGCGTCTACCAAAATGACCGTAAGCAGCGGTTTTTTGATATATTGGCTTTAATAGTCCCAAGTGGTTTATTATACCATTTGGCGAAAGGTCCAAAAGTTTTGGAATCTCGTTAGCAATTTTAGATTCAGAAACCTTACAAGTTCCAAAAGTATTAACGAATACCGACAGTGGTTCAGAAACTCCAATCGCATAAGACAATTGTATGAGACATTTGCTGGCCAAGCCTGACGCCACAATGTTTTTGGCCAAATATCTCGCTACATACGTCGCCGACCTATCAACCTTTGTCGGGTCTTTTCCCGAAAAAGCTCCGCCACCATGAGGAGCTGCTCCTCCATAAGTATCAACGATTATTTTTCTTCCTGTTAAACCCGTATCTCCATCCGGTCCTCCTATTACGAATTTACCAGTTGGATTAATATGCCACTTTGTATCACCATCGACCCACCCTTCAGGAAGATTTTTTAAAACATAAGGCTCCACTATTTCTCTTATATCGGCTGACTTTAGTTTTTCATCTAAGTGTTGCGTCGACAAGACAACGCAAGAAACGCCAATTGGTTTGCCATTCTCGTACTTAACAGTAAGTTGAGATTTGGAGTCCGGGCCTAAAGCAGGTTCCATCTTTCTTTTTCTCGCCTCAGAAAGCTCTCTCAAAATAAGATGCGAATAATAAATTGGTGCCGGCATTAGTTCTGCAGTCTCATCAATCGCATATCCGAACATTATCCCTTGATCTCCCGCACCATTCTTGTCTACTCCTAACGCAATGTCAGCAGACTGATGATGCAACAAGTTTTCTATTTTAACGTTTTCCCAATGAAACCCTTCCTGTTCATAACCAATATCCTTTATGCAATCCCGAACTATACCGTCTACGTTGCTCATAAAAGAATGAAGCGCGCGCGAGTCTCGAAGTCCAATCTCTCCACCAATCACTACACGATTAGTTGTAGCAAAAGTTTCACATCCGACACGCGCAGTACTTTCTATCTGCAAAAGATTATCCAAAATTGCATCAGAAATACGATCGCAAAGCTTATCTGGATGCCCCTCTGACACGGACTCAGACGTAAAATGATAATTAGCGCTCAAATGTCTTTACCTGCTAAACTCTAGTCAATTTTCTACTCTTGATAAATAGTAATGATAAGATAGTCAACACAAGTGCTAAAATGATATAGATGTTTATCAAACTACCGCCAACCCTCGAATACACTGTTGAGCTTATATTTGCCGGCAAGGCGACGTCAATATAACCTCGTTTACCAAGATCAATCTTTTTTAAGACTTTACCAAATGGGTCGGTAACCACCGAAATGCCAGTGTTGGCAGATCTTATGAGGGGGAGACCCTGCTCAATCGCGCGCATTCTGGCGAGGGTCAAGTGTTGTGGCGGGCCGTTAAAACTACCAAACCAAGCATCATTTGTTATTTGTAAAAGCCATTTTGCTCCATGCGATGTATAATCTATTTCTCTCGAAAAAATCGTTTCATAGCATATTGAGATTGACACAGGTGGTATGCCCAATGTCCGCACAACTCCTTTTCTCAAACCTGGCGTAAAACCAGTTATGCCGTCCGTGGCTAACCCAAACAGACCGAAACGTGAAAAAAAATCACCAAGCGGAATGTATTCTCCAAAAGGCACCAGGTGCGTCTTATCATAAATAAATTCAACCTCACCATTTTGGTTAAGAAAATAAGCCGAATTAAATAGCTTCTTATTGCCGGGTTCAAACCTCCTTAGTCCAAGAATAAGGGGTGTGTCGATATTTTGTTGAATAAGTTTCTGTATCTCTGTGTCTAACTCAAAGAAATAATTTATCGCTGTTTCTGGCCACACAACTAAATCGATGGGCTCGTCATTTTCTGATTGACTTAAACTTAAGTGCAACTCCAGAAATTCCCGTGCGAGCTCTGATTTCCATTTTTTTGACTGGGGAATGTTGGGTTGAATAATTCGGATCAAAAGTTGATTCTCTTGAACAGACAATGGCTCCTCAAAGTGCTTGGAACCGATGAAAGAAAGCGCGGCAATAAGAAACAAACCCAAGAATGAAGAAAAAATTGGTTTGGAAATCAAAAATGCAGACAATATGATCAACGAAGTTAATCCATTAGGGCCTACTAGAGCTAGTATTTGAGATATTGAAGTGTTTATCCAAATCGCTGAAATCAATCCCCACGGAAAATTGAAGACAAAATCTGATCTCAAGATTTCCACCAAAGACAAAATTGCCCAAAGCATTAAAAGCCGCTGCAGTCTTGATTTTTTGTTAGCCAAATACTCGGCGAAAAAAAAAGCCAAACCCCAACAAAATGAAAGACAAGTAACTAAGCCTACAAAAGCAAATGGGGCCATCCAGCCAGTAGCGGACGGTTCCACAAGAAAAGGTTGAAAAATCCAGAGAAATGTTACAGAAAAATATCCTAAGCCAAAGGCAACCCCTGATTTGAACGCACTTACCAGATTAAGGCTTAATCTCTGCCAAATAAAACCAACGAGTATTAAAGAAGCAAAGCCTACGAAAGGCAAGTCAAAGGGCATTTGACCTGATGCTAAACCTACACCTATTAGAAAAAAAGAAACCGTGACAGGCCAAATTCTTGATTTCACAACGGAAATCATTTTGAATTAGTAGCTTTTTTTCTACCTTCTGATAGATTTAGTCGTATTCTCTTAATGCTACGTGGGTCCGCATCAATAACACTAAATTCATTGCCACTTTGGTCATTTACAACCTCTCCCCTAACTGGAATCCTGTTCGTTAGGGCAAATACCAAGCCTCCAACCGTATCATATTCATCCTCTGCATCTGAATGTCTCAGATCAAAGCCCGTTTCATCAAAAAAGTCTTCTAAATCAAGACGGGCATCTACCAAATAAACACCAGGACGCTCCTCAACCCATAACTTGTCCCCCTCGACATCATGTTCGTCAATAATATCTCCAACGATCTGTTCTAACAAATCTTCAATGGTCACTAATCCCTCAACCCCACCATATTCATCAATCACAAGAGCCATATGAATTCTTTCAGCCTGCATCCGCTGAAGTAAAGTACCTATCGTCATCGACGGGGGAACATAGATGAGAGGTCGCAACACAGACTTTAAGTTAAATTTTTTTTTCGCACCAAATCCATGACTGAGAGCCAAGTCCTTCAAATGTATAAGCCCCAAAGGGTTATCCAAAGTATCGCTAAAAACTGGGACGCGGGTAAACCCTGAACTTCGAAAAACTTCTATGACATCTTTAAAAGAGGCATCCTCAGCCAAGGCAATAATATCAGCCTTTGGTACAGATATATCATCAAGTCTTAAGTTTTGGAGGTTTCTTAAATTGACGAGTATCTCTCTTGTATCCACCTCATTATTGTCGGTTTTCTCCTGAAGTTGATTACTTGCCTCTGGTGCCGCATCACCACCGCCAAAGAAAAATTTCCAAAAATTTTTCTTCCGCTTCGTTTTCTTACGCGACACACCTTCTGCATGAGCTGTATTTTCTTCAATTCTGTCGTCCATCACTGGCTACCTAACTTCATTTTCATAATAGGGATTCTTAATTCCTATGCGATCCAACAGTTTTACTTCCATTTTTTCCATAACTTTAGCGTCTACGATTTTTTTATGCGTATACCCTAAAAGGTGAAGACATCCATGAAGCAATAAATGAGTTACATGATCCCCGAACTTAATGTTTCTCTGTACACATTCCAAGGAGCATTGGTCATAGGAGATTGCGATATTTCCCAGAAAAATATAAACGTCACCTTCCTTCGAAAACTGACCTGTGCCGACTTGGAATTTACCCTTCTTTTGATTTTTAAAATCAGTTTCTGGCCATGATAAAATGTTCGTTGCCGAATTATGTCCTCTAAACCTTCTATTTAAATCCTTGATTTCATCATTGTTACATGCCAACACCGATATCTCAAAATTTTCTTCACCTACAGATAAAGACGACAACGCTAGCTTAAAAGATCGTTGACAAACTTTTCTTAAGGAACTTTGCGACCATCTAGTGTCTGTACAAAGAATATCAATTTTCATTAATTTTTTCCTCAAAAAAGACATAAAACTTCAGAGAGTCTCTTTCATTTTGATTTAAAATACTTCTCATAGGCCTTTATAACTCTGGTTACAACCTCATGTCTTACGACGTCGTCTGAACTAAAATGTGCGAAGCTTACACCCTTAACGTTTTTTAATACTTTTAAAACCTCTATCAAACCGCTGTTCACCCCAGGTGGCAAATCAATTTGACTAATGTCCCCAGTTATAGCCATACGAGAATTCTGCCCAAGCCGTGTCAAAAACATTTTCATTTGGATAGCTGTCGCGTTTTGCGCCTCGTCCAGAACTGCAAAAGCGTTATTTAGTGTTCTTCCTCTCATAAAGGCGAGGGGTGCTATTTCTATTAATTTACTTTCCATCATTTTCGAAATTTGTCTTTCAGGAAGGCAATCACGAAGAGAATCATAAAGGGGCTGCATATAAGGGTCAATTTTTTCTTTCATATCGCCCGGAAGAAACCCTAATCTTTCCCCTGCTTCAACGGCGGGTCTTGTAAGTACAATCTTTTCTACTGTTCCGCTTAAATAAAGTGATACTGCTATAGCAACCGCCAAATAAGTTTTCCCAGTTCCAGCAGGTCCAACGCCGAACGTGATGTCTTTTGTAATCAAATGTCTGACATATTGCTTTTGCATAATAGTTCTGGGCAAAATTCTTTTCTTTCGTGTCACTATTTCATGTGCTTTTGAAAGGTTAGCCTTATCAACCGAAAAGATTTGATCTTCTTGATCAGGCTTTTCCTCAAAAAAATTTATGGGCATTTTCAAAGCAGCCTCAATATCACCGGTTTCTATACTTCTACCCTTTTCTAATTCAGAATATAGTTGCCTGAGAATGTTTAATGCAAACTCACATTCTTCCACTTCGCCATCAATTTCAATTTGGTTGCCCCGTCTCGTCATCGAAACATTCGATGATTGCTCTATCCTTAAAAGGTTCGAGTCTAACTGCCCGCACAACTCAATCATTAGCCGATTGTCATCAAATTCAATCGTTCTGCAAATCGTCTTATCTCGTGGGCTCGCTGACATGTTCTCCTACATCATATCAGAAAAAACTATTCAGTCATTATAAAAAAGTCTCTTCTGAGAGACTTTTTTTCAAGATGCCAAATCAAGAGACCCTTCCAACGAATTGTTGGTAAAGGCTTTAATTTTCACATTAACTATTTGTCCCATCAAATCATGCGATCCTTCCAAAAAAACCGGCTGTAAATATGGGGATCGACCAACCACTTGACCGGGCTCCTTACCTTTTTTTTCAATCAAAATGGGGAATGTGCGTCCAACCATTTTTGCTTGGAAAGCATTTTTCTGCTGCTGTAAAAGATCTTGAATTTTAGCCAGTCTTGCAACTTTCTGCTTCTCTGATACTTCCTCTTTGCCAGCAGCCGGAGTTCCAGGTCTCGCCGAATACTTGAAACTGTAAGCCTGAGCATAATTGACATTTCTACACAACTCTAACGTTTCCTCAAAATCTCTGCTAGTTTCTCCTGGGAACCCAACAATAAAATCACCAGAGATCGCGATATCGGGTCGCTTTTCTCGCACACGCCTTATTATATCGATATAGCAATTCTTTGTATGTCTCCTATTCATTGCCTTCAAAATTCTATCACTTCCAGACTGCACTGGCAAATGCAAGTAAGGCATAAGCTTTTCTTCCGTACCAAAACAATCGATTAGTGACTCAGTCATATCTATTGGATGGGAGGTGGTAAATCTTAGTCTTTTTAACTTTTCAATTTTTACTACCCTTCTTATCAAGGAAGCAAAATCGCATGATTCGGTCGAACTACAAAAGCTATAACCATTCACATTTTGGCCTAGCAAAGTGATTTCAACTGCTCCTCGCTCCACCAGGTCCTCAGCCTCAAATAAAATTTGATCCGGTGGCCGCGATATCTCTGAACCTCTCGTGTAAGGTACAACACAGAAGGCACAAAATTTATCGCAACCCTCTTGGACAGTCAAAAATGCCGACGGCGACGATCGCTTGTTCTTTTCTGGTATCGGTAGATGTAAAAATTTGTCCTCAAGAGGAAATTCCGTGTCTACGGACTTCTTCTGTGTTTTAAGCTTTGACAACATTACTGGGAGTCTGTGATATGACTGAGGTCCAACAACTAAATCTACCAACGGCTGCCTTCTAATTACCTCCTCACCTTCCGCTTGTGCCACACAACCAGCCACGCCGATTTTAAGTTTTGGATTCTTTTCTTTAAGTGCTTTGTAACGACCTAGCTCAGAATATATTTTCTCAGCAGCCTTTTCTCGTATATGGCAGGTGTTTAACAGGATTACATCAGCTGTATCCGAGTCATCCACAATTTCATATCCGTTAGCAACCATGGTGTCCGACATCCTCCCAGAGTCATAAACATTCATTTGGCAACCGTATGTCTTTATATATAGCCTCTTCTTTTCCATTAAGTCAGGAACCCGTCTACAAATAATAAAAATAGATTTCTATATGCTTGCTATATTGCAAAAAAAGTCCAATGTTAAGCCAATTTTTTATTTTTTTACCTCTTTAAAGGTTATTGGTCTCGACTTAACACAAAAGTAAATATCTTTTTAAGGTAAACATAAAAACTGTAAAGTTTGGTATTTTAATCTATCATCAAAAGGTCTAAGATTTTTTGTAATTTTTAAAATAAGAGCGTCGCAAGGTTTTTTTTATGACTTACATCAAACGAGTGCTTTATTACCGCGTTTTACTGTATTATTTTCTGGAGAAAGTATTATGAAGACTAATGTTCAAGCATTAATAATTGGTGGAGGGGCCGTTGGTGTTAGCATTGCATACCATCTTGCAAAATCAGGCTGGACTGATGTAGCGCTGATCGAGCGAGATGAATTGACTTCCGGATCTACTTGGCATGCTGCGGGACTTCTCCCGTTGTTCAACATGTCTTACGCAACAAGTCATATCCACGATTACTCAGTAAAATTCTACAAAGAATTAGAGAAAGAGACAGGTTTAAACCCCGGTTTTTCTGTGGTTGGAAACCTTCGAATGGCTCAATCCAAAAATAGAATGGACGAATACATGTTGTACGCCTCCACGGCCGAAACGGTGGGAATACCATACGAGTGGCTATCAGCTTCAGATATAAAAGATCGATGGCCTTTGGTAAGAACGGATGATTTAATAGGCGCAATATACCACCCTACCGACGGCTATATAAACCCCGCAGATTTGACGCAAGCAATGGCGAAAGGTGCACGACTTTTGGGAGCGAGCATATACCGTAAATGTCAAGCAGATGAATACATTTGGGATGGACGTCAATGGACTGTAAAGGGCTTTAGAATGGTTGACTCGGGAGGAAACCTTATCAATGGCAAGGACAGATTTGAAATACGTGCTGATCACGTGATAACAGCGACAGGAAACCACAGCCAGAGAACAGCTTCTCTACTTGGAATAAAGATTCCTGCTGTACCTGTAGAACATCAGTACATTGTTACTGAAACGGACGCCCAATTGCTAGAATTCAGAAAAGAAAACCCTGAGCATCCCGTTTTGCGAGATGCAGATGCCAAATGGTATGTGCGTGAAGAGCGCGGCGGATGGATTTTAGGCCCATATGAAAAAAATGCGCCTGCCAGATTTGAATACGGTGTTCCAAACAGTTTCCGAGCTGATTTATTTCCGTTGGATTTAGACCGAATCGAGAAAGAATATTTGTCTATGATACATCGAATTCCCTCTACTGAGACTGTGGGTTTAAAAGATGACTTCAATGGACCTATTTGTTATACACCGGACGGAAACCCTCTGGTAGGTCCAGCTCCAGGACTGAGAAATTTTTGGTTTGCTGAGGGCTTTTCGTTCGGAATAACAGCTGCGGGAGGAGCTGGGTATTACTTGGCCCAGATGATTACTGAGGGCGAGGCTGAGATCGACATGGCCAGTATTGATCCAAAGAGATTTGGGTCATGGGTAACAACAGAGTATTCAGCGCGGAAGAATGAAGAATGTTATGATCACGTCTATGTGCTGCATCATCCAGACGAAGAAAGGAGCGCGTGCAGGCCATTAAGAACCGCACCCTGTTATGATCGAATGAAAAAACATGGCGCTCAATTTGGTTGTGTCAATGGTTGGGAACGACCTAACTATTTTGCACCACTTGGTTTTAATGATGAGGTTTCTAGAAGTTTCCGAAGGGGCTCGTGGTGGCAATACGCTGCTGAGGAGGCAACAGCGATACGAAAAAATGTGGGGATGATTGATGGAAGTGCATTCACTAAACATATAGTCAAAGGTCCAGGTGCTACGCGGTTCTTAAACTGGTTCACATGTAATAAGCTACCAAGATCTGGGCGATTAAATTTGACCTATGCTTTAACTTCCCATGGCACGACTAGAACTGAATTCACGATAATTCGACTCCGAGATGATACCTATTATCTTATTTCAGCTGGCGCTTGGACCGACTATGATTCTGATTATTTGGTCAAGAAGGCAGAAGAGAAAATGTCGGATTATGGCTATATTGAAATCATCAATTGTACGAACCAGTGGGGAGTATTTGCTGTAGCTGGGCCTAATGCCCGAAAGTTTCTGAAAAAAATTGTAAAGGCTGAAGACGTTGGCGCATTACTCTCTAACAAGGCTTTTCCGTGGCTTTCCCATCAAGAAATTGAATTATCAATGTGTTCCGTCAATGCAGCTCGAGTGGCATACACAGGGGAATTAGGATGGGAATTGCATCACCCAATGGAGATGCAAAATTATCTGTTCGACAAGTTATTAGAGGCAGGAGAGGACTTTAATCTCAAGTTAGTAGGGGCAAGAGCGCAAAACTGGTTGAGATTAGAAAAATCATACCGAGCTTTTGGTAATGAGCTTGGTCGAGATGCTACACCGCTTGAAGCTGGTTTGAATAGATTTGTTGACCTAACGAAGGACTTCCTTGGGAAAGAAGCACTGATGGCCCGTGATATTTCTACTAAATGCGTCACATTGCTCATCGACGGTCCGAAAGACGCAGATCCTTGGGGCCGCGAGGCAATTTATCTTGATAACAAGGTAATTGGTCGATTGACTTCTGGGGGCTATTCGGTAACTTTTAAGAAGAGCATCGGTATGGGTTATTTGAAACCCGAACTCGCAAAAATAGGTCAAAAAGTAAAGGTAAAAATGTTGAATGATCTCTGGGACGCTGAGGTTGTTATTGATAGTCCTTACGATCCAGATAATATTGTTATAAGGTCAGAAGATTAGGATTTCTCATTTGCTTCACATCAGGCGTTTCCGACCAGAGTTAAAAGCTAATTTTAAGGTATCGAAATCAACATTTCCTCCTGTAACTATAGCCACAACGGTATCACCTTGAATCTCTTCTTTTCTAAAGAGAGCGGAAGCTAAGGCTACGGCTCCCCCGGGCTCTATTACGAGCTTTAAGCGTAGATAACTTGCAACCATCGCCTCTAGAACTTCTTCATCAGAAACAACCAGTCCTGCACCGGCAAAATCTCTCAAAATTCGAAATGTGTTTTCACCGGGAGTGGGGGTCAATATTGCGTCACAAATAGAAGTGTGCCCTCGGTCATTAAACTCTCTCTTACCACTTAGAAGCGACCTCGTAGTGTCATCAAAAAATTTTGGTTCACATGGTCGTACTGTTAACTCGGGAGCTATATCCTTTAAAGCCAGCGTAACTCCGGCTGATAAGCCTCCACCACCACAACAAACAAGTATATCAGCTGTTTTTACACCCATTTGATCCAACTGATCTGCCATTTCAACTCCGAGAGTTCCTTGCCCAGCGATAACTAAAGGGTCCTCATATGGCCTAATTAATGTCAGATTCCTCTTTTTTGCTAGGTAGGAGCCAATTTCTTCCCGGCTTTCTGACAAACGATTATACAAAACAACTTCGGCGCCATGGTACTTGGTATTTTCGATCTTTAATTTTGGCGCATCGGATGGCATCACTATGACAGCGGGCAATCCAAATGACTTCGCTACGGCAGCGACAGCTTGTGCATGATTCCCGGACGAGTAAGCAATAACTCCATTCGAGGACGATCTTTGATCAAGGGCGGAAATTGCTGACCAAGCGCCCCTGTATTTAAAACTTCCAGTGTGTTGAAGACATTCAGCTTTAATAAGTAAGCGTTTATCGGCAATTTTATCTAAAAAGGGTGAGGACAATATTGGGGTTTTCCTAATATTTCCAGACAGCCTTGCATACGCGTCATAAATCATTTGTGTTGAAACCATGGATATCGAGTCCCGTACTATTTAGTTATTAACGTGCTCAATCAATGTCTAAACTGCTTATCAAGATGCACTCTAACCGAAAAAAGATCTTTTCCCACAAAATGGGGTTTTGCTGGCAGTCTATCGACTGGAAGTTGATTTCGATTAACCCAGAAAGTATTAAAACCAAAATTCGCAGCACCCGATATATCCCAGCAATTTGAAGAAATTAATAAAATCTCACTTTTTTTAAGGGACAACTTATCTGTGACCATATTATAAACCCGTGGATCAGGTTTAAATACGAACACATCTTCAACAGAAAAAATAGCATCAATCTGGTTCCCTATATCCGAAGCCATTACCGCCGAATTTATCATTTTTTTTGTTCCGTTTGAAAGAATAGCCGTCCCTATTCCTAGGCCCTTTAATTCTCTCAAAACCTTCGGAACCTCAGGAAAGCAGTCAAGTTCTCTATAGAATTTTAATAATTTATCCTTTAGTTCTGGAGTTTTGTTGAAATTTGTCAGTTCCAAAGCGTAATCTAAGGCGTCCTCAGTAATAGACCAAAAATCTTTATACTCTTTCATACTATTCATTAGCCATGTATAAGATAACTGTTTTTCTCTCCATTGAGCCGAAACTATTGACCACACTTTTGAGAAATCCTTAATAGATTTTTCTTTAGTTAATTTACGTGCAGGTGCATTCACATCAAAAAGAGTCCCATACGCATCAAAAACACAAAATTTCATATTTTTTCCCCATATTTAGTTGCTATAGAGTATCCATTTTGGGGAGTCCTACAATATGATAACCACCATCAACAAAAATAATCTCTCCAGTTGTATGCTCACCATACTCGCTCAACAAATAAAGAGCAGTTCCTCCAACCGAATCAAGTGAAGGATTTGTCTTTAAAGGTGAATTCATCTCGGTGGTTCTATATACTTCTCGTGCTCCGCCAATTGCCGCGCCAGCAAGTGTCTTCATCGGACCAGGACTTATCGCGTTTACTCTAATATTTTTAGAACCCAAATCGTTTGCTAGGTATTTTACAGATGACTCCAATGCCGCTTTCGCAACACCCATTACGTTATAATTTGGGGTAACTCTTTGGCTTCCCATATAGGTAACAGTGAGGATTCCACCGCCTGAACTCATCAAAGGAGCTGCACGCTTTGATAACTCAACCAAGCTGAAGCATGATATGTCCAGTGAGTTTAAAAAGTTTTTCCTCGATGTGTTTATAAATCGTCCAGAAAGTTCTTCTTTATCAGAGTACGCTATTGCATGAACCAAGAAATCAATTTCTGTCCACTCAGCTGCAAGTTGGTTAAAAACATTATCAAGAGCTTTGTTATCTTGCACATCCAAAGGGTAGACTAAAGTAGAACCAATACTGGCTGCTAAGGGTCGAACTCGTTTTTCAAAACCCTCTGTTTGATACGTGAGCGCCAATTTTGCTCCATGTTTTGCAAGAACTCTAGCTATACCCCACGCGATCGAACGCTCATTAGCTACACCGACAACCAACCCTTTCTTCCCTGTCATAAGATCAAGCATTCTTTAATCCCGGAATTTACTCAAGGCAAGCGTGGCGTTCGTTCCTCCAAAGCCAAAACTGTTTGATAAGATTGTATCAATATCTGCGCCATCCACTCTTGAAGTAATCACTTCATCGGAGGAGATAAGTGGATCAATTTCAAAAATATTTGCACTCGGAGAAATAAAATCACCAGCAATCATCAATAAACAATAGATGGCTTCTTGAACACCAGTGGCGCCAAGGCTATGACCGGTAATTGACTTGGTTGATGATAAGTACGGAGTTTTCTTATTAGCAAAGACTCGCCTAACAGCCTCTATTTCTGCAATATCACCAACAGGTGTTGACGTTCCGTGTGCATTTATATAACTGACGTTGCGCTCTCCTATTGTTGACATAGCTATTTTCATAGAACGTTCTCCACCCTCTCCCGAGGGTGCAACCATATCATAGCCATCAGAGGTTGCCCCATACCCGGTAACTTCAGCATAAATCTTCGCACCCCGAGAAATCGCATGATGTAATTCTTCCAAAACGACGACTCCTCCTCCTCCTGCAATTACAAACCCGTCTCGATCTTTATCGAAAGCGCGAGCTGCAATTTCTGGGTTATCATTATACTTACTGGACATTGCGCCCATCGCATCAAACAAGCACGATAGCGTCCAGTCTAGCTCTTCTCCTCCACCTGCAAAAATTACGTCCTGTTTGCCAAACTGAATTTGTTCAACCCCACTTCCAATGCAATGGGCTGAGGTAGAGCATGCAGAAGTTATTGAATAATTGACACCCTTGATTTTATAAGGCGTCGCAAGGCAAGCAGAATTGGTAGAAGACATTCCCCGAGTTACCATAAAGGGCCCCATTCTTTTTGGGCTTCCCTTTTCTATAACTGTAGTGTGTGCGCTAAAAAGATTTTTTGTAGATGGACCTCCCGAACCCATTATAAGACCAGTCCGCTCGTTAGAAACCTCGGTTTCACTCAGACCACTATCCTCTACCGCTTGCTGCATTGCTATATAGTTAAAAGCAGCACCTTCACCCATAAACCTGAGAACTCTTTTATCGATGTGATCAGAAACCTCTATATTTGGTTTCCCGTGAATCTGACTTCTAAATCCATGCTCTGCATATTCTGGTGCAAAGGAAATTCCAGATTTGCCGTTACGCAGAGCCGAAGTGACTTCACTTGCACTTATACCAATCGACGAGACTATTCCTAAACCAGTAACTACGACTCTTCGCATAAAACTTTCCTTTTCACCACATTTAAATGTAAATATTACTCGCTAAAAAGCCCTACTTTCATGTCAGTCGTAGAATAGATTTCTTCTCCATCAGCAAGCATTTGTCCATCGGCTAAACCTAGTTTTAATCTTCTATCAATAATTCTTTTGAAATTTATTTTATACGTAACGAGTTTTGTTTCTGGAGTAACCATACCAGTAAATTTTACCTCGCCTACCCCAAGGGCCCTCCCTTTACCTTTCATACCCCGCCATCCTAAGTTAAAACCCGTTAATTGCCAAAGAGCATCCAAACCAAGGCATCCCGGCATAACTGGATCATTAACGAAATGACATTTAAAGAACCACAAATCTGGGTTTATGTCCAACTCAGCGTATACATGACCTTGCCCGTTTGAACCACCATCCGAGGAAATTTCGTTGATCCGGTCCATCATCAGCATTGGCGGCATAGGAAGCTGCGGATTGCCTTCCCCAAACATCTCGCCCTTCGCGCAAGCTATAAGTCCATCATAGTTTATACTTGTAGTATTTTCACTCATTAAAAAATTTTCCCTTTCCTCTATGAAAATTTTCCTACATGATTGTTTTTTGACCTTTTTCAAATTGTAATTAGTGATAAAAATTTGTTCTATAAGGCAGTGTAAATGATTTTTTTGTAAAAAGACACATAATAAGCATTTCTAGATTACTTTATTAACAATGGCTTGAATTTATAATAAAAAATTTGTAAAAGATGCGTCTGAAGGGTTTGAAAGAATATTCGCTTGAGTATAAAACAGAATAAAGCTGAGTTAAATAAAATTACACGAAATCCATTAGACTGGATTTCTCGAGCAGGATTGCGCCCTACTCGGCAACGCAAAAAATTAGCGGAACTACTTATAGGCGATGGGAAAAATAAGCATTTAACTGCCGAGAATTTGTTTGAGCTGGTGAAAAAGGGTGATGTTAGTGTGTCGCTAGCCACAGTCTATAATACGTTAAAAGCTTTTTGTGATGCTGGTCTTTTAAATGAAGTAGTAGTGGATGGCGCAAGGTCTTACTTCGATACTCGCTTGGATGATCATCCTCACTTCTTTTGGGAGGACACGGGGAAAATTTCTGACGCTCCATCGGAGTCTCTGGAAATCCGAAATTTGCCAAGGACGCCCGTAGGATCAAAAATCTCAAAAATTGATATTATTATTCGATTAAAGAAATCAAATTAAAGAATGTAAAATCACAACTACTCTTTTTGTGAAGCCTATTGACATGTCTTCCAATATCTTTTATTTAGAACAAAACAAGAACAAAATATGATTAATAATAATATTGTATGCTTATGGTTTCCTTATTTGAGTGTTGAAACATTATTTCATCGCGAACCATTTTTTGAAGAAAAACCATTTGCTGTATATTTATTAAAAAATAAGAAGACAATCACTCATACTGTGAATTATGTTGCAGAAAATATGGGTTTGAAACCTTTAATAAGTCTTGATGAAGCCTATACACTGTGTCCTCAATTAATCGCAAAAGAAAGAGATATAAATAAAGAAATCTTAGTCCTTGAAAATTTAATTCGCCTTGGAAGTAAATTCACACCTTTAGCTTTTGTAGAAAAGCCAGATGCATTAATATTGAATGTTAAAGGTTGTGTTAGACTGTTCAATAACGAGAAAGAACTTTTAGACCAAATTTTTAATTATTTCAAACAAACTGGTATGACTTTTTTTTTAGGCTTCGGCAACAATCCTATTACAGCTACGGCACTTGCAAAACTTCAAGCTAAAGAAAAAAAGAAAAAATATCTTTTGAACGAAATAGGTGCCAATAAAGAAAGTAAAAAATCTTTTAGTATAACTCCTGAAAAGTATTCTTTTTTAAAGAAAACTCCCATTAGTATATTAGGGTTAAGCAAGATGGAGTTAGAAGAAATAGAATATTTGGGAATAGATAGTATATATGAATTAGCTAATATACCATACGATCAACTAGCATTAAGGTTTAGTCCAAAATTAATCTCACGCCTGAAACAGATTACAGGAATTGAAATTGAATTATTACCCTATAAAAAAAAGAACTGTCACTTCTCCAAAAGTATAAGGTTTCCCGAACCGAGCGGTTTTGATAAGGAAATTTTAATCACATGTGATAGGCTAGTAAGAGCGCTTTGCAATCAGTTAAAAGCTCAAAATAAGGGTATGAAAAAAATAGAATTTATACTCTACAAGACTGATAATACCTTACATAAATTTAAAGTGAGAAAGAGACAGCTATCAGCAGATCCAAAAAAATTTCTGGCGTTACTTGAATTAAAGATTTCTCAGGTCAAAATTGATTGTGAAATAGAAAGTATTAGAATTTTCGCACGTGATATAGATAAATTACTTCCATCACAATTTAATTTGAATATCCAAAATAAAAAAGATTCCTTTTTTCTTAAAACGCTAGAGGAAAAAGAAAAGTATGAAAATTTAATATCACACCTTGGAAACAAGATAGGGTTTGACCAATTAATCTATTTATATCCAAGCGAAAGCCATATACCTGAAAAAAGCACTCAAACCATGTCAGCCGCTTACTCTTTACCAACTCAAAGTCGGCCTTCATCAAAAATTTACCGTCCAATCTTATTATTTAAACCGCAAAAAATCCAGATTGTCGAATATAGAAAAATACCAGAAATATTTGTTTGGAAAAATAGGAAGTATAATGTTTTGATTGGAATTGGTCCTGAAAGAATATCACCAGAGTGGTGGCTAGATGACCCAAACTGGCGTACTGGTTTACGTGATTATTGGAAAATAGAGTCAATTTGTGGTAGCAAGCTTTGGCTTTTTGAGGCTAAAGGATCAGAAAAAAAGGGTGGTTGGTTTATTCATGGAAACTTCATTTAAAAATGATAAATGGTTTCATAAAGCATTTGAATAATCAAAGTAATGCTACATATAAAACTTTCTCTGGCAGGCTAACACCAATGGGTTTATACTAATATTTGGTAGATTGTATCTAAGAAACTTCAAGCTTGAAAATGTCACAAAAACTAAAACAACATACATCACAGTCCGTTGGCTTGGACATAGCGGTTAATTTAGCAAATTTTGCTACCGGAAAGGATAATTTACATTATGGCATTTGGGACGGATTAGACGTTAATCTCGGAAACTTATGTCTTGCGCAAGAAGCTTATACAAAAAAACTACTTTCCTATTTGCCAAAAGGAAAAAAGCTCACAATATTGGATGTTGGAGGAGGAGCTGGGGAAACCGCGAAAGAGTTATTATCACTTGGTCATGAGGTAACACTAATAGTGCCAAGCGCTTCTTTGGCATCTCTTGCAAAAAAAAACACACGTAATGAAGCTAAAATTAAATTATGCACCTTCGAAGATTATGAACCCAATCGCAATCAATTATTTGATCTTTGTCTCTTTTCGGAAAGTTTTCAATATATACCTTTAAGATTTGCCCTTAAAAAAGCGAAAAAAATCCTCAAGAATAACGGAAAAGTTCTTATTTCAGACTGCTTTAGATCCAATGCGATAAAACAAAAATATTCGCATAGACCGCCTGGAGGTGGCCATCTTCTAAGTGAAATGTACGAAGAAATTAAACTAAATAACTTGAGAGTAATATCTTCAGAAGAGATCACCCAATCCGTTTCTGGATCCATCGATCTTGAACAAAAATTCTATAATACCATTGGATCAATTCTAATAAGAGTTAAACACACTTTCTCTGTAAAGAACCCAATTCTATTCTTAATAGCATCCAATATTTACAAATTTCTATTAAGCAAGAAAAAGCGAATTAATGTTAATAATAGATTATATAAAGATTTAAGAAACTCAAAAATTTTTGAAAAATATAATCACTATATGGTTTTTTTTCTTGAACCAATTAACTGATGTTTTCTACCAAATAAATTTATGGTTAATATTTTAGAACAAAACAAGAACATGAAATATGCTGAGTTATCAATAAAATCCAACTTCACTTTCTTAAAAGGTGGAAGCCACCCTGAAGAATATGCACGCCGAGCAGTTGAACTAGGCTTAAAATCTTTTGCAATTACTGATGAAAACTCTGTGTCTGGTATTGTTAGAGCCCACAGGGAATTAAAAAACATTTTAACCCACAAACCTAAAAGTGAAATATCGCTAAGTACACGGTTGATACCAGGAATGGAAATAAATACAACTGAAGGTATTATCATTACTAGTTTGGCGAAAACACGCCAAGGTTGGGCAGATATTTGTCGCCTGTTAACACAAGGAAATCTCAAGACAAAAAAGGGATCATGTCTTATTACAGTAGAGAACGTACTACAATATGGAAGTGAAACAGAGCTAATTTTACACATGCCAAAAAAATCACTCGTGTTAGGCGTTAAGTCTGAATGGATGGAATTGGCAAAAAAAATCACAGAGTTTTTCAAGAACACGTCTCTTTTTTTATCGCCAAATTACGATGGTGCTGATACAGACTATTTTTCTCAAACTGCAAATGTAGCCAAAGAGCTAAATATTCGTCTAGTGGCATCTGCATGCCCCATAATGCACCACGGATCGAGACGTAGAATAGTAGATCTACTAAGTGCGGTCCGTAAAAAGTGTGAGGTAGAAAACCTAGGATATGAAGCAGAAATCAACGCTGAGAGACGAATGCGTGGTCCCCAAGAGTTGAAAAAAATATTCGCCAAATATACCAATGCATTAATTAATAGTGATAAGATTGCAGAAAATTGTTGTTTTTCTTTAGACGAGCTGCATCACGAATATCCATCTGAAATCCATGAAGGAGAGCATCCAAATAAAAAATTATCCCGTTTAACTTATGAAGGGCTGAATTGGCGTTATCCCAAAGGTGTCAGGAAGGAAGTAAAAGAAAAAATAAAACATGAGTTGAGCCTGATAAAAAAGTTAAATTACTCTCCATACTTCCTAACTGTTCATGATATAGTTAAATTTGCACGATCAAAAAGCATATTGTGCCAAGGGCGAGGCTCTGCGGCAAATTCAATAGTTTGCTTTTGTCTCGGAATTACCTCTGTTAGTCCTGAAGTTGGAACAATGGTTTTTGAAAGATTTGTTTCAGAAGCACGCAATGAGCCCCCAGATATTGACATAGATTTTGAACATGAGAGGCGCGAAGAAGTAATTCAATATATTTACAACAAGTTTGGACGTCATCGTACTGGTCTCTGTGCAACTGTAGTTCATTATCGTAGCAAGCGTGCGATAAGGGATGTTGGAAAAGCAATGGGTTTATCGAGGGAAATCATTGAAATTCTGCTTTCTCAATTCTCTAGTTGGAAAAACTCAGGTTCAAAAAAAAATAAACTTTTGGAAGTGGGGTTAAGTCTTTCAAATAGAAGGCTAAATCAAACCATAGCATTAATTGAAACGATAATTGGTTTCCCAAGGCACCTCAGTCAACACGTGGGAGGGTTCATTCTAACTGAAAATCGACTTGATGAGTTAGTTCCCATCGAGAATGCAGCAATGCCAGATCGAACTGTTATAAGCTGGGACAAACATGATATAGATGCATTAGGTATTTTAAAGGTCGATATATTGGGACTTGGAATGCTGACATGCATACAAAAAGCTTTTTCGCTGATTAGGACCTACCATGGTAAGGAGTATGATCTCTCTACATTGCCTGCAGAAGATCCTAAAGTCTACGATATGTTATGCCGAGCTGATACTATTGGTGTTTTTCAGGTAGAGAGCCGTGCTCAAATGAATTTCTTACCTCGCATGCAGCCCCGAAACTTCTATGATTTAATAATTCAAATTGCGATTGTAAGACCTGGACCTATTCAAGGCAATATGGTTCACCCATACTTACGTCGTCGTAATAGAACCGAGAATATAGACTTCCCATCTGGAACTTTAAGAGAAGTTCTGAGACGAACACTTGGCATACCATTGTTCCAAGAACAAGCGATGCAAATTGCTATAATCGGCGCTGGCTTTAGCGCAGAAGAAGCTGACATGCTACGTAGATCTTTGGCAACTTTCAAGAAAAATGGCAACATTTCCAAATTTCGTGACAGATTTATCAAGGGTATGATCTCTAATGGATTTGAAAAAAGTTTTTCCGAAAAATGCTTCTCCCAAATTGAAGGCTTTGGCAAATATGGTTTTCCAGAAAGTCATGCGGCCAGTTTCGCCTTGATTGTATATGCTTCAGCGTGGATCAAATATCAATACCCAGAAATCTTTGCATGTGCTTTGCTAAACTCACAGCCAATGGGTTTCTATTCAACTAGGCAAATTATCACTGATGCGAAAAAACATGGTGTGGAAGTTCGTCACATTTGTGTAAATAACAGTTTATGGGATAATACGATAGAAATGGGGGAAAAAAATAAATATGCGCTGCGAATTGGTTTTAGGCAAATTAAAGGTTTTTCAAATAAAGATGCAAACAAAATTATTTCAGCTCGTGGCAACGGTTATTATAAAGTTTGTGATATTTTTTTCCGCTCAGAGATAAAGTATAAAAGTCTATTAAAAATCATAAAATCTGACTGTCTTAATGCATTAGGCTTGACACGTAACGAAGCTTTTTGGGAAGCACAAAAACTAAGACCAATAAAAGAAATGTCATTAGTCAGGGGCACCTTCGATAATATTTTCTCCCATGAAGATACGTTTGTATTGCCTAAAGATACAACAGGGCGTGAACTAGTTAAAGATTATAAAATTTTGAATTATAGTTTTCGCTCTCACCCTGTAAAACTACTACGCTCTTATTTGGAAAAACTTCCATAGACTAGCCACAATAAACGAACTTGATTTTCCTATCTATCCCCAAAACCAAATTAAGTCGAGATGGGTCAATACCCGGATTGACAACCTGACCATGTACTAAAACCCTAGTGTTTTCAGGGTATCTCATCGCCTCAAGAGCTGTCTCAGGCTGTCCAATCAAGAAACTTAGGGTGTCTGCCATACAAAGTCCATTCTCTGCTATTTGACTTGGAGGTTTTTGCGCCGCAAAACTCTCTACTCCTTTATTTAGTGACACAGTACTATCAGTTCCATCAGTGGTGTTACATCCCAATAGGATCAAAAACAACAAAACGTTCGACAATCTAAACAACTGTTCTTCCTTTCAAAATTCAATCTAAACTTTATTCATTCGGTTCTCAATTAGTTCCTGAACCACAGAGGGATCTGCTAAGGTAGACGTATCTCCAAGTGATTTATAATCATCTTCAGCTATTTTTCGAAGAATTCTCCGCATTATTTTTCCAGATCTTGTCTTGGGCAAGCTCGGAGCCCATTGAATATAATCTGGTCTCGCTATTGGTCCTATTTCTTTTCGAACCCAGTTCTCTAATTCTGTTCGTAAATCCTCATTAGGGTTTTCTCCACTCATGAGAGTAACATAGGCATAAATACCCTGCCCTTTAATATGATGAGGGAATCCAACGACGGCACTCTCGCTCACTTTGGGATGGGCTACAAGCGCACTTTCAACCTCTGCTGTGCCCATTCTATGTCCAGAGACATTAATAACGTCATCTACTCGCCCTGTAATCCAGTAGTAACCATCAGAGTCTCTACGGCAACCATCTCCAGTAAAATAATAACCCCTAAAATCTGAGAAATAGGTTTTAATGAACCTCTCATGATCTCCAAAAACCGTCCGCATTTGTCCAGGCCAACTGTCTTTTATCGCAAGCACTCCCTCACATTCAAGCTCAACTATCTCCTGACCATTCGAAGGATCTAAAACCACAGGTTTGATTCCAAAAAAAGGTCGAGTCGCTGAACCGGGTTTTGTGGGGGTAGCTCCCGGCAATGGCGTTATCATAATTCCACCAGTCTCAGTCTGCCACCATGTATCAACTATCGGGCAATTATTCTTCCCAACAACGTTGTTGTACCAGTTCCAGGCCTCAGGATTAATCGGCTCACCCACCGACCCTAAGATTCTCAAACTCGACAGATCACATCGATTTACATAGCTATCCCCTTGTCCCATTAACGCTCTAAGAGCGGTAGGAGCTGTGTAAAACTGATTCACCGAATGCTTCTCACATACTTGCCAAAATCTAGAGGCATCGGGAAATGTCGGAACACCCTCAAACATAAGAGTCGTGGCACCATTCGCTAAAGGTCCATAAATTATATAACTATGCCCGGTAACCCAACCGACATCGGCCGTGCACCAATAAATATCTCCATCCTTATAATCAAACACATATTTATGAGTCATCGATGCATACAAAAGATACCCCCCCGTCGAGTGTTGTACTCCCTTAGGTTTACCCGTAGAGCCCGAGGTATATAGAATAAAAAGTGGGTCTTCTGCACCCATTGGCTCGGCTTCACACTGAGACGACGCATTTTCCATTTCGTCCGTGTAGGAGTAGTCTCTACCCTTCTTCATCAGCACAGTCCCACCAGTCCGTTCTACCACCAAACAACTTATCTCACCACAGATTGCGATAGCCTCATCTACGTTGTCCTTTAATGGCGTGTTTTTTCCGCCACGAGGAGCTTCATCAGCCGTGACTACCAACTTTGCACCACAATCAATTATTCTATTTGCTAAAGCTTCTGGAGAAAAACCAGCGAATACTATAGAGTGCACCGCACCAATTCTTGCTGATGCAAGTATAGCATATGCAGCCTCAGGTATCATCGGTAAATATATTACGATTCGATCACCTTTTTTTATGCCTAACTTTTTATATACATTGGCCAACATACAGACCCGTTCATGCAATTGCTTATATGAAATTTTTGAGTCAATAGATGGGTCATCTGACTCCCAAATTATCGCTGTCTGATCGCCTCGCTCCGCCAAATGGCGGTCTATGCAATTTGTGGAAGCATTAAGCACACCATCCTTAAACCATTTTATAGAGACATCGGGCAAATCGAAAGATACTTCCTTTACCGATGTGAATGGGTTCATCCACTCTAAATTTTTTGCTTGCTCAGACCAGAAGGTTTCCGGACTTTCGATCGAATGCTGATACATTTTTTTATATTGTTTTTCGTCAATCCAAGCAGACGAAATTATTTTCTCCGAGGGAACATGGATTTTGTCAACCATAGCGTTTCCTTTCAAAAATGAAATTAAAATAGATGCACTGTTTTTTTCTTAAACAACCCAGCAAAAATGAATATCTTTCCATTATATCGAAGCATCCTTTAGAACCATCGCTACAGAATTTGCGAGAAAGTCAATCTTCTCATCCCTCAAACCAGCGATATTTATACGACTATCCGACACCATGTATATACCAAATTTTTCTCTCAAGGAAACAACCTGCGTTTCCGATAAGCCAAGTCTCGAGAACATTCCACGGTGACTAGATATAAAACTAAACCTATCAGAATTTGTTTCTCTTTTCAAAGCATCTGCAAGTTTAATACGAAGGCTAAGCATCTCTTCTCTCATGGATTCAAGCTCTACTACCCACTGCTCATGCAAGTCTGGAGTAGACAAAATCTTTTCTACTACCGACGCACCATGGTCAGGTGGAAAAGAAAACGTGAGTCTATTAAGCGATTTCAGATTATCTTCAACCAACTCCGCATGACGATTAGACTCAGCAAGAACGATTGCTGTTCCCACTCTATCTCGGTATATGCCAAAGTTTTTTGAACAAGACGAAGCGATAAGCATTTCCGGCACTTTTTTTGCAACCTCTTGTACTCCAAGTACATCCTGTTGTAACCCATCACCAAAACCTTGGTAAGCTAAATCAATTAATGGTATCAAGCGGTCATCGAGACACAGATTTGCAATCTCGTTCCATTCCGTTGCAGTTAAATTAGCACCAGTAGGGTTGTGACAACATCCATGAAGCAATAAAACATCTCCCGGCTGTGCTCGAGACAAATCTTCTTTCATACCTTCAAAATCAACTTCACAACTGATTGGGTCAAAATACCGATATTTCTCGATTCTAATACCTAAATGTTTCAAGATTGCAGGGTGATTTGGCCAAGTTGGCGAAGAAAGCCATACAGCTGGATTATCTTTAGTTTCTCGTATAAGCAAGAAAAGTTGATGAAGAGCTCCAGTTCCTCCAGGGGCTTGTGCACCTTTGACACGTAATCTGGGTACAACAGTTCCCAAACTTAAATTTATCATTTCATCTATAAATCCAATGGAACCCAGCAGACCAACATATTTTTTTGTAACTTGGTTTTCGAGTAAATATTTTTCAGACTCTTTGACAGATTGCATTACGGGAGTATTGCCGAAACTGTCCTTATACACTCCCACCCCTAAATCAATTTTTTCCATCCGACTGTCAGCTGCAAACAAGCTCATTAGTTCCATTATCTTATCCTGCGGCTGCCTATTTAATTTCTCAAACATGTTAATTTCTCACTTTATCTAACCAATTATTATAATCTATGTTTCGGGAATATTTTAATACCCTCGTACTTTTCTCAACTTTAGAGATCTCAAATCCTATTTTTTTGTATAACGAAAGTGCGTTTGGGTGGTCGAGAGAACAGGTATTTACAGTTAGCTTGTCTATTTTTGGAAGGGCCCATGCCAGTTTAACTGCCATTCTCAAAAGCAATTTTCCTAACCCGGTTCCAATGACCCCGGGGACCAGACCAAAATACGACAAATCACACGAATATTTCAATCTATTATCAAGAATAAAGAACCCAGCCGAATAACCACTTTTTAAGAGTGTATATAGTTTTACATCTGTACTATTCAAAAAACCTTCAATTTCTGTAACTGGCAAATCGTGCATATCAGTCCACTCATAATCGCTACCTACCGCATTATAAAGGTCAAGGAAATATCTAATTGAAGGATCTCTCGACAAAATCAAAAATAAATTCGAATTTGTAAGTTCGGGCCAAGATAGGTTTGGAGCTTTCGACATTTCTAAAAAAGCTACCCGATATGAAATCTCATCACCCGCCTTCAGTCGCATTAATCTCGCTCCACAGGAAGATCTAACAAACTGCCCCATTCGGCCCAAGAACCGTCATAAAGACTGACGCTCCTTGCGCCAATTAGTTCTAACGCCAAGTATAATATTGCCGCTGTAATCCCAGAACCACAGGTCGTGATTATGGGTTTAGTGAGACTTATCCCTTGTTCAGCAAATAACGATTTTAAAGTATCAACGTCCTTGACCGTCAGGTCTGAATTGAGGATATCTCGATAACAAATGTTCTTCGACCCTGGGATGCGTCCTGACCTTAAGCCTGGTCTTGGTTCAGCAGCTCTTCCTTCAAATCGTTTTCGAGGCCTAGCGTCGATTATCTGTGAGCTTCTCGACTTAGAAGCCATTTTTACCTCTGAAAGACCACATAAAGTTTTTGCATTGACTTTAAGACTAACGTCCCTAGGTGCAAACTCTGATATTTCTCCGGACAGAGGTTTACTCTCAGCCAACCATTTTGGGAGTCCACCATTAAGAATCGATATGTTGCAACAACCAAAAAACTTAAAGAGCCACCAAACACGCGCGGCAGAGAACATTCCTAAAGAGTCATAAACGACTATGTGATGCTCATCTCCTAAACCGAAGCTCTTGATATGCTCGGAAAAAAACTCAACGCTGGGAATCATGTGAGGAAGAGAACTTTCTGGATCAGAAAACAAATCTATGTCAAAAAATTGTGCTTTAGGAATGTGTGAACTCTGAAACTCCAATTTTGGATTCCTACGGGCATCGGGCAGATGCCAGCTTGCATCTAAAATTCTGATATTGGGCATGTCCAAATTTTGTTCTAGCCAATCTGTAGAGGTCAATATTTCGTCATATTTGATCATTATTTTTCCCGAACAATTCTATATCAGATACTTTTAAATTTGTTACTAGTAAAATAAATAGTGGGCAAGCCTTAAGCAAACTGTATATTACTTTTAAATCCACACCCACTTTGAGAAAGGAAAAAACCCTTTAAAACTTATAATACTCAAGAATTGTGATAAGCATTATAGGCTATGAGCTTAAGCCCCTTTACGCCCCACCTAAAAACTCTTCATACCTCGAGTATTTCTTCCGCTTGCTCCAAATCCACGGTAACTAACTGACTTACCCCTCTTTCCACCATCGTCACACCATATAAACGGTCCATTCGAGACATCGATAAAGGATGGTGTGTTATTATAATGAATCGCGTATCGGTAGTATTCCGCATTTGATCTAGTAATTCACAAAAGCGCTCAACGTTCGCTTCGTCTAACGGCGCATCCACTTCGTCAAGTACGCAAATAGGACTCGGGTTCGTCTTAAAAACGGCAAAAATTAACGATAATGCCGTTAATGTTTGCTCGCCTCCTGACAATAGCGATAACGTCGATAATTTCTTACCGGGAGGCTGGCACATTATTTCGAGTCCAGCGTTTAACGGATCATCACTTTCCACAAGCTCTAGTTTCGCATTACCACCGCCGAACAAAGCCCGAAATAATTTTTCGAAAGTCATATTAACTGACTCGAAAGCATTTAGAAGCCTTGTTCGTCCCTCGGTATTTAATCTAGTAATTCCGAGCCGAAGTTTTTTAATTGCATTCTCAAGATCTAGCTTATCAGATGTTAGATTTTCTTGTTCTTGTAAGATTTCTTTTTTATCCTGGTCCGCCCGTAAATTTACTGCACCGAGAGCTTCCCTCATTACTTTCAAACGCTGCGTTTCCCTTTCGATATCATCGACATTTTTGTCCAAGTCATACATCTTTTCCGACATAGAAGTAATAAAATCATCCAACTTTATTTTAAGATCATCTTCTATCGAACGTCTAAGGCTGTCTAGGTTTGCCTGGGTGCTCTCAATTATTGTTTCAACCCTCGCATTTTTCTCTCTTAGATCAGAGGCTTTACGCTCTTCCTCTTTCTCTACTATTTTTGCTCTACTTAGCTCAGACTCCTTTTTAGATAATTCTTCTGCACAGGTATCCTTTTCTTTTTGGACTTGACGTAGTAGATCACTTAGCTTTTCTCTTGTCTCTGCAATTTGATCCGGATTTTTTTCTGTATTCTTTAGCTCAACTTGCAAAGAATGGCGCCTAACCTCTAGGTCATGTATACTTTCAGATGCCAAACGTAATCTGTCATTCCAAACAGACAACTCACTAATTATCTGTTGTTCCCGTTTAACTCTATTTACTTCATCTCTATTTATTTGCTCGAAGTTAGCGCTCGCTTCAACCATCTCATTTCGTAATGTTTCCAAAGTCGACCTCTGGTCTTCCAATTTTCCTCGAAGGTGATCAAGGTCGTCCAGACAGCTTTTTTTATGCTCTGAGTCCTTTATCTCCCGGTTTAAGTCCTCCATTTCTTTTTTTCTAATTATTACGCTCTCCTCTAATGTGCTTATTTTCCCCTCGCATTTACTGACTTCTCTTTCCTGTAAGTTGTAATCCTGCAAAGTTGCAGACAACTGGCCATCAAAAGTTTTTCGAGCAGTTCGAGACTCATCATGATTTTTTTCAGCTTCCCTCAATTTAATCTGCAATTCATTGAGATCTCGTTCTATGAACTCATACTCTTTACTGGCTTCGTTCATTTCATCGCTTACATCTTTTAATCTGTTTTTCCTTCCCAAATTTATCGCAGCTTTTGGAACAGAATCTTGCGCCATTGAACAGAATCCATCCCAACGCCACATGTCGCCATTTGTTGATACTAACCTTTGTCCCGGAACCAACATGCTTTGTAACTTTGGTGCATCTGCGGACGAGATTAAACCAACATGCCTGAGTTTCCGATTTAAAGCTTTTGGGGCACTCACTTTTTCGCTTAGCGGTTTGCTCCCCTTCGGCAACTCGGTAATGTTAAGCAAGTCTGGAAGTTCAAACCACCCACTTTGCTTGTTTGAATCAGTCAACGGAAATGCAAGGTCATCGTCTATAGCTGCCCCTAAGGCCAATTCATAACCTTTTTCAACAGACACTTTCTCAAAAACTTGCCTTGTTGATTTTTCTTGTTCAGCAAGCAACATCATCAAAGAATTCTTTTCCTCTTTTAAAACAGCAAGTTTTCCCTCTAACGTAGAACATTCGAGACGTTTTTTCTCTTCCAAATTGCGCAACTTATCTCTGAAGGTGCCCGTTGAAACTATCTCCGCATCAATGGCCTTCGACGAATTTTCAATCGACTCGATGTTATTTTTCTCTGATTTTAACTTCGCCTTTTTAACCTTTAAATCTTTCTCGTACTCACCTACTTTTTGCATATCCTCTTCAATAGTTCTCTCTATAAGAGCCACACTATCTTTATCTTTGATTATTTTTCCTCTGATACTCTTAAGTTCGGCAGATTCTTCGGCGAATCTTTCAGATATTTTTTCAAAATTTGCCTCCGCGTCTCGTGACTTGGTTGTGGCGACATCTTTTCGATTTCTCGCCTCAATTGTTTTTTCCTCATATCCCTCTGCTAGTTTGGTCAGTTGTGACTGCTCCCATTCTAGTTTTTCAATTACAGATTTTGCATCTCGCTCCAAATTTTTCTGACGAGAACTGTCATTCGCAACTTCTTCTATCCGTTTTTTTAAATTAGAAATATTTGAATACGAGCGCTCCTCTTCTTGATCAATCCTATCAATTTCCACAACAACCCTTTGTAGGCTAGCCAGAGAATTGGCCTCTTTACTTCTTAATTCCGGAAGAGCTTTCTCAATCATCTCTCGCTTGTTGATTGCTTGATTAACCGACTTTTGCAGACGGGCATTCGCTAATGCTATCTGATTTCTCTCCTGGGATGCCTCCTGAAACTTTCTATCAAAATCACGCCATTGCATAAAGAGATGCACTGATTCGTTCTCCCGTATTTTTTCACCCAGATCCTTATAACGGGCTGCTTGCCGCGCTTGTTTTTCTAACGTCCTTAATTGGGTCGCAAGTTGCTCAAGTATATCATCGACTCGTTCTAGGTTTGCTTCGCTTGCTTTGAGTTTTAACTCTGCCTCATGCCTTCGCTGGTATAAGCCAGAAATGCCTGCTGCCTCTTCCAAAATTAACCGCCTCGATTTTGGGTTAGCATTTATAAGCTCAGAAACTTGTCCTTGCCGCACAAGTGAAGGAGAATGAGCTCCGGTCGACGAATCAGCGAACAACATATGAATATCACGTGCACGAACATCCTTTCCATCTAAACGAAACGAAGAACCAATGTCTCTGGTGACACGTCTTACAACTTCAACAGAAGTCATATTTTTTTTATTAGGGCTTCCAGACAAACTTTTATCTACGTCTTCTAAGACTAGTGTAACCTCTGCATAATTTTTTGCTGGGCGTGTGCCCGCACCCGCAAAGATAACATCTTCCATCCCCCCACCACGCATTGAGCTAGGTCTATTTTCTCCCATCACCCATCTTAAAGC
The DNA here is from genome assembly GCA_036337105.1 of Pseudomonadota bacterium. Lineage (GTDB taxonomy): Bacteria > Pseudomonadota > Alphaproteobacteria > Rhodobacterales > Rhodobacteraceae > JAYZEV01. The sequence goes on from JAYZEV010000014.1 coordinate 67,505, forward strand.
CTCCAATAAGTTAGACTTCCCACAGCCGTTCGGCCCGACAACACCTGTAAGCCCAGGTAGGATGTGTATTTCAATTGGGTCGACAAAACTTTTGAACCCGATAAGTCTTAATTTTGAAAATTTCAAACTGGCAACCTGGTTAAAAAAATATTAACGATAAATGTATAAGATCATTAGAATCAATAGAACACCGTATACTGTATATCGTATCATAAAAAATTCGTATAACAACATCTAGGATTTTACCCATTTTTTTTCTTTGTAACTTACATTTCTACTTAATTGGATAAGGGAAGAAATGATCCACAAATCAGAAAATAGACGACTAGGAGTTTACTTAATGTTGCTAACTACACTTGTATTCGCAATTCAGGACAGTATATCCCGTCACTTGGCAACACATTATGGCGTCTTCACAGTAGTAATGATCAGGTACTGGTTTCTCGGATTATTTGTACTTTCTATCAACCTGAGATTCAAATCGAGCTTAAGGTCTAGAGTTCGTACCAAGCAACCAGTCTTACAAATTTTCCGAGGTATTCTGCTAGCATCAGAAGTATGTGTGATGGTCTTCGCTTTTACGAAACTTGGACTAGTCGAAAGTCACGTTATTTTTGCTTGTTATCCACTAATTGTGGTCGCTCTGTCTGGTCCGATGCTCAATGAGAAAATAACTTTGCCACTTTTTGTTGCAATAATTTCAGGGTTTGTTGGTGTTATAATATTGTTAAATCCAGGATCACAAGGGCTGAATATTTACACATTGATTCCATTCTGCTCCGCAATACTTTTCGCTTTATACAATATCTTGACTCGCCGTGTAACTTCAACAGACTCAGCAGAAGTCAGTTACTTTTGGACCGGTATTATTGGCGCTATTTTTATGTCGTGCATTGGACCTTTTTTCTGGGAACCCATACATGGCAAAGATTGGATTTGGATGTTAGCACTATGCTTTTCTGGCGCGCTAGGTCATTATTTGCTTATCAAGGCATTGAATTTGGCGGAGGCCTCGAGAATACAACCTTATGCTTATTTTCAGTTGGTATTTGCTTCGGCATTCGGTGTCTTCGTTTTTGGTGAAGTCTTAACCGTAACTATTCTTGTCGGGGCATTTATAATAATATCTGCGGGCATTTTTACATTTATTAACTCAGGAGCCGAGTGATTAGGGAGCGTACGTTTTTATAAAGAATCCAACAAAAAATTTTTACCATTGTCCCGAAACTTTGAGCTCATATATTCTTTCTGCCTCCAAAACTCTTTTCACGTAATTTCTAGTTTCAGAAAATGGTATCGACTCCAACCAGATAGCTGTATCAACCTTTTTTGATCTGGGATCACCAATCTCTTTTATCCATTGCAGCACTCTGTTCGGACCCGCATTGTAGGCAGCAATGGAAAGGGGTAAATTATGGTCAAAACGCTTAAGTAATTTTTCAAGAAATTCGGTGCCGATACTGATATTGTAAGCCTTATCCGACAACATTAGTTTTTCGCGATAAGTTAATCCCAGCCTTTTTGACATATCTTTTGCCGTTGACGGCATAACCTGCATCAAGCCAAGTGCACCAGCAGACGACCGTGAAAATGAGTAGAAGGAGCTCTCTTGCCTTATTATTGACATAATCAAAGGCTTAAGAGAGTCATCTGTAACAAAGGACAAATCTATTTTAGGGTAAGCGAAATTGGGAATCAGCCGACCGGACGCGGCAGCTGTTTTAAAAATGGAGATACCAGAGGGTATCAAGCCTAAGTCCTCCGTCAATTGAGACAACCGCAGACGCTCTGCACTCGACAAAGTCTCCGAAGAGTGATTAAAAAATCTATCTGACAAAACCGAGCGATCCGCATAGAATAATAATATGGCTGCTTTTACAGACGATTTCTCGAGAAAAGCAGCATTAGTCCAGTCAGACCTTGGCTTCCTTATTATAGCGGCTCGATCTAAAGAAATTTGTCCACGCTCCAATGCTAATTGTCCATAAAAGAAGTGTGGGTAGTTTGCGGCTAGATTGTAATTTTGACGCGAACGTTTTCTGTCTCCTAAGACTTCAAACGTTCTGCCAAGCCAGTAATAAGCTTTCGACTTATTTATTGGGTTTGCTGACAATCTGGAAAACTGATCAAAATGAAAGAGAGCCTTTTGCGGATCATTAAGAAAATTCAAGGAAAGAAACCCTGAGAACCACTCAAGATTAGCAACCTGAGAACCTATCTCAGCCGTGTCGGCCTTTATGAAGTGTTTACTAGCTAACTCATATGCTCTTAGTATATCACCTCTTATAAAGGCTTTTCTGGAAAAGTACTCCCTCGCTTCCACCCACTCTATCGGTCGACCTAATTTAGTAGCTCCTTTTGAGGTCGAAACAATTAGATCTTCCGCGGTGTCGAAAAGCTTTTTGCTTCTCCTAAATCTAAAGCGATCATAAACTAAACCGGGATCACTTTTGTAAGTTTCCGGCAAAGCCCCTAGGAGCTTATCAACTCCAGCTTTTTGGCTCTGAAGCGCAATTCGGACTTCCGCCATCTTTGCAAAATCTTTATCAACCAACTTTAACATCATTTTTGCGTCGCTAAGTTTTCCCGCCCATAAAAGATTGTCCAGCCTTTGAACATGAAGCTGTGATAAGATTTCATCAAATGACACAAGGATCTTTCGAAAGTCTTCTTTTGAATATGAGTCAACCAGCCAACTTTTCTCTATTACTTTTCTTGCTTCGCCGACATCTCCTGTTTTCAAAAGCGCCAAAGCCAAGCTAAGGGCACCGTGCCCTGTAAGAGGAGGCTCAGAAGAAAAAAACTCCTGTATACGCAAAGGTGAGATTGTGGGAGAAATCGCGTACTCTCCTTTTATACGCAGGTAATTAATTCCTGGCCAATCCGAGTTCTCCAATAAAAACCCTTCATATTGCTGGAAATCTTGAACATCAGACCTCAACTTCAACCAGGTTATGATGTCGTCAGCAGACTTATTCGGAATTTTTTGTGCTTTTTCATGTGCTTTATCCCAAAGTTTTGCATCCGCATATTTTATTGCCTCGTTTAACAATTGGCCCATCGAAGCAAGTTTCTGAGAGTCTGACAAAGCATTGGCCTTTGCACCTATCAAGCTCACTCCAAAGCACAAGCAAATTACTCTAAAAAAAAATTTCAAGTCCTAAATCCTATTTGCAAATTACTTGGTCAGTTTTTAGTACTACAAAAATGCTTTTTTTAAAGTGTTTTTATATCAAAAAATTGCACTCTAGTTTTCTTCAACTGTTAGCTCGTCTAACGAAACCCAGAAATCGAGTTGTCTGAATCACCACCTGACTACTTGCGATAGACTCGATTCAGCTTTATGGAGTAAAGTAAGAAGTCAATTAATAAAGGAAAGTGCAATGTTCAGTGGATCAATCCCAGCTCTAATAACACCTTTTAACAGTGGGGAATTAGACTTAAAGACACTGGAGGAGCTTGTCAAATGGCATATCGACGAAGGTAGCAACGGGCTTGTAGCTGTAGGAACAACCGGTGAAAGCCCCACATTAAGTCATGCAGAGCATCGGAAAGTGGTAGAGACCGTGGTAAAAACTGCAGCTGGTCAGATACCGATAATCGCTGGAGCTGGTTCGAATTCGACATCGGAGTCGTTAGAGCTAATTAAATTTGCTGGAGAAATTGGGGCGGATGGAGCCTTGGTTGTAACACCGTATTACAATAAACCTAACCAACGAGGGCTCGTAAAGCATTATACGATGTTGAACGACTATTCCAATATACCAATAATCATCTACAATATTCCAGGAAGATCTGTTATTGATATGAATGTCGAGACCATGGCAGAGCTCTCAAAACTGAAAAATATTGTTGGTGTCAAGGATGCAACTGGCGACGTTGGACGTGTTTCAGATATACGAATGGCATGTGGGGAGGGATTTGTTCAACTCTGCGGAAATGATGATATTGCTTTAGGGTTTAATGCTCATGGAGGTGTAGGTTGTATCTCAGTTATTGCCAACATTGCGCCAAAACTTTCAGCAAGATTCCAAGACTTGATGCTCAAAAAAGATTTTACGGAAGCTCTGAAGCTTCAGGATAAATTAATGCCATTGCATAGAGCTGCATTTTTAGAGCCAAATCCCTGCCCCACAAAATTTGCTATGGAGTATTTAGGTAAATGCAGTTCAGAGTTAAGAGCGCCACTCGTAGAAATTGACGAAACTAACAAGGAAAAGGTCATTGCCGCATTGCGGCACGCAAATCTAATTGATTAAACAAATGCACCGAAAGAATATTAATGGTTCAAAAAAGAAAGTGGCCGCCGAAAATCGAAGGGCTAGATACGATTACTTTATAGAAAATCAACTGGAGTGCGGTATGGCGTTGATTGGATCCGAAGTAAAGTCATTACGATCAGGGAAAGTAAGTATCGCAGAAAGTTATGCTTGCATTGAAAATGAGGAGTTGTGGCTTATTAATAGTTACTTTCCGATTCACTCAAACTCTATTTCTTTTGCCCACGAAGAACGAAGAAAACGGAAACTTTTGGTTAAAAAAAAGGAACTTTCGCGCTTGTGGCATAATACGACTAGAGATAGCTTTACACTTGTTCCTCTAAGGATATTTTTCAACGAAAAAGGTATCGCAAAAATATTAATAGCAGTCGCAAAAGGCAAAAAATTGAGAGACAAACGTGAGTTGCAAAAGCAGCGAGATTGGAATAAGCAAAAAGCCCGATTAATGAAAGAGCAAAACTAAAATTTTTTCTATTGTGAGTGACAATATTAAGTGAAACCATAGAAATATCTAATTAAATTCAAAATATTTATCCAAATTCCGTCACATACCTCATTTCTAGAGCTTCCCATATTTTACCAGCTACATTAATTCTATCAAACCTCTCAAGTTCTTGCACCCCCGTTGGAGACGTGAGATTTATTTCAGTAAGAACTCCCCCTATTATGTCAAGACCAACTAAGAGTTGCCCTTTTTCTCTCATTAATGGACCAATCCTCCTGCAAATTTCTTTATCTCGCGATGTCAATGCCACTTTCCTGGCTTTACCTCCAACGTGCATATTAGAGCGTATTTCGCCCGACAAGGGAACTCTATTTATAGCTCCTACAGGTTCACCATTCACTAAAATAACCCTTTTATCACCATTAACAACATCCGGTAAATATTTTTGAATTATCAATGGCTCAGGAGACCAGTTTTCTAATAATTCAAATAATGCTCCTAAATTGGGATCGCTACTACTCAGCTTAAAGACCCCGATCCCACCATTCCCATACATTGGCTTAACGATTATATCGCCAAACTTTTTTCTGAACTTCTTAATTACGTCAAAATTCTTTGTTACAACAGTTGGGGGAATCAAGTCTGGGTATCTTAGTACAAGTAATTTTTCCGGATAATTTCTTACCCAAAAAGGATCATTTACCACGAGTGTTTTGTTCCTCAAGAGATCTAACAAGTGCGTATTTGTGATATAATTCATGTTGAAAGGCGGGTCCTGCCTAAGCCAAACTATATCCACCTCCGAAGTCAAATCAACCGTTTGCACAACCCCTAAGGTATAATGATCCCCTTGTGCCCGCCGAACTTGTAAAGGCCTGCACTCACATAAAATGCTTCCCTCGCAAAAGCTAAGATCTTTCGGGTTATAGTAGAAAAGTTTGTGTCCCCGTCTTTCAGCTTCTTCCGCTAAACGAAAAGTAGTATCCTCATTGATATTTACACTTTCGATCCTATCCATCTGAAAAGCGATTTTTAATTTCATTATTTCCTCAGAGTTACAAATAAGACGTACAAGTCTATTACAACTTTCCAATAAAATGAAACAACAATCTTTCCTCAATTCTGAGCAGCATCCGAATGAAAATGACTGCTCACGTATCCTGCTTTAGTGCTAAAGCCAAACGATATACCCTTTGTCGTGGTATGCCCATACAATCCGTGACGTGAGTTACGGCATCTCTAAAAGTTAATTTTCTCATTGCGTTCCTAAGTTCAGTGATGATTTCTGACTCCGTGTGTTCAGACACGTCTGTCGGCCCCAGAACAATCACCAATTCTCCCTTAATTTTCAGGTTTCTGAAATAACTCTTAACGCTTGCTAATGTCCCTCTCCTAACTTCCTCAAATTTTTTGGTCAGCTCCCGGCAGATCGCAACGCGTCGTTCCGCTCCATATAATTCTTCCATAATAGTTAAAGTACCATTCAATCTTGAGGTTCTTTCAAAAAAGACACAGGTCTTGTCTGCAGTCTTGTATAATGATAAAAAAGTTGTCTTTGCAGATTTTTTTGTCGGAATAAACCCTCCAAAGCAAAAGCGATCTAAAGGGAGGCCCGACACTATAAGAGCTGAGATTACCGATGAAGCACCCGGCACAGCGTGAACTGAATAACCTTCAGAAATTGTATCCTCAACCAATCGAAATCCAGGATCCGATATTAGGGGCGTCCCTGCATCCGAGACAAATGCAACAGATTTATTTTTTTTTAATACATTTAGAACTTTCGACCGCTGCCGAAATCCATTGTGATCATTATAAGAAAATATTGCTCGTTTTCCGACGGGTATATCATGAATTAACATCAGTTTTCGTAAAGTTCGGGTGTCTTCCGCAACTAAAAGATCTGCTTTCTTAAGTACCTCCAAAGCCCTTAAAGAAATATCAGATGCTGTTCCTATTGGAGTGGCTACCAAGTAAAGACCGGTTACTATCTGTGGTGTTTTTAGAACCAATATCGTTCCTTTTTAATTTCAGAAGATAGTTTACTTGCTATTTTGTAAGCCTTAACCTGTAAGCCTCGTGAAATACCTAACCATCAAATACCTAGGCAAAAGTTAGAAAGCCATAGATAAGTCATGATAAAGATACTACTTAGTCATTTAAAGTCTCAAAATAAATATTTATTTTCCGTCACCCTTATCTTTAACATGATGCTATTGGCTGGGTGTCAACAGAGTGAGTTTAATTATACACTAATAGACGGAAAGCCAACAAGCCCATTAGAGGTTGCAATGCTTCTGCCACTCGAGTCTGCTGACGATAGTACAAATGAATTAGCTCAAACTTTAGCAAATGCAGCCCGACTTGCTACGAATGACCTAAAAGGAACAAAAATAAAACTCTCTATTTACCCAACCTCTGGTGACAAGACCCGCGCCACGCACGCCGCAAGATTTGCAATTGTAAATGGTGCACAGATAATCGTAGGACCTTTTTTTTCCGATGAAACGCTAGCGGTAAAGAAAGCCATGCTCAAAGAGAATATTAAGATCATTAGCTTATCTAACGATCCCACCGTCGCGGGTGGTCAAGTTTATATTTTAGGCACTACTTTTAAGACTGTGGCTGATAGAATTATCAAATACGCTATGAGCCACAACTTTAAAAGAATCGCTGTTGTAAGTCCAGAAGGAAGCATCGGTTTGAGTGCAATCAACGCTGTAAAGAAATCAGCTCGAGAAAATGGCGCCACGATAGTTGCAATTAGAACTTACCCTTTGTCGTTCGAAGGAATGGAAAAAACTGCACCCGAAATATATAGGAGCATCATAAAAAGTAAAACTGATGCAATTATTTTTACCGACACCGTAACCCGCGGACTAGGATTTATCTCTGAGCTTCTAAATAAACAGTTTTTAAGAGAAGGCAGAAGTCCCGCAAAATTTCTGGGACTGACCCGTTGGGATATGGCGAGGCAAACGTTGCTGGAACCATCGCTTCAACACGGTTGGTTTGTATTACCTGATCAGAAATTGAAGCGCGCCTTTGAAACTCGATATTCTAATGAGTTTGGCGTGATGCCAAGTCAAATGTCTGCCTTATCCTACGATTCAATAGCCTTAATCGGTAGCTTAATGCAGCTTTCCGAAACAAAGAGTGGCTCGAGCGCTTTTAATGACGCAAACTTCACTCATGCCAATGGTTTCGTTGGTATAAATGGAGTGTTTCGCTTTAAAAAAGATGGTGTAAATGAAAGATTACTTAGTATCGCAGAAGTAAACAATGGCTCAATAAGAATAATAGAACATGCAAAAACATATTTTGAGTAAAAACCGAAAGTTGATAAGATTATGTCAAAATTAGCGCTTAAACCCGAACCTACCTCAAGTGCTGAGTTAAAATTGAAACTTGAGGATATGTCACTGAAAGAGCTCTTCTCAAAACATACTTGTAAAGATATGACCGCGAATGAATTCAGGACGCTTTTAATAAGTACCTTAAAAGATCATTACACGAGCTATCGTCAAATCCTTCAAGAGATATTGGAGAATGAACCCCTTTTCGCCCCAAAAGCCATAAGACACTATTCTTCATTAACGGATGTAATTCTCAAAAAAACTATGGATTTAGTCGTGGAACATATTCATCCTTTACCGAATCCCACTAGCTCGGAACGCATTTGTTTATTGGCTGTGGGTGGGTATGGGAGAGGGGAGATGGCTCCCTTCTCCGATATCGATCTGTTGTTTCTAACTCCCTACAAGCAAACAGCGTGGGGGGAGAGCGTGATCGAATCTATACTGTATATTATGTGGGATTTAAAATTAAAGATCGGGTACTCAGTGAGAACAGTGGATGACTGCATTAGACTGGGGAAAAAGGATTTTACCATAAGAACAACATTACTAGAGCAAAGGTACCTTTCTGGGGACAAAAACTTACAAGCAAGTCTTAACAAAAGATTGTGGCCAGAGCTGTTTCAGAAATCAGGCTCAGAGTTCATAGAAGCCAAACTCGAAGAGCGAGCCAAGCGGCACTCTCAGCAAGGTGGAACTAGATATATGCTAGAACCAAACGTTAAGGAAGGGAAAGGAGGTTTGAGGGATTTACAAACGCTCTATTGGATTAACAAGTATCTTTACAAGACTTCATCAACTAAAGAATTAGTCGAAAAAGGAGTTTTCAGTAAGGAAGAGCTTTCAATATTCTCTGAAGCCGAAAAGTTTCTTTGGTCGGTCCGCTGTTCTTTGCACCTGTTATCGAGAAGAGCTGGCGAGCAATTGAACTTTAATAGTCAGGTAGAGTTAGCAAAGAGGTTCGGTTTCACGGATAAGAAGGGGATGCGCGGTGTTGAGGCGTTTATGCAAGCATATTTTACTCATGCCAAAAACGTCGGCGACCTCACAAGAATATTTCTAACGGCCTTAGAGTCCAAACACGTAAAAAACTGGCCAAGTATAGCTGGGCAAATAAAAAGCATTTTGGGTGCAAGGTTTCTCAAAGGCCCCAATGAACTACCGACAATTTTTTCTACGACAAGAGGTCGACTTAATATTGCGAAGTCAAAAGATTTTTTGAAAGATCCGTTTAATATAATTAAGCTTTTTCAATTTTCTCTTCAGTCTGGCTTACTAATTCATCCAAATGCGTTAAGGATAGTGGCCAACAATTTAAATCTCATTGACGACAGGTTCCGGGAAAGTGAGTCCACTAACGCCATATTTGTGGACTTACTACTAAATTATGATAACCCAGAGCGGGTTCTGAGACACATGAATGAAGTTGGCTTACTCGGTGCCTTTATTCCCGAGTTCGGCCGAATCGTAGCTATGATGCAATTTAACATGTACCATTCATTCACGGTAGATGAACACACCCTCCAATGTATAAGAAATTTGTCAGATATTGAACACAAAAAACTTTTAGAGGACTTGCCTTTAGTATCTGAAATCTTATCAGGGAAAATTAACCGCAAGATTCTCTACATTGCATTGCTATTACATGACATAGGTAAAGGTCTTCCGCATGATCATTCAATTATGGGCGCCGAAATAGCTCAACGCTTGGCTCCGCGTTTCGACTTGAAACCAGAAGAATGTGACACGGTGGTTTGGCTTGTTCGCAACCATTTGTTAATGTCCGATGTTGCTCAAAAAAGAGATATTACTGACTCACGGACGGTCCAAGACTTTGCACTGCAAGTAAAGTCCGTCAATAGATTAAAGTTGTTAACAGTTCTTACTGTCTGCGACATTAGGGGAGTGGGACCAAATGCGTGGAGCAACTGGATAGCTGTGCTGCTTCGGCAGCTTTACGCGCAAACCACCTCCGTTATTAGTGAAGGTTCGATGTCATCTTCCAGACCGGAAAGAATTGCAAAGTCAAAACGGAACGTATTGAAAGCTTGCAATTTTTTAAACGCCGAGGAAACGGGAAGGCATTTAGACCGTCACTATGACGCGTTCTGGCTGGGTATAGATATTGAAACTCAACTAACTTTTATTGAGCTTCTAAAAGTTAAAACAAAAGAGGAAATACAAATACAGATCGATCCTGACAAAAATAGGGATGCAAATAGAATCTGCTGCGTCATGCCAGACCATCCAGGAATTTTCTCCAGATTAGCAGGCGCAATAGCATTATCGGGAACAAATGTAATAGACGCGAGAACGTATACGACGCGCGATGGATTTGCAACAGCTGTATTCTGGGTAAAGAATATTTTTAATTCATCCCTTGAAAAAAAACTTGTCGAAAGAATAAAACAAACTATCAAAAGCTCACTATTAGGAAAAGTGGTTCCAAAAAAGGTATTAGATGAAAAAGGAAAATATAGTAGATCCGAAAGAGAGTTTACTGTTCCCACAACTATTTCGTTCGATAATTTGGGATCTGACATTTATACTATAATAGAGGTAGACACACGGGATCGTATAGGTTTAATTCATGATTTAACCAATACTCTCTATAAAAATAATATTTCTATTTTCACAGCAATCATTGCCACTTATGGAGAGCAAGCAGTTGATACATTTTATGTAAAAGATTTGTTTGGATTAAAGATCCACTCTGAATCAAAGCAAGAACAAATTTTAATTCAATTACGGCTGGCAATAGAAAAAGGTGCAGAGAAAGCGATGGAATGAAGAAAAGCAAAAACTCACTATCCGGTGATCTATTCAAGAGCTTTTCTGTTGTAGGCTTGTGGACCTTAGCAAGTCGCCTTCTGGGATTTCTTAGGGATATTCTTATGGCAAACTTTCTAGGTGCAAGCGCTGCTGCCGAAGCATTTATTATTGCTTTCTCACTCCCAAACATGTTCAGACGTCTATTTGCAGAGGGCGCTTTTAATACGGCATTTATTCCGATGTTCTCGCAAAAACTCTCGAAAAAATCCGACGCGGTGAAATTTGCATCGGAGTCCTTAATTTTGTTATCTATACTTCTACTTTTAACTACGGCCATCGCTGAAATCTTTATGCCAGCACTCGTTTTTATCATGGCGAGCGGTTTTTCGGATGATAGCAGGCTTGACCTCGCAGTGGGTTTTGGGCGGGTTATGTTTCCTTACATAATCCTTATTTCAATCTCAGCTTTTTTTGGGGGAATACTGAATAGTTTTAGCAAATTCGGAGCTGTTGCCGCTGCACCTCTATTACTAAATATATTTTTAATCCTAGCGTTACTATTGGCTTATTTGTATGATCTGGATATTGGCTGGTCAATCACGTTTGCGGTGCCGTTAGCGGGTTTAGCTCAGCTTTTATTTATTTGGATAATGCTTCGGCAGGAAAACTTCAAATTTAAGTTTAAAGTTCCTACTTTAAATGATGAGACAAAAAAACTTGTGCGAGTTGCAATACCAGCCGCTATGGCAGGTGGCGTAATCCAAATTAACCTTCTTGTAGGTCGACAGGTCGCATCTTATTTTGAGGGGGCCATAGCATGGCTTAACTACTCTGACCGACTATATCAATTGCCTTTGGGAGTCGTTGGCATAACTTTAGGCGTAGTGTTGTTACCCCGCTTATCCACTATGACAGCAATAGAAGAAAGGCAGAAGGCTATTAATACAATAAACCGATCTTCTGAGTTTGCATTGCTTTTGGCATTGCCAGCAGCTGCTGCTTTATGCGTACTAGCAAACCCAATCGTTTCCGTTTTGTTTGAGCGAGGATTATTTACAGCTCTCGACTCAGCTAATACTAGCAAGGCTTTGGTGATTTATTCTTTAGGTCTACCGGCTTTCGTCCTGCAAAAGATTTTTTCAACTATTTATTTCGCTAACGGTGATACAAAATCGCCGTTCAGATTTTCCTTAGTCAGCATGTTCTGCAATCTGGTGCTTGCGGTAGGACTTGCCGGAGTATTTGGTTTTCTGGCTGCACCTATAGCGACAACTTTATCTGGTTGGTTGCTGACGATTTTACTGTTTAGAAAGTTGGGAGTCTTTGGTTTTGCATTCGATACTTATTTTCGAAATAAAATTTCAAGAATTCTGATAGCCTCAATTGGACTCGCGATAACTACAAGTACGATGGCGACGTTTCTGGCAACAGAACTAGCATTTGGCTTTATTAGATACATCACACTATTTTTAATTGTCTCAACAGGTGCGATCTGCTATTTTCTTATTTGTTATGTGCTCGGCGTGTTTCCTAGGAGAAAGTAAATCTTTTGGATATAAAGTAGATAACTGGAACTCTACCGCTAAAAAATCCACCTTCTAGAGTTGAGGTTTTTTAGGCCAAGGCTTAACACTAGTATTATACATATCAAGGATTACAGAGTGAAAAATGAAAAGGACATGACCCGAATTTTTTCTGGTGTGCAACCAACAGGCGATCTGCATTTAGGAAATTATTTGGGTGCCGTAAAAAAGTTTGTAGAGTTACAGTCACAGAATTTAGAAACAATTTACTGCCTCGTAGACTTGCACGCGATCACAATTTGGCAAGAACCAAATGCCTTGTCTCGAGCAACAAGAGAATTGACAGCTGCATTTCTTGCCTGCGGCCTAGAACCCAAAAAATCAATTTTGTTTAACCAGAGTCGCGTATCAGCTCACGCCGAATTAGGATGGCTTTTCAATTGTGTTTCAAGGATGGGTTGGCTAAACCGAATGACACAATTTAAAGACAAGGCGGGGAAAAATCGGGAAAATGCATCAGTAGGATTATTTGCTTACCCCAATTTAATGGCAGCAGATATCTTGACCTACCATGCGACGCATGTACCTGTTGGAGAGGATCAAAAGCAACATTTAGAACTCACTCGAGATATAGCCACAAAATTCAACAACGATTTTAATGTGCCAAATTTTTTTCCGTTACCAGAGCCAATAATCCAAGGAGCTGCCACTAGAGTGATGAGTCTGAGAGATGGCAAAAGTAAAATGTCTAAATCAGACCCTTCTGAATATTCGAGAATAAATCTAACCGATTCTTCGGAGTTAATTGAAAAAAAAATTCGAAAGGCAAAAACAGATCCGTATAATCTCCCAGATAATGTTGCCGAACTAGAAAATCGACCCGAGGCTAAAAACCTGCTAAATATTTACGCTGAATTGGACTCAAGTAGCATCGACGGAATAATTTCAGAGTTTTCAGGTAGAGATTTTTCATTTTTTAAATCTAAGCTTAGCGATCTTGCCGTTGAAACTCTCTCGCCAATATCCAAAGAAATTAAAAGACTACTTGACAACCAAGATTATATCGATGACGTCTTAAACGATGGAGCTGCGAAGGCTGCAGCGATTGCTTCTCCAATTTTGGAGGAAACATACCGGATTGTGGGCTTGCTTAACCAGCAAAGTTAAAGTCTTTTTGCATTCATTTTTTATTTTTTCTTTCGGATAGCACCTGCTCTATGATATGGTTATCCTACTTTCTTGGTAGATTGGAGAATAATTTGCGTAAGTTCTTAGTTGTAATGGATAACACTCCAGAGTTTTTAAATGCGCTTAGATTCGCGGCCATTAGAGCGTCAAAAACTGGAGGTGCAGTCGAAATATTGGGTATAATTGGGCCAGAGGAGTTTCAACATTGGTTGGGTGTTGGAGAGACCATGCGCGCTGAGGCTCGTGAGAGGATTGAAGCTCATTTTGAAGTATTCTCGAAATGGATGATTGAGAAAGAAGGGATAGAGCCAGAGCTCGTTATAAGAGAAGGAGAAAGATTAACGGAGATATTAGCGCAAATCAAAGATGATCCGGAAGTAGGTATTCTTGTGTTAGGTGCGAACCCCTCGGGAGACGGACCAGGACCTCTCGTATCTCAGCTCGTTGGAAGGCAAGGTGGAGTGCTGCCTGTACCTGTAACAATTGTGCCGGGTTCAATGACTAAAGAGGCGATAGATGCAGTTTCTTGATCTACAAAATTTTAGAAAGATTCTAAAAACTTGACTCAATGTTAACAAATGAGTTACGCTCGGCGAAAAAAAAGAGGCCGTGAAATGTTCATACAAACTGAGTCGACCCCGAATCCAGCAACTTTAAAATTTTTACCTGGCCAAACCGTTTTGCAGAACGGTACTGCTGAGTTCGGTTCAATTGAAAGCGCAGAAAATTCGCCTCTAGCAAAGAGAATCTTCCAAGTTAACGGAGTAATGAGTGTATTTTTTGGGACCGATTTTATAACGGTGACGAAGGCAGAGAATGCTGATTGGGAGCATTTAAAAACAGAAATATTGGCTTCAATAATGGATCACTACCAGTCGGGCGACGTTGTTTCTCAAGAAAATGAAGGTGTAATAGACCACGCTGAGCATGCTGGACCTGATAAAGAGTTGGTAAACAAAATTAAGGAGCTTCTTGACACCAGAGTACGCCCAGCAGTTGCTCAGGACGGTGGTGATATAACCTTCCATCGTTATGAGGAGGGGGTGGTTTATCTTTATATGCAAGGTGCATGTGCAGGATGTCCATCCTCGACAATGACGCTAAAGATGGGAATTGAAAACCTACTGCGACACTACATTCCAGAGGTGAAAGAGGTAAGGCCTGTAGCGGCCTAGCATTAATCAACCCACTAGAAAAGCGTTCTAAAAATGTTACTTGCGTTAGATACAACAGACGGCATGTGCAATGTTGGGGTCTCTAGAGAAAACTCGCTTTTAGCCTTTTCCGAGTTTAGTATTCACCGAGGAACTTCGGACATAATATTTCCTCAGATAGAGAAAACATTAATGAAAGCAAATATCACGTTATCTCAACTCTCAGGGTTCGTAGTCTGTACTGGCCCGGGAAACTATACCAGTTTGCGAATCGCGATATCGGCGATTAGAGGAATGGCACTGGCTTGTGGCAAGCCATCGGTAGGTGTTAACTTGTTTGATTTACTGTCTGAAAAAAAAAGACCTGCACTTGTTATCATTAAAGGTCCTGCGGATAAAGTCTTCATACAAAAGTTCTCATTAGAAATTGTTCCTGAAAAACCCACGGTTACCGATGTCGCAAAAGTTAAAAAGCGACAAGATCTCTCAAACTTATCTATAATAGGACACGAAGCCAAGACGATTGCAAAAGCTGTCGGTGGAGCCCATGTAGTTGTTACAAACGAAGAAAAAATAAGGAATCTAATAGAACTGGGCTTGGTACAAATAAATAACAACAAACAAAGGCCTTCAGCAGTTTACATCAGATGAAATTCTTTAACTAAAAACAATTTGAGCGATGAGTAATAAATTTAATCGATACCTGTGTTGTAAGTCTTTAAGCTCTGAAGAGCTTGCTACCTTTCATTCTTTGTGTTTCAAAAACGCTGAAAACACCTTTTCAAAAAAATCAATGTATCAATTTTTGAATAATTCCAATTATCGCATTCTGTACAGCAAATTTTGTCTAGGAATAACCCAAGTCGCTTTAACCGAAGCAGAAATACTTACGGTGGCAGTCCTGCCCGCTTACCAAAACCAAGGGATTGGTAAAACTCTTGTCAATGATATACTGTTAGATCTGTCAAGCCATGGAATTGAAAAAGTTTTCTTAGAAGTCGCGAGTAATAATATTACTGCTATTTCTATTTACAACTCTTATGGTTTTAAATCATGCAGGACCCGCAAAAACTACTATCGAACAGAAAACCTAGATGCAATTCAGATGTCCACGTCATTACAGTAAAAATCTAATAAAATGTTCAAAAAACCATTGCAAATGTTAGTCATCACGGGTTAGCCTACATGATCATGAGGAGGGAAACTGCACCTAGCTTATTTGGGACGGTAGGTGTGCCTGCGTAAAACTTAATTTAGGAGAAGAGAATGAAACTCAAAAAGCTTTTTACAAGCGCCATAGCCTTAATGGCGATGTCTGGAATGGCATTTGCTGAGCCAGCTATAATCTACGATCTAGGTGGAAAATTTGATAAGTCGTTCAATGAGTCTGCATTTAACGGAGCTGAGATGTGGAAGAATGAAACTGGAGGTTCCTACCGTGAGTTCGAACTACAATCAGATGCGCAACGAGAGCAGGCGTTAAGACGTTTTGCAGAGGCCGGGAACAATCCCATTGTAATGGCAGGGTTTATGTTTGCTACACCGCTTGCAGAAGTAGCAAAAGACTACCCAGAAACAAAATTTGCAATAATAGATATGGTTGTGGACGCACCGAACGTAAGATCGGTCATTTACAAGGAACACGAGGGCTCATACTTAGTGGGAATGATGGCGGCGATGGCGTCAAAAACTGGCACCGTGGGATTTGTTGGAGGTATGGATATACCATTAATCCGCAAATTTGCTTGTGGCTACGTGCAAGGGGTAAAAGCTGTAAACCCCAATGCAACAATAATTCAAAATATGACTGGAACAACCCCAGCAGCTTGGAATGACCCCGTCAAAGGTACAGAGCTAACTAAAGCTCAAATAAGTCAAGGCGCAGATGTCGTGTATGCTGCTGCGGGAGGAACAGGAGTAGGTGTGCTACAGGCGGCAGCCGATGCAAACATTCTTTCTATCGGTGTAGACGCTAATCAAAATTACCTGCATCCCGGAAAAGTATTGACTTCAATGTTGAAAAGAGTTGATTTAGCTGTCTATAACGCGTTTTCTGAAGGTGAAAACCTGACAACTGGTTTTAACGTGATGGGTCTTGCTGAAGATGGTGTTGGTTATGCACTCGATGAGCATAATAAATCTTTGGTTACTTCGGACATGATGGCGAGTCTGGAAGCAGAGACAGCAAAAATTATCGATGGATCGATACAAGTTCACGATTATATGTCTAACGATTCTTGCCCTGCGAAATAAACGCGCTATTAACTATACGATTAACGATGGACAGTTAAACCTACTGTCCATCGCTTTTATTTAATTCCAAGGATGCAATGGTGG
Organism: Pseudomonadota bacterium; assembly: GCA_036337105.1. Classification (GTDB taxonomy): domain Bacteria; phylum Pseudomonadota; class Alphaproteobacteria; order Rhodobacterales; family Rhodobacteraceae; genus JAYZEV01. The sequence continues at coordinate 84,560 of JAYZEV010000014.1, forward strand.
CCATTCAAAATCCCGTAATTGAACTAGAATCGATATCTAAATCCTTCGGCCCCGTAAAGGCGAATAAGAATATCTCGTTGAAGATAGAACCCGGGACAATTCATGGAATTGTTGGCGAAAATGGAGCCGGTAAGTCTACATTGATGTCAATACTTTACGGTTTCTATAAAGCAGATAGCGGAACTATCAAAATCCAAGGGAAAAGGGTCTCAATAGTAGATAGTCAAACTGCCATTGAACATGGAATTGGCATGGTTTTTCAACATTTTAAACTAGTTGAAACCTTTACAGTTCTAGAAAATATAATATTGGGAGCAGAGGGTGGTAATCTTATAGGACAGTCAATTACAAATGCTCGACAAACATTGAGCAAGTTAGCAGAAGATTATGAGCTCAACGTCGACCCAGATAGCTTAATTGAGGGTATAAGTGTAGGAATGCAGCAAAGAGTAGAAATACTTAAAGCACTTTATCGAAAAGCTGAAATTTTGATTTTAGATGAGCCAACGGGGGTGTTAACACCTGCCGAAGCTGAGCATCTCTTTCGTATTCTTCGAAACCTAAAAGCTGAAGGAAAAACGATCGTTCTTATCACTCACAAGTTAAAAGAAATTATGAATGTTACTGATACCGTGAGTGTTATGCGGCAAGGTGAAATGACTTCTACAATCGCTACAAATGACACAAGTCCTGAGAAACTTGCAGAGCTAATGGTTGGTAGGAAGGTATTGCTAAGAGTACAAAAAAAACCTCCAAAAGTAGGTCGCACGGTTCTAGCATGTGAAAAGTTAAGCTATGTCGACAAGAAGGGCATCTATCGCCTTAAGGATATATCTTTCGAAATAAAAGCGGGAGAGATTTTAGGAATTGCTGGAGTTGCCGGTAATGGCCAATCAGAGCTGTTAGAAGTTTTAGCTGGCATAAAACACGCAGACGGAAAGCTGACTCTTAATTCGGCAGAAATCGATCTTCATTCAACCCAGTCTACCCCACTAACCCGAAGACATCTTGGGATATCACACGTACCTGAGGACAGGCAGAGACTGGGTTTAATTATGGAGTTCTATGCTTGGGAAAACATTGCGTTGGGGTATCACGACAGCGATACTTATAATATAAATGGAATTTTTATGAATAATCGCGCAATAAAATCGCAAGCCGAACACAGAATAAATAACTTCGACATTAGACCGAGAAACCCTAATCTGATGGCAAAAAGCTTTTCTGGCGGAAACCAGCAAAAGATTGTTTTGGCCCGTGAAATTGAACAAAATCCAGATCTATTAATTGTAGGACAGCCGACCAGAGGCGTGGACATAGGAGCGATCGAGTTTATTCACAGTCGATTAATAAATATGCGAGATTCTGGTAAAGCAGTTCTTCTTATTAGCGTAGAGCTTGATGAGATTTTATCTTTATCAGATCGAATTTTGGTGATGTTTGATGGTAAGATAATGGGGGAAAAAGAAGCATCTAAAACAAACGAAAAAGAATTAGGTCTCCTTATGGCCGGAGTAAACTAGGTGGATTAAATGGATATTTTGCCAAAGTGGGCCGAAGTAATACTTATACCAGTGGTGAGTCTAATATTATCCTTTGTGATCTCAGCTATCGTCATAATTGCTATAGGAGAAGACCCAATTGCAGCTTTAGCCCTGATGATCGACGGAGCCTTGGGCTCAACTTATGGTTGGGGCTACACTTTATATTATGCCACAAATTTTATTTTCACTGGATTAGCAGTTTCGGTCGCTTTTCATGCAAAGATGTTCAATATTGGAGGTGAAGGGCAAGCAACTCTCGGAGGCCTTGGTGTTGCACTAATGTGTTTGCATTTTAACTGGCCTCATTGGTCCCTCGCGCTCCTGGGAGCTTCATTGGGCGGACTAGTGTTTGGAGCTTTTTGGGCGCTTGTACCAGCATATTTACAAGCGAAACGCGGTAGTCACATCGTGATAACAACTATTATGTTCAATTTTATAGCGGCCTCTCTTTTAAACTATCTTCTGGTAAATATATTTAGACCTGACGGGTCAATGGACCCAGCTACAAAAAAATTCCCCGAAGCCACTCATCTTCCCACTTTGCACGACGTATTAGGAAGTTTTGGGATACCTTTCTCTAAAGCTGCTCCAGCAAATATATGTTTTTTTGTAGCAATATGCTCATGCTTCCTTGTATGGGTGTTGATATGGCGTACTAGATTAGGTTACGAAATACGCGCCTTTGGTCACTCTGAGTCTGCCGCAAAATACGGCGGTATTTCGACGCACAAGATAATTTTGTTGTCCATGGTTTTGTCCGGAGGGTTAGCAGGCATGATGGCGATAAATAATGTAATGGGTGAAGCGGAGAGACTTGTAATGAATTCCGTTGAGGGTGCTGGTTTCATTGGTATAGCCGTTGCTTTGATGGGAAGGTCTCATCCTATCGGAGTTTTCTTGGCTGCGGTATTGTTTGGTTTTTTGTACCAAGGAGGAGCAGAGCTGGCCCTGTGGACTTCAATACCCAGAGAGTTGATAATCGTCATACAGGCTCTGGTCATATTATTCACTGGCGCCCTAGATAATCTCGTGCGCATGCCATTAGAGAAGCTCTTTTTGAACTTTAAGTTGAGGAACTTGTAATGGACTTTTTCACGTTACTGCAAATACTTGACTCGAGTGTCCGGTTGGCAACTCCTTTAATTTTCGCGGCATTGGCAGGGCTATTTAGCGAGAGAGCTGGTATTTTTGACATCGGCCTTGAAGGAAAAATGCTTGCTTCAGCCTTTCTTGCCGCTGCCTTGGCTTACACCTCGGGTTCAGTGTGGATTGGCTTAATAGCCGGTACTATAGCATCTCTTTTGTTTTCAGGGATTCATGGTGTTGCCTCAATAACCTTCAGAGGAAATCAACTTATTTCAGGGGTGGCTATCAACTTCCTTGCGTCTGGTCTAACCGTCCTAGTAGCTCAGCATTGGTTTTCACAAGGTGGAAGGACCCCCTCGCTTTCAGGGGCAGCTCGTTTCAATCCCATAGAGCTACCATGGGCGGAAAGTTTTAAAGATTTACCTTTTTTTGGTCCTGTTTATTATGAGTTAATTTCGGGGCACACAATTCTAGTTTACGTAGCACTGATTCTCGTACCGCTAAGCTGGTGGGTCTTATTTCGAACAACTTTTGGGTTGCGTTTGCGAGCTGTCGGAGAAAACCCCGCTGCAGTAGATACAGCAGGAATTTCAGTCGCACGAACACGCTACCTAGCAATAATTATTTGCGGTCTACTATGTGGCTTCTCTGGCGCATATTTAGCAACAGGGCTCTCAGCGGGCTTTATAAAAGACATGTCTGCTGGAAGAGGTTACATAGCTCTTGCGGCCCTTATATTTGCAAAGTGGCGACCTTGGTACATACTACTTGCGTGTTTACTTTTTGGGTTTTTGGAAGCTATTTCAAACCGATACCAAAATATTGATATTTTTCATATAACTGTACCTGTTCAATTAATGCAAGCGCTACCATATATCCTTACGGTGGTTATACTTGCAGGTTTTATTGGGAAAGCTATTCCACCAAAAGCGGGGGGTGAACCTTACATAAAAGAGAGGTGATAAGAAGGCTTTTTTCGAACTATGCTTGCGAACTCGTAAATAAAAGCTTAATTCGAATATGATTGTAGTGAGTAGCCTTGATTCTTTGTTGTCCTTATTTCATAGCGTTACCAGTCACGAAGTTATAAAATGCAAATTTATCTACCCATTGCCGAAATTTCGGTAAATATCTTTCTTCTAGTTGGATTAGGAGCCTTAGTTGGCATACTATCCGGAATGTTTGGTGTAGGAGGTGGTTTTTTAATGACACCTCTTCTTTTTTTCATAGGAATACCTCCAGCAATTGCAGTAGCTACCGAGGCCAATCAAATTGTTGGGTCATCATTTTCTGGAGCTCTAGCGCACTTTAAACGTCGAGCCTTAGACTTAAAAATGGGACTTGTTCTAACAATAGGCGGCCTGCTCGGGGCCTCCATTGGCGTCCATGTTTTTAAATTGCTAAAGAATGTCGGTCAGGTCGACTTGCTCGTAACGCTTTGTTACGTAATTTTTCTTGGAATTATTGGAAGTTTGATGTTCATCGAAAGCCTTATGGCAATTGCAAGAAAGGAAAGTTATGGGAAACATAGAAAGGCAAACCGTCATACTTGGGTCCATAGATTGCCATTAAAGATGAGATTTAGAACATCCAATCTTTATATCAGCGCCATTCCTCCGTTTCTTGTCGGCACCTTGGTCGGTGTACTTGCTGCAATAATGGGTGTTGGAGGAGGTTTTATTATGATTCCAGCAATGATATATTTGATTGGTATGCCCACTAAAGTTGTAATTGGAACATCACTTTTTCAAATAGTTTTTGTCACGGCATTTACCACAATAATGCATGCAACCCAGAATTATACCGTTGACGTCCTACTTGCAATATTGCTTCTTATTGGTGGGGTTGCAGGTGCACAAATAGGTGCACGCTTGGGAATTAAATTAAAAGCTGAACAACTGAGGATATTATTGTCTATCGTGGTACTATCAGTATGTTTAAAACTGGCATTCGATTTGTTAGCAACTCCAAGTGAACACTACTCAATTTTGGTAGAGAAGCTATGATTGCAAAGGTTTTTCCCTATGTAATTTTATTTCTGTGGGGCTGTGCATTTCCGGCGTGTGCATCTGACGAAATATTAAGTGGATTAAGTGAAAACAAAATTTCTATAACTACAAGCTTTACCGGATCTGAATTGCTCGTTTTTGGGTCTATTAAGAGAGATACATCCACTTCTGTTCGAGACTCTGATGTTATTATTGAGATTATTGGACCGGAACTACCAATTACCGTAAGAAAAAAAAGGAAAGTTCTTGGAATTTGGGTAAATACTGACCCAGTAAAGATTAATGATAGCCCAAGTTTTTATGCCATTTTACACACGAATTTTCCAGAATTAATATTAGAGCAAGAAGAACTGAGAAAATACAATATTGGTGCTATCCGTCAGTTAAGTTCCAGAGTATCTGATCCCGAAGACAAAGATGTGGTTGAAGCAATTATAAGGATAAAGAAAGCCAACAACACATATCAAATTTCTAATGACCCGATAGAACTTAACAAAGAAACTTTATTCTCTGCTTCGTTAACGTTGCCAGCTAATTTAATTGAAGGAGATTATCGCGCTATTCTTCATCTTGTACAAGACAAACGTGTAGTTGACAATTCCGTTCAAATAATAACGGTAAGTAAAATTGGCGTTGAAAAATGGCTTTATGAGTTTGCATACGAAAAACCTTTTTTTTATGGCATCTTTTCCATTATCTTGGCTTTGATTTTGGGATGGGGGGGGTCCGTAATATTTAGAAAAATACAGTGACCCATATTGTTCATAAAATTTATTCTATTCTAGACTTTGCGTTCCACCATCATTTTTTTTATCTCAGCTATGGCCTTCGCCGGATTTAAACCTTTTGGGCAGGTGCTAGTACAATTCATTATCGTGTGACAGCGATAAAGTTTAAATGGGTCATCAAGTTCATCTAGCCTCTCCTCGGTCAGCTGATCCCTGCTGTCTAATAACCAACGGTAAGAATTTAACAGCGCTGCTGGGCCCAAGTACTTGTCTCCATTCCACCAATAACTTGGGCAAGATGTGCTGCAGCTTGCACACATAACACATTCGTACAAACCATCCAATTTTTTTCTGTCAGCTATCGACTGTTTCCATTCCTTAGCTGGCCTCTTAGTTTTAGTCTCTAGCCACGGTCTTATACTTTCGTGCTGCTTATAAAAATTCGTTAAATCTGGAACGAGATCCTTTACCACTGGCAAATGCGGCAAAGGATAAATCCGAACCTCTTTTCTGACTTCTTTGATGCCACAAAGACATGCTAAAGTATTTACTCCGTCTATATTCATCGAACACGATCCACAAATACCTTCACGACAAGACCGACGAAAGGTTAAGGTTGGATCAATTTCATTTTTGATCATTATGATAGCATCTAAGATCATAGGACCGCATTTATCAAGATCGACAAAATAAGTGTCTATTCTCGGGTTTGAACCATCTTCCGGATTGAAACGGTAAATTTTAAAGACCTTACAGTTTTTGGCGCCTTTAGGTTTCGGCCAAGTCTTGCCTGCTGTTATTCTTGAATTTTTAGGCAAACTAAATTCAACCATCCTAGTAACCTCAAATCATTTTTCCACAAAAAACTTCGACAAACAATCATTGAAAACTTCGTTGGGATCAGTACCAAGAAAGTAATTCAAACCGAAAGACAGTGACAATCCCAAACCTAATTTATTATTACTTTTTGATATTTTCACTTTGTTCTCCGGTCACTCCACTCTTTTTCTCTCTTCCGAACAGGTTCTAAGTATCTCCTCATCAGATAATGGTTTTTTTTCGCTAGGGATGCAACCAATTAGTATTGAGCATATGAGCGAAACCTGAAGATAATTCATTACTACAAATAAAATTCGTACTCTTAGTAAACGCGCGCCTTAGGTGCTATCTTCTTTATGTTTATTCCCCCGTCTGTCTCTGATGTCAATGGGTTAACATGGACATCCCTATACGACAAATTCACCGGCAAATTGGTTCCCCGCTCATCGTCTACAATTGCAAGCGTATGTTTTCGCCAGGATTTATCATCTCTTTCGGGGTAGTCTTCGTGGGCATGGGCCCCTCTACTCTCCTTTCGAGCCTCCGCCGAATATATAGTTGCTAAAGCATTCGGCATCAAATTACTCAATTCTAAAGTCTCAAGAAGGTCCGAATTCCAAATTAATGAACGGTCCGTAACCTTGATATCATCCATCATAATTGCAATTTTCGCCATCTTTTCACAACCCTCGGCTAAGGTATGCTCTGATCTGAAAACAGCTGCGTCAGCCTGCATTGTTTTTTGCATAATTAGTCTTAATTCCGCTGTTGAGGTGGTGCCCTCGGCGTATCTTAATCTATCAAAACGATCTAACGCCTTGCTAATTGAATATTCATTTAATTTCTCATTTTTGGCTTTTGGATCAATGATTTCTCCAGCGCGCAACGCAGCCGCACGACCAAAGACTACTAAATCAATTAAACTATTCGAACCTAGTCTATTAGCGCCGTGTACACTCGCGCAACCTGCCTCACCCACGGCCATAAGCCCCGGCTGTAATTTGTCATGATCGTCTTTCGATGGGTTTAACACTTCTCCCCAATAATTGGTCGGGATGCCTCCCATATTGTAATGAACGGTTGGCAATACGGGAATGGGATCTTTTTGCAGGTCAACGCCAGCAAATATCCGAGCACTCTCAGTGATTCCTGGCAATCTCTCTGCCAATGTTTCCGGCGGCAAATGATTTAAGTGTAAAAAAATATGATCTTTTTCAACTCCGACACCTCGGCCTTCTCGAATCTCCATAGTCATGCATCTCGAAACCACATCTCTACTGGCCAAATCCTTGTAGGTAGGGGCATAGCGTTCCATAAATCGCTCACCCTCAGAATTGGTCAAATAACCACCTTCACCTCTCGCTCCCTCTGTGATTAGACAGCCGGCACCGTAAATTCCTGTTGGATGAAATTGAACGAATTCCATATCCTGAAGGGGAAGTTTTTGCCGAGCAATCATTCCACCGCCATCCCCAGTACATGAGTGAGCAGAAGTGGCGCTGAAATATGCTCTTCCGTATCCACCTGTCGCTAGAACCACTAGTTTAGCGTTAAATCTATGCAATGTACCATCATCTAGCTTCCAGGCTATCAACCCCTGGCATCGACCATCCTCGGTCATTATCAGATCAGTTGCAAAATACTCTATAAAAAACTCAGCTTTGTTTTTTAGTGATTGTCCATAGAGAGTATGCAGAATAGCATGCCCAGTTCGATCAGCCGCTGCGCACGTTCGCTGAACTGGAGGACCTTCTCCAAATTCAGTCGTGTGACCTCCAAAAGGTCGCTGATAGATGTCTCCATCCTCTGTTCTAGAAAATGGCACCCCATAATGGTCTAGCTCATAGACGGCCTTTGGTGCCTCTCTTGCTAGATATTCCATCGCGTCGGTATCGCCTAACCAGTCTGACCCTTTCACGGTATCATACATATGCCAATGCCAGTGGTCAGGACCCATATTGCTTAAGCTAGCGGCTATTCCTCCTTGTGCGGCTACTGTATGGCTACGGGTAGGAAAAAGTTTTGTCACACATGCCGTTTTTAAGCCTTGCTCTGCCATTCCGAGCGTCGCCCGAAGACCTGCACCTCCTGCTCCAACGACAACTACGTCATAAACATGATCTACAAACTGATAAGACTTCATGCTACTACCCAATTATTCTCGTAAACAATCTTTGCTACGGAGATGAACAAACAAAGAATAACACCTCCCGAAATTATATCATTGACGATCAACGAGATGCTTTTCATTTTTGAGGAGTGAACATAATCTTCGATCACCTCTTGAATTCCCAATCGAAAATGTATCATCGTTGCCGACAAAACCACGAATGCTGAACCCGACCAGATCGGGCTCCTGTAAAGATCAATGAGACTCTCATATTCAAAATTGTAGTGATAAGAAAAGGGAACGAGAAAGACCAATGATAAAGGTATCATAGCTGCAGATATTACTCGCTGAACAAACCAATGCATTGTACCAGCACTCCAAAGACTAAAATTGAAATAGCGGAAAAGAGTTGTGATTTTGTTCATTTTATTCCCACCACCACAAAAACTGTTCCCAAAAAACAAATTGTCGACAAAAATACCACTATTACAGCGGAAAACTTAACGTGCTGAAATTCTAAAGCATACCCTAAATCCCAAATAAGATGTCTGAGGCCAGCAAAAAAATGATACCAAAATGCCCAGAGCGACAACAACAAAATCAATTTGATGAACCCATTATTCATTAATATATTAAAAGTATTAAAGTATACCTCTCCAAGAGCTAGTGCTCCAAACCAACATATGATAAGTAGCACAGAAACACCAAGACACACACCCGTTATCCTGTGTAAAATGGACATGACAGAGGTGAACTGAGGTCTGTAAATGGTCAAATGTGGCGACAGCGGCCGATTGTCGTTTTCTTCTCCTATCATAGCATTTTTCCTACAAAGTTCCCCAATTCCTAATATTGTAGTTTCTTGTGCACTCAATACAAGCTTTTTAACTCACTAATTTTTTCAATCGGCATTTTTCTTTCAACTTTCTGTCGAAAGTAGCCGCCAACGCTGATAAAGAGTTGTTTTTCAGCTTGGAATTAAAACCCAGTAATCCAAATCCAAAAGAATATTCGGAAAATAATGTCCCCTGGCGTCGAAAACTTTTCCAATCTCTTGCTCACCTTTATAAGCAACAGATCTCAACCTCAGTAACGCCACACCTTGAACCTTAGTTTCAAATATCCCAAGTATTTGGCTCCAACACTTTATGGTGTCTCCAGCGAAAGTCGGGTTTACGTGACTTCCGGAATTGACCCCAACCACCATTTGGGCATTGGCCAAACCATTAAAAGACATGCTTCTGACCATCGATATAACGTGACCTCCATATACGAGTCTTTTCCCATCCCTTCTGATGGTCGTATCAAAATGCACTTTGGCGTTATTTTGCCAAAGTCTGGTGGCAGCAAGATGTTCCGACTCATCGACAGTGATAGCATCGAAGTGATCAATTAATTCTCCAACAACATAGTCTCGAGAGGTGAAGTTTTCCCCTGCAGCAAGAAAGTCATAATTTTTATCAAACTTTAAACCTGCTGGAACGATGAGTTCTTCGGGACTTACGTTTTCCTTTATTGCTGGGATTACTGGGTCATCCAACTTTGATTCATTTGACCTTTTCTTGATCATTACCCAACGTATAAAGTCTAGAACCGTTTCACCCTCCTGATTAGTCCCCCGAGTTCTTACGTAAAGAATCCCAGAATTAAGATTTGAGTTTTCTTTCAATCCTATCACCTCGGATTCCGCCGTTAAGGTGTCGCCTGGATAAACTGTTTTGAGGAACCTACAATTTGCATACCCTAAATTAGCTATAGCATTGTAGGAGATATCCGAAACAGATTTTCCGAAAATGATATGAAAGACCAGCAGCTCCTCAATCGGGCTCGATCCTAATCCACAATCTAGTGCAAATCGGTCAGATGAATAAATTGCAAAACGAGAAGAATATAAGGCCTTATAAACCGCACTATCCCCAACGGTTAACGTGCGAGGGACGGCATGTTTTAAAAGCATACCAATTTTGTAATCTTCAAAAAATTTTCCAATGTTAGTCTTAGGCATAGTTAGTTTAACGAGTTCTCTCTAAAAGAAACTAAATGTCTGTATTACTTAAATTCTTAATTTTCTTTGCCATCTCAAGCAAGTTTTTTGCTGCTTGAACGTGAAGATTCTCAATAATTTGACCATTAAAAACGGCCACTCCTCTACCCAACAAGGTCACCCGCTCAAACTCCTTTATTTTAAGTTTAGCTTCTTTTATCTGGGCAAGAGTGGGAGAAAAAACCTCGTTTGCAATATCGATTTGTCTAGGATGAATTAAGGTCTTACCGTCGAAGCCAAGCTCCCGTCCCTGAAGACAGCTTTCCTTGAATCCTTCTTCGTCATCTAGAAAATTAAAAACGCCATCGAGGCACAATAATTCGTAAGCCCTAGAAACCAGCACAATATGATTTAGAGACCCCAGAAGTGCCTTGCGATCCGAAGAAATTTTACCTCTAATATCCTCAATGAGGTCATTTGTACCAAATACAAGTGCCTCAAGGTTAGCGCTGTCTCTGGCTATTTCCTGTGCATTTAATACACCGCGAGATGTTTCAATCATCGCCCACAGAGGGATTTTCATTGCTTCTAGATCGATCAAATTCGTAATTCTTCTAAGGTCGCTCACCGAATCGACCTTGGGAATCAATATAGCAGTGGGATGTACGGTGGCTATTGCTAACAGGTCTTCTTTCCCCCAACCGGAATCAAAACTATTTATACGCACGATCAATTTTCGGTTCCCAAACTTTTGTCTATTCTCGGAAAGAACCCGACAAATCAATTTACGTGCAGGAATTTTTTCATCTGGAAGAACTGAGTCTTCTAAATCAAAGATTAAACCGTCTACCGGCAAACTACACCCTTTTAAAACAGCCTTCTCATTAACTGCTGGGGTATATAAAACGGAACGATGTGGCTCACAAAAAGTCATGTTGTTTTTTTCACAGTTCAAACAAATCCCAATAATAACGGATGTACATATAAATGAACACCAAAGTCAAATGCCAATGCAATTTGTAAAAGTCCAACGGTATTTAAAACCTGCAACCGTTTTCTGCACTTTGAGTTCTCACTTGCCGAAGTGATTAAAAAAGATATAAAGGCGTTTTGGGAGCAAAATAATTGACTAATTGGAGAAATCAAATGAGACGACCTAAGATAGCATTAATTGGAGCCGGCCAGATAGGTGGCACTTTAGCGCACCTAGCTGGAATTAAGGAATTGGGTGATGTAACTCTTTTTGATATAGCTGAAGGCATACCACAAGGTAAAGCGCTCGATATTGGCGAAAGCGCCCCAGTTGATGGTTTTGATAGCAACATGATTGGTACCAACGACTATTCTCGCTTACAAGGGGCAGATGTGTGTATTGTAACTGCCGGAGTCCCTCGAAAACCAGGCATGAGCAGAGACGATCTCTTGGGGATTAATCTAAAAGTTATGAAATCTGTAGGTGAAGGGATAAAAACTCATGCTCCCCAAGCGTTTGTAATTTGTATAACGAATCCTTTGGACGCAATGGTTTGGGCATTGAGAGAGTTTTCTGAGCTACCGCACTCAAAGGTAGTCGGTATGGCTGGAATTTTAGACAGTGCACGTTTTCGGTATTTCTTAGCCGAAGAGTTCAACGTTTCCGTAAAGGACGTGTCAGCATTCGTCCTCGGTGGGCACGGAGATACCATGGTTCCCCTAGCAAGATATTCCACAGTCGGAGGAATCCCGCTCCCTGATCTTGTGGAAATGCAGTGGACCACTCAGGAAAGGCTTGACGCAATTATTCAAAGGACGAGAGATGGAGGAGCTGAGTTGGTAGGTTTGTTGAAAACTGGGTCTGCTTTTTACGCGCCTGCCGCGTCTGCAATTCAAATGGCTGAGTCATATATCAAGGATCAAAACCGAGTTTTACCCTGTGCAGCTTATGTAAACGGCCCTTATAGTTTAAGTGGCATTTACGTAGGAGTCCCCACCGTAATTGGACAGAACGGTGTCGAAAGAATCATAGAAATAAAACTAGACAAAGATGAACGAAGAGAGTTTGAAAAATCAGTCGAGTCGGTTGCAAATTTAATTAAAGCCTGTAAAAATATAGATAATTCCCTTTCGTAGCTTTTTATTGAAATATTGCGAGACCAGTTTGTGATAGTTTTGTAATCACAATGTGACATTGCGATCACAAAGTACCTTTAAATTCCACGAGCACCGAGTCTTTTTGTTAATCAACTTTTTTATTTGCGAATGATGTGCAATAGTCTTCTAGTGGAATTGGGCCATTCGGTAACACCTGAAGACTATTAGTTTATCAAGAAAGGTTGTTTATGAATATTCATGAATATCAAGCCAAGCAATTGCTTAAAGAATACGACCTCCCCGTGATGGATGGTCGAGTAGTGTTTAAGGCAGAGGATGCAAAAACAGCTGCCGGAGAACTTGACGGACCAATTTGGGTTGTAAAATCACAAATTCATGCTGGCGGTAGGGGGAAAGGCACTTTTCTTGAGAAAAGCGCGGGCGAAAAAGGTGGAGTTCGACTGGCGTCGTCGGCGTCCGAAGCAGCAGAAGAGGCTCTGAGAATGCTAGGTCGAACCCTTATAACTAGGCAAACGGGGCCTCAGGGAAAAAAAGTGAGTTGTATCTACATTGAAGATGGCTCCGAAATTCAACGCGAGTTATATCTTGCGTTATTAGTGGATAGAAACTGTTCTAGAGTGTCTTTTGTTTGTTCAACAGAAGGAGGAATGGATATCGAGGAGGTAGCTGCCAAAACTCCAGAAAAGATAGTCAATATTAATATCGATCCTGCTTCCGGGATCTCCGGCTTTCACGGAAGACAAATAGCTTTTTCATTGGGTCTCGAGGGCAAACAAATAAAACAATGTGTTAATCTGGTAAATAAACTTTTTAAACTTTTTGTAGAAAAAGATTGTGAAATGTTAGAGATTAATCCTCTGATTACGACGAAATCTGGGGATCTGCTTTGCTTAGACTGTAAAATGGGTTTTGACTCGAATGCGCTTTATCGGCAACCATCAATATCAGCGCTCCGAGATGAGTCAGAAGAGGACCCTAAGGAATTAGCTGCTGCTAAATTTGATCTCAACTATATAGCTCTGGACGGAGAAATTGGATGTATGGTTAATGGGGCGGGATTAGCGATGGCAACCATGGATATAATTAAGTTGTATGGATCAGAGCCTGCTAATTTTCTTGATGTGGGAGGCGGAGCAACAACTGAAAAAGTAACCGAAGCATTCAAAATCATTACGTCAGATCCAAATGTAAAAGGAATACTAGTAAATATATTTGGAGGTATAATGCGTTGTGATGTGATAGCGGAAGGCGTAGTTTCTGCAGCGAAGGAAATTGAATTAAAAGTACCTCTGGTAGTCCGTTTAGAAGGGACCAATGTAGATTTGGGAAAAAAAATAATCAACCAAAGTGGACTTGACGTGATTGCTGCCGATGATCTCGCTGATGCAGCCGAAAAAATTGTAAAAGCGGTAAGAAGGTAAAGACTATGGCAATATTAGTTGATCAAAACACAAAAGTAATCTGCCAAGGTTTAACTGGCAGTCAGGGTACCTTTCATTCTGAACAAGCGATAGCATATGGTACAAAAATGGTTGGTGGGGTTACCCCGGGAAAAGGAGGGGAGTCTCATTTGGGGTTGCCAATATTCAATACCGTTTCAGAGGCGAAGCATGTAACTGGAGCCAATGCTACATCGATATACGTGCCGCCACCCTTTGCAGCGGATGCTATACTTGAGGCCATCGACGCAAAGATGGAGTTAATAGTCTGCATAACCGAAGGAATTCCAGTATTGGATATGATGAAAGTTAAAAGAGCGCTAGAGGGTTCATCCTCGCGTTTAATTGGTCCTAACTGTCCCGGAATAATAACGCCCGATGCTTGTAAGATAGGAATTATGCCAGGACATATTCATAAAAGGGGAACTGTCGGCGTGGTTTCAAGGTCTGGAACACTAACCTATGAGGCTGCAGCACAAACTACATCAGTTGGATTGGGCATCTCAACCTGTATTGGGATAGGGGGTGACCCAATTAAGGGGACAGAATTCATTGACGCACTAGAATTGTTTTTAAATGACCCAGAAACCGAGTCAATTATAATGATTGGGGAAATCGGTGGCTCCGCAGAGGAGGAAGCAGCGGAATTCATAAAAAGTGAAGCAAGAAACGGAAATTCAAAACCCATTGCGGGATTTATAGCCGGAAAAACAGCTCCAAAAGGAAGGAGAATGGGACATGCAGGTGCTATAATCGCGGGAGGCAAAGGGGGTGCAAATGACAAAATTGAAGCTATGGAATCAGCTGGAGTTATAATTTCAAAGAGCCCTGCGGGTCTTGGGGAAGCAATAACAAAAGCGATTGGCCCTTGATGATAACGGCAGTGAAAACTTCCGAGTCCAAATTTTTTTATAGTGGGAGAGGTCTTGAGAGGCCGTATTTGTAGGATGATAAAAAAAACCGATAGCACTAAGCTCGATAATGAAAGCTTTTTAAGCGGTCAAAATAGTGAGTATGTTGAAAGCCTTCATAGTATCTACGACACAGACCCATCTAAGGTGGAATCTTCGTGGCGAACTTATTTTGATGGATTAAAAGAGAAAAAAGAAACTCCAAGGTCAAGGCAACCATCATGGTATCGACATGATTGGCCAAAGGTGCCAAATGGTGAACTTGTAGCTGCGCTGGATGGACAGTGGCCAACCAAAGAGGCGGCTAATTTGGGGGAGAAAATTTCTGAAATCTCACACAAAAAGAATATTGACATATCGGAGGATCAACTAAGACAAGCTGTATTGGATAGCGTCAGAGCTCTAATGCTTATAAGGGCCTATCGTATCAGAGGTCACCTTTCGGCTAATCTAGACCCCTTGGGAATTGCTTCAAATACAGAGCAATCGGAACTTAATCCAGAAAGCTATGGTTTTAACAAAACTGATTATGAAAGAAGAATTTTTTTGGATAACGTCCTTGGTTTAAACACAGCTACAATTCGAGAAATAGTAGAAATTTTAAAGCGAACTTACTGTGGTACTTTTGCATTGCAGTATATGCATATTTCAAACCCAGAGCAGGCGTCATGGCTTAAAGAGCGAATTGAAGGTTTAGGAAAGGAAGTACAATTTACTGAACAGGGTCGAAGAGCCATTTTGAATAAACTGATTGAGGCAGAAGGTTTTGAAAAATTTCTACATAAAAAATACATGGGAACTAAACGTTTCGGTCTCGATGGAGCGGAGTCTTTAATACCGGCGATGGAACAGATAATAAAGCGAGGCGGCAATTTAGGTGTTAAAGATATAATAATTGGTATGCCCCATCGCGGAAGATTATCAGTACTGGCAAATGTGATGGCGAAGCCATTTCGAGCGATTTTCAATGAGTTTCAAGGGGGAAGTTATAAACCGGAAGATGTAGATGGGTCAGGAGATGTAAAATACCATTTAGGAGCATCCTCCGATCGGGAGTTTGATAATAATACTGTTCATTTGTCTTTAACTGCTAACCCTTCTCATCTAGAGGCCGTAAACCCTGTGGTGCTAGGGAAAGTAAGAGCAAAACAACAACAAATAAAAGATGAGGATAGAACTGAGGTTTTACCAGTATTGCTCCATGGAGATGCCGCATTTGCTGGTCAAGGAGTAGTTGCAGAATGTTTCGGATTATCAGGTTTAAAAGGTCATAAAACAGGCGGAACAATCCATATTATAGTTAACAATCAAATTGGCTTCACTACCTCTCCTCTATACTCCCGATCATCCCCCTACCCCACAGATATAGCGCTGATGGTCGAGGCCCCGATTTTTCATGTTAACGGTGACGACCCTGAAGCTGTTGTTCATGCCGCCAAAGTTGCGACAGAATTTCGGCAAAAGTTTCATAAAGATGTTGTGATAGATATCTTTTGTTATCGCCGTTTTGGCCATAATGAAGGTGACGAACCTATGTTTACGCAACCTTTGATGTACTCCGCGATAAAGAATCATGAGACGACCCTTCAAATATATTCTAAGCGACTGATAAAGGCTGATCTAATAAGTAATGAAGAGATCGAGAACAACAAAATGGAATTTCAATCTTATCTTTCAGATGAATTTGAAGCAGGTGTAACATATAAACCGGATAAAGCCGATTGGCTAGACGGAAGGTGGTCGGGAATAAGGAAGAAAGACGGTGTTTACGATAGAGGTAATACCTCCATAACTAAAGAGACATTTGATAAAGTAGCGAATTCACTAACAAACGTCCCCTCTGATTTTAATCTTCACAGAACAGTAAAAAGAATGATTTCCAACAAAAGAAAATCATTGGAATCTGGAAAAAATATAGACTGGGCAACAGCTGAAGCACTAGCATTTGGGTCATTACTAGTAGAGGGTTTCCCAGTTCGATTATCGGGTCAGGATTGTACCAGAGGGACTTTTAGCCAAAGACACAGTGCGTTTGTTGATCAACTCTCAGAAGAAAAATATTATCCTCTCAACAATATTTTGAAAGGGCAAGCTGAATATGAAGTGATCGACTCGATGTTATCTGAATATGCAGTGTTGGGCTACGAATACGGGTATACATTAGCTGAACCAAACGCATTAACACTTTGGGAGGCGCAGTTTGGTGATTTCGCTAATGGAGCTCAAATAATGATAGATCAGTTTATTGCTTCCGGTGAAAAAAAATGGCTGAGAATGTCCGGACTCGTCATGCTCCTGCCTCATGGGTATGAAGGTCAGGGACCAGAACATTCTTCAGCGCGATTAGAAAGATTTCTCCAAGCTTGTGCAGAAGACAATTGGATCGTAGCCAATTGTACTACACCAGCAAATTATTTTCACATGTTAAGGCGGCAAATCCACAGAAATTTCAGAAAACCATTGATACTGATGACACCAAAATCGTTATTGAGACACAAAAAAGCTGTAAGCAAAACGGAAGACTTTTTGAAAGGATCAAGTTTTCATCGTGTATTGGGGGATGATGCTGAAATGGGATTATCTGAAACTAAATTGGTTAAAGATGATAAAATAAAAAGGGTGGTTCTTTGTTCAGGGAAAATCTACTATGACCTTCTGGAGGAACGGGATAAGAGAAATCTCAGGGATGTTTATTTGTTACGAATAGAGCAGTTTTATCCATTCCCAGCAAAAACTCTAAGCAACGAATTAGCACGCTTTAAAAAAGCAGACTTGATTTGGTGTCAAGAAGAACCGAAAAACCAAGGGGCTTGGACTTACTTGGAACCTAATATTGAATGGTTGTTGCATAAAGGGGGCTCTAAAACAAAACGCCTCACTTATGCTGGCCGACCTGCTGCAGCATCACCAGCCACAGGACTAGCTGCACAGCATACATCGCAACAGCTAGAACTTATCGAAAGTGCACTGATAACAAAGGGGAATTAATATGATAAAGATCGTGGTACCCACTCTTGGCGAGAGCGTAACGGAAGCCACGGTGGCAACATGGTTTAAAAAACCAGGGGACCCCGTGTCCGAAGATGAAATGCTCTGTGAACTCGAAACAGACAAAGTAACCGTGGAAGTACCGAGTAGCGCGGACGGAGTGCTCGTAAAAATTGTTGCAGACGAAGGGTCAGTAGTAGGTCTAAACGCAGTCCTAGCAGAGATAGACGACAAAGACGTCTCCAAGATTCAAAAAACTGTGGTTAACTCTCCGACTAATAAGGTGCAAGCTGAGCAAAATGCCATGAGTAATAGGGCAAAAAAATCTAATGAAGATGTAGAAAACGCACCATCGGCAAAAAAGTTAATGAAAGAAGCCAACCTTGACCCTGCAGAAATTATAGGCTCTGGGCGGGATGGAAGGATTATGAAGGAAGATGTCTTAAGCTCACTAGCTAAACAAAAAGATGCTAAATCAATTATGCCCTCTTCGAAAAAACTTCATCAGACAGAAGATCAAACTTCATCTAGTGAGGAAAGAATAAAAATGAGCAGACTAAGGCAAACAATTGCCAAAAGATTAAAGGAGGCTCAAAATACTGCGGCAATGTTAACGACATATAATGAAGTTGATATGTCAAAAGTTATGGAAATAAGAAAAAAATATAAAGAGCAATTTGAATTAAAGCACAATGTTAAACTTGGGTTTATGTCCTTTTTTGTCAAAGCTTGCTGCCACGCTTTGCTAGAGGTACCAGAAGTGAACGCCGAAATTGATGAATTAGACATTGTTTACAAAAAATATGTGAACATGTCAGTGGCGGTGGGCACACCTACTGGACTAGTTGCGCCAGTGATAAGAAATGCGGAGTGCATGAGTTTCGCCCAGATAGAAAAATCTCTTTCAAATTTGAGCTCTAAGGCCCGAGATGGAAAATTATCAATTGACGAAATGAAGGACGGTACCTTTACAATCTCAAATGGGGGAGTTTATGGCTCCTTAATGTCGTCTCCTATTCTCAATCCCCCCCAATCAGGAATATTAGGAATGCACAAGATACAGGATAGACCTGTGGTGTTGAATGGAGAAATAGTAATTAGACCAATGATGTATTTGGCATTGAGTTACGACCACCGAATTGTTGATGGTAAAGGTGCTGTTACTTTTCTAGTTAGAGTTAAAGAAAGTCTTGAAGACCCAAATCGGCTTTTGATGGACTTATAGCTACCAGGAGCATAAATATGGAAAAATTCGATATAATAGTTATTGGCGGGGGACCAGGCGGCTATGTATGCGCTATCAAGGCGGCTCAATTGGGTTTCCGTGTAGCTTGCATCGAAGGACGAGAAAAATTAGGTGGAACGTGTCTAAACGTCGGATGTATCCCGTCTAAAGCTTTGCTACATGCGTCAGAGGCTTACCACGATAGCATTCAAAACTTTTCAAAAATGGGTCTCGACATTGAAAAACCGAAAATAAATTGGCCTAATATGCTAAGCTATAAAGACAGTATGATAAAGCAGAACACCCAAGGAATTGAATACCTTTTCAAAAAGAACAAAGTCCAACATATCAAAGGATGGGCCTCCATTATAGCTACAGACCAAGTGAAAGTTAACGATCAGATCATTGCAGCTAGTTATATAGTCATCGCTACTGGTTCCGAACCAACGTCGATAAACAATGTCGCAGTAGATCAAAAAAGTATTCTAGACTCAACAGGCGCTCTAAAAATCAATTCTATTCCAAAAAATTTAGCCATAATAGGTGCAGGAGTTATTGGTCTCGAGATGGGTTCAATATTTTTGAGGTTGGGAAGCAAGGTCTCCGTGTTCGAATATTTTGATCACATAGCAGCCGGAATGGATAGAGAAATTTCGAAAGAGTACTTGAAAATTCTGAAGAGACAGGGGATGGCTTTCCATTTAAATACATCTGTTCAAAATGTTTCTGTAGAAAATGGAATCCCTACACTTTCATACAAATCTAACTCTGAAGAGCGTATCTCTAATTTTGAGGCTGACAAAGTTCTTGTTGCTACTGGAAGAAAGGCATATACGTCCAACCTTGGATTATCGAATATCGAAATCGAAACAAACGAGCTTGGTCAGATTGAAGTTAATGATAGCCTTCAAACAAGGCACCCTAATATCTTCGCAATCGGTGACGTCATCGCAGGACCTATGTTAGCACATAAAGCAGAGGATGAAGGTATAGCGGTTGCAGAGAAAATTTCGGGGCAAGCTCCCCACATTAATTACAATATTATACCTGGGGTAATATACACTTCGCCAGAAGTTGCAGCAGTAGGAAGTACAGAAGAGCAACTTTCTGAAGATGGACAGGATTATAAAATTGGAAAATTCTCTTTTGTTGGAAATGGGCGCGCCAAAGTAAACTTTGCTTCATCAGGATTCGTTAAGATAATAGCGGATGCTACTTCTGATCGTATTCTAGGTGCACACATTATTGGCCCAAATGCTGGTGATCTGATTCATGAAATTTGCGTCGCAATGGAATTTGGTGCGAGCACTGAAGATTTGGCCAGAACGTGTCATGCCCATCCAACAGTATCTGAAGCCGTTAGAGAAGCGGCTCTTGCATGTGGGGATGGAGCTATTCACAGCTAGAATTACTGCTTAGAAATATTTTCATATATATTTTTTATAAAGCTTTCTTTATCACTTCTTCTTATAGCAACTAAAATCATACGGTGGTTATAGGTAGACATGTCTCCCAACTTTTTCTTATACGGTCTCTTTAGATTGGGTCCCGACTAAAACCAAACTGTTTCCGTCAGTGCTAAAATGGCCAGCGCTTGTGCTCAAAAATATAATGTCTTTAGGAATTTAAAATCTCTTTGTAGGTACCCCTCTGAATTTTGTTTTAGCAACACTTGATCAAGCGAATTATCTATGTTTTCGAGCCTTTGAAACAACACGCAGTGAACCGGAGAGAATGTTCGTTAAACCAGATCTCGCTCAAGTAATCATCCTAAGCCAATCAGCTCGTGCATTCGCTCTTATTTCAAATTAGGTAAGCTTATCCTGTCCTAATTGGAGACCTGCAGCGCTCCCTCAGAAACCAAATGTCTGGTCGCTTTCCTGCTCGGAGTAATCAATACATCAAACTCGTGAGCCAAACCACGAATAGTTAAACTTTGGCTTCGTTGTACCTGTGTACCTGTCCCAGCATAATTTTTAACCTTAGCGAACGCTAGCTTGCCTCGTGCAAAAATAAAATGGTTTCATTGGCCATTTAAAAAGAATCTTTTTGATTTTAACGGTAGGCTTGGAATACCACCTTTCGGACACCTCGCTAAAATTAAAAAACGAATTTGTGCAGATTTTTTCCGTTACTTCTTAACCATAGGCGATGGGCATTGTAATTCGGACACAATGAGTGAACTACAGACCAGAAATCTTTACTGTGATTCAAATGTAGCAAATGGGAAATTTCATGGGCGACAACGTATCGAATTATATTCGAAGGAGCCATTATTAACCTCCAGCTATACATCAATGCTCCAGATGATGAACAAGATGCCCAACGAGATTTAGGATCTTTAATCGAAATTTTGGAGAATTTTACTTCGAGCCTCTCAGCATATTCAAACGACAAGTCTGCAAAAATCACTCTGGACCTGCTAATTAAGGCCCTCTGAACCTGCACCCCACAAGTTGGACTCACGGTTTTCAACAGTATTTTATCGCTGAGTATTTCAAAATCACAATGTAAATTTCTATCAAGCGCTAACTCTCTTAACGATCCCTCTATCGGTAATTTTACGCCCAACCTGACCATCTCTGGCTTAACTGTCTTAGCCAGATTCTTTTGTATCCAAGCCGTATGTTTCTCAACAAACTTCGCAAGAAAAGAAGCGTCAACTCCTCGAGGCAGCGTAACTGAAACAACTCCAGTTGCTTCTCTAATTCTTATCGAAACTCTGCGGGCTTTAATCGATTCTTTAACAATAAAAGGAAACCCAAATTTTTTTTTCAAGTGATTGTAAAGATTATTTTCCATAAGATTGCTTAAATAAAACTATTAAGACTAACTTCTAAAATGTATAATAGTTGGCAACAAGACTTTTGTGTCAAGATAATAAGCAAATTACTATACTAAATGTCAGTGGAAAGGCGTTTGAATAGACCAGTTTTTTCGACAATATTGAGAAAGAGTAACTCAAAGGCTTTACAAGCATGTATTAAATGTGGCAGTTGACAGAAGATTACGATTTTTGAAATTAAGGAAATTTTATGTCTAATGAAGAATGGGGTACCAAACGCGCCTGCCCAAAATGCGCAATAAGGTTCTATGATCTTAATAAGGACCCAATAATCTGCCCGTGTGGAGAAGAATTTGAATCATCATCTTTTGAAGAAACATTTAAAAAGGCCCCAAGGGAAACGAACGTAGAAAAGTCAGAAAAAATTTCTGAAATAGACCCATTGATTGAATCAGAGGACCTTGAGAACGACCCAATCATTTTGGAAGATAGCGACGCAGGAATTGAATTAGAAGACGAATTGCTTGAAGATGATGACGATGACTCAGTATCTTTAGAGGAGATAGCTGATGTGTCTACTGACAAGGAGGACACATAGACCACATTTGCTTGTTAAACAACCACACTTGAAAACTGTCCACTTTTTTAATAAAAATTTGTCCATAATATTTAGGGGCCATAGCTCAGCTGGGAGAGCGCTTGCATGGCATGCAAGAGGTCAGGGGTTCGATCCCCCTTGGCTCCACCAAACAAACTTTTTGTCCTTTTATGCTTGAAAATAAGACATTTAAGTAAAAAACTCTGCATATATTATAGTTTGTCAAAGAAAAAAGTAATTCAGTCTTTTATTTTAAGTTAAATACCTAATAAGCCAAATTCCAATAACTTCTATTCAAACATATTTTCATGTGACAACCTTATGTTTAAATAGACTTTTTTATTCTTTTCCCAAAAGTAAGCAAAACCTCTATTCCCAAAGCTCCTCGCTCTTAAAAGATCAATTATTTCCCGTCCAGTATACTTTTTGTCAACCTGAACAAAATCTAATTTATCAACATCTTGCTTAGAATGGTAAACAGCTTGGGATTCATTTTGTGATTTAGGCTCAATGACACCAGTTACTATTCCATCCCATTTATTTAAAAATAGCGAAACAATTCTACTCTGTAATTTAACATATATGTCTTTTGCTGTATCGGTTATGTTAATCTCTACTTCTTCTTGAGCCCAAATTGGACCTGAATCGGCTAGGCTTTCCATTCGGTGCAGTGTAACACCAGCCTTGGATCCATCGATCAGACTATGCACATGGGGGAACCAACCCCTATTAATAGGTAAAAATGCAGGATGAAAATTGATACTGTCTTTTGTAATTGAAAGCCACACATCATCTAAAAGCCATGGCCAGTATACAGTAACGAACCAGTCTATCTTCTGTGCCCTTACCCACCTAATATGATCAGAATCTTTAAATATAGACTTTCCATAAAAGATGGATGGAATTACACCAGAAAGAGCATTTTTTATTTCTGCCTCTATTTCTAAATCTTTTTCCACTAAATAAATTGCAACAATCTCTTCTTTACTAAGGCGACTCGCAAAGAATTCAGCTATTTGCACACCTGGTTGATGATTAAGAAATAAAGATACCTTTTTTTTCATAACTGCAACCCTTGAAAGGCATAAATTCAGACCACTTCAATAATCGTATCACATATATATTCGATTTGCGATTCACTTAATGCAACGCCACTTGGTAAATTAATAGCTGTTTGGCCAATTTTTTTTGCATTAACACACGACTGCGACTGAGTTCCCCAAATGGGATATTGACTGATTGCAGGGAAGACCGGTCGGCTGTCTATATTATTCTCCTTTAGATACGATATTAGCTGATCTCTGGATACCCTGGCATTTTCTGTTAACCGTATACTGGTCATCCAATATGTACTTTTGGCGCCTTCAATTTCCTTATTCATCACCAGGTCAAGACAGTGGTCAAGCCGTTTTTCATACCATTTGAACAACCTTCGCTTTAGTTTAATATTAATGTCAGCTCTTCTTATCTGACCCAGCCCTATTGCAGCCTGAACATTCGACATCTTGAACTTAACCCCTTTTTCATCAATCCAAAATGTCTTTGTTTCTTCCCTACCTTGGTCCCAAATTTTTAAGGCTTTTTGATATAACCGCTTATTATTAGTAACGATCATACCGCCCTCACCAGTGACCAACAATTTTGCTCCTTGAAAGCTAAAGCAACCAAATTCTCCAAACGTTCCAGCTGACTCGCCCATCCACTTTGCTCCAATTGCGCATGCAGCATCTTCAACAACAAACAAATTGTGTTTTCGAGCAAATTTGATGATGCCATCCATCCTAGCAGGACCACCATACATGTGCACCGGAATAATTGCTTTTGTTTTATCAGTAAGTTTTTCTTTTAGTGATGATACACATATATTCCAAGAATCAATCTCGACATCCACAAATACAGGAGTAGCGCCCGTGTCTAGAATAGCAGTTGCACTAGATACCCAAGTTAAATCGGGGACAAGGACTTCATCTCCTTTACCAATTCCGAGTGCCATCAAAGAGATTTGCAGGGCCCCGGTACATGAGGACGTGGCTATTGCGTATTTAGACCCAACGTAACTGGCAAACTCTTTTTCAAACAAAACTAGATAATCTCTCCATTTGGCATTCCACCCGTTTCTAGCCGCATCTTGCGCATATGCCACTTCAATCGGAGTAATACTCGGCCCAGCAGTAAGAATTAACCCTTGTTTACTATCCCAAACTTTTTTGTACTCAAAAAAGTTCTGATCATATTGTTTCACACTGTTAGTTTTGTCTCCTAACCCAAATTTCTCCGAGAAAAATATTTTTTCTATATAAAGGTTTATTCTAAAAAATTCTGCCAATTCCAATAGGGTTTTTTCAAGCATTTTTGTATGCTCTACTTCAAAAAGCTCCATTAAAAAAACGGAGCGACGAACATCTTGAATAACTCTAATTTGAGAAAACCTTTTTAACTCTGTTGTTTCCAGAGAAAGAAAAATTGATTTTGTATTTTCGTCTAAATCCACTTTATTTGGAAAATACTTTAACTCTTCCGAAGTAAAAGGACGGACAATCACTTCTCCATTATCAATTAATGCTCGACTATACACGCTATGATTAGCGGTTTCATCTATCAGAAAATCCAGCAATTCAACTTGCAATTAAATTTTCCTTACTGATCTCTTGAGACCTAATCTCTTTTAACAAATTTTCCATTCCATAAGAAATTTCATTGGTAATAAAGTTTTGATAGTTGCTATACTCTGGCAACGGCTCTACTGCTCCAATACAGAAAACCATGAAAGATTTCATTACTAATTCAATGTTTGTCATATGCCCCTTATAAGTTTCTTTATCGTTCTCAACCATTATTTTTGCGATTTGCAAAGACAACTTAACATATGATGAATAAAATGACTCTAAATCAAAATACTGTTTTCCCAAATACTTTTGTGAGTTTTCAAAACTCTCAAAAAGAGCATTTCTAAAAGAAACTATTTGATCACACCTATTTCCATATGAGTTAAATTCAAAATGATCAGCTTCCATCCTTTTTTGATGCGGTTCTACAATTTCTTCACTTAAAACCTTTCCAAGAAACCTAGTTCTATACCTGGAAGAAATCATAATGTTTAAGTGCACATGAGGACTTTCTCTTTTAGAGCGGAAATTATTTTTCAATCTGTTTAAGATATCAGTTTGACGCAACACTCTTATATTGTAAATAAGGCCGTCGAGATAAAAACCCGATAACCCAAAATCAAAAATTCCTTCACCAGATCCGAAAGTCCTATCTTGCTTGTCGGATATTGGTCCTAAACTATTGGGTTTTCTTCCA
This sequence comes from Pseudomonadota bacterium, assembly GCA_036337105.1. Lineage (GTDB taxonomy): Bacteria > Pseudomonadota > Alphaproteobacteria > Rhodobacterales > Rhodobacteraceae > JAYZEV01. The sequence goes on from JAYZEV010000014.1 coordinate 110,180, forward strand.
ACTAAAGTTCTGATGGCAACTTCATTACTGTCCCTCAAGCTATTTGCCAACATATTTAATTTATTCAAAAATGGTTCACACAGTTCACCACAAAAAAATATAAAATCAGTGCTTGCAGTTTCCATGGCGAAACAAAACATTTTCCAGAATCGTGCTGTTTTTATTTTCTCAATAAAAGCCGCAGTTTCTTCATCTTCCAAAAACTTATAGTGTACAAGGGGACTATATTCAGCTGCATCCATAATTTTATCACCCATACACTGCGATGTATCGGTCTTAATATTCAAAATTAGCAGGCACCATTGATTATTTGTCTGTCTAATAAACTTTTTGACAGTCTTTATTATCATTTCCCCGTCACCATCGGCGAAAATACATATGGTTCCAAGAGGTTTGTAAGTCATATAGGCTCCACAATCTTCTGATCTAACACCTTTTTTTGTGCAATATTTAAGCCAGAATCTTTGTCCAAACTGAAAGCAAGAATGCAACAGTATTTTAATTGCACTAATCCTAATTTAATACAGCATTCTTTATGCCTGCATTTTAAAAAAGGGCCCAGTGTAAACTTTTTAGCTTTTTTTTGATATCAGGCGCCAAGCTTCCTGAATTTTTTTAACCGCTGAGAGTGATCATGACTGCTTTCCTGAAGCCATTTATGATTCGTGGCCAAAATTGTCTCGGCCACGCTGTCTTTAAAGTATTTTGAATATGGAAGTTTATCAACGGCAGCAATACAGAATAAAGCAAAAGACTCTCCCGTTATCTTAAGATTAAGCTTATTGCGAATATACATGTTACCCTGGGTTGTATATATGATCCTTTGATACTTATTGCATAGCGTGACATAGGCCTCATAAACCCTAGAAATATTTAACTCATTCGGAAGGCATACATTTTGGCAATCATCAAAGGCTTCAACCAGAGCATCCCGAAAGGCAAAAAACTGATCAAGTCGAGCTCCATAGGAAAAATTTCCAAAGTACTCAGTGAATAGTTCTGGCTCGTAGGTTTCTGGCATTCCTTCAAAAACAGCGACTTTATCAGAAAACATTGTTCTCGTGTTCGCAGCAGCCAGTATATTTATGTACTGATGAGGATAGTCTCGATTGGAAAAGTAATAATGCCTTTTAAGCCGTTCTGGAATATTTAGTTTCTTAAGTAAGAGGCGGTTATAGATTGTTCCTGTAATATAATTCCCTGAAAGTCCGAACAAACCTATACCGTCTCCTTTTTCAAAGATTTGTTCTTTGTAAAGCCATTGTTGGGATGGTTTCACTCCTTCAACGGTACCGATACTTGTGAGGATCGCCCCAATATCTCTATTTTCTTTTAAAAATGGCACCATATGAAGCAATGTTTCAATAGATGGTTTGTCTTCATCGCTCACAATAAGAAAAAATTGAGTTTTAACCAACTCAAATAATGAACCGATATTACCCTGAAATCCTATATTTCTTTTGTGCCGCACATAATCAAAATGTTGTGTTGCATCGGCTAGTTTTTTTATCTCCAGATATTCATCCACTCCTCGTTTTGACGCGTTGTCTACAACAAGTATCGGCCATTCTGGAGCTATATCTGGGATAAGCTCTTTTACAGTTTCGAGAAGAATTTTTCCTCTGCCATAAGTTATGAAACAAATTGTACCAATAGCAGCGTGATCCGATTTAATTGACAAATGACCTCCAAAAACATTCGCTAAACCAACCTTTGCAAACTTCACGCCAAATGGTTACAATGTGAGGGACTGGTTCGCTCACCCTTGGCTCCACCAAAAATCGACATGTCGTCAGAATCGAAAGAACTTATGGCTAAGATTAAATCTCTCTCATTTTCGTCAACTGATAGCCCTATTTGATAAGCTCTGAGGTTAGGAATCACCAAATGAAAAATATCTTTCCAGTTACGATAATTATGGTTACTGCTCTATCTGCCAAATTGTTTGCAGAAGATATTAAGATGACTTGCAAGCATTCGTTTCAAGGAAACTACAGTGGCGGGGACGTATTACTCAAATACGAGCATTTACCCACATCCGAGGATAAAGCATATATTTATGGAGATAGTGGATGGATAGAAATATGTACAGACGTTCAAACTCATGGCAAGATTCGAGTCGAAAACTTCAGTGCTAGATGCAGTATCTACCTGCCAAATTGGATGAATCAAAGAAGAAAGGACTTTATATGGGATTTTAAGAAGAAGGAACTTTACTCCCAAACCTTGTGGCAAATATTAAATCCCACCACAAATGAAAAAGAATGGCAATGGATGTATGGTATCGGTGAAGTAGGATCTAAGGATAGAAAGCATATTACTGTATGGGAGGCAGATCACATCGATTATGAAAAACGAAAATGCGAATAGGCTAAATCTCGTAATAGTACTCAAGTTGGAATTTCAGGTTCCGCAACAGGGATATTATAATTCTCTCTGGGTACCGAAGGAAGCGGGAATGAAATCCGTGAAAAAGAAAGCGACTTAAAAAAATTAGAGCGACGTGTTCTATTTTTGTACGAAAGCTATATCTGATTTTGCCGTTATTCCTCGCTGTTTTAATTGAGAAAAACCTAACAAATGCCTGACAAATGCTTTATAGAAAAAAGACTTCAAAACAGATTTTCTGCAAGAAGAAGATATAATATTAGTTGATCTCGATAAGAATATTTTTCCAAGTATGGAATACATTTATGATGTAATTCACGTTAACGATAATCGGAGAAAGAAAGTTGCTGATATCGTGACCCCTTTTCTGATTTCGATTTTAGAAGTGGAAATCTGAAGCTGCAGAAGCGACCCCTTGGATAAAACTGATAACCGCTGCAAATTAATTTACCATCTGTTGCAATTAAAGTTTTAGAATGTTCAGTAATAGATTAATGAAGATTTCGTTATATCTTAGGTACCTCGGTATAACAAAGAATAGATTGTGGGATATATATTTCTCCGTCTCTGTCTTTAAAAATTCAAAAAATTAATCCTTCTTTTCTGAGATCATTCCGAATAGAAAATTGGTTGGCTTTAAAATAATATAAAGCAGAAGAACGTAATATCTAGAAACTATTATAGGGCCCAAAGTCAACCAAGCGAAAAAGTAGAGTCAAGGTGCG
>JAYZEV010000015.1:0-105623 GCA_036337105.1 Pseudomonadota bacterium
TGGATTATTTGGATTTCAGTGCTTGGACCGTTACCATTCACTATGATTTTACCTTACGCAAATTTATTCTGGACCGGTATGTTATCGATCATAATTAACCTAATAATGGCTAGCGCGTTTGCGTCAATCTTGATTTATGCATTTGATCTTTTGCCCAGTAGGATCGGATTGATTGGCGGATTGTTTTATGGGCTGAACATTGGGCTTGGCGGTGTTGCTGCGGGATTTTTAGGTATTTTTACTGAAAATTATGGTGTTGAAACTGTGTACTTTTTTTGCTCTTTCATGCCGCTTACTGGACTGCTAGTGTGGTTTCTACCCAGGATTAAAGACACTTAAACTAGAGTTGTGTATCCATTCAGGTGTTTTTAAAAGCTCAGGCAACCACCATTTCCCCTCAGATTCCACCAATACAACCCATTACGTGTTATTTTCAACGATATATAAAAAAATAAGGAACTTTATTCTTTGCAACGCCATGCCGAGAGCCCCCGGCGATAGGCAGCAAGTACAAGTTGTTGAGCACCAGCCACCGCGTCTTCCTTACCTGACACCAGTCGACTATGCGCGAGCATTCCGGAAGAGAGGGCGGCGTTCTGAGCGGAAAGGATTTCTTGATCTTCCGCCAGGGTTCTAGACCAGAGATCCAAAAACAACTCGGCTAGCGCCCGGTCGGCATCAGGCGCGACGAGCCACGTCACCTCCATGACGGTAAGGTCTGGCTGTTTCGGATAGAAACGGGCCAACAGGCCCACGACAGGATCAAGAAAGACAAGGGTACCGGGAAAAAGCTGGATCGAGTGATGCACCCCTGGAAAGTCACGCAGTGCCGCTCGACCGTAGCGACAGTGCCGTTTCCATCCGACCTCCTGAAATTCCTCAGCACGGTACATTCGCTCCAGTGTACTGGAATGTACACCGGCGCAATGGTAGCATTCCACCACGTTACTCTGCACCTGCTTCCAGTCTGCGGCAAAGCTGAGTATAGTGCGACCCTGCTCGCGATATCCCGAGATCGTGGCCTCTGACGGCGCGTTTTTTGCGGGGGCAAACTCGACGGATAGAGGTTGCGGATTGCTGGAAAGGCACACGAAGACGAGCCCGCGCCAGACATCGAGCCTAACGGCCTCCAGTGCCAGGGTGGATACGGTCGCTGGACAAGGTTCGAGTCCCGGAGCGCGGACCAGACGGCCCTGCAGGTCGTAGGACCAGCCGTGATAGCGGCAGCCCATCAACGGGCCTGCGCGATCTCCGTCGTTCACCAGGGGATGACCCCGGTGTCGGCAGATATTGACGAACGCGCTCAATACATCCGCGCCGCTGCGCACCACCACAATCGGAACTCCACCAACGGACAGAACCCGCCTTGAGCCTACGGTGGGCCAATCGGCCACGCGACCGACCAGAGCCCAGCCGTCTCGGAAGACATGTGCCTGCTCGAAGTCGAGAAGTTCCCTGCTACCATGAAGGCTATGCGGCAGCGACCAGCCTCGGGACAATACTGCCTCCGCACCTTCGAGCTCCTGTGAGAGCCATCGTACGAACGTTGCTTTATCCTTGCTTACCATTTCGGACCTTTAACCAAAGACCAGCTCGCTTAAGAACAATAAGTCCATCCCCTAATAATTGACTGGCAAACGTCTCTTCATTGCTATGGGTTAGTTTGTCAACTTTCTCTAGAGCCATCCAGTATTTTACCTTTCACTGAGTTTATCAAGATGCCTTACCTTACAAGTATCAATGAAATAACTTTGGTATGCAAGTGTTTGGCAAGGTTTGGTTTCTTCTAAGGCCCCTTGCAAGTCCAGCCGTTCGTTCTTACATTTTGAGTAAGGCAATTTAACTACCAACTTGTGCGCCTTGGAATGTTTCCTAAAGCTCTAAACCAACTGATTGGTCATCATTGTTAATTTTTGAAGCTTCCATGGTTTCATAAGCCTTCCTGGCTTTATCAATCCAGATTTGTCCCAAAGAGGTAGCTATCTGGAATAGCGGCATCCAAATTTCTTTTAAGTGAGTTTATTTCTTTGCCTTCCGCCATCCGTTCTCTTTGGCCTCTTTTTCCGAACAAAACCACCTTTCGTCCTTAGTTAAATTAATTTTTGTTTGAGCATAGTATTCGCCTGTCGGTAGATGATAAATTTTCTCCCCACTTGACGATATGTTACCTTTAATCTTGCAACTTGTATCATTAAAATTATCCTCGATACTTAGCCGTTCACCTTTTCTCCAGCGCCAGGGCAAAGTAAAGGGTCCATCCCATATTCCAAGACGTTCAGCTTTTGCTTTATTTTCTTCGTTAATATAGTCTTTGCTGTAGTAGGTATAAGCGACCGCCCATCCATTACGTACTAACCAGGAGTTTAAATTGAGTTCGTCAAAAAAACACTCCGCTATTACTCGTTGATAACGATCTTTTGAACTTTCAACACATGATAATCTTTTATTGGGATGACTAGATATCAAAACTTCTAATGCTTGTGTCGCATGCTGTCCACAAAACCACACCTTACCTTTTGAATTAAGACATTTTTGTGAGGCCTCTGGTGCATCAACTCCATGGAGTCTAATTTTTTTTCCATCTAACTCTATTGTATCGGCATCAATAATTCGGACCTGGGCATGAGACGGATGGAGAAAAATTTCAGTAACAAAAAAACAAGCAAGGAAAAATAAAGGTCGTAAATTTATCACTTCGACAACTCTGACTTTCGTCGTACTCTAATCTCTATTCTTCGTCGCTTTGGATCAATTTGTTCTAATGATTTTCTGGAAATTGACTCATTTGGAAGAATTAATTGACCAGCGGAATAAGGTAATATGGTGTACTTAGATAGAGCCTTAATTTTACGTAACTCACGTGCAACTTGAACAGCCCGTGCGTAACCAAGACCCGTATTATCTCTTGCATCGAGCACCTGATCGGAGTTATCAAAAACGGTATCCAATTCGCTTCTAACCTTTTCCTTTAAATTCCCTCGTCTCTATTCATATTACTAGATAATCTCAGGTTTCCCAACCCTCAATCAAAACTCCACCCAAATGAATCTACCGAACCAAACCTAAAGGTCCAAGGTCCAAGACCCACCCCCCCCATGTTCAGGGATGCCCCTTTCCGTTTGAACCCATCATCCATGCCCATCTGGCTCAGTAACCCCCGAACCTTGGTCCATGGAACTTGGGACTGTGGCGCCACTGGGGGCACCAAAACTAGGCACTTGTTTTCTGCTTGTGATCTGCTAACCTATTGATATTGCATTGAATGTGCTTGGATCAGATGCCTTGGTTAGGAAATGATCCCCGCGTGGGGCACCATCTTTTCAAGTGCTTACCGGTTTTAGGTCATATATAAGCTTTTATTTTATAGGATTTGGTAGCTTTCTGTAATAACTTATTCCAGTACTTGATAACTTTCAGGGGAAACATCTCCACTCCAATGCCACAATCCTAAAAAACCTAAAGAGTGAGTTTTAAAAGCATGCGGTAATAATTTGGGGTGATGAATAATATCTCCCACACTTAAAACTCTTTCATTCTTTCCATCAGACCAATTTAAATCTCCAGCTATAACTGCATAACTTTCAACTGCATTGTGATTGTGTAGGGGATAGTAACTGAAGGGTATTTGATAAAGAAAGCCTAATCGAAATTTTTTTGAGGGAATGAAACAATCTAAACCCATTATAGGGCAAACGTAAAATAAATTGCTTATCTCCTTTGGAATTTTAGTAGTAGGTATAAAAGTGGTTTTTCTCCAAACTAAGACTTTTTGGCAATTTATTATTTCCTTGGCTAATTTGTGTTGCGAACTTTCAAGAAGATCGCGTATTTTCTCGGTCAAATTTAAGTCAATTTTTCTTTCAGGTATAATTGCGTTCACTTCTTTTAAACAGCTTTGAAGCTCCTGTTTTATTTCCAAAGAAATGACAGTATTTTCTTCATCCAACAAATTACAAATTTCTTTCAATAAAATATCCATAAAAAATCCCAACAATTGAGAATTGTTACACTGCAACTAGAACTATCCCGCATTAAAAAAACAATTTTTTTTTAATGTCGACTCTTAGGCGCTTTGTCAAAACCATTTTAAGATTCACTGAGAGTTCATTGGCTGGTTCAAGGTAGAGAAGAGTATCAGAAAGAGTGAGAGTGTCTTGAGGGGGTTCAGAAATCCTCTTGTAAATCCTCCTCTTCGTTCTTATCATTTGAGTAAGGCAATTTAACTGCCAACTTGTGCGCCTTGGCAAGGTTCCTAAAGCACTAAAGCGGAGAAATATCATGAACGATAATTGAAAAACACAATAAACTGTTCAATAATAGGAAAAAGTAAGAAGAGGTATTCAATTAATGAAAGAAGACCTTAATTCTATAACAAGGAAACTTAGAATTTTCTCCGGGCTCATACTATTCGTTTATGTCTGTACTCACCTATTAAATCATTCAGTAAATATTTTATCGATAACAGCCGGAGATTATATTAAAGAAACTTATTTTCATTTTCTTTGGAAAAACCCGATCGGGACGGTCTTGCTTTATGGCTCTTTTTTGATTCACATTCCGTTGGGTTTTTATGATCTTATTAAACGGAAAACCTTTAAAATGTCTGTTAGAGACTGGATCCAAATTATTTTTCCCGTATTAGGCTTGTTTTTTATACTCCATCACGTCTCATCAGCTTTCATTACAAGTAGGATTTTCGATAAAAAAATTACCTATGAATTTGGCTTTTCGGATATGATTTTTGGTGAGTCCTCCGACGGTATAATTGGCACTGCAATTTTTGTCTCGATCTTTGTGATCTTTATTTGGGTTCATGGAGTCATGGGGATAAATACTCTCCTGCGATACAATATGAGACTGTACAAAAGATATGTTAAATACTTTTATACGATCTACATAGGAATTCCTGTTTTGGGTATATTTGGATTCTGGTCAGGTCTAAAGGAACAAAGTTTGATATCCTATGCTAAATCGCTTCAGGGTGACAAAAATTTCCTAATTTCAATAATTAACGAAGTAATTCCTGAAGAATCTAATTCTCTATATATGTCTGTTACATCTATAATCGACAACTACTATCCCGTGTTTGTTCTTGGAATAATATTAATTGCTGTAGCTAATGTTATAAGGGCAAAATATTTTGGGCGGATTAAAATTCAATACCCCGGAAATAAGTCAGTTACCATTATTAAAGGAACAACGATTCTGGAAGCTAGTCGAATTGCAAAGATTCCTCATCAATCCTTGTGTGGTGGAAAAGGGAGATGCACCACATGTCGTGTAAAAGTAATATCAGGTCAAGACTCTCTGCCACCGCCAAATACTTATGAAAAAAGAGCGCTAGATAGAATTGGTCTTGAAGCAAATATCCGTCTTGCTTGCCAGTTAAGGCCCTCAAGCGATTTGTCGATTGCTCCACTTGTTAATCCACAGAATTCACTTGAAAAGGCCTCTAACCCTAAAGCTCTATCGGGGAAAGAGAGAGAAACCGCTATACTTTTTATTGATCTTAGAGATTTTACAAAACTTTCAGAAAAGAATTTACCTTACGATGTTGTTTACATCTTAAACAAATATTATTCAGTATGTGGGAAAATAATTGAGTCAAATTTTGGTCAACTTGATAAATTCATAGGCGATGGGATCATGGCAATATTTGATGCTAGTGATGAAATAGCTGAAAATTGCAGAAATGCAGTCAAGGCAGCCTCTCAAATATCAGAAAATATGAAATCAGTAAATGGTCAAATGAAAATTGAATTTTCAGAAGATATTAGATTTGGCATGGGTATACATGCAGGGGAAACAATTGTTGGCTTGATGGGTTATGGGAAAAAATTCTCCGAGACAGCCGTTGGAGATAATGTGAACGTAGCGAGTAGATTAGAAGAACTTTCAAAAAAGTACGCTTGCGAACTTGTTATTTCTCAATATGTTGCCGAAAAAGCAAAGCTAGACTTAGATAAATTTAATAGTGATTTGGTAAAGATTCGTGGCAGGAAAGAACATTTGGCAATATACCCGATCCATAATGCTGCTGAAATACCGTGGCAAACATGACGGTGCCCACCAACCCTAATACCCCAAAAAAAAGACGAAATACCTACTAAAGAGCTTGAAAAGCAAATAAGAAAAGTTACCAATTATCTTTATTGTGGAATGACCGCTGCACAGTTTAAAATAATGAAAAAGTGGAAGGCTATATTTAGCAAATATAAGTGACACTTCCCGCTTTCCAAGTACTCTAAGAGTCACTGAAGAGTCATTTGCTGGTTGCGCGAGATAGGGACTCACAAATAGGAACAGGATCATTAGAGGTTTAAAGCGTGATAGCTCTTTTCTTGTTACTTAACTTGAAATCCTCTGTTAAAATTAAGGTATCCTTGATACGCCTCTTCTGATTGACAACATTGATAGATTAATTCTGATCATAAACATAGCATTTTGAGCAGTTGAACTATTAAATGTATTGACAAATTTAACATGTGATCACACAATGTGGTCATGGCATTGTATCGAGCAATGGTATTAGCACATATAACGTGGCAGCATAACCGCCAGTAAGAGAGGAAAAGGTGCCATCTAATTTTAAGGAAGGAGGAACACAATGAGCTTAACAGTGTTAAATCTACGAAAAAAATTCTTTATGGGGATCACACTATTACTGGGTTTAATTTGTTATCCGTTGACCGTGACCGCTGACGAAGTAAACGTCAGATTCAGCTGGAAGATGAAAGGCGAATATGCACCGCTTTACCATACTCAGGCTATAGGAGAGTTTAAATCAAAGGGACTTTCAGTCAATCTTGGCGAAGGGGCAGGATCGCAAGCTGCTTTGGGAGCTTTAGTTCAAGGGCAAGAAGATGTTGTGATTATGCCTGCAATATTTGCCATGACTGCAATCCAGAAAGGGATGCCAGTCAAGATTGCTGCTGTGTATCATCGTAGCGCACCAGTAGTCTTTATCTCGCATCCTGAAGCTCCAATCTTAAAACCTTCAGATTTAGAGGGTAAAAAACTTGCCTCTGCAGTTGGTGAAACGGGCACAAGTTATCTCAGCACATTCTGCGCGATCAACAATATTGATTGTGACAAAATCAAATTGATTCAAATGGATCGTGGTGCTCGGGTTCCACAGTTTTTGCAAAAACAAGTCGATGGAGTTAGTGCTTATTTATCAAATGATTTGCCTATCTTAGAGAATAAAACGGGTATCAAATTTCCAGTACTCAATCTAGGAGAATTCGGGCTAGAAATCCCGGGGATGTCGGCCGTAGTGAGTGAAAAAGGTATTAAGGAAAACTCTGGTACTCTAAGTAAATTTCTTGAAGCATTGGGAGTAGGAATGATGGCGACTAAGAATGATCCATCTGCCGCCACCGCATCTCTTCGAAATTCCTGGGATGGAGCTCCAAGTACAGCCATAGTTGAAGCCCAGGTCCAAGCAACTATTGATGCTGTGAATTTCCCAAGTGGTAAACCTGTTGGTTGGATTGATGAAGGCTATATTCAGGCTACGCTTGATATGTTAACAGAAGCTGGTACGATAGAAAATGCAAGAGCAGCAACTGATTTTTTTACAAATGAGCTCAACAACTAACTAGAGTTAAAGGTTTCGTAATGTCGGATGCACAAAGCAGCCAAAGAGGAGAAATAGTAGCAGCGGCTATTAAGGGAGGCAAAAAGCCTCCCTTATTCAGACAGCTATTCGAAAAGTTCTCTGCGTTACTTTTAGCCTCTGCTATTATTCTTTTCTGGCAAATATATGTACAAGTATCCGGTGTTACGGAATTTGTTCTTCCAGCGCCAACTGCAATTGCTGAACGTCTTATATTAGACTTCCCTCTACTCATTTCGCATGCAGTAATTACCTTTTCAGAAGTGATTGCTGGATTTGGGTCAGCAGTGATAATTGGATTACCTATGGCTCTAATCATATTTTATTCCCCTATCTTCGAGCGATCCATTTACCCAATCCTGATAGCACTGCAAACAGTTCCCAAAATAGTACTGGCTCCGCTGTTGGTTCTTTACTTAGGTTATGGATGGGCGCCAAAGATTGTTCTGGCATTTTTGATTTCATTTTTCCCTATATTGATTTCCAGTGTGATTGGTCTTCAATCGTTGGACAAAGAGCTTGTAAATATGGTTCGCTCAATGGGTGCTAAGGAATATCAAATTTTTCAAAAACTACGGCTCCCAGCGGCCTTACCAAATGTATTTGGTGGGTTTAAAGTGGCAATCTATTTAGCTGTTATAGGAGCAGTAATTGGGGAATATGTTGCTGCAGAGCAGGGACTAGGTTACCTCCAACTTCAGGCTAATTCGCAATTTGACACGACCTTAAATTTTGCAACTGTTATAATGATATCAGCAATTGGTGTGTGCCTTTATCTAATATTGAATGCATTAGGGAAAAGAATTTCTTTTCGCCGTGACTCAGCTATATAGAATGCTATCCAACCGATAAAATTAACCTGGTGAAAATATGTCGAAGGATGATATTTCCGAGAAAGTCAATAAAGGTGCCAGAGTAGTACTAAAAAACCTTTCAAAAGTTTATACAACAAGAGAAGGGAAAGGAGTTCATGCCCTTGATGAGATTAATCTCGATTTTGAACCAGGCAGTTTTGTCGCCTGTGTAGGACCTTCTGGCTGTGGTAAAAGTACGTTACTTTCCCTGTTGGCAGGAATCACTCGTCCAACTTGTGGAGAGCTCTACATTGATAATAAACTAATTGAAAAACCGCATCCAAAAGTGGGGGTAGTCTTTCAGTCGGATCTCTTACTATATTGGAGAACAGTTTTAGATAATATATTGTTACCGATTGAAATTAAAAAACTTAGTTCCAAAGATTACTCGGTTAAAGCCAAAGATTTACTTAAGCAAGTTGGATTAGACGGCTTTGAGAACAAATTACCGACGGAGTTATCTGGAGGTATGCGTCAGCGTGCGGCGATTTGTAGAGCACTTATTCAGGAACCTGATCTGTTACTAATGGATGAACCGTTTGGTGCTCTTGATGCTCTTACACGCGAGCAAATGATTTTGGATTTACAAAAGATGTGGATGACACTTGGCAATACTATTTTATTTATAACTCATGGAATTGAGGAAGCCGTCTTTCTTGCAGACAGGGTACTTGTTATGTCTCCCAGACCGGGTAAGATACAGTTAGATTTGAAAATCGATTTGCAAAGACCTAGACCATGGAGTGATACACATGAAGACCCTAAATTTGCCAAATACGTAAGAAAAGTCAGAGAGATATTCGAGTCTCAAGGTATTTTGGTAGATCATTAGAGACAACAGATACTATAGTTGGTTTCTATCTAAGTTGTAGCTTTATTACTGTGATTTCTTTCATGGTATGAACACTAACTATTTTCTTACATTTTGTATCATTATCAGAACTTTATCCCGCATCCTTTCAAGATCAAATTGGTTACTTCATGAGTATAATATTCAAAATCAAATTGAGAGTTTTCATCACAGCCTGTTAAAAATCTAACCTGAGTCGCATGCAAACCATAAAACTCTGTGACTCCTAAAACGGTTAGTTGGAGTAACTGGGGGTCAATTGGGTCCATTAAGCCCTGTCCGACCCATTCATTAATTTGTTTTATGCCAATATCGAATTGTGTTTTAGAAAGATGCCAATGCTTTCTTAAAAATGGAGCACCTTGCGCTATTTCGTTAGAATAAAGTTGGGCAATCTCTGGATGCTCAAAAAATAGACGCATCTTGCGCTTGATATATGCTCGCAGAAAGTTTTCTGGGCCGTCATCAGTATTCTCAATTTTAAACAAATCCTGCCAAATATGAATCATGTGGACCAAAGTCTTCTCATATAAAGATTCTTTATTAGAAAAGTAATAATATAATTGTGACTTTGATACCCCCGATCGGTGAGCTATTGTATTTACTGAAGTTCCTTTTAACCCGTTCCTAGCAAATTCGCTTACTGCGTTGTCCAATATACGCAATTTTATTCTGGTACTTTTCTTAGTGGGACGGGTCATATTTTTTGAGATCTCCAAATCAAAGCTTAAATTCAATGACATTATTAAAGTTTGAAATGAGAAATACTTGGTTGCTCAATTCTAACATTAATCATAACCATTGGTTCCAATAGACGTACCATTACGATATACCTTCCTACTCGACCATGGCCGACAGAGAACATTGAACAAATTTTTTCCTTTAAACAAAATGAAATCAGCTATTTGTCCAGTTTCTAATTCACCATTACCTAGCCCCATCCATTCCCGGGGTAGACTAGTTATAGAACCTATCCATTCATTTGGATCCAAATGTGCATTAATTACTCCTGTTCGGAAGATGTCCATTGGATCATAATTGCCGTACGGATAAAATGGATCTTGGCAATTATCACTGGCAAGCATCGTTTTAACCCCAAGACTACGAGCTTCTTTTATTGGTGCTAATCCGCGTGCTACTGGGGTTCGATCTGCTTCTCGATCTTGCAAATACAAATTTGTGGATGGTAAGGCAACTAAACCCAAATCTACCGCTGCTGCCCGTTCCAGAAGGTCAAACATAATTTTATTTGGTCTTTGTTTTAGAGAGCAGCAATGGCTGCATAGGACTCGGCCTTTCATCTGACGTTTTTCAACCTCAGCTATTATCGAGTCCAATCCGCATGCTTGAGGATCCAAAGATTCATCTACGTGAAAATCCAGAGGCAAGTCATATCTCTCCGCTAAATCAAAAACATATTGAATTTTGGTATCAATGTCGTCGTTACGAAGAACAAATGCTCCTAATACTTGCTTATCTTTAGCTACACGTTCTGCTATTTGTTTCCCTATCTCTCCAAACAAATCTAATGGGGTAAAAGATGAAAGTTGAAGTTCGACATTTCCTCTCCATTCATCTGCTAATTCCTGTAATGCTATCCAAGCCTTTGGAGGATTTGATTCATGCCAATTTACATGCGATCTCATTGCGCAGACACCATGATAAAAACTCTCGCGCAAAGCCCTGCTTGCTCTATCTTTTATATCCTCGAAACTAGACTCAGTCATTGCTTGAGAACAAACCCTAATCGCATCAGCCAGATTATTAACTCCTTCGGAGCAACGGTCAATTAAATAAGTTTTGTCCAAATGCACATGGACATCAGCAAAAGTAGGTACTAATACTTGCTTGGCTACACGTTCAACCTTGACAAGACCATCAATTAACCCAGCTTTTACTTTAATGTCGTAAACACCGGGCCGCCCAACAATATTTACCGACTCAATCTGCATAATTAGCCTGTTTTTTCTTTTAAACAAACTCTATGCAAACAATTCTTATTCGCCTGAACTAAATTTTTTATAGGCATAACAGTTTTTTTCTCGGTTTTAACTTTATACTCTTCGAATTCCATAATATACAAAAACATACTAGTTGGTCAATTTTAGTTTTGAAGTGATTGCTTAAAGTTTGAAGTGAAATTGCAATACGTCTCTAATACGATTAACGTCAGCAAGGTAAATAAATTCAATAAGTTAATGATAAGTTTTCTCAAAAAGTATTATTGAGATTTAAACAAATGGAAAAGAATAGTAATACAAAATATTTGCATTTTTTAGTGTAACCTCATATAGTGATCACAAATTGGGAGGATCATAATTATGCCAGTAGTACAAATTCAAGTGTGGAAAGGCCGGTCAGTCGAACAAAAAAGGGCAGTATCGAAAGCTATTACTAAAGCCATGGTAGAGCATATGGATGTAAATCCGGATGGTTTGCATATTATTATACAGGACTATGAACTAGAAAATTGGGCTCGCGCCGGCGTATTGGGAGTGGATAGAACTGATATATCTAAATCAGATCTCAAAAAACATTTGTAGGATGCTTGGAAATGTTGAACCTAATTGATCATAAGAAGTCAGCACTACTGGTTATTGATCCA
Organism: Pseudomonadota bacterium; assembly: GCA_036337105.1. Classification (GTDB taxonomy): domain Bacteria; phylum Pseudomonadota; class Alphaproteobacteria; order Rhodobacterales; family Rhodobacteraceae; genus JAYZEV01. Next base: position 11,928 of record JAYZEV010000015.1, read on the forward strand.
CAGAACGCCTTCGCTCATTCTAAGGGAACTCTTGGAATCTCGGGTGTTAATATTGAGCCGGCAGTAAAAATTATACCTACTATTAAGAGGCTGGCAGAAGCTTTCAAAAAAGCTAACGTCCCTATTTTCTGGACAAAGCAGGAGCATACCCAAATCGATAAACGTAGGGCCCGCAAGAAACTGCCCTCGCATACCTCAAAGCGTAAAAAAGTTTCGGCACTCGCTGGCACTTGGGACTCAGAATTCCTTGACGAGATAGCGGAGCTTGCATACAGCGTTCCAGAAAACGTAATTAGGAAGCATAGATTTGGTGCTTTTTATGAAACTAGGTTAAATACCATGCTCGAGTTACATGGTGTGGAAGCCGTATTTGTCGTCGGGGCGACCACAAATGCATGTGTCGAGACATCCATCCGGGAAGCTTATCTAAGGGATTATGACGTGATTGCTATAGAAGATGCAATAGCAGGTGTGAGAGCTGATTGGGAAAATTCTGCTAAAGAGGTCTGGCAGCATTATCTTGCCACGTTGTCGGACTCTACGGCAGTGGAAAACTGGTTAAATTTTTCCAAAAGCCCTAAGGCGCTTAAGTTCGGTCATCTTCTTCTAAAATGTAAGGACATGGAAAAAACTGCTGCCTTCTATATTGATAACTTGGGATTTACACGGAAAGAGAATGCAAAACCACTACCTGATGGTCGTCCTCTAATTGTAACGGACCAGGGTCTGGGGCTAACTATAGGTGGTTCTGGCAGTCAAGAACAAATGGATCATTTTGCATTCGAAGTTCGAGATGTGGTTGGATTAAACGAGAAATTGAAAAAAAAAGAAACCGTCTTTGTCAGAGAACTCGGGCCTGGTCCTTACGGTTTGACAATTTATGTTAATGATCCGGACGGTAATATACTTGAATTATATGAACCAGAGAGGTAGCCGATTCAGACTCATTAGATAAAAGCTTGACCATAAATTGAATGGAAAAAAAATGAAACTAGCTGATTGCACTACTTTTAAAATTTCTGTACCAAACAGACGCCATCATACGTGGGCATCTAAAATGTCTACGCCGATTGGTCATCATGCCGTTGTCAGACTAGAAACAGATGATGGTATTGTTGGTTGGGGTGAAAGTCCAGCAGGTGAAACCTGGGGCGGTAGTGATATGCGTTATTATGGAGAAACCCCGGAGACTGTTTGTCATATGGTCAACGAACACCTTTTCCCTGCAATCAAGGGACTGGACCCCGTACATATTAGCACTTTGCATAATCGGATGGACAAAGTCGTAAAGGGAAATCCCTATGCAAAAGCGGCATTAGATATAGCCATTTACGATATAATGGGTAAAGCTTTAGACAGACCAGCATGTGATCTTTTGGGAGGTGACTTTAGAGATGGTATTGAAGTTGCGCATTCTTTGGGGATAATGCCCGTAGATCAATGCATTGAAGAAGCTAAAATCGCTGTGGATGAAGGGGTGTTAACAATAAAATGCAAGACTGGTCTTGATGCTAATCGTGATGTAGAGCTAGTACGAAGATTAAGAGAGGAAGTTAGTGAAACTGTAAAGATTCGTGTCGATGGTAATGAAGGTTACTCGAGCGTAAGTGAAGCTGCTAGAGTTACCAAAGCGCAAGAGGAATATGGGATAATGTTCTGCGAGCAACCTCTTATGGGAGCTCGTGATCTAGCGCGCGTTGCTAATCGAATCGATTCACCCATTATGGCTGATGAATCTGCATGGACCATGCACGACATAATCGAGCTGGATTCACTAAGTGCTGCGCAGTATATCTCTTGCTATGTTACAAAACCGGGTGGCTTATATAGAGCAAAACAGCAAGCTGATCTAGCAGGAGCTCTTCACATGTCTGTCGACATTGGCGGCTCAATTGAGCTAGGGATTGGAAATGCAGCAAATCTTCATCTTGGAGCTGCGCTCGCAAACGCTAGTCTGCCAAGTGTATGCCCAGTGACCAAGCCCAAAGGATGTAAGGGTCCGGAAATTGCAGGAATTTATTATCTTGATGATGTGGTAACTCAGGCTTTCGATTTTGTCGATGGTCGAGTTTTACGTCCCAAAGGAGCTGGTTTGGGCATAGAAGTAGACATACAAAAGATTAAAGATTATTCCCTGTGACACGAGTTGCAATACTTGGCGCTGGCGCAGGAGGCCTTTCAGCAGCTGTAGAATTAACACAGGCAGGCTTTGAATGCATCCTCTGGAATCGAGGCAAGCCTGCTATTAATGATATAATTAGATTAGGAAAAATCCATTATAAAGGTCTGTTAGGGGAAGGTGAAATTAAACCGTCATTAGCGACTATGGATTTGAAGGTAGCTTTAAAAAATGCAGATGTGGTTTTAGTAGTTTTGCCAACAATTGCACATTCAAGCATCGCAAAGGATCTATGTGAATCGGGCTGGTCTGGGCCTACAATTCTAAATCCTGGTCATACTGGTGGGGCTCTGGAATTCCATGCCATATTCAAAAGATATCATAAGCTGGTTCCCCCTTTGGTTGAATTTTCAACGCTGACATACGTAGCACGTAAGTTAGAAACTAATTATGTAAACATTACCGGAAAAGCAAAGTCAGTCCGAGCCGCCGCGCTACCTGGTGGGGAATCCGCTTTAAAAATCGCTCAAAAGTTATATCCAGACATCAATTTGGTTCCTGATGTTTTGTATTCGAGCTTGAGCAATGTTAATCTCGTATTGCACCCACCGGGTGCAATACTTGGCGCAAGTTGGGTAGAAGCGACTTCTGGAAATTTTACATTTTATCGTGACGGATTAACTGAAGGGGTATCGAAAGTAATGGGTCAACTTGACCGAGAACGGGTCAAAGTGGCGTTAAAATTTGGACATGAAGTACCATCGCTAGTGGAAGAAATGGCGCTTATAGGTACAGTTGAAGCAACCGATGTTAGAAAATCGCTACGGCAAGCAATTTCTAGCGGAAAAGCAAATGCTTCGATAATGGCTCCTAATAATTTACAGCATAGATATTATGTTGAAGATTTTGGTCATGGCTTATTACCGTTTATAGAATTAGCCAAATGTGCTGGTATTGAGGTTCCTACTGCAAGTGCATTGTTAGAAATGAGTAGGTGTTTGATCGGTGATCAGTTAATTGCAAATGGACGAAATGCTGCTTCGCTTGGTATTTCAGATCTTGGACCGAAAGAAATTTTTACAATTGTAAGGGGGAAAAATGACTTATGAAATGCCAGAAATTTCGAGCATAGATTGGAGTAAATTAAAGATTGCAATTGTCGGTGGAGATGAACGAGAGCAGGAAATAGCAAGGCTGGTTGTAGAAACGGGAGCAAATGTTTCAGTGTTTGGTTTTCCTATGGATGAGCACGGGCTTGATGGAGCGACAAGAACAAAAACTGCTAGTGAATCGATTAAAGATGCAGATTTTATTTTGTTTCCTATTCCTGGGATGTCGCAAGACGGTGCATTATTTTCAAATGAGAAAATTTATCCCAATGAAGCCATGTTGTCAGGTGCCAAAAATGATGCGCATTTAATAATGGGTTTACCCCATCCGGATTTGACCGAAGTTTGTCGAAAACTTGGTTTTGGCCTGCATGAATACGAAACTGATAAAGAATTAATGTTGCTAAGAATGCCTTCGATTGTTGAACTGGCATTAAAAATCATAATTGAGAACACAAAAGTATCTATACATGGCTCTAGCGTAGTAGTGGTTGGTCAGGGAAATGTGGCTCACACACTTACTCGAGACCTTGTATTATTGGGAGCTAACGTCACAGTAGCCGCACGTAACCCCGTACAAAGAGCGGAGGCAATCGTCATAGGTGCTAAAGCAATTACCCTTGATGTTTTAGGAGATGCTGTTGCTAATTGTGATATTTGTCTTTCAGCAGTGCCAGCACCCTTGGTAACCAGAGCAATAATTGATCGAATGCCGAAATCTGTATTTATAGCAGATTTTGCAGCTCCGCCTGGGGGTGTTGATTTTGAGTATGCAAGATCAAAGAATATTAACTGTGTATGGGGTAGAGGTTTGGGAAGGCGTGCTCCAATAACGGTTGGGCGGAGTCAATGGAAAGGAATTGCAGAACGTATCATTAGCATAGTGAAGGAACGAAAATGAAATATGATTTGGTAATCAAGAACGCACAATTAGTAGACGAAAATGTGAATATTTTTGGAAGTATCGGCATTCAGGATTCAAAAATTGTCGCGATTGCTGATTCTAAGGATAGCCTCGAGGCCTCTAGGGTTATAGATGCTCAGGGACGTACCATTATTCCTGGAGTATTCGATCCACATTGTCATCTAGGAGTTAATTACGACTATGATGAGGATATGCGAACTGAAATGGCTGCTGCGGCTAGAGGGGGCATTACCACTGCCTTTTTATATATCCGTAATAAAGAGGCTTCTTACATTCCTTTTTATAAAGACAGAAGAGCGAGGGGTGAAGCCAATTCTATTATCGATTTTGGCTTGCACTTTGGAATACAACGTGAAGAACATATCCATGAGATCCCGATAATTGCAAAAGAAACAGGGGTACAGTCCTTTAAATTATATTTTGGATATGAGCCAGACAACCCTATAGGCATCATTCCTGCGAATGACGGTTGGGTTTATGCAACAATGCGTGAAGTAGCTAAACTTCCTAGAGGTGTGGTCAGCGTGCATTGTGAAAACACATCCATCGCTAGATGGGTAAAACAAGAGTTACTGGAAACTGGACGCACCGATCTTGCAGCTTACTCTGAATCAAGACCAGTATTATGTGAGATTGAAACCATAAAGAGGATGATTTTTCTTGCTAGTAAAACAGGAGCACGATTGCAAGTGGTCCATACTACAGCGGGTCAAGGCGCTGATCTTGCAAAAGCAGCAAGGGCTGAAGGTATCGATGTGCAAATTGAAACTTGTCCACATTATTTGGTTCGTACAGCCTACGACAAAGATATTGGGATTGAAGCAAAAATTTCGCCGCCTTTGCGCGATAATGAACAAAAAGAATGGTTATGGCGAGGAATGAAGAATGGTAGAATCTTTTCTTTAGGAAGTGACCATGTACCATTTTTCCCCAAAAAGAGTGAAAGCGTATGGACAGAAAAACCTGGTGTGGTTTCATTCCCATGGGAGTTAGCACTGATGCTGCACCATGGAGTGCACAAAAGAGGGTTACCACTTCAACGGCTCGTGCAGCTAAATTCAGCGAATCCGGCACGACGTTTTGGCATTTATCCAAATAAAGGGTCTCTTAATGTAGGAACTGACGCTGATATCGTACTAGTTGATCTCGATCTGGAGCAAGAAGTCGTTCATGAGGGCAAAGGAACCTGTATTTATTCGGGGATGAAATTGAGAGGTTGGCCCGTTCTGACAATTAGCCGTGGAGAAGTTGTTTTCGAAAATAATCAAGTTAATGAAAGTCTATACGGTCGAGGCAGGTGTTTAATTTATCCTGGAATGGATAAATAAGGCAGATTATCGCGACGAACTAACGATTTTATTATAGCGAATACACTTAACCTAAAATGGAAATATAATTATGATTAATGTATTAAGAAACGTGGAATTGATTAAAGTCAAACCTAGACACCAACCTCTAACTTTACTATATCCATGAGACTAAGAGCCAATTATATCAAAGATAAGGTAAGGTTCAACTAATATGAGATTTCCACCCATTCCAGAAGACGATGATTTCATTTGGCCCAAGGCAAAGGGTAAGGAAACAGTTCAAGACAAGGTCTATCGTCAATTAGCATATTTATTAATTTGTGGATTTTTTAGACCCGGAGAAACCATTTCTCTGAGGCAATTGTCATCCGAATTGGATGTATCAGAAACTCCTGTTCGAAATGCTTTAAATCGTCTTGTAGCAGAGGCCGCGATGGATGTTTTACCAAACAGACATGTCAGCATTCCTGCTCTTTCCCGTGCACAATTTGACGAGTTGATGGAACTACGCACTCAGCTGGAAACAAACATAACTATGCATGCCTATCGGCGTGTAACGAGAGAGGATATCGAGAAACTTGAAAAAATAAATGAAGAACTTCTAAAAGCAATGGCTGAGCACAAACTTCACAAATGCATTGAACAAAATCAAAAATTCCACTTGACATTTTACGAACTAGCTGAGCGTCCTTTAACATTTGCATCGATTACTAATTTGTGGTTGCGCGCCGGCACGTTCATGTCAGTTGCATTGCGTTCAGACGGGGTCCAGTGGCGTGCAGAAGAACACATAAATTTAATTAATGGATTGAAGAATAAGAATTCAGATTCCTGCGTGGAGTCAATTGCCAGAGATATTGATGAAACCTATCAGAGCATTGTCAAATTGAAAAATGGAATGATTTTTAGTAATGACAATTAAGTAAAAAGGGTTTTTCTTGATATGGAGTATACGAGTTACAAAAAAAAAAAAACCTCTTAGAAATCTGTTTGCTTACCGGTGCTCTTGGTAGTGGAAAAACAACTGTACTAAACAAACTTTTAAGTAATGCCAAACTCCGCGGTTCTATGGTTCTTATCAACGAGTTTGGGGACATTGGACTGGATCATGAAATTGTACGTGAGGTCACAGAAGATGTGCTTTTGCTATCATCTGGGTGCCTATGCTGTTCTCTTAAAGGTGACTTGAGAGATGAACTGACCGGTATTGTAGACGATCTAAATTCAGGGAAACTTCCACCAGTATCAGGTCCCATTATCATTGAAACTACAGGCCTTGCAGATCCCATCCCAATTATAAAACTCATAAATTCTGATGAGGTTCTTCAAAACAATATGGGTATTACGAACGTAATAACTGTTGTAGATGCAATTAACGTCCAAAGCCAGGTAAAAGAATTTACTGAAGTAGCAAATCAGGTTGCTTTTGCAGATATAGTTGCAATTAGCAAAACAGATCTCGCTAGCATAGTAGATCAATCAATTAACAATAAAATAATAGATCAAATGAACCCGTTGGCAAAACGTTTGGAACTAAACAAAGAAGACAACATAGAAGAGTTGATCACTTCAATTACCAGCGCAAAAAAAAGGTCAAAGGTAATTCCAACTCTCAAAAGAAGAACTCATTCTAATCACGAAGAAGAAATATCAAGTTTCGTATTGGAAATAGGAGGAACAGTTAAACGCGATGATTTTTTTCTATGGATTCAATTGTTAGTGCAGTCACAAGGAGAACGATTGCTTCGTATGAAAGGAATAATTTCCTTTGAAGACGGGACATATTATGTTCACTCTACAGGCTATCTTTTTTATCCGCGAGAACCAGTAGGTGAAATTTATAGGGGAAATCCAGGCAAATTGATTTTTATTTCCCGAGGATTGACTAAGGAATCTATTGAGAAAGGCTTCAGAGCCATTTGCGAAAATCAGATTTTGGCAAGTGAATCGGCAATGATTCCAGAAAAAGAATTAATACCTGTTCGGTTTAACTACCTAGATATTAAGCCTGAGATGACAAAGAAACTAAATAGAATTTTTTCTCAAAAACAAATTGATTATTTGTCCCCTTATGTTTTCTGGGGCGTACACAATCCATGGTCATTGTCTGCAAACTACTTTGACTCCTGGGCTATATTAGAAATTTGCGAAGATGAAGATATCCTGGTAGGAGTTCGTAAAATCCTCGGTAATAACATTAATCTAATTGGCAGCGAAATTGTTACAGAAAAAACACCTTGGTTAGTTTATCAGGGCGATCGTGTGGTAGCACAAGAGGCTTCATATATTCCAGTTGAAGTTGAAAGATCAGTAGCGTGCAGAATACCTTTATTTGAGTTCTCTGGTTCTTTGTCTGATTCAAAAATAATTTTACACAATCTTTCGCAAACCTGGTCCTGTAACAGAAACTTGAGAAAATGGGCGCATCTGGTCTTGTATTTTTCTGATAGTAACATTCATTTTAATCGATCAAAATTGCACCCTGCCAATATTAAAGGCGTCATCCAACGCCCACTAGCCAATATTGCTGCCATGCCAATATGGCTAGTAAGCGGTAAAGATGGAGCAAATAATAATTATGTAACGGGCTACGATAGACCAAAGGCTGAATGGTTGTCTAGTTCAGCCTAGTAGGTTAGCACAACTTTCAAGTATTTCTCTCATATATTGGTTGCTATCCCTTTTCCAAAGACTTTTACCGATTAACTCAACCTCAAACATACCATCGTAATTTAGCTCATTTAACGAGGAAACGAAAAACTTTAAATCAAACACACCTTTGCCCATTATCGCACGCTCTTGAGATCCATCACTAGATACGTCACTCAGTTGAATCCCACTAATCAAGTTCTTATTTGCAGCTAACTTCATATTCTTATATAAGTGCGGATCCCACCAGATATTGTTTACATCCAATTCAATACCAACCCCGGATCCTAGCTTTTCGCACCATTCGATAGCCTGGCTCAACGTATTTAGACATGAAACCGAATTCAGTGATTTAGGATGTACAGGCTCAATTACAAGCTTTACGTGGTGTTCCCTTGCAGTATCCAATAGCGATTCTAACTCTTCTAAACTTGCTTTACGACAATCCTCAAGGGATCCTTCGAAACCATCCATCCCTGGCACTAAAATAGTTGCAGTCGGTGCACTCAATTCAGCAGCAATTTCTATACTACGCCGCTTCTCCTGAATAGTTATGGACGATTTTGGTCGATTGAACCAACCGCAGATTCCGTTAACTGAAATACCATAACTCTCCAATAAACGCTTGGTGTCGCTAATGCCAATTGGATCTATCTTTTCACGCCATAATGTTACATGATAGATTCCGAAATCGTGATAAAGTCTTAAAACAGACTCCATGTCTAAGTAATAATTTGTGATTGTATTAAAACAAAGTTTACGCATTTCTTAACCTAAGTATATCCGTTTGACTCAATTTTTGAACAAGATCAGCACTTTTCTTTGCTCTAAATTTAAAGCGTAAAACTGGTAAAGTACCATAAAATTCTTGACATGATCATAATATGTGATCACAATATCTTCTACAAAAAACTACGATTCCGTTGAGTAGACAAAGGTACATCCAGATGAACCAGGATATTGTTAACAAAGTAATAACTACTTTGAAAGAAAAAAAATTAGATGCGTTCGTAGTGGCTAGCCCAGAAAACTTCGCATACCTTGCTGGTTTTGTTGTTCCTTCGCATCATGTTTTACGTTGGCGACACAGCATGTTAATAGTAACCGCGGACGCTCGTATTTTCGCCTTTACGGTGGATATGGAAGAAAGCACTGTGAAGCGGAATCTACCTGATATTCCAGTAAGATGCTGGCGAGAATTTGCCGATGATCCAATGCAATTATTGGCGGATTATTTAGTGGAGATTGGTCTAAACAACGCAAAAATAGGTATTGAATTGGACTATCTTCCAGCTAGAGATTTTGAACGACTTGAAAATTATCTCCCAAATGTATCGCTTACTTGTTCCGCCAGTAAGTTTAACCAAATGCGATTTCTAAAAACACCAGCCGAAATCGCACTACTTCGGCAATTATCACGCATAGCAGATAAGAGTATTTATGAAGCCTACCAATCTGTGACGCTTGGCTCAACAGAAATGGATATTGCTGGCGCATTGACAAGAAAAATTTATGAACAGGGAGCACAAGACTTCAAATTCATGATTGTTGCTACCGGTGATAGAAGTCAGCTACCAAATGTGGGCCCAAGCCTTCGCAAGCTTGAGTCTGGTGATATTTGTCGTGTGGAGATTTTTCCTATCATCAATGGGTATCATGCGGGGGTATGCAGAACGGCAAGCGTTGGCAAACCGACAAGTAAGGCTTCTGAAATATGGTCTGTTTTATCCAATGCAACAAAGGAGCTCCTAGAACTGATTAAACCAGGCGTTGCTGTAAGTGAAATTTATAAATCCTATCTTAAAATGGTTGAGCCTCTTAAGATGCCCCCAATTGATTTTGTAGGCCACGGCATTGGTCTGCATTTGCATGAGGATCCTTACTTGGCACAAGATGACCAGGCTTTAATTCAAGAGGGCATGGTATTTGGGATAGAACCTCTTATCTACAAAACTGGTTACGGATTTGGCATGCAAAATAAAGACATGATACTGGTAACTAACGAAGGGTCTGAATTACTTTCGGACTATACGGATACAACAAGTTTGATACACATTTCGTAGTCTTTCTTGCAGGAAAAAGTAAAATGAGTAAAAAAGTTATTATTGAGAATTTACAATTTCTTTTCACAGTTGACGATAATGATAATGTAATACGAAATGCGAGCATTGTAATTGAAGACTCATTCATTACCGATATAGGCCCTGCCGTCGAAGTTTGCGCTCGCCACGAACGATCATCTTTCGACTTGGTAAAAGACGGGAGTATGCTCGGAATGTGCCCTGGGTTCGTTGATAGCCATGTGCATTTGTCCGAAACTCTTTCGCGAGGTGTTTTCCCGGATAACTTAAATACTAGGGCTTGGGTGTTTCATTGGGCTAAACCATTTTATGCCTTCATAACGCCCGAGGACGAATACTACGGCGCACTATTGGGCACGACGGAAATGCTTCGAGGGGGAACGACGTGTTTTCTTGACATGGGATCGCAATACGACCCTGGTATAACGGTTAAGGCTATGAAAAAAACTGGTATCCGAGGAATAACGGGGCGTCATGCAGCAGACAATAAACCTGAGAAGATTCCTCGTGGCTGGTCTCAAGAAATGGTTGAGCATCATTTTTACCCAAACGCTGATATCGCGCTAGCAGAACTAGAAAAGTGTGTAATTAAATATAATGGAGCATTGGATGGGCGAGTGCGTTGCTGGGTGAATATTGAGGGTAAAGAACCCTGTTCATTAGATCTGCATGTTGGTGCCCGCGCATTAGCAGAGAAACTAGGAGTTGGTACTACCTATCATTTAGCAACTTCGATAGAGGAAGCCAAGGTTTGCGAAAGTAAGCATAACTGTTGGCCCATATCTCGAATAGACAACGCGGGAGGGCTCGGGTCCAACCTTGTCATTGCTCATTGCGCAGCAGCAACGGATGAAGAAATTTCTATAATGTCTGCAAAGCAGGTCAAAGTAGCGTTCTGTCCTTCGTCCTCTTTTAAGTTAGGTAAAGGTGCCACATCAATTGGGAAGTATCCTCAGATGGTTGAAGCGGGAGTGACGGTTGGTTTAGGCACAGATGGGGTCTCGGCAGCAGGAAATCTTAATTTAATGCGACAGATGTTCCTTGTTGCTGGAATGTTTAAAGACTCTCATTTGGACCCTACAGTTTTTGACGCAAGACGAGCTCTACGCGCAGCTACAATCGAAGGAGCCAAGACTTTGCAATGGGATGATCAAATTGGCTCTCTTGAAGTAGGAAAAAAGGCTGACTTTATTTTGTTCGATCTTAATCATATTGAGTGGTCTCCCTATTATGATCCGCTTCAGACACTGGTTTTTTCTGCATCTACGTCGACCATTTCAGAAACTTGGGTAGACGGAGTGTCACGTTTTAAGAAAGGGAAAGTTGTTGGCGTAAATGAAAAGCAACTTAGAACCAAAGCACGTCTACTTGCCGCAGAGGCAGTAATCCGTGCGGGCTTGCATCAAAAAGATGTCCCGACAGAATCAACGCTATATGATGAAGGAAATTAATAGCAAGAATAGTAATCATCATTGCTACAGGTGTAGAATTTCGTAAAAGAGCTAACAAATTGAATGCGGTGAGGGGCACCATCTTTTCAGAGATTGTGCTGGTTTAAGGTTACAAATAATTATTTTTGTAATAGTGTTTGGACGGGTATTTCCTGATAGAGAGGATCTAGATGCTAAATTGGCATAAACAACAGCTAGAGTGGTTATCAGAAAAACTTGGAATGTCACATTGTGCGGTCGCTTGGATAGCTTGGAGTAAAGGGTTTATTTCGGGTTATTAGTGTATCATCTATTTTTATGATTTAATCCTGACCGGGATCTTCATTACAGTTTAGCAAATCCCAAAATTAATTTAGTACCGACGATTCTCTTTCCTCGCCTTCCGAGGTTTCAGATAAAGCTGCTCAGTTTGAAACCCAAAAAAGGCAGTCCAAAGAAACGTAATAAAATAATTGATTATAAAATAAATTGTTCTCATAACTCACACATGGGCCCGATTTTAAATCTTTCAAGATTACAGATTATAAATTTTGACCTTTCATAACAGTTTATCTATTTATTCTTTTAACCCTGCTCCTTTGAAATGAAGTAACCGCCGACACATAGAAACGTACCAAACATTATCTGGACCCAATCCATTTCAGCACTTACAATAGCTGTACCTACAACTAAAACACCAACGATTATCATAAAATTTGAGATACGCTTCATTTCTATACTTAAAAAGTTATAACGCTTAGCTAGTATCCAGGATACCTTGAGGAAAGGTAAATGAATCATCTAACCATAAGAATTTATTTCTTAGCTCGTAAAATTATATTAAAGAGATTAGTACGCCCTGACCAACAAAAAAAGCTTAGTGCATACGAGATAACCTTTTAGTATGAATAAAAAAAGATAGCTCAGGCCGTGTTGAACTTAATTGCTTTCGCATTTTATTGATTAAATTTTTATTATAAGTATTAACTTGGTTGATGATAGGACTTTCGATATGGCTAAATTTGAACCCGCTTTACGTGACTTAGAAAAAGGTAAAAACTATTTTTGGTGTAGTTGTGGAAAAAGTAAGAAACAGCCTTTTTGTGATGGTAGCCATGTTGGAACAGACTATGTACCCTTAAAATATGAAGCTGAAAAAAGTGAATCCAAATATTTTTGCACCTGCAAAAGAACGAACAATAAACCGTTTTGTGATGGTAGTCATAACAGGATAGATCCTAAAACAAAAAAAGAAATTTATTTTCATGCCGTAGTTGAACCGGATGGTAAGAAAATTGAGGTTTCTGAAAATGAGTCAATTTTAACTGCATCGTTGAGAAACAATATATCTCATCTTAGTGCTTGCGGAGGAACTGGGAAATGTTCAACGTGCAGGGTGGAGATATTCGAAGGGTTGAAAAATTGTTCTCCCAGATCGGAGCTTGAGCAAAGACTTTCAAAAAGATTGTCTTTTCCAGAAAATATTAGACTTGCCTGTCAGACAACAATAAGTGGACCCGTTTCTTACAGAAGGCTTCTTTTAGACAGAAGAGATTTAAGTAATAGTAACCAGTTAGCGAATACTAAGCTAGAGTCAGTAGGAACGATAAGAAACCTTTCTATAATGTTTTGTGATATTAGAGGATTTACTCCATTCTCTGAGGCTCTTGCCGCTTATGATGTAATATTTATTCTCAATAGATATATCTCGATTATGCGAGATGTGATTATTAGAAATGGAGGAGAAGTAAATAATTATATTGGTGATGCCATTTTGGCTATTTTTGGACTGAAAGAGTCGAGGCAACAGACCTTAAGAGCAGCAAACGCTGCTCTAGAGATGTTGCAGGCGATGGATGAGTTTAAAAAATACCTGTCTACTGCGTATGGTAGAGATTTCGATATCAGAGTCGGCGTCCATTACGGTGAAGTAATTCTTGGCTCAGTTGGATTTGAAGAAGATAAGAAGTTTACCGTAATTGGAGACACCGTCAATATTGCAAGCCGAATAGAGGGTGTAAATAAAGATGCTGGAACTAGATTTCTTATTTCAGATGTCGCTTATGAAAGAATTAAGAAATCCGTGGAGGTAGAAAACTTTGTTAGATTAAAGCTAAGAGGATCCAGTCAACTCATCACGCTATATGAAATAAGCTCCATCAATAAGAATGATTTGATCGACCATTCTGTCGCGAAAGAAAAAGAGATTGACGGGAAAACTTGGATTAGGTCGCTGCCGATAAGTGAGTTAGAGGAGGGCGAGAAAAAAAAATTCCAATATGGAGACAAAGAAATTCTGCTTATAAATCAGGGAGGAATTTTTGCGATCGAGAACATTTGTCCGCACATGAACTTACCCTTGGAAATTGGTCAAATTACCCAACAGGGAACAATTTTGTGTCCTTACCACAATAGTGAGTTTTGCTTTCGGTCTGGTGAGGTGAGAAAGTGGGTTGGACAGCAGCCAAATAAAGCTCAAAAGGATTGTAAACCTCTCGAAGTTCTTTCTACCAGACAGGTAGATAGCTACATTTGGATACAGAAATCATTTAAATAAAGGTGCGGGGGGTTCTTGTTCATCTCGTAATCTAAATATAACAAATTAGTTACAGTTTTAATTTGCGATAAAACCAAGAATATAGTTAGCGCCTAGACCGTACCAGACTAGGTGGCTGGAGATACTGGGTAATTTGTTTCATTTGATACAAAGTGAGCACCTAAAGTTTACTCTTAAAAAGGACAGGTTGACGATGAACTGTAAGTGACTGATATGACTTTACCTCAAATGGACAAAGTCTAAAAATTCTCATTAGTGAGGTGGCTTTGGTCTTTTATAATAATACCTAAAGCATAGTTCATTATCAGTTGCTCTGTACGAGACAAGGTTTAATAGTTCCCACCCATTGTTTCCTAAATGAGCCAAATCATCATGCTCTAACTTGTTGGGGAAACCCTGATCCAACTCTGTTTCATCAAACTTATAATCTTTGACATAATATTCCCACTGCATTTATTTTCCCTTTATCTGAACTAAACCAACAGCGTTTGATGAACATCTTATGAAGATGGGGAAGGCATGTTGTCTACATTCATGCAAAGCAAATTCTCCTCTGAATCTTAATATGCATCGTACTCTTTGAGTAATGCTTGTTTGTGTAGCCCAGTTAATCAAATTTCTTATTTCTCCACTGGTAACCATAATCCAGCTCTTTTGAGAAAGGAGCGTAGCCATTGTTTGCTCCTATCGCTTATCACTAAAGCACCTTTCATAATCTCTCCAACCTTCCAAAGGAATGACTAGTGACGATACTCAAGTAAATAATGCGGCGCGCATTTAATGCCAATCAACTTACATTATTCACCTATTTTAGCAATATTTGAAGGTCGGCATTATATTCTAGGATTGTAAATAGGTTCCACTTAAAATACTTTTTCGTAGCCTAAGAATCTTTTTTATGAGGAGGAAAGAAAAATGGATTTAGCCGAAGTGTACTTGCGTCAAATAGACCAAAAACTTAAACGTCAAAATGAGTTGCAAGAGGAAGCCAATAAATTATTCAAGGTAATTTTAGAGAAACTAGGTAAATAGAAGGGTCATGCAATGCTTCAGGAATATAGCATTTGGACAGTGGTGATTATCACGGGAGTTTGTGCTTACTTGTTTAATGAAAGAGTGCAACTAAAAAAAGAGTTAAACCAAATTGACGAGCTTTCGTCGACTGAATTAAAGACGACGAGGTTGTTAAAGGTCCTTATTCAATTAAATAGTGCAGTTTTCGTTTGCTTAACCTTCATATTCGCCTTGCTCGCCTTGGGGCTTTATAACGGTGGATTGTTTAAATGAGGAGGCAAATAAGTTCTATAAACTTGCACCTGATTGCCCATCGCTTTTTTGAACAGAATTTTCTTAACCTTAATTAGGGTCTTGTCAGCCTCCAATTTGCTCTGTGTAAGACAGTATTAGATGAGTTGAAGAAAGGTATCGAGCGCACCATTACAGTCGTGCCAGTATCTTTTACTGCGTTTGCTTCTCACGCAGACCCTCGCGTTAATTCATAGGTAGGAAAGAGCCCTTTTTGTTGAGTTGGATTGCAAACAAGTCGTCGAATGGCAGCAAAGAACTTGGCAGTCAATCGGAAGCGCCAAAATGATAAGATAAACATTTTTCTTAGATATTTGCTCGCTCCGCCGGTTTTTTGGGCAAAAGTCCAATTTACAGTTTTCGCACTTTTAGGTGTCTTTTATACGAGGGAGAAACCATACCATTAGGCCTGCAATTGGCATGAATGAGCAAAAAAGATAAACTGTCTCGACGCCATGGATATCTGCCAATATCCCCAGAAGCCCCGCAGCAACCCCCCCAAGCCCAAAATTTAATCCATAAAACATCCCGCCAATCATCCCGATTCGATTGGGGAGAAGATCAATCGCGTAAATTAAGATTGATGCAAAGGCGCTAGCCATTACAAGGTTAATAGTAAATGAAAGAATCCCAGTCCAAAAAAGATCGGCGTACGGTAAAATAACCGTTAGCGGCAAGGGTCCAAGAACTGAAATCCAAATGATCCGGTAACGACCTATTCGGTCTCCAATTATGCCACCAATCAGAACGCCAAGAGCTGCAGAGAAGAGAAAAACGAATAGCATCAATTGGGACGCGGGGATGGAGAGACCAAAATGTTCAATAAGATAGAAAGTATAAAAAGAACGAAAACTCTCGCTGTAAAAGTTTTTTGTGAACACCAAAAATATAAGAATAAATAGACCAACAGCAATGGTAAGGGGAGGGTGGTTAAGTTCTTCTTCTTCGGCTTTCCGACGCTCCTGCATTTTAGAAAACTCAGTGCTAATATGATGCTGCTTACTTCCAATCCATATCAGAAGTATCATGGCGACAAGGGCCAGCGTAGCGAACCACGCGAGGCTGGATAAACCTAAGGGTACTATAATTAAGGCAGCAAGGAGTGGCCCGAGGGCTCCTCCTGTCTGACCTCCAACCTGAAAAATTCCTTGTGCTAGACCTTGACGCATTCCTGCTGCATAGCGTGCCATTCTCGTTGCCTCAGGATGAAAGATTGAGGAACCTATACCTATCAAGGCGACTGAAAGGAGGATGGTTTCATAGCTCCTCGCAAAGGCAAGACTAATTAGGCCAAAAAAGGTGAAGATCATTCCCAGAACTGGACCGTAGGGTGCGGCATGCCTATCTGTCATCATGCCTACCACCGGTTGCAGTAGCGCGGCAGCAACCTGGAAAGTGAGAGTAATCAAACCGATTTGTACAAAGTCTAAGGAGTACTCATCTTTTAGGATAGGGTAGGATGCAGGAATCAAAGATTGCATTAAGTCGTTAAGCACATGTGTTGAACTTAAAATCAACAGTACAGAAAGATAAGTTTTCGAACGCGTTGAGGTTGCCATAAGGTATTATTTAACCCTCAGTTTTTATGTTACAATAGTCTCAATTTAACAATTCCTTAAAATCTAAGAGATTGTTAGAAAATACTCTGACAAGCATAAAGAAAGAAAAACGCGAACGTAGTTCTTTTTTTTAAAAGTTATATTTTTTTCTTGTTTAATCGAAATAACTGAGGGGCCGGTGGCTTTGTATAGGATGGTTTCGTAGTGGGAGCTGTTGAGTTTTTGACGAAAAGTAATACAAATGTAGATCTTCGAAATGTTTTAAGAAAAGGTTTAGTTGTGTAGTTTTTATTTGCGTTTTTGCCTCAGGCGAGCGTAGCCCCCCTCACTTCCATCGTGAAGTGTTCCGAACCACCGATCCAGGGGAAGAATACCGTCCGCGTAATTACACTTAAAGTGTTTATGATGAAGGTAGTGAGCGTAACTGTCAGCATCAAAACTCTTATCGTTCGTAGTTTTAATCCGCTCGAAACCTGTATGCCCGGGAGCAGGGCTGAGGCCTGCGTGGACAAGAGTAACAATTATAAATGCCGGGTGGAGCGGAAAAAGTAGGTATAAAAGTGCGCATGAAAAATAAAACAGATGTTCGATTGGGTGCATTGCCAAACCAGACCAAGGACCTGGGTTAACATTTTTATGATGGATCCTGTGAGCTAGTTTGTACAGAGGTTCAAAGTGAACAAGCCGATGGATCAGGTAAAAGTGTAGGTCTCGCCATAGGTGAATGAGTAAGACCATTATAATGAAGTAAACTATGTTATCTTGGACATTAATAACTGTTTGATATTCATTTGATACAAGCCACAATATTCCGATTTCAAACCCAGTCCAGATTGTAACTCCGCTACAGAAAGTAAGAAAAATATTATCAAGATTTTGATTGCCGAACAAAAAATGCTTTGATTTTTTAGAGGGCCAACTTGGGTTAAACTTAAATTCTAAATCTTGAGCGCGCTTCATATATAGACGATAGTGAAAACAACCATAATACAACGCAACCAGAGTACTGTTTCGAGCAAAGGCTATCAAAAACACCTTGATGTCGAGTTGGGCATACGCTTCAAGTGGTGGCGATAGATAAAACCACGATATAATGCCGACCATGACGTAAAACAAATTCCATGGTATGAAGTATCCTGGAACGGAGAATATCCACCTAATAGTACTTATCGGTTTTGGTGGCCAAACGAATACTGGAGGATACCCAACCCTTTTGTTGGGGTTGTAGTGGCCCCTTTTGTTTCGGTATCCATAGTTAGCTTCAGCCAAGACTTCTCCAAAATCCAACTGTGGCGGGTATCACTCTATGCGTATTATACAACTGGTTCCCTTATGGAAATCACAGTCCACACACCACTTTGATGGTAGGCCTAGAAGCGATAGCCGAGTAAAATTTTCTCCACATAAAGAGGTTAGCAACTTCAAAGAGAAACGCAAGCCCCCTATTGCGGAGAACCTAGGTTAATGGCGGGAATAACGACCATCTTCCCACGTTGGCCTAATGAGTTAGACTATGATGAGTGAAATTTTGTGACGATCATTATCTTCTAGAACTTTTGAGGTTTCTTCAGCTTTTTAATTTTGGGTGAGTTTTTGTTGAGAGTTCGCAACACTTGAATTATCTTGCCATTTGAAATAAACGTCTAATTTCCCGGGGGCGCAATATGTGTGGCCGTTATGCTTTGTATGACACCTCTAAGGCAGACTTCAAAATACCTCACAATCTAGTAGGTACAAATTATAATATTGCCCCGTCCACGACGGTTCCTGTTGTTGTAAAAAATAACCAAGTAATGCTTATCACGTGGACATTTAAGAGTCCTTGGATAGGGGATTTAAACATTATAAATGCGCGATCAGAGACATTAGAAACAAAAAAGATTTTTCGGGGTGCCAAGAGATGTATATTTCTTGCAAACGGATATTATGAATGGCTGAGACGGGATAAAGTCAGGATACCATACTACCATACCTTTAAGGATAGAATGATGTATTTTGGTGGTATTTTTAACGAGACTGGTGGTTGTATTGTTACTCGGCAAAGCTATCCTATGAAAGTTGAGGTGCATCACCGCCAACCAGTGATTTTACGGTATACTGAATTTACCAGTTGGTTTGCTTCAGATCATGACTTCAGTTGCGAGCATAGTCGAGATATGACTATTTACGAGGTTTCAAGAGACGTAAACTCATCGAAGAACAATTCGGCAGGTAATATAAATAGGTTCTGATAATGTGTCCTAGGTGAAAAAAGTTATAGTGAATTTGGTAGACCGGTTAATATGTCATCGGATACTGGACTAGTAACGGCTCAGAAAAAGTGGAAAAGTCGGTAGGGCTAGGGGGTAGGCTAAAAAGAGAAAGTAATCTGAAGGTTTCTCTGTCTTCTGGCGTAAAAGGCGTCAAAATTTTTGTTTAAAGAAATTGCTTTCATATGTTATCAGCAGTTCTAAATCGGCAATGGAGGAAAAAATGGTTGAGAATTTCGGAGGTATTTTAAATTTAATAATTTGGGTTTTAGCGGGATTGGGGGCAGGATACTATGCTTACCGTTGTTTGTTTGATGTAAGAGGTATGATTGACCAATACGGAGTTGGAGATGGATCAGCTTTTGTAATTACTTTGGTTGGGACATTCGCCGGTGCAGGTTTCATTATGAGCTTAGTAATTTTGTTTTTTGGTCCGCACGGTGCATGGGCTTTTGTAACTTATAGTTTTGTACAATCAGTGCTTGGAGCAATATTTGGCTATAAAATAGTAAAAAGCTCATGGGCTGAGGTTAATGGTGTAAAAATGACAGCTGAAATATGGATCTCACCACTTATATTCACGATCCTGTTTGGTTTCTTACTTTTCAACATGAAAGATATTTTGTATGCAACTCAAGCTTCAGTTTGAAAATAATAAAATAAAGAAAAGTTAAAAATTTCTGCAGATATCGCTATTGGGTAGGCTGCCATAGAAAAATAAGAACTTAGGGACGAAAGATTTTTGGATATTATATTTGATATTGATGGAACCTTGATGAACGTAGAGCACAGAGTACACTTTGTGAATGGGCCAATCTATGATCAGAAAAATTTTGAGGCAGCAATAGGGAAGGATGTCCCCATATTGGAAATGGTCACAATATTTCAAATGCTCGCGGAAAGAAAAGGTAATCGAATAGTTCTTTGTACTGGAAGACGAGAAAAAACACGCAAAGCCACCGAAAAGCAAATAAATGAAATCACAACAAGTAGAATGCTCAGAAACTCTAAATTGAAGCTCCCTATTTACATGCGGTCTAATAATGATCGCCGTCCTGACCCAGAGGTCAAATCAGATTTGTACGACCGAATGCTGGCAGATGGATACAATCCAGTTCTTATCTTTGAAGATCGAGCTAGCGTTGTAAAAATGTGGCGTGAAAAAGGGTTGCGATGCTTGCAAGCAGCTGAGGGGAATTTTTAAAGCACACAATATAAAGCAAATAATATAAGGTCTTTAGGTTCTATAATCCACGCAGTACTGAATTGGCTTTAAAAAATCACAAATATAATTGGATAACCAGCAAGTAACGTTAAAATGAGACTAGTTAGCAGCCTTCTGATCGAAATAATAAGCTTTCTCGAGAAGAATTGTAAAGGCAATGCTGAGAAAGAGATAGTAAGTAGTCTTAAAAAGATTCCTTTGGATAAACAAAACTTTATTCGTCAAGAAATTACGGGGTGCCCTAAAGAAGTAGCCTTAATAGATGCTCTAAACTCTATAAGCAATAAAGCCCTTTTCCCAATAAAGAGTGCCATTTTTGATTCATTGAGTGAATTACGTTGGAGAATTGATGCCGGTGTGTTTTATGAACGCGGATGTGGGATTGGCTCAGAATACCTTAAGGGTAATATGCATACAGAGTTGGTTGGTCCCATAAACGGAAACTTTAGCTTTGGGAGTCTCAGATTGGGACTTTTTTTTCTTGAGTCAAACATATTTTATACAGACCACAAGCACCGGCCCCCTGAACTATATCTAAATTTAACTAGTGGTACGCATTGGCGTTTTAATTGTGCTGAGTGGGAAGAAAAATTATCTGGGAGTATCGTCTATAATGAACCTTACAAAGTGCATGCAATGCGAGTTAAAGAAACACCATTCTTGTCTGTTTGGTGTTGGCCAAATTACTCATCTGAAAAGTGCATCATCGTTCCTTGTAAATTCTGAAGAGGATACGAATTTTGATTTTTACCTTTGTGAATCCCTATTATCAATCCACACAGTAATTGGGCCATCATTCAGAATAGAAACCTTCATATCACCACCAAATTGACCCTCTTTAGTCGTGATCCCAAGGTTTTTAAACTCCCCTATAAAATGTTTGTAAAGCTTTTTGCCTGCCTCAGGCGCGGCCGCAGTTGAAAAACCTGGTCTATTACCTCTACTTGTATCCGCAGCCAGAGTAAATTGACTTACTATCAATGCTTCGCCACCAATATCAATGAGTGACTTATTCATTTTTCCGTCTTTATCATTAAAAATTCGTATCTTTGAGATTTTTGAAGCCATTTTTTCTGCATCTAGTTCTACGTCGTCTGCCATTGCACATATAAAGATCAAAAGTCCGTATTTTATTTCTGAGATTAAGTTACCATCTATAGAGACACTAGCTTTCGAAACTCTCTGTATCAAAGCACGCATCTTTCCCTCCTTTGTTAACAATACCAAAAATAGTTTTCGTCAATCCGTCAGTGTATGTAAATAGCCTTGACTAAAAAAATCTTCCAAGGGCACGAGTTTTGTAAATATAAATCATTCGATTCATTTTTGGTCCTTTGGGTGGTTTTTTCCATCAAACTCGATAATTTTGTTTTTAAAATTTTTGAACTCAAAGCCATTTATACAGGAAACGTTTATGCAGAATTTGTTTGGCGTCGCCCGACTTTTGTGATGAGTATGTATCCCGCACACATCACAGAAGAAGTGCGGAGAATGCGTTTTGTTAAAAAAGTACTTTTTCATAGAGTTGGAACTATCAGAAACACTGACATCCTTGATAGGAACGCAGAGCATACCGACACCCTTCGCTTTGCTACACATGGAGCAGGTACATCGAATTATCCTGTCCAACCGTTTTGGTAAGAAGATATTTAATTGGATTGAGCCGCAATGACAGGTGGCAGCAGCATTAGTTCCTACTTTGATCATATTCTATCTCCTAGCTCAAATAACCTGAGCATTTTAGAGGATACTATTGAAAAAAATAGGGAATAAATTTTCAATACGCATTAACCTCATTTAAAAATATCACAAATTGGAGCCGATTATGAAAACAACCACGAAGCAGAAGGCTGATTTGCTAGTTGAAAATGTGGAACAACTCGCAATTTTAAGCAAATTAATAAACGAGAAAATTGATAAGACGAATCAATGGCATGGTAAACAAAATACTATAATTGTGAGATTTCTTATTTTAATCGCTCTATCTTCTTTCGCCAGTTCAGCTTTTTTGGGTTTAATTTACGTGAACTTATGAAAAGTGATCGATAATTTGACCTTTAATATTTTGGAAAGAGCAGTCTTTGAAGCTGCTGTGATATCACAGCAACATAAGTCTTTATAGTGTCTTATTACTACTAAATATTATGTTAACTCAATTTTAGATACTGAAATCTAAAAATTGTTGATGGCGCCACTGTTGTGTTATGCCATAAATGTTTTAGTGAATAATTGAGAAGGAAACTGGTTATGAAAATATTATCTACTTTCGAAATAACGAAAGGTTTTGATCGATGGCTACACCTTGTAGACGTAGAGCTTAAGCCCCTTTTAGAGAAGTATAAAATTACGGTGCACTTTGCGTGCGCCAACGAAGACCAAACGAGAGTTTATGACTTAACTGAGCTTAAAGATCCTAGTATGGTTGATGCTTTAATGAAGGATGAGGAAATTTTTAAATTACGTGCAGCAGCTGGGGTAAACATGGAAAGTTCGGAAGTGCTAACAGCAGTCGGCAAGCACAAAATTTGGTGATTTTTGGTTTATTTCTTTTCCTTAACCTTGGTGTTTGAGATCTGAAGAAATTACTTTCTCAGATATTATGGTAACGTGTCGAGGAATTTGCCGATCGTCTGTCGTCCAAAGAAATTTATACTGGAATTTAAAGGCTCTACTTTTCTGAGGTAGAAAGGAATTTGCTCATAAGATAGGGACCAGACCTTACTGGTTGCGATAAACTGTGTTCATCTATCGGTTTAATTTCAGCGTCCCAATCAGGCTGATGAAAAAAAGCGAGGCTTTTTCGTTGCGGCTGATTTGGTTTTGAGACAACACGGTGAAGGGTGGAGGTCCAACGATTTGATGTCCAAAGCTCCATAAGGTCTCCAATATTTACTACAAAACAATTATCAATTGTTGGAACATCCACCCATTTGCCATTTAGAAGAATTTGCAATCCAACTGACCCTTTTTCGGGCAGCAAAATTGTCAGCGAACCGTAATCAGTGTGAGCTCCGGCCCGTTGCTGATCTGTCTCTAAAGTGTTGAGTGTTGGAGGGTAGTGGAGAGCTCGAAGAGCTGAAATTGGGTTTTGAATAAATTTTTCAAAGTATTGGCGTTCCAGACCTAAAGCTTCAGCAAACGCCCCCATTATTCTTTCTGCAAGCCTTTCCATCTCAATGTAATAAGATGTCCAGGCTTCCTTGAAGCCTTCTAAGTCAGGGAAAAGGGTAGGTTGATAACAAAACTCATATGCTTGCTTATCTAATATCCCCAATGGAATGTGTAATGGTCCACCATTAAAACTTTCTTTCAGGTCTGGGGGTGTTTTGGTACCCTTCGAGGCGGCTAAAGACTCTTTGTTTGGTTCAATCCAGCCGTAAGGATAGCCAGGGTAGGGGACAGAAACTTGTGCTTTGACTTGTTCTGACTGAGAGAAGAAGTTTGAAACTGCCTTCCATTGTGCCGCTATGATTTCTTTATCAACACCATGACCGCTTAATAAAACAAATCCAGACTCTTTACACCTTTTGTCAAGTCCAGAAGCCAATTGATTACGTTTTGATCCTGTTGCCCTCTCAAACTCCTCGAGATCAAAACTCTTAAAATCCATTCATACCTCTTATGTGCCATTCATAATTAATGCTAGCGCATCAGGTATTTAATGTAAAACTTGATATGTTCTTATTTTGTAATCTTTTAGAAATAACTTCATGTCAATAATCTTCTTTAGCCCTAAGCATTCATTTTCCTAAGGGGGATTATTCCGTGATGTTTGTATTTCTATTAGTTCACTTAAATCTGTTATGGATACCGGAAGCTAAGAATACGCCTGATGCGACAAGAAGAACCCCGATCGAATTTATTAAAGTAATCGTTTCGTCAAGCAGCCACCCCCCACCTACGAGAGCAAGAATAGGAGTCAAAGCTCCAAAGGCACCTGTTTCAGCGGCTCCCAGCAGTTTTACCGAATAGTTATAGAGTACTGTAGCCAAAATACCAATAATGAAGCTTTGAACTAATCCCATAACAATAATATCGGCTAGTCTTATATTTTCGAACTTTACGTTTCCTGTGAATAGCAGTATTGGGGTTAAGAACAAGGTGCCCCAAAAAAGACCAATCACGAGGCCCTGAAATGGGCTTAGCCCACTTTGACGGAAAATAACGGAATGAATAGCGAACAAACCTGAGCCGGTCAGAAACATTAGATGTCCTTTCCAGGAGTCGTTGTCAGCTCCAGAAAATATCTGCCAAAAGCCTATAAGAATTGCTCCTAATAGAATTATCAGCAATCCTATTGCACGAGGCTTATCTAAGCTCTCTCCGGCAAAAACGAAAGCCGCAAGCGCGGCCCAAAAAGGTAGCATCCCAGGTGCCAAAGCTCCCGCATCGGATGCAGGCGCATACCTCAAACCGCTTGAAACAATATAAGGAAAAATGGCACTAGCTCCGATCATCAATATCAAAGCGCGTGGCCAGGATTGCCCGCGAGGCAGTAGATCTAACTTAAACATCAGTGGAGCCATTAAAATCGCACCTGGAACTAGACGTAAGATTAAAACTTCTTCAACTGTGAATTCGCCTCGGACCGCAAAACGTGTTGCTAAAAGAAATAAAGCCCAAATTGACACTGTAAAGAAAGCGGCTAGTAAGCCAAAAGTTCTAGTTTTTTGAAAATTCATCGATTTTGCCTTATTATCTGGCAGGTGATACAGGTAGTTTCCTATCAATGCCAAATATTTCCTGTAATTTTAAACCAAAGTTCAGTAGAGCAGCTTCTTGCCTGGGCGCGGCTGTGATCTGAATGCCGACAGGCAAACCAGCCTTGGTAGTGCCACAGGGTATGCTCAGGCTTGGACATGAAGTCATGGTAATAGCAAATGTAATTGAGAACCAGTCGATATAAGTTTCACACTTTTGTCCATCAATTTCTTTCACAAAAGGTTGATCGACTGGGAACGGTGATACTGAGGCTGAGGGGCATATTAAAAAATCATGTCTCTTAAAGAAGTTCTCCATATTTAGTGCAAGACGATGTCTTATTTTTTCCGCGCTTATTATTTCGGCACTTGAGGAGTCGAAACCAACCTGGACGTTTTTTGCTATATCCTCCAAAACATTGCCCCTATTACCTTTCACTAGGTCTCCTAACATGCATGCCAGAAGAACACCTCTCAATATTTTAAAAGCTGGCAAAACATCCGAAAAAGACGGAATATCATTGTTTAGATCCCAACTATAATTTTCTAGTTTTTTTATTGCGCTGTTGAATACTGATCTCACTTCTTTATCGACCGGCACTATTCCAAGGTCTTCACTCACCGACACTGAAACGCGGGCGATATCTTTTTTTATAAATTCGGAAAACGAGTTCCCAAGGTATTGAAAAGATAAGGGATCTCCTCTGTCATACACGGCCATCGCATCTAACATCAAAGCCACATCTTGTACTGATCGAGCCATAGGGCCCTCAACCCAAAGGGTATCAAATGGCATGTATCTCTGACCCCGCGGCACCAAACCTGGACTAGGTCGGAGACCGACGACGCCATTAAACCCCGCTGGCGTTCTTAGGCTGCCACCTAAGTCGTTCCCAGTCGCAAGAAAAACCTGTCCGCTTGCCAATGCCGAAGCAGATCCCCCTGAACTTCCCCCGGCACTCTTTGAGATATCCCAAGGGTTTCGAGTTAAACCATAAACTGGATTGAAGGTATGACCCCCCGCCCATTCTGGTACGTTGGATTTAGCAACTGGGTTAGCCCCGTTTTTCTCTAAAGCTCTGATAGTACGGTCGGACTGCTTCGGAATATTATTTTCAAATATGGGGGATCCATAGGTTGTTTTGACGCCAGAAAGATCATTATAGTCCTTAACTGCGATCGGAAGTCCCTTCAGGTTAACTGGATTGCCCGATGGATTTTTTTCAAGATGCATGGCCACTTTACGTGCGCGATCAAAACATCTTTCTGGAAGCGCATTTAATTCACTGTCAACCTGTAAAATTCTTTCGATGCAACTCTCTAACAATTCAGATGCTGAGATATCTCGTTTTTTTAAATGGTCGTGCGCCTCTGTAGCAGAAAACATCCAAAGCTGATCTTGCATAGCATAATTATCCAGTTTTTACAGTATGTCTTATTCTAGGAATTGTTGAAGATCTTGTAAACCCAAACCGAAAAAAGCAGTTGAGGAATGGGATAGCGGAACTTTTGACTGGAGCGAATACAAACCCATCTAGATTTAATTCTTTGCTTTATCAGTCTTTAGGGTTTTTTGAGTTTGGATAAAAGAGTTGAATACCTGATTTTTTATAATTGCCTATCGCTCTCTGCCCATTTTTTGAGAGTAACCAGTCCAAAAACAGTTTGGCGCCATCGCTGTTAGAATTCGGACACCTTTCAGGGTTAACCATTATAACTCCGTACTGATTGAACAATTTTTTGTTGTTTTGGAATAGAATTGATAAATCTCTTTTATTTTTAAAGGCTATCCAAGTGGCACGGTCAGCGAGGATATAACCGTTAATTTCTGAAGCAATATTTAAAGCACTACCCATCCCAGCACCTACTTCAATATACCAGCTGCCAGAGAATGGCTTTGGGTTAATACCTGAAGAGCTCCATAGGTCAGCTTCACGTTTATGTGTTCCACTGTCATCTCCTCTTGATACAAACCTGTGCCTGCCCTCAGAAATCCTCGAAAAGACGTCTTCAAGAGTAGTTGCAAATTTAATTTTAGCTGGGTCCTCCTTTGGGCCTATAATGACAAAGTCATTATACATTAAATCATGTCGCCTTAAGCCAAAACCGTCTGCAACAAATTTTTCTTCGGCTTTTCTCGAATGCACGATTAATAGGTCAGCCTCGCAGTTCATAGCATTCCTTATAGCTTGACCGGTACCGACTGCCACTACATTCACCCGTACTTCCGTTGTAGAATGGAATTCCGGCAATAATGTATCGTACAAGCCTGAATTTCTTGTAGATGTCGTCGATTGAAGCAGTATAGTCTCTTTGGCCGCAATGGGACTAATAGAACCAATATAAATTGCAAGAGAGACTATCATATAAAGGATTCGTATCATCATTAAGGCTTTTCTACCAATTGGAGAGCTTGCGCAGGTCCTCTTGCAGACTTGAAAACCTACTCATCTGCCGAACCATGAACAGCAAAAACATCTAGCACTGCCGCATCAGATTTAAAGTGCCGGAATTGTTCGTGTATACCAGCATCGGTTAATTCTCGCGTAACCACTAAAATTGTATTGGTCGGATGTTCCTCACACATAGACAGCATATACTCTATTTCGTCCTTCGCCACCGGATAAGCTGCAGCGATACTTGGCGCACCATGATCGTTTACAAATTTCTGAGCTAATGCTTTTGTCAAATCATCGCACTCGCTTTTAAGAATTGGCGTTACAGCAATGAATGTTGAACGACCGAAAGTTTCAAGTCCTAGCCACCCATTCGTAAAAGCTTGTCTTTCTTTTCCTGTAATATCATCCGAACTCCAGTTTGAGAACTCGAAGCTACCTGAAATAGACCATTCTCCAGGTCGAGCGCTCAATCGAAAAACCTGTGCATCTGAGCTGTCAAGCTTTATTGCTCTCGCTAATTTCATTTAAATATCCTGAAAATCCATGATTTTCAGGGTCCTTGTTGTTTTGTCGGTTCTTAAAATCATATTGCCTAATTCGTCTAATCCCATAAATTTCCCAGTTTTAGGATATTTTACGGGCTCTCCTATACTGTCACATTTTTCACACCACGCCCTGTGAATGGGTTTAAATCCCTCATCGAGGAAACGGTTCATCCAGACTAAACTATGCTTTGACCAACTTTCAAGTAACATTAGAGGTGTTAGGTCTATACAGCCTTCATGCATTAAAACAGTTTCGTTTGGTGAGCTGCCTGGATCCCAATCCTTGTCAGCAATGAATGGTACACTTAACCCAATAACGAGCCAATCGGGCTCTTTTGAATGCTCTTTAGTGGAGGCTTGAAATTTTAGTTTTCCGCACTTTGCTCCATTAATTTTAATGATATCTGGCCACACGAAATGTACGGCTACCTCAGGCGGTGCAAGCGAACCTAGGCTATCTGCGAAGCCCAATAAAACAACGAAAATAGCACCTGCAGATTTTTCGAGGGGCATCTCGGGTGCTAAAGTGATAGCTGCATTTAAGTTTGATGCGTCCTCCGAGTATACAATAAGCCCAGGATCCTCATTTGACATCGCTGCTGCAATAGCTTTTGAAAATGGGTCGCCAAACTCAGGCAGGGCCATTCCTCTAAAAAGAGGAGGGAAAAATGGTTTGTGAAATGAAGGTAGCCTTTCACTCATTCGAATAGCTTTGTACTAATCAATTGGTCCGCCAAGTCTGAAAATGCTCTGGCTACGGCGCCTTGTGGGTCGGTTATTACTATTGGTGAGCCATTATCAGAGGCCATTCTCGTTTCAAGGTCTAATGGTAGATCAGCTATAACCTCTGTTCCGATCTTTAGCGCTTCAGCTTCCAATGTTCCTTTCCCGAAAGGGTGATGAACTGATCCACAATCTGAGCATTTGAAAGATGACATATTCTCGATTAGGCCGATTATGGGAACATTTAATTTACGAAACATATCGATTCCTTTTCGAGCGTCTAGCAGTGCTACGTCTTGAGGCGTCGACACTACGATCGCGCCAAAAAGATCTGTTTTCTGACTAAGTGTGAGTTGAACGTCCCCTGTGCCGGGGGGCAAATCTACGATTAGTAGATCAAGCTCTCCCCACTGTACTTGCGTTAACATTTGCTGAAGCGCACCCATAAGCATTGGGCCACGCCACACAATCGCCTCATTCTCGGGAACCATGAGACCTAAAGACATAACTGTAACCCCATGATTTCTTAATGGTAATATTGTTTTGCCATCTGGGCTGGCCGGGCGGCCAGACAATCCAAACATTCTCGGCTGACTGGGACCATAAACATCCGCATCCAAAAGTCCAATTTTCTTTCCTTTAACGGCTAAAGCGGTAGCCAAGTTTGCGGCAACGGTCGATTTTCCAACACCTCCCTTCCCAGACGCAATAGCAATCATGTTCGTAACACCTTCGGGGTTTAATTTTTCAGGTTTTGCGTTTGTTGCAGAGATTTGCGGATTTTTAGGCTTGAGACTTGGAGGGGGACCTTTATCGCTTGGATTGGCCGTTGTTGATTCACCCTGGGAGTCAACGTGAGAAGTTAAAATAATTCGGCATTGTCGAGAACCTTTTATTTTTTCTAGTTTCGTTTCAATGAGAGCATTAAGCTGTTTCATTTCTTCGGCTTGGGTGGGGTCTATTTCTAGAACGATTGAAATGAACTGATCGTTTATATCAACTGACTTGACCATTTTATCCGACAAAATGTTTCTCCCAGATGGTTGGCTCTTAATCTGGGTAAGTAGATTGCGGATGTTTTCCTCGGTCAAACCATTCATAACTTCTACCTTAAACTGATTGTTCCAGAAATCGAGTGCTCTAAGCTGATATCATGTATTTGCAAACCGACAGACACCTCAAGAGTGTTAGGCAGATTCTCGTTATCAGTGATTGCTTTTCTGACTGCTTCCTCTATCTTTTGTTGAGAAGTAACTCCAACGGTTTTTAAGAACTTTCTCATCGAAATATTAAATTGTTCTTGATCTATTTCCATTTTTGATAAATCCTTTTCTCGCTTTTCACCATTATTTTTGTTGTATACTGCATGAGAGTTTTATTTCAGATGATAAGATAAGGAGCAGACTGTGGTGTTTGTCAAGCAGTCCTGGTTTATTTCACTAGTGTTTTTTATGTTTTGTCAGCCTGTTTTTGGCTCGTCGGAAGAGAAAAATAATAACATAATTATGAAATTACCAGCTGAACTAGTTAACCTTGGATTTGATAAATTTTTATTCTCAAGATTTAAATTTCGTAGCCAAATTTCGATCAGGTCATCTACGCTGGAAGATATTATTGATGCTGAACTCGGTGTTATTGATTCGGGAATTGAGGTGTTTTCTGATTTAAATGGGGTGGCATACCGGTTGAGGGTTGTAACTGATGACGCCGTATTAAAAGAAAAATTAAATAAATTCGAAACTTGGTTATTGCGCGGGCCTGGAGCGGATGTAATCGAAGATTTTTCGTTTGATGGTGTGCCTCTTTTTGTCAAGATGCCTGAAGTCGTACAGGAGATTGAAGAAATTCAACTCATTGGAAACGTACGCAAAGGGAAGGAACTTGCACGGGTTCACTGCAAACGCTGTCATGTGGTAGATGATGATGCGTATTCTGGTATAGGGTCTACACCTTCTTTTCACGCAATGAAATCCCGTGCTTCATGGTTCGAAAGGTTTAGCGCTTTTTGGACCGTGAATCCTCACGTGAGTATTATTTCGGTAGAGGATCTTTTTGAGGCGGGAAGTGATAATTCCCCTGTTCCGATAGTGCCGGTAAATCTTCGATTGGAGGACATTGACGATATTCTAGCGTACGTAAACTCTATTGAGGCGAAGGACCTAGGTTCGCCAATAGGGTCATGGTGACAGATTTCTACTACTTATAATCGTCAGTAGTCCTAACTCTTGGTCTCTCTCCCATTTTGAAAGGAGAGTTTTCTTGATGATATTGAGCGTTTACTCTACAATCATCGCACATTTGAACAAGCTTTGTGTTATCAGAATTTTTATACATCCAGTGGTTTCCCTCTAGTTGTTTTACAATTTTTTCTACTGTTGATCTCACGCCAAAAGGACGGTCGCAGCTAATACATGAAAACGGTTCTTCGCTATGAAGATGTCGCTGACTGAGAGCCTGCGCACTTAAATCAAGTCTAGGTTGCAGTTTTATGGCCTTTTCAGGACAAGTATTCGCACAGATTCCGCATTGTATACAACTAATTTCTGTAAAATTGACCTCTGGCCGATCGGCGTTATCCTGCAATGCATCTGTCGGGCAAAGAGATACGCAGGCGAGGCAAAGGGTGCATTTGTTGGTGTCTAAAACTATTTCCCCGTAGGGCGATTTTGATGGCAGTGGTATAGTGGAGCCTTTATTTTTTTCTATTGCACTAGCTGCAGTTCGTGTCACTTCTCGCTTTTGCCCTAACAGGTGAACTGGGGTGGTGACTGGTTCACTAAAATTTTCTTGATAAAGTTCCTGCTCAAGTAGTTCTGGATCAGAGGTATCAATAATTTTCACTCGGTGTTGATCGTTACCCGTCGTCTTTAGCACCTCTTTTACGATTGCTAATTGTAGGTCGAGGCTAACTTCCTCCGTCTTGGGAGTCTTTAATATGAAGATTTCATGGTACCCTGTTGCAAATGCCGCAAGCATTTCTGTATGACTTATACTTTCAATATTGGTGACTGACATGGGAATAACGTTCGACGGCAAACCCTTGCCAAATCTTGCACTCAGTGAAATGAGTTCGATACCGAATTCAGAGTCGTGGAATAGTAATCTCGGCGAACTTCCCCCGTTAGCAAGATATGTATGAACAAATTTTTGTAAAAGCTGTAGCGTATAATCAATTGGGGGGTCGTCATACGAAATGGCTCCAGAGGGGCAGACCGAAGCACAAGAACCGCACCCTGCGCATATATCCGAATTTACAGATATAATATCCCCCGCAGGTTGAATAGCACCAGTTGGACAGACATTTAAGCATCGGTCACATCCTTTAAGTGAAGCTCTGCTGTGGGCACAAAGGTCCCCTTCAAATTTTACGTATAGCGGCTTTTCAAATTCCCCCAAAAAATTTATGGCTTTTGATACTAATTGCTCCAGACCTAGCGAATTGTTTGAGTCCTCTCGCAAATAGCCATCACGCTTTTCTCCCGCTGGAAAGAAAGGTCTGCCATCCAGTAAATCGACAATAATATCACATTCCGAAGTTGCTTCATCTTTTCTCGAGCCAAAATCGGCTGCACCTCTTCCTGATGGGTCCAACATGGAAAACTGATTGGCGGTGATCTTGAAGTTGCCAAGAGAGCCTTCAATTTTGGCAATTTCACCAACTGCTATGTCATATCGTGACGTTGGTATTAGGCTATCGAGAGGTCTCGATAAAATTACGGTCACAGCTAAAGACTCACAAAGTTTTTCTGCTAGGTTCAGCGCCTTCTCATCCTTCCCTAAAATTAGGCATACACCATTGGATTTGATATCTTTCACCAAAGTCATTGGTTTGTTTAGTGTTAGTTCTGACAAGAGTGCTGCTTGCTTCGCGCTAGCAGATTTATCGGATGTCCAGCCAGCTCGATCTCTAATGTCTATGGTGCTTAGTTTGGCACCTTCCTTTTCGTATACTCCAAGTTCTTTGCTCAGCGTATCAAAGAAGTGGGATTGCTGTTCACATGCTATAATCACTTCCGTGTCGCCCTCCAATGCTCTGATGGCGATGTCAGCATCATCTGTACAAAGCAAGTTGGCGGTTTTAAAGTCTGAGGCATCCATTGCTTTTGCGAGATTTCTTGGCTTTAGGTCCATTGTTGATCCGCAAGTGCAGAGGAGTAACGTTTTATTTTTTGGAGCGGTCATTGTCTCTCTTTTCTGGCGAAAACCGGAAGGCTGTGACGGAAGCTTAGAACGAATTTTGACATTCTTCTCAAAAAGATTCAAGATGTATCTAACTTTGTGTATATTTTTTAAGGGGCACTTTTGAACAAAGAACGGGAAGTTGAGTTAACTATTGGGGTGGTCCTGAGGCGTTTTCCTGGTGTTACAAAATGGAAGAGGTGGAATTGGCTTCCAATTGCCGTTATCCCAGGCTCTAGCCATCCAAACTGGAAAATATTAAGGCAGGACAAGCATCAAACTGACTTTCACGCAGGCACTTGTAGTCTACATCTTCACCGGTCAGAAGTTGAAGCTTACAAGGTGTCCTTGAGTATGGCCCCACCCTCTGTATTCGTGGTTTTAGAAAAAGATGACTCTGCGGCGCTTGACTTTGAGTTTCAAGTCCACTTGGTTACGGCATCAGCATATCTAGCGCAGGATTACTCTGATTGTGACGAATATTTAGTTGAAGCAGTCCCAATGCCCGAGGGCTTGTTGGCCTGGGTGTCTGGTTTTGTAAATACTCATTACGAGGAAAGGCCTTTCGTGAAAAGGCAAAGGGACAAAATTGATTTGAATAAAACCCAGGACGGTATAGGAGATATGCGAATAAAACAAACTGCCGATGTTTATCGTAATCCTCTAAGTTTGAAAAAAAGGGTGGAGCACTAGTAAAAATGGTTTCCGACAGCGAAGAGACTTTTCTAGGACGATGGTCAAATAGAAAAATTCAAAATAAATCTACCCATGATGGGGTTGCGTCTGTTGAGAAAGTACAATCGGAGGACAGCAACGTCGATGAGAGAGAGGTTAAATCCTCTAATGAAAATTTTGAGGGTTTAAATGATACGGAAATATTACAAAAACTTGGTTTAAAGAACCCAGATGATCTGACATCAGGCGACAGTTTTAAGGAATTTATGAATAAATCAGTGCCGGAGCATCTTAGAAAGCGGGCTTTAAGAAGACTTTGGCGCAGCAATCCAATCCTAGCAAATCTTGACGGGATGAATGAGTATGACGAAGACTTCACTTTGGCGACCTCTGCCTTGCAAGAATTTGCAACAAATTATGTCGTGGGTAAAGGTTTTTTAGGTCAGTTTAAGAATAAGATTTCTGATAGCGAGGACTCGATCGATCAACCAATAAATGCGTCGTCATCATCGGTAAGGTTGAATAAGGACGTTTCGGATGATGAAACTGATTCGATAAGTGGTAAAACCAACACAAAATCGGGAGGTGAAGATGTTGAAACCGATCCAGTGGAGAAGAAAGCAGCACGGTCAGTTTCGGATAAGAGGTTGCATACGAAAGAAGCTCCTAAGTCATCTCTTGATACTTTATCTAACGACAAAATGGAGGATCAGAAGTTGAATCAAGAAGATGCAAATCCAATTTCTGGAAATAGGTATAAGTCAAGAAAACCATTAGGCAGAATGAAATTTATTTATAAAAGCAGTTAGATATAGATTTGGATGTCATTACATGGATGTTGAAAAAGACTTTGTTAATTCTGAAGTGAAATGGCGATTGTTTTTAACTCGATTCGCCCGTTATGTTTAGGAAATTTGATGGACACTCTCCCCCAGAGCTTAAGATGATTAAGATGACAGAGTGATCTCCTGACAAGAGAAAATCTTTAGTTATTTGTTCTTGTTTTTTTTGTTTATCTGTATTACGAATAATTAACAATTTGTGTAGTAGTTTTAGTAGTTTAATGTTGACAAAAAGACTCAGGAAAACAAAACAAAAATAGAAGATGTGAGATCAATGCAAGTTTCGCCAGCCGTTGAGCCAGCTAAGCCAGCCCAAATACAAATCTCTGCAGAGGAGAAAAGCAGAGCGTCAATTTATGGTTTGCTTGGCGCGTTGTTGGCAAAACCCCCGTCAGCTAGCCTAATAAAAGATGTTAGTGGTCTTTCTGGCGAAGGTAATGGTGTAGGCGACGCCATAAATACTATTTCGACATTAGGGAAAAAGCTCACCGTAAAGGCTATAGAGCGTGAGTATAACCAGCTCTTTATTGGAGTGGGCCGTGGAGAGCTACTGCCATATGGCAGTTACTACATGACAGGCTTTTTAAATGAGAAGCCTTTGGCGAACCTGAGAAGGGATATGAGAGAGCTTGGAATTGGACGGGCTGATGGTATGTCTGATCCGGAAGATCATGTGGCGGCGCTTTGTGATATTATGGCGGGGTTAATCTTAGGAAGTTTTTTAGCGCCCGCAAGTCTTAGAGAGCAAAACGATTTTTTCCGGGTGCATTTAGGGCCTTGGGTCGGTCATTTTTTTAAGGACCTAGAAGCGGCAAGTAGTTCAATTTTCTATGCGCCAGTCGGCAAGCTAGGCCGTGTGTTCATGGAGATTGAAAGCGATGCTTTCAAACTTATATAAACTGCGGTCATTGGCGCAACTAACCAAGTGTGAGGAGAAACTGAAAATGAAAAAAGAAACGAAGAATACCAGTAGAAGAGAGTTTCTAAAGTTAGCAGCCGCGGGGGCTCCTGCTGCGGCAGCGGTAACTGTGAGTGCAAAGCAGGTGTCTGCAGAGGAAATAGAATTAGGATCAGGAATTCAAAACACAGAACACGTTTTAAAGTATTATGAGACGGCAAAGTTTTAAAAAAGTTGCCGAGCCAAGTTTAACGAGTGTGGGAGAGGTTGCGTGAGGCCCTCAACTGCCAGTAAATAGAAGAAAAACCTGAAGTTTGGAGTGAAAAAATGTTAAGAAAAAAGACTAACGGGATTGCAGCAGGCTCCCACTCATCGTCTTTAGTTAACCGAATAGGATCTAAAAAGGTAAATAGAAGAGGTTTCTTGAAGGGATCGGGATTGACCGTTGGTGGTTTAGCCGCGTTATCTTTTGCAGGAGGCACCGTTCAGTCCGCGGCTGCGACGGCAAAAGATGATAAAACGCAAGTTCTGAAAAGCGTTTGTACTCATTGTTCAGTTGGATGTACTGTCCTTGCAGAGGTGCGTGATGGAGTGTGGGTAGGACAAGAGCCGGGTTGGGATAGTCCGTTTAACCTCGGAGCCCACTGTGCGAAAGGGGCAGCTGTACGTGAAAACGCGCATGGGGAGAGACGTCTTAAATATCCAATGAAGTTGGTAAACGGAGAATGGACCCGTGTCTCATGGGAAGATGCGGTCAACGAAATTGGTGACAAGATGTTGCAAATCAGGGAAGAAAGTGGTCCAGACAGCGTTTATTGGTTAGGGTCAGCAAAAACGAATAATGAGCAATCATATTTATATAGGAAGTTTGCGGCTTATTGGGGAACAAACAACGTAGACCATCAAGCACGAATTTGTCACTCTACAACTGTAGCTGGTGTTGCAAACACTTGGGGTTACGGAGCCATGACGAATTCATATAACGACATCCATAAAGCTAAGGCAATATTCTTGATCGGAGGAAATCCCGCTGAGGCGCATCCTGTTTCCCTTTTGCACATTCTAAAGGCAAAAGAGCAAAATAATGCACCTTTGATAGTGTGTGACCCGAGGTTTACAAGAACAGCGGCTCATGCAGATGAATTTGTGCGGTTTCGTCCTGGAAGTGACGTTGCATTGATTTGGGGAATTTTGTGGCACATTTTTGAAAATGGTTGGGAAGATAAAGAATTCATTAGAACCCGTGTTTGGGGAATGGATCAAATCAAAAAAGAGGTAGCAAAATGGCATCCAGAGGAAACAGAGAGGGTAACTGGAGTGCCGGGATCTCAGCTTGAGCGGGTCGCGAGAACAATGGCTAATAACAGGCCAGGAACTTTTATTTGGTGCATGGGAGGAACGCAGCACACAAATGGAAACAATAACACAAGAGCATATTGCGTTTTTCAGTTAGCCTTAGGAAATATGGGTACCACAGGTGGGGGTACTAATATCTTTAGAGGACACGATAACGTCCAAGGCGCGACGGACTTAGGTGTGTTGGCAAATACGTTACCAGGGTACTACGGACTGAAGCCTGGATCGTGGGCTCATTGGGCGAGAGTTTGGGAAGAAGATCTTGATTGGCTAAAGGGGCGATTTTCGACGATGAAAGGCTCGGATGGTAAAGATAAGAAAATGATGAACCAAACTGGAATACCCGTTAGCCGGTGGATAGACGGTGTGCTTGAAGCCAAGGCGAATTTAGGACAACCTGATAATACCCGAGCAATGGTATTTTGGGGACATGCCCCCAATTCGCAAACTCGTTTGACTGAAATGAAAGATGCGATGGAAAAATTGGACTTGTTGGTTGTGGTCGATCCTTTCCCAACAGTATCTGCAGTACTGCACGATAGGAAAGATGGGGCATATCTCCTGCCGTCGACAACACAGTTCGAAACTTATGGATCAGTCACTGCTTCGAACAGATCTATCCAATGGCGAGAAAAAGTCATGGAGCCTATGTTTGAGAGTAAAACTGATCATGTCATTATGGCATTGTTTGCGAGGAAGTTTGGCTTCGAAGATCGGCTATTTAGAAATATCAAAATGAACGGTGATGAGCCGCTTATTGAGGATATTACCGCAGAAATAAATCGCGGTATGTGGACGATCGGTTATACGGGTCAATCGCCTGAGCGATTGAAGTTGCACATGGCAAATCAACATACTTTTGATAGAACAACTTTGCAAGCTATAGGAGGACCGGCGGATGGCGACTTTTACGGAATGCCATGGCCAAGTTGGGGTCCACCAGAAATGGGGCATCCTGGAACACCGAATCTTTATGACATGAATAAGCCTGTGTCGAAAGGAGGTCTAACCTTCAGAGCCCGTTTTGGAGTAGAACGAGATGGGGAGAATCTACTCGCGGAAGGCGTATACTCCGAGGGTTCGGAGATTAAGGACGGGTATCCTGAGTTTACGATGCAAATGCTTATGGACTTGGGATGGGATAAGGACTTAACTTCTGCTGAGCGCTCTGCGATTGATGCAGTCGCGGGTCCAAAGACAAATTGGAAGACAGACCTTTCGGGAGGCATTCAGAGAGTAGCTATTAAGCACGAATGTGCGCCTTTTGGAAACGCAAAGGCGCGTGCCGTTGTCTGGACCTTCCCAGATCCGATTCCTCTGCATCGGGAACCGCTTTATACACCGCGTAGGGATCTTGTGGCGGATTACCCAACTTACGCTGACAAAACATTCTGGCGTGTGCCGACTATGTACGAGTCAATTCAAAAGAAGGATTTTTCGAAGGAGTACCCAATGATTCTGACATCGGGTCGTCTTGTGGAATATGAAGGTGGCGGTGATGAAACTCGCTCAAATCCTTGGTTAGCCGAACTTCAACAGGACATGTTTGTCGAAATTAATCCTAGAGACGCAAATGACTTAGGTATACGAGATGGGTCAGACGTATGGGTTGAAGGTGCCGAGGGAGCGAAGGTGCTTGTGAAGGCGATGTTGACAGATCGAGTGGGGGCAGGGGTAGCTTTTATGCCTTTTCACTTTGGCGGTCACTTCCAAGGTAAGGATCTTCGGTCAAAGTATCCTAAAGGAGCGGACCCAATAGTACTTGGTGAGTCCAGTAATACAGCGCAAACATACGGCTATGACTCGGTAACGCAAATGCAAGAAACCAAGGCAACGCTGTGTAAGATAATGCCGGCATAGAAGAGGAGGAAAGAAAATGTCACTAGGTGGAAACGCTAGAGCTAAATTTCTATGTGACGCGGAGCGCTGCATAGAGTGTAACGCATGCGTGACGGCGTGTAAAAATGAGCATGAGGTACCTTGGGGTATAAACAGGCGCAGGGTTGTGACGATAAATGATGGGTCGCCGGGTGAACGTTCGATATCGGTGGCATGTATGCATTGTTCCGATGCTCCTTGCATGGCCGTGTGTCCAGTGGATTGTTTTTACCAAACTGAAGACGGTATTGTTCTTCACTCAAAAGATCTTTGTATTGGGTGTGGTTATTGCTTTTACGCGTGTCCCTTTGGAGCACCGCAATTTCCGCAGGCAGGAAATTTTGGATCTAGAGGAAAAATGGATAAGTGCACGTTTTGTGCGGGTGGTCCTGAAGACGACTTTTCGGAGGTTGAGTTCCAAAAATACGGACGGAACAGAATTAATGAAGGTAAGCTACCTGTATGTGCAGAAATGTGTGCTACTAAGGCTCTACTGGCTGGCGATGGAGATGTCGTTTCAGATATTTATCGGGAGAGAGTTGTTGCTCGTGGTTTTGGTTCAGGTGCTTGGGGCTGGGGAACTGCTTACGAACAAAAAGGTAGCTAGTTTTAATTATAAATAAATGTATTGCGCGGGGATGAATTGCCCGCGCTTTTCGTTGTATAAGGGATTACGCTAGAATAGATTAGTAAGGGAGAGCCTTTAATGCGTGCTTTTTTATCAGTTATCGTTCTTTTTGCGGGTATATTTTTAGGTCAGCAGTTACTTGCTCAGGAAGATGTTAAGGATAAAGTTGACAGAAGTGCTACCGGAGGCGCTCAAACTCTTGAGGATATTCTTGCGAGGCAGAAAGGTGAAAAGGTCGACTACGAGTTCAGAAAAAATGCGTTGGGAAATGTCGGTTCGAGTGAAGTCACCAGCTCAGCTTTAGGTTCTCTAGGTTTGACTTCCGATGCTGAAATATTTAGACAATTACGCTACAATAAGGCCGAGCTAAGCGTATCCAGTAAATCTGCAGCGTCTGAGGTTTTGGTGCAGGACGCGGGAATCACTTGGTTGCAAATGAGGTCCGGTCCCCTGATCTCTTATGGCGGAGGTGCGATGATAGGGATCGTCGCACTGCTAGCGCTGTTTTATCTATTGAGAGGAAAAATTGCGGTTGAAGGGGGTCCCGCCGGTCGAACAATAGAAAGGTTCAGTTCGTTAGAGAGGTTTGCTCATTGGTTGCTTGCGAGTTCATTTATCCTTCTGGGTGTAACCGGGTTGATAACTCTGTTTGGCCGCTTGTACATAATTCCAGTAATGGGTCATGAAGCTTTTTCAAGTTTAGCGATATTCTCGAAATGGATTCATAATAATGTGGCTTGGGCTTTTATTATAAGTTTGGTACTGGTTTTGGTCTTTTGGCTAAAGCACAACCTCCCTACCAAATTGGACCTAGTATGGTTGCTGAAGGGTGGAGGGATATTTTCAAGTCGTGTGCATCCATCAGCAAGGAAATTTAATGCTGGGCAGAAAATAATATTTTGGGTAGTTATATTATTGGGAACATCGGTGTCTCTATCCGGTCTTTCGCTATTATTTCCTTTTGAGTTACCAATGTTCGCAGCAACATTTGCGAAAATTAATGCAGTTGGGGTGCCAGGTATGTTCGGCTTTGATCCTCTCCCTGAAGCTCTTCTTCCACACCAAGAAATGCAGTTATCGCAGATTTGGCACTCAATAGTGGCATTCGTAATGATGGTTGTGATTATTGCTCATATTTATATTGGATCGGTTGGGATGGAAGGGGCTTATGATGCCATGGGATCTGGACATGTTGATCTTAACTGGGCAAAACAGCATCACGATTTGTGGGCAGAGGAGGTTGAAGAAAAAAATAACACCAAATCTTCCTCTGAACAGTCAATACCGGCGGAATAGCAAGCGAGGAAACAAGAATGAGACCCATGTTTGCAGCATTTTTGGCTTTGATTTTGATTTCTATAATTGCTAATCAAATGCTGAATTCCGGTGGGTTTTCGACGCAAGAAGTAACTTCCTCCGCGTCAGTAAGGGTCGATTAAGCCTTGCCCTAGCTAATAACGCTGTGCAAAAAGGGCGCTTAAAATCGAGCGATGAGTTTATGGCGGATTTTTAAATGACAACTTTTTCCCTCCATTAAGAGCCAGTGGTTGTTATTATGGCGAATTCAAACATAGTGTCATATTCGGGCAATTTAGCAGTTTGGGTTTTGCTGGCCTATTTAGCTTTTGGTTTAGATAGCAAGGTTTTGCCCGAAAGTTTAAATCATGCTGGTCATGGAGGACCAATAAAAAGTTTGACTGCGTCTCCAGACAGGAATTTGTTGGTAAGCACAAGTTTTGATTACTCTGGCTTAGTTTGGTCGACTCATGATATGCTAGAGGTATCCCGTCTGATTGGTCATGATGCCGCCGTAAATATCGCCGCTTTTTCCCCTAATGGAAAATACTTAGCCACGGGAGGCGATGATTCGAGAATTTTGTTGTGGAGGTTAGATGATCTGGCCAAGAATAAAGATCATCCCCCAATTCTACTCAGAGGGCACACTGCGAAAGTAGTTGACTTGGTTTTTTCTAGTGATGGTTCAAAGCTTTTAAGTGCCGGGTGGGACCATGTTGTCAGAATTTGGGATGTGAAAACTGAAAAGCAAGTAGGACTCTTGAGAGGCCATGATGGTCCGGTGAACGCTGTTGAGTTGACTAAAGATGATAAGTACGTTTTTACCGCTGGATATGATGGAACCATTAGATATTGGGAACTTCCCGAAAGAAAATTTATACGAAATATCTTGGATAATGGCTGGGGTGTTAACGTAATGGATGTCAATGAAACAGCAGATTTGTTAATGTATGGGACGACTAATGGATTGATGCGAATAGATAGTCTACAAAAAGGTGAGTTGCTTGTGGAGTCTTATGATGAGGGTGTTCCAATATCTGCGCTTAAGTATTATCCCGAAACAAGGAAAATATTTTTTGGGACGATGAAAGGGCGAGTCGTTATTTACGACACGCAAATGATGGAGGTAGAGAAAGATTTTTTAGCTGTTCACGGGCCAATTTGGGACCTTGAGTATGTTCCAGAAAAGAATTCGTTAATAGTTGCGGGTCTTGATGATTATTTGACGGAGTGGTTATTGGGATCATTTAATACTAACTACTTCCTGGAAAAAAAATCACCCCGTAGATTCGAAAGTGATACTGATAATAATGGAGCTCTACAATTTGCGAGAAAGTGCAGTATATGCCACACCCTAGACACAAAAGATATAGGGAGACGTGCAGGTCCGCCATTGAATGGTGTGTTTGGACGAAAAGCTGGCACGGTGCCAGGTTATCCTTACTCTGAATCCTTAGTGCATTCTCAGTTAATTTGGAATGAAGTAACAATTGACAAATTATTTGAAGCTGGTCCAGATGTCTTGACACCTGGAACGAAAATGCCAATACAGAGAATTAAGACAAAAAAGGATAGGCGAGATCTCATAGAATTCTTAAAAGATGCTACTAAAGCGCAATAGTAAATATAATGGTCTTTAGGTTTTAATGCAGTGGAAGGTTAATGACTTACCAAATAGTCATAAGGGACTTTAAATTATTTTTAGTGACTCTGTTAGTGTGGTTCTTCCTGACACCATGTTTTGCAGACTTTTCGAGAGTGTGGAATATTGCTTCTCCGTCGGTTGTATCCGTGCTTCCCACTTGGCCTGGTTATAATAAACCTGGGTTTGGTGCCCCTCCAGGTACAGCACCGGAGGGGACAGGAATTGTTGTTTCAAAAAATGGTCTTATAATAACTGCATCACATGTAATATCTAAAGCTAGCGAGATTGAAATTAGAGATACTTTGGGAGTAAAACGAGCCGCTAAAGTGATTTTAAATGACCGTCAGACAGATATTGCACTTCTAAAATCAGAAATTCATGACCAACAAATTTCATTTACTTTGGGACCTTCTGATGTTGGGAGTAAGGCATGCTTGATCAGTAATGCGTTCGGGTTAGACTTGTCTATAACCTGTGGTGTTATATCCGCTACAGGCCGAAAAGGCATCGGGTTTAACCGCATTGAAGACTTTATCCAAACTGATGCTGCGTCTAATCCCGGTTCGTCTGGTGGTGCTTTGGTTGATCAGGAAGGGCGCTTAATAGGCATGATGAGTGGCATTTTTACGAAAAACACAGACACAAATTCGGGAGTAAATTTTGCGATATCAAGTAACCTGATAAAAAAAACGATATCAAAATTTTTAGACGATGATGATCCATAAGAAAATCTTGTTCAGTCTATCAGTTATCACTTTATCTTTAACAAAAATTGTATTTGCTGGTCTCTCCGACGTGAGTTGGGATGGTTATGAACAAACTTATATCAACGTGCTAGATAAGAGCTGCGCTTCTATACGTAACAAGCCGGGGGAAGAACTTAGCTTGGCCGGTTATGTTTTGTCCCAAAAAATGAAAAACGTCTCTGTTTATCAAAATGAGGTGGTTAATAAAGAATTAAAAATAAAGAAAATACTTAGAAACGGCAAACTGAAAGGTTTGAGATATACTTTTTTCGAGCGTTCGCTGCCGAAACTTTATTTGGTTGTTAGTAAAAAGTGTGAGATTGAAGTCGCAAGACTTATAGAAAGAGATAATTCTGATAGAATAAAGTCGATTTCGTCTTTGAGTAATGACCTGAAAGTAAAGTGGTTTGAAGAGCATGTTAACCCTGATGTGCCAGCTTTAAATCCACCTGTTGGTGTCAAGGTTGCTCTGATTGATACGGGTGTGAATTATTTGATCCCAAGAATTTCGGCGAGACTGTCTAGAGTAAACGAGAGACAGCTTTTGGGTTATGATTTCGAAGATGAAGATAACAAGCCTTTTGATATGGATTTTGTTGGATCACCTTTTTTCCCCAGACATCATGGTACAAGTGTCGCAAGCTTATTTATAAAGGAAGCTCCTAAAGCACAACTTGTACCTTATAGATTTTCAAGGAGTGACCCTTGCAAGTTTAAAGATATAGTGAAGCACATAAACGCTAACGCAATAAAAATCGTTGCTATTCCAATGGGATCACTGAAAAAGGATATCTGGGACTGCTTCTATGAGTCCGCCAGCAAGCATAACCATATATTGTTCATAGTTTCGGCTGGGAACAATGGTATTGATATAGACAAGAAAAAAGTTTTTCCTGCGAGTTTTCCTTTAGATAACTTAGTTGTGGTTTCTTCATCCACCATTTTTGGTACATTACCCCAAGGTTCTAACTATGGTAAAGTATCTGTAGACTTTCTCATCCCAGCTGAGCATATAGAGGTGATTGATCATCGCGCTGTGAGAACACTGGTATCAGGGTCGAGTTATGCCGTTCCTAGATTGGCAGCTCTGGTGGCTAGATACTTGGGGAAAAACCCTGAAGCCTCTGTTGCGGAGATTAGGAGACTTCTGATTGCACGAGCGGTTGAAGTCGACGATAAGATAGTTCAGTATGGTTGGATTCCGGATCCTCTTGACGACTATCTTTTCTAATTATTTCCCGTTCTCTTTTTGACGAATTCGAATGCTTGAGGTAGGGCAGCTGGATTGTAATCTCCCAAAAACTTTAGAGCCTTTTCCGTGAATACTTTGTTTTGCGAAAGTGCTCCAGCTTGTACTGCCATTCTCAATACCAAAGGATCTTCTGGAATAA
This sequence comes from Pseudomonadota bacterium, assembly GCA_036337105.1. Taxonomy (GTDB): domain Bacteria; phylum Pseudomonadota; class Alphaproteobacteria; order Rhodobacterales; family Rhodobacteraceae; genus JAYZEV01. The sequence continues at coordinate 56,347 of JAYZEV010000015.1, forward strand.
TGTCAAGCAGATGATTTAAAATTTCCAATTGATCTTTATAAGCCTTCTGGAACTGAAAAGCTATTGCAAGAGATATCAAGCTAGTTGGACTATTGGGGTCCAGAAACACACTTTTCTTTAAATATAAAACTGACTTCTCAAATAACCCAAGTTTCCCAAATACTTGGCCCATCACATCATACAACGTCTTAGTATCGGCTTTTGAGCACTCCGTTTCAATTTCTTTCAATAGTAAAGATTTATCGTAAGATTTTAGATGACTAATCGGAATGGATAACAAATTCGAACAAAACTTTATATGACGGCCGCGATTAATATAGTCTGCGGATGAAACCATCGATTCTTGACTAATTTCGTTAATCACTTCTACAGCAATAGCTTCATTATACTTTCCACTTCCCGCTGTTACAATCCCTACAAGGCGTCCGGCTCCATTAATTAATGCTCCACCACTAATACCTGGCAAATTCCTCAATGTTGTATGAATTCTAGCTTGGGGTTTTTCCTCTGGTGGTAGGGCTAATAATCTCCCAGTGGGAAATACTCTTATGCTCCCGCGCCCAATTCCATACGCTACGACACGCAAACCATCGTAACTCTGTACACTCGGTATCTTTACAACTGGGGGTTTTTTGTTCTTGTCCCTGCTAAGGAACACGAGATCTGCTTTGTGTACATTTGGAACAACATGAAGAAAAAACATTCGTCCATCTCTGTATTGAGCTAAAACTTTCTTCTTATCCGTGACAACATGCTTATTTGTTACAAAAAAATCAGGTTCGATTTCCACGGCGCTGCCGGTAGTACGATTAGCTTTTATAGTAACCACTTTCTCAAGCCAACCGCATATAGCTTGCCCTTTGTCACAAGAAAACAAGATTGTAGGAAACAGAAAAAAAAAACTTAAACAAATAACGAATGAGGAGCCTCTTCTCCGGAAAAAACATAATTGGCTTTTGTCAAACAATCTCATGAATACCTAGAATAAGTTTAGTCTTTCGAACCAGAGGAATTTTCGAACTTGTTATAAATTATGATTAAATGGTCCCTACACAGAGTTATACTATCTTTATTAATCAAAGCGTATCAGCTATCCTAAAGCTATTCACCATTATTTTTTTTGTGAAGTTTTTTGCTGGAACGTAATTTATTATTGAGCCATCAATTACATGAACATTTTTGCATTCGTTCGGTCGTCCTAGATTGTCAGAATATAGGGGAGGGCGCTCGTTAATAGATTGTGTCATCGGAATCGTTCCACCATAGTGTAGGTCAGCTCCAAGACCCCCCACCTTGAAGGAAAATGGTAATTGATAAAAGCCAAATTTCCTTAATTTAGAGGCTAAAACCCTTTTTATATCATATAGTTCTTTCTCACAATTCTCATTCTCATCAAATGAAAATTCTCGTTCTTTGTTAACATTTACCCATAAATCTGAATTGTCTGAGTCCAAATAAGTTAAAACCAGTATGGATCTTTTGTTTATATACTCGCTTATTGTTTTTCGAAGGCGAAATGGGCCATATAGTCTGTCAGAAATTATATATTCAGGTATTGTTGAACTATCAAAAGTAATATTAAAATTCTTGGACAAGCTGCATTTTTTTAGTTCAAAGCTATGATGAGATAACCCAAACTTATCAGTCATATTCGCCAAGCTATTGGTAATGTAGGCTGAAACACTGAAGGGATTGTGAAGCAAACGAATTTTTCCAGTAATCCCGAGCGATCTTGATACAATTCTCGTTGAGGGGATGGTGCCGCATGCAATCAGCAACTTTGTGAAATTCATTTCCCGCACCGACCCCTTTGTTTTGAAAAAAGCCAACACCGAATTTTGTTTTTCTTCAAATCTTATTAACTCATGATCCGTCAGGTACTCAAACTTTTTCCCATACTTTTTTAACTTTTCTATGGAAGACGATGCATCCCAAATAGCCCCATAGTTACAACCCTTTATGCATGAGCCACATAAAGTACAATTCTTTTTCGATTTATTAAAATTTACCGCGACCTTTGAGTAATGAATGTCAACTCCGCTATCTTTTAATCCGGCATAGAATTTTCCAGAAGGTGTTTTGAGGTAGCTTTCTTTCCTAACATCTCTTTTAAGAGAAAAGAGCTCATATATACTGGTGGATGGAATAATGTCAGAAATAATTTGTTTTTCGATGGTACGTACAGTTCTATTATCGATCCCCAAATCTTTTGTATCATCTAAATCCAAATCGGGAGTGCACGCGCCCCAAATTTTTGAGTGACCTCCTGCGACATTATTTGAGACAATCAAAGGCTTATCGGTATCGGCCTGACTAATAAAATCAAATCTTTTTTCTAGAAGTTCGCTGGCATTCCCGAACAAAAACTTTGGAGATATATATTTGTTTTCAAGAAATCGCTTAGTAACTCTAGGGGCATCCGACAATTTGTCTAATACACGACTGTTATCCAACAGCGTAACAGTATAGTTCTTACTCTTTAATATAGCGTACGCTGCTGTTACACCTGAGGGACCACTCCCCACTATACATATTTTTTTTGTCATTTCATGGACCGAAGGTAGGTGTGTATAAATGGTCGGTGTAAAAAAGGTAACAACAAATAGTAAAAAGTAAGTTTTGAAGATCTTCCTGGAATTAAACTAATTAAATTGACTGTAAAAAAATTGTTTGCATTTATTCTTTGCAATTCTCGGGTATAGAATTTAACTATTTTGAAATAATTTTGTTTCCTTACAAAGACATGAAAGAAAAGAGTTGCTTCCAATATGTATTGCCGCTGCTTAATTTTCATTAAGTGCTTTTGTATAGAAATATTAATAGAATCGTGATCTAGAATGTTATTATCTGTTTCCTTGTTGAATCTTAGCCCGTTCAATTTTTCTAGGAGGCGCGAATTTTTAAGAAAGAGGCTTGGAATAAGTAGAATTACGAAAGCGAAAAAATAAGGTATGTTAACGACTAACAAATGGGGATTGCCCATTATTGTAGCTACTCTCTTATGAAGTGCGCTTAGGGTTAGTGGGGTGGATGCGCAGGAGACGTTCTCGCCTCTCCTAACGGTTGTATTTTGTGTTATTAATTTTATCAAGCTTGCCAGAACCGTGTCTCTCGATGAAAGTTGCACAGTGGCATTTTTTAAGGGAATTATCGCAATTGGTGAGCGCGATAAGAATCTTATCAAATTAAACTGCCCAAACGATGGGTAATCAACGAATATTCCGCATTGAAAACTGACTTGTTTGTTTGCTCTTATCCACTTACTTATCTCATTTTTGTTCTGAGAGTAAGAAGATTTATTCTCCTCGGAAGATACGGTTGTAGAAAAAAAGATAATTCTTCCCTTCGGAAAGCTTTTGTAAAATGACTCGAATAAACTGATAGTGCCAGTGTAGTTTGTGTTGTTTTCTAATGATGCTTTGTCACGCCAATCGTATGCTAAATGAATTAGCCAGTAAGAAGACTTTTTGTCGAGGGTAGGCCAATTGACATTTACGGTTTGGAGATCCCACTTTATACTATCCACGGTATTAGCTCCCCTCTGCAATAGAATAACTTTGAAGGTTTTTCTTTGCTGCAGCTTGAGAGAAAAATGTCTTCCTAGGTTTCCCGAAGCACCAGTTATAAAGACTATATTCATTTAAAGATGCTCCTGTAAAAAAAATAATTTATCAAACAGATAAATAACCAGTTTGAAAGAATTATTAAGTTATTCCCATGTGTTGGGAAAATGTAGGTAATCACTACTAAGTTATAGAAACAAATAAAAACAGTAACCAATACGAACGCAAGAAAGTGTAAAAACCATTTACCTTCGGATTTGAAAGCATACTTTTTTTGAAAATAAAAACTTAGCGGTGTTGTTAATGCATAGGACAAAAAAATAGAGTAAGTCTTGCTAATACCAATGTCTGTCGTTAGAAAAAACGCAGACAAAAAGAATAGAAGTCCCGTCGAAAACCCAACAACGAGATACCTAAGAAGTTGGGCGCTGTTTACTAGAAAATAGCTCCGATAATTAATCATTTTTTCCTAGATAATTTAACAGATCTGATACAAACGAAAAAGTTATAAGTATAAAACCTATGAGAATAAGTGCTGAGCTTAAGAGTGTTTTTTTTGTTTGAATATCGCTCTCCATTTGACCGAAGTTGACGAGAAACCAATTGTTGAGGACCATAGCAAAAATACTTGATCCCAATAAAATGAATATTATCCCTATCAACTGAATAATCTCGGTCCGCATTAGAAATATGTTAAATCTAGAGGGACTTTTCCTTCCCAAAAAGTTGACAAGATAGAGTTTATCTAAAATATCGGATGTTATCACAATTATTACTCCTGAAACAGCGAGCATTGTTGTCATGATAAATGTACGAGTATTAAATTGTACTCCAAAAAGTTCGATCCCATCTTTAAACAATAAGGCGGAGAACAGAGCTCCAATGCAAAACAAGGTCAACCCAAAATAATACATAAAGCTACGAGGGCTTAGCATAAGAATAAATTTGAAATGCCTCCATCCATCCCTCCAAGTCCGAATGTGTGGAGAGCGAGATCTGCCATCTGGATAAAGGTTCACAGGAACCTCTGCGACAGATAAATTTTCTTGTGTAGCTCGAATAATCATTTCTGAGGCGAATTCCATTCCATCTGTCTTAAGTTTCAACTTCAATATAGATTCTCTATTAAAAGCCCTGAGTCCACAATGAAAATCACCGATCTTTGCGCCGAACAATGCCCTTCCCAAAAATGAAAGAATTGGATTCCCTAAATACTTATGCAGAAAAGGCATTGCGTTTTTAAAGATTTTTCCGCGAAATCTATTCCCAACGACCAATTCAAAACTATCTAATAAAGCCGCGTAAAAACTGTCCACTTCATTGAAGGCGTAACTGTCATCAGCATCACCCATGATGATGAATTTACCTCTCGCTTGCTGTATTCCTGCTTTTAGGGCTGAGCCATAACCTTTAGTCTTTACATCAATTAGTTTAGCATTATTCTGTTTTGCAATGAGTTGTGAGCCGTCAACGCTCCCATTATCAGCAATCAGGACTTCTCCGTTTAAATTGTTTCTCTTTAGAAACTCTTGGGCCTTCTTAATGCAAGTCTCTATGGTCTCAGCTTCGTTAAGGCATGGCATCAGAAAAGTTACATCGAGTGCGTTATTAATCTTACTACCCATAATGCTATGCTCACTATACTTTTTGTCTCAAAGAATCTACTATAATCGGACCTTACATCAAATTAAATTAGTACTTTGGTTTTATACTGGGAGAAACATGCGTGTTATGATCACGGGAGGGGCAGGCTTTATTGGAAGTCATATTCTTCTGGAACTTTTGCAAAACAGTGGGGTCTTTAATATCTGCGTTGTTGATAATTTTTGCACCAGTACGAAACTCTGCATGAGTCGTATCAAAAATTCAGAGAAAAGAATGTTTCAGGTATTTGAAATAGATCTTAGAGAGAACGAAAGTATGAAGCGTCTGTTTGAAAGTTTTAAGCCTCAACTAGTAATACACTGTGCGGGTTTAAAGTCTGTTTTGGAAAGCGAGAGAAATCCAGAAAAATACTACGATAATAACGTTGGAGGTGCAGTTAATCTGATAAAGAATATGGAGCTTGTGGATTGCAACAAAATAATCTTTTCATCATCTGCAACCGTTTATGGACCTCCAAAATATTTGCCGTATGATGAAAAGCATCCTACTCTTCCAAGTAATCCATATGGACAAACTAAATTAATTGTAGAGTCTTTGATTAAAAGCTGGGCGAAGGTTTCCGGTAGGTCAGGAGTTTCTCTGCGATATTTCAATCCCATTGGAGCTCATATGTCAGGTATTATTGGTGAAACAAACTTCGAGTGCTCAAGCAATTTAGTTCCAACGATTAATGATGTGCTAAATGGAAAAAAAGAAAAACTTCTCGTTTATGGCACAAATTTTGACACCCCTGATGGTACTGGAATACGAGATTATCTTCACGTTGTTGATTTGGCGCGCGCTCACGTTAATGCAATAGCACTTTTACAAAGTTGTAATAATTTTTCAGCAATAAATTTGGGGCGGGGAAAAGGAATCTCAGTGCTTGAAATTGTGGGAACATTTGAAAAAATATCGGGGAGAAAAATTCCCATAGAGTTTAAACCTGTAAGAAAAGGGGATTTGGCTTCTTATTGGTCCAACTGTGATTTGGCGACTGAAATATTAAACTGGTCATGCATTTACGGTATTGAAGATATGTGCCGGGACTCTTGGAAGTGGTCAAGGACTATTTAAGAAATGTTTTTTTTTGTGCGCATCACAATGTAGGTGTAGTCGATTTTTACCCTGAGAGAAATAATTAGAATTAATGCAAATGAGTTCTATCTGATGCTTTGTTTTTTTAAGAAATCATTTAGTTTCTCTTGAAAAACAATTGACAAATATTTACTTTCGTTTTTCGATATCATTCCCCCAATCGAGAGTCTTCTGTTGTACTTCCACCAAAGACCAACTGAGAAATCAAAAGTAGTTTTATTTTTTAGTTTCACCACGAAACCATTTGTAGCCTTAAAAGAGAATGGGCTGGTATCAATTTTGTCTATTTCGTTAAAATTGCATATCAAGCGACCATTTTTCTCAAATATACCGCAAGGAGTAATTATAAAACCCTTATCTCTATTTTGGTAAATTCTATAAGAGATCAAAATTATAGTAAGCCCAATACAAAAGAAGAAGAGATTTGCCGCTTTATCGAGACTAAAAGAATTAATAATGAGAATTAGGCCAAGGAGTCCAACAGAACAAGTGAAAGCAAAATATCGATAGCGCGGAATTTCAAAAGTAATGGTTTTCTTGTTCATCATATTTTTTTCTAATTTATCCTACGGAATAATGTTATATTCTTTTATCGAAAAAAGTCTTTGGTTTAAAATAGAACATTGCTTAAAACAAGTGTATAATGTCTGTATTCTTATGCAGAAATAAACCTCAAAAATAAAAACTAAAAGACTTAAAAATACTCTAGCATCTCCATATTGGGTTCGACCACGCTCTTTGTCCTGCGGCATCCACAATAGTGACTCTAAGCCAGTCATGCTTATAAAACCTATCAAGCTTAATGGAAGCTCTAGTCATGGATTGGCCATGTCTGGCCTCCGCAGCACTCCCTTTCCCAGCTAATATGATCGTTGTGCAGGGCGAGCATTTTATTATTATCTCGTTATCAAATAATTCAATGTCTTGGAAAGTTGGTCCTTGGGTAGAGTAAAAATGACCTGCCTTTAACGCCGTTAGAAGGGTATCCGGGTTATTTCTTTTGGCCTTGACCATTACCCAGCCTCCAAAATGGTCGGGCTCGGTAAAATGCGAGTCATCTGTCGCGATGAGATTTATTTTCTTACCATCAGTTAATAATAGATCCAATATTGAAAAACCATCTCCCCTGCCAGCACCTACATAGCAGCCATGATTATAGATTTCTACGGCATGAGCTGCGGTTATTGAACGCGCATCATTTAGTGTTAAGCCTGACCATTGAGGGTGTGCAATTGCAACAAAAGCTCCAGCGTCACGACATCTTTGAGCTACACTCGCTGCACTTTCCATTCCATCAATAGGCTTGAAGTTTGGAGCTTCAGGAGGTTTAAAGTTAGTAGGGAGCCCGACTGCTAAGAGATGCCACAACTCACCGTTTCCCATCGCGCCAGAGTGTACCTCGGCACCCATCAGCGTAGTGAAATGATTATCCCGAAATTCAGAAGTATCGGTTATCGGGTAGCCATAGATTCCTACGAGGTGATCTGACAAACAAATAAAATCATAACCATTTTTTTTGTACGCATCGCACAATTGTTCAGGTTCGAGCATTCCATCAGAACGTGTAGAATGGCTGTGTAAATTACCACGATAGAAGAAACCCTCTTCTGAAAATAAATTTGGTCTCACTTTTTCTTCTCTAATTATTTGCAGTTAGTATAAATCGATATAACCTTTCATCATAGAGTTTTATTTATAGGAACAAAATTATGAATTTCATTTGAGGCACGATACTAAACTGTGTTTCTGTCGGTTGCATAACTGTAAAAATGTTTCTTTAAGACTCTATACGCACCTTACGGGTTTATAGTACAAAAGTTAAGAAGGTTGAATGCTTAAGACTTTATGGTCGCTTTGATTTGTGAGTATTTTCGGTTTTCAGTAGGAGTATTTTATGGAATTAAAATTCATTTATGGACAAATGCCTTTCTGGCGAGCGGAAGTTGGGAGACTAACCCTATTCTTGGGAGGTGTGGAGTTTGAGGACATTAGAATTAGTCGTGATGAATTTTTAAGAGTAAAAGAGACAGGAAAGCTAGATGATGGTACCATTGTACCATTTAATCAAATACCTTGTCTGGTTGTAGACGGTACATCTATTGCACAAACTGCGGGTATTGCTCGTTTTTGCGGAAAGCTATCAGGTTTGTATCCAAAAAGTGATCCAATTAGAGCAGCACTTATAGACCAATTTCTAGATTTTGCCACTGACATAAACATTTTAATTAACTCCACTGGCGTGAATGAAAATGAACCAGCTAGAGTTTTGGCTCGTCAAGAATTGGTGGATGGTTCGCTTGGAAGAAAATTAAGAATTCTGGAAAACTGTATAACCGAAGGATCAAAATATATTGTTGGACCGGCCATGAGTATTGCGGATATCGCGATTTGGCGGTTAATGGGCTGGCTTTCTTCAGGAATAATTGATGGTATTCCAATTGAAGTCTTAGAAAAATACCCAAAGATAAGGGTTATATGCGCCGTCGTGGACAATCACCCAAAAGTTCAAGAATGGATCAAACTGACTTTTCCTAAAGACTATGCTAGAGGTAATTTTTAACACCATTTTGTATCAAACTTGTTAGTAATCTGCACTTAGGTTTGTTACTATAATTCGTATGAAAGGCATAAACGTATGAATTTACCTGAAACTATGAAGGCAATAGAATTCGAGAATTATGGCTCTGCTGATGTAATGAGAATAGGAAGTTTTGCTGTTCCAGTACCGGGGCCAGATGAGATCTTGATCCAAGTTTATTATGCTGGTGTTAATAGACCTGACGTGTTGCAGCGTGCTGGGCGTTACAACCCTCCTCCTGGTGCTAATCCACGATTAGGGCTAGAAGTTTCAGGAAAAATTGTAACTTGTGGGTCAGATGTGCTCAAATGGAAGTTAGGAGATTTGGTAACTGCTTTGGTTCCTGGAGGTGGTTATTCACAATACGTAGTTACAAAAGAAAATCATGCCCTTAGAGTACCAAAAGGCCTTGATATGAATCAAGCTGCAGGTCTGTGCGAAACTTTTTTTACTGTTTGGGAGAATGTTTTTCTAAGAGGGAAACTCAAGGCAGGTGAGAAGTTTTTAGTTCATGGGGGGTCCAGTGGAATTGGTACTACTGCCATCCAGCTGGCAAAATCTTTTGGAGCAGAAGTTTACACGACAGCAGGAAGTTTAGATAAATGCAGTCGATGCATAGCATTAGGAGCCTCTAAAGCTGTGAATTACAAAAATGACGATTTTGTTAAAGTTGTTAAAGAAAAAACGAATAAGCAGGGAGTGAACCTCATTTTGGATATGGTTGGTGGCTCTTACACAAGCCGTAATATAAGTATACTAGCAGATGATGGCAGGCTGGTGTTTATCGGATTTTTGGGTGGGCACGAGGCTAACGTCAATTTTACGAAGGTGATGATAAAAAGACTCTCTATTACTGGCTCGACGTTGAGACCCCAGTCTGACAAAAGGAAAGCGAAGATCGCTTCTGATCTTTTGAAAAAAGTTTGGCCATTGTTGGACAATGGCGTGATACAACCGGTTATGGACAGTACTTTCAAGTTAGAGGATGCCGTGAAAGCGCATAAGCGGTTAGAGGGGTCGCAACATATTGGAAAAATTACTTTGAAGGTCATCGAATAGTTCTGAAATACTTTGAGGGTTGTAACTTTTCTGAGTTATTTAAGAAAATATTTTGTGGAGCGGACCATTGTCACAAGCGTGCTTCTTTATTGAAACGATCATAAGAAAGCTGACCCTCTATGAGCACGACAATGAGCTTGTGAAGCCATTTATCGAGAGTTTTGTGGTTGAATTTCCAGCTCATGTTTGTAGCATATGGGTTGAACAAAGTGATTTTGGGTTTCCAAACCGTTTGGCAACCATCAAATTTGTAAGTTTAGATAGAGCAAAAGCCTTCTTACCATCCGAGGAATATAAACCTTTCAAAAATATAAGGCTTGAGTTATCCAAAGCTACTCTTTCGATTGGGAAAGGAGTATAGCAACTGATGTTTACGTTAGGTCAGAAAAGTTAGCAATTATGGATATTGATCTTTTCCTCGCCTTAGTCGTATTTTACTTTGTAATGTATGTGACGCCTGGACCAAATAACGCAATGGTTCTCGCTTCAGGGCTTAAGTTTGGTTTTGTAGGGACAATACCTGCGATGGCAGGTATTACAATAGGACATATAGTTCAACTGATTTTAGTTTGTTTAGGGTTAGGAAAAGTCTTCCAAATCTATCCTGAAATTCAGTTTTTTCTCAAGATAATGTGCGCTTTCTACCTTTTGTATCTTGGGTACAAAATTGTCGGCTCATTTAGTCGTATCAGTGAAGACGGGTCGAAACCAATACGATTTCATGAGGCCGCTTTATTCCAAATAATAAATCCAAAAGCTTGGTCGATTTCTAGCATGGCAGCGTCTAGTTTTTTGACTGCGGATCGAAATTTGATGTCGTCGATTTCATTAATAGCAATTGTTGCTTTGATAATATGTCCAATATCTATATGTCCTTGGGCGATATTCGGGGCTGGGATTAAAAGATTCATTAAAAACAGTCAACTACGGCGTATTATAGAATATTTTTTGGTCCTTTTATTAATGTCCACTGCTTTAATAATTTTATTATAATCTCTAAGCCATAAATCGGCGTGCAAAAGATAACTCGAATTGATCGGTGGGTTACAAATTGGTACCATATGAATTCCGTAAAAGCTCTTTGGCGCTAAGTAAGGCGCCTCCTGTAATAAGAAAGCAAGCGATTCCAATAATTAAGCTAAATTTGTTTTCTGAAAAGACAACTAAGGCAATTGTTGAGATTAAGGGTGCGAAATAGGAAAAGCTAGCAAGAACCGATATGTCACCAAATTTTGTACCGTAATCCCACGAAAAAAAAGCAATACCAACTGGAAAAATACCAAGAGCCACAATTGCTGACCATTCGGTCAACCCTTTGGGCCAATGCGTTTCTTCCAAAGAAAGGTGTGTCATAAATGATAGTCCTGCAACTACAATACAAAAGCACCCAACAGCATTAGTAGGGACTTGACCAAATTTGCGGTTTAGAACCGAGTAACTTGACCAAATCAACGCACAAGATAATGCAAACAAATAACCAGCCATATATTCGGAACTGAATCCGTGTGCCTCGCCCCGTGTCACTAAGATTAATGTCCCCAAAAATGCAATAAATGTTCCTAGAAAATGAAACCATTTTAACTTTTCTCGATTAAAAATATTTGAGAAAATAACTATCAGTAGGGGCCATAAATAGGCAATGAGACTTGCGTCAATCGGTGGAGCATTTTGGAGAGCAAAAAAATATAAGGCGTGATAACCAAATAAACCATATATTCCTAACAGCCAGACTTTTATGGGTTGGCGAAAATAAGAAAAAATGTTTTCTCGAAAAATAATCCATTTTGTTACTATCACCAAACTCGCTATGGAAAAAGAGAGCGTCATTAGTAAAAATGGTGGCAGATTCCCAGCCAAGGTAGTGAAGAGCGCCAGAAGCCCCCACATCATCACGGCGGAGCTTCCAATAAGTGTCGCATAACGCTTATCTGCGTTCAAAGAAGCCTCTTCCGATTTATACGAGTAATCCCCTCGCTTCAACCTTTATTACCTCAACAATTTTGTGGTCTCGAACTGCAACGATTTCATTCATCATATTTACGCAAACACAAGCGTGGTTTGGTATCACACGAACAACTGTTCCAACATCTGGTTTTTTTTGACAGCTTTCCAGGTTAAGAAAACCATGCTCTTCGGCGAGTTTTACTATTTCAGCATCGGGGTGCTCCATGATTAATCCGAAACCAACTAAGTTTCCAGTATCAGAGGTGAGCGTTTTTGAACCGGCATCGAGAATTCCACGGTTTATACCAGCACGACTTACTACGCTGCTATATATTTTTAATGCGCAATCTTCTAGAGATGCAAACCCGTCATCTATCATCATGCGATCATTAAAAATGCAGGTACCAGCCCTGTGCTCTGTACTCTCCCTTAATTTCCCAATATTCGCTAGATTTGGCGTTCCACCTGTAGAGATAATCTGCGGAGTTAACTCTATTTCTTTTAAAGCCGGTATTAAACTACTACAAAAAGATTGAGTATCTGCCCAGCTTCTTTTTGTTGGGTAAAATAATAACCCAGTGAAATTTAACATTGGTTCGTCTTTGATTACCTTCGCCAATTCTATGGCTTCTTCGACGGTTTCAACACCTGAACGTTTCTGCCCCGTATCACACTCGATTAAAACATCAATTGCCCGACCTGCATAGTTAGCGGCATAAGCGTAGCTCTCTAAAGAAACTTTATTGTCAGCAGACACTTTTAGTGCAACCTTCTTCTGAAGTGCTGCCAACCTTCCTGATTTGGCTGCCCCGAGAATATTTGTAGCAATCAGTATATCCTTTATACCCGCTTCGAACATCACCTCGGCTTCGCCTAGTTTCTGACATGTTACCCCGATGGCTCCTGCCATCATCTGCATTTTCGCTAGTCTCGGAGATTTGTGTGTTTTTATGTGTGGTCGATTTGCTTTACCTTCTCTTTCACAAAGCGATTGTGATCGGGCAATATTTTTTTCTACAATGTCAAGATCGATCACAGGGCACGGTGTGCCAAAAGTTTCAATTATTTCTTTTTTTAAAATCTCAGTATTTGACATCATGATTTGAGGTTTTCTTCCCAAAAATATATTGAGCACGAAGACTTATTTGCAAGCTCGAAGAAAATTTTTAGATAGGATTATAATAATAATTCTCTTCACCGACTTAATACATCGAGAGTAGCAAAAATAAGTTTTTTAGCAACTGACAATTTATCTGATCAGTCTTTTTGAAAAATATAAATTTCATGGGACCCCAAAAAGTAAAAGGTTTTAGACATTATTCTACCACTCTACGAGAGAACGGTTGGAGCCATGACTTGCTGTAACCACTTATAATCCAATCTAATGGCGTAAACTTTATGAAAAAGAAATAGATAGCTAAGCTCGCGATGGATGTCGTCATGATGTTCAACAAAAATATTGTCATAGGATATAATCCAAGCTTAAAAAAAATTGCCCCGAAGAAAATTGCTGGGGCAAGATGCACTAGATAGACAGGATAAGACACCTTAACAAGGAAATTCAGGATAGCTATGGGTTTACAAATTAGTTTTGTGAAGAGACCAATAAATAAAAAAGCCCAAGAAAATGTCGCTGAGGCACTAAAGAAGTTGATTGTAAGTCCTCTGATTTCTGTATGTTCGAGTAAAAACCAAGATGCAAATTGGCATAAAAAAGAAGTTGCAACAAAAAATATAATTACTCCAAGTTTTTGTGTAAATACGATCAAATGTTTTCGCGTAAATATTATCTGTCCAAGCAAAAACCATGACCAGTAATAGATTAAAGGCTTTACTTCAAGCTGAAAGAAATGCTTCGGTATTATACCCTCTATCCCGTCTGTCCTTCCCCAAAAAGTAAGCAACGTTATTGGGATTAAGTATAGAAAAAAACCAAATTTTTTGTCTGCAAAGTATGCTAAAAATTTGTCCACATAGTCGGTTTCTAACTTCTGAGAGACGTACTGAAAAAAAGAGGTAAAAATACTGATTATGAACAGGTAGTAAATGAACCAAAGATGAAATAATTCCCCAAAATCGGAATCCCAAATAAGAGCATAGAAACCCGAAAAAAAAATTAAAGAAGGGATGAGGCGTGCTACTCTATCGTGAGCGAAAGCCAAAACATTTTTTTTAATCATTTTCATATGGCTGAAGAAGCCGGCTATCAAAAAGAATACAGGCATACGCCACTGATGAATCCAACCTGAAATCAGGTCTATTATGATTGGAATCTGCACATTTGTGGTGTCTCCGACGATGTCATCTATTCTGAGTGCGAGGGGAGCATGAATTACAATTCCGCATATTAAAGCAAATCCGCGTAGAAGGTCAAAACCATGGTATCTTTGATATTTTTCTGCCATAACAAAGGCAATAGTGAGACCCACAATACATTGCAAGGCAAATCAATATCTTTAAGGATTGCGTTATTTTCTCTAGTTTTAAAAATTCTGGATCAAAAAAAAGATGAGCAGCCTAAAAAAATTTGTTTACCTAGACCACTCATATTGATTAGAGTCGACCTATGAAATCAAGATTTTCCCTCGCTATACGTGCTCTCTGTTTGAAGGCCCGCGAACCCTCACTCCCTGTTTAGAGTAAGAGAATGAATTTTCCTAAAACCCCAGCGTTTGATTTAACTAATAAGAAAGCGCTAGTAGTGGGAGCATCTTCTGGTATTGGACTCGGGTGCGCAGTAGCGCTTGCCGAATACGGAGCCGAAGTCACTTTAGCCGCTCGAAGAAGTGATAAACTATTAAAACTAAAGAGTAGTTTTGTTCGTAAAGGCTGGAAAGCAAAAACTATGACTTTGAACGTGTGCGATGTCGAGAGAGCAACTAATTTGATAACAGTTGAAGGCCCCTATGATATTCTGATCAATTCAGCAGGAACTGCCCGGCATTCCAAAGCTGAAGATACAACGATCGACGATTTTCAGCGAGTAATTGATGTAAACTTAAAAGCGGCATATTTTTTAACGCAGACGGTCGCTAAGGGTCTCATGTCCGCGAACAAATCAGGGTCACTAATTAATATTTCTTCTCAAATGGCTCACGTGGGAGGTCAAGAAAGGGCCGTCTATTGTGCTTCAAAACATGCAGTTGAGGGATTCACCAAAGCAATGGCAATAGAATTTGGATCTTCAAACATTCGTGTCAACACCATCTGTCCAACTTTTATAATCACGGAAATGACTATACCTACTTTTAATGACCCCGAGAAACGTCAATGGGTTGAAAGCAAAATAAAGTTAGGTCGAGTTGGCAAAGTAGAAGATATCATGGGTGCTGCGGTATATCTTGCATCAGATGCCTCAGCAATGGTAACTGGGTCTGCATTAATGATTGACGGTGGATGGACATCGGATTGACCCTGTCAGGGCTGTAAAACAGATTTTAAAAAAGATTGTAGAAAAATGCAAAAAGTTGTGACAAGATTTTCAGGGGGAGAGTGGTGTTGTTTCAGATCCAGTTTTTGGTCTAGTCGTAAAAAAGGGTAAAAAAAAGTATGGTATCCGAAATTGGGATTTATAATGTAACGCGCGTAGTATAGAATTATATGATAACTTGAAGAAACGAAGGATTAAGACTATCAATTTCGGAGAGAAAAAATGATTTACTTGGCGATCGGGTTGTTGCTTTGGATTCTATTTCATTCCATGAAGCGTATTTTCCCATTAATGAGGAGCAGGTTGTCTTCCGTAGCGGGACCTAATGGAAGCAAAGGTATAATAGCTCTAGGTATCCTTATTTCCGTAGTCCTTATTATATTTGGTTACAGAATGACTGGTCACAGCAATATATATGTGCCACCATCTTTTGGGACCCACATTAATAATCTGTTAATGTTAGCTGCAATTGGTTTTTTAGTTCTTGGCCATGGAAAATCAAGACTGCGGCGCTATGTTAGGCACCCCATGCTGGTAGGATTGGTTTTGTGGGCGGTAGCGCATTTATTTGCTAACGGAGACGCAGCGTCTGTTTTACTATTTGGCCTTCTAGGCATTTGGGGTGCATTATTAATATTTCTTATTAACAAGGCAGAGCCTAATTATTCCATTCCAGACAATTTAACTCTTAAAGGTGATGTGCGCTGGATAATTTTAACACTCGTAATTTTTTCCGTAATTGCTTATGTGCATTTGTGGTTGGGCGTTAACCCGTTCTCTTCCTAAAGGCCCTATTAGTTTCTTTTGAAACACTTGACTAAAGATTTATTAAACTTCCGGCCAGGTATCAGTTAATCGATACCCATAGGGGAATGGGTCATCATGCGATATATTAAGAGTCTGCTCTCCAGTTATCCAGGCTTGACCCTTGATTTCGGGAGTAATGCAATTTGTACCATGAGTCTTCCCCTGATTAGTAATTTGGCACTCAAATTTAGTGCCCAAAATTGACTCCGATATAAAGGGTTCTTTGAGTGAAATTTCGTTTTTGCAGCGCATGTATGCCAGGCGAGCTGAAGAACCTGTTCCACAGGGTGATCTATCTAGCTTTTTGGGCCGGATACAAACAGTATTACGAGCGGTCTTTATTCCTTCCTCTGTCCTTTTCACTGGATCCATCAACATACAGAAAGATATTTCCTTGAGATTGGGTACAAGAGGGTGAGAGAAGCCAATTTGTTCATTCGCAGCTTTTACTATACGGGAGCATATCGACACAATTCTAGCAGCGTTTTTGGGAACAATTGGGATATTTATTTGTGCGCTATTTACCAAAACAAAACTGTCTCCCCCATAAGCAGTGGACACTATAATTTTTCCGATTTCGTTCACTAATATCTCTCTTTCAAACTCGAGAACAAAGGAGGGAAGATTTTTGATACGTACACTCTCAACCTTGTGCCGATTGCATTTAGCATTTACCTTTATAAGACCGCCTGGTGCTTCAAGAGTCATTTTCATATTTTTTTGAGTAATTGGAATTATACCTTTTTCTAACAGGACTGTTGCCACACATATAGCATTGCTACCTGACATCGGGGGAATATCCATAGGTTCCATTATAACAAAACCAATATCCGCAGAAGGGTTATTTGAAGGAACAAGAAGGTTTACGTGCCTAAAAACGCCTCCCCTAGGTTCATTTAAGACAAAATGCCAAAGTTTCCGATCATTCCTAATGAACTGAGATTTTTCAAAGACCGTTTCTCCTGGCGGCGTATTTGCTCCGCTGATTATTACATCTCCAACCTCTCCACAACAGTTTACCAAAGCCAGTTTGATTGTACGCATTTCTATAAATCCTCCATTAGAATCCAGTTTGATTCAGAACGATGCTGCATTTTGATAACTTCTGCAATAGCCTGTGCCTCCTTGCTCCGAGCTTTAAAAGAACTCCCCTCCTTTTATGACTTCAATAAAATAATTTTATAGAGAAAACTTGATTAAAAATTTTATTCTAATAAATCTTTCCAAATATAAAAATTTTTGGCATCCTAGAACTCATGAATAATGAACCAGATGATGCAAATGCAAGAAGGGCAATTCGCCCGGTGATATGCTATCCAACTGACAGGAGGATTTTGCCTGACCTGACTTTATATCAATTAGCACGGCGTTCTGCGAAAAAAATAGAGAATATTACTGTCAATCCGCGCGAAGCATCGTGTTTTTTGGTGAGAGCAGGCCAGTTTTTTAGAATAACCTCCGTTGGAGGTCCACAGGTAGGAGACTTGAATTTATGGAGCGCAAAGAATTGGAAGGAGAAATTTTACTCTGGTAAGACCCGAGCTTTGCATGGTACACACTTGACGACCGGGCAACGAATGTGGTCCTGTTTCCCATTTTTAAGACCTATGGCAACTATTGTAGTTGACACCCTAGCGTGGTACGGCGTTGATGAGTTTGGTGCCTCTGTCCATGACGTTATTGGAACGCGTTGTGATCCTTACACGCATAATCTTCTTACTGGGCAAGACTATCACAATTGTTGCCACTCAAACCTTTGTAAGGCTTTTGCAGAGACGACTGGAGTGTCGAAAAAAAAAGCAGAGAGTTTTGTCCACGATGTTTTAAATGTCTTTATGTGTACGGGCTTCACTCAGGACACTCGGCAGTATTTTATGAAAGCTAGTCCAGTTCGGCCAGGTGATTACATCGAATTTTTTGCTGAAATTGATCTGTTGGCAGGCTTATCAGCTTGCCCAGGCGGTGATTGCTCATCTGAGCACTCAAGCGAAAATTCGAAATGTTACCCATTAAGAGTTGATATCTTCCAGGCTGATCATAGGATTTTACGCGTTGATGAGGCTGACGGCTGGAGCTCGCCTCAACTAAATATGTACAATGAGGAACGTGGCTACTGACTTATGAAGTATTCTATAATAAGAAAAAACGCTTTTATTTTCTATTACTATGATGATAAGAGAGCTCATATTTTTAATGTACTGCCTTGGTTATTGTTCCAGCTCAAAACTGCGTTAGAAGCCAGGGCAAGCAGTAAGATCGCACCTCCCAGGATGGTATAGAACAGTGGGATTTCATTTAGGAACAGCCAAACCCAAACTGGTCCCAGTATTACCTCTGTCATTGAAAGTAGTGTGGCCTGTACGGCTGGAACACTCTTTGAACCCAAGGTATAGAGACTAAGACCCAAGCCCACTTGAAAAAAACCGAGCACGAGTGATATTATAAGGTCATTCGAAGGAAGATTTAATGAATAACCTTTAAAAGCACAGACCAAGCTAGAGGTTATGATAGCAAAGATCCCAGCAATTAATACTGTGGGCATCATATCGTTAATTTTACCCCAGCGCAGAGCAACTGTGAAAACTGCAAATCCGATTGCGGACACAATAGCTGCTAAATTGCCAGCCAACCTACCCGCGGAAATACCTTCACTAACCATTATTGAGATACCTAGAAGGGCAAAAGCCATTGTTACCCATGTTCGCCTTTCAACGACCTCATTTAAAAAAATCCATGCTAGAAACGCTGCTATAAATGGTGCGGCTGCAAATAAAAACATCGCGTTAGCTACTGAGGTCGATTGGATAGCAAATATTCCCCCAGAAAATGCGAAAACTAATCCAGTACCTCCAACAACAGCAGTTATACCAGCGTCTCGAATAGCAGTCATGGGTCTGTTCTTGGAACGAAAAGATATAATAATAAAAAGAAATACAGCCAAAGCGCATGAACGGTAAAACAGTATTTGCCACACATTAGCCGATTCCATGAAACGAATTCCTAATCCCATAAAGGACCAGCAAATACCTGCTGAGAGGATCAACAATAATCCTATCTTATATCCTATTGGAGATTGGTTTTCATAACGATCCATCTATTTTACCCTTTAACTACTCGAAATAACATCTTCATTATAATGTCACAAAAATGTAGACTTGGTCTTAGAGTCAATGGTAATTTCAAGTTAAAAAAAATAAATTTGTTTTTCTACCCATAAGCAGATGATGGGCGTGCTCGATAATAGACAACGATTAAGGAGGCGATCAAACTTATGACACCTGCCGCTACGAATGCAGGCAGATAAGATAGCAAGGTGTCTCTAGAAATACCAGCACCATATGCAGCAAAAGCTGAACCGAATTGATGAGCAGAAAAAACCCATCCGAATACTATTGGGCCATTGGTGCTTCCAAAAAACTTCCCAGTCAATGCCACAGTTGGTGGTACTGTGGCGATGAAATCTAAACCAAAAAATATTGCCCAGAGGGTTAATGAGTAGATATCAAAATTACTGTAGGGTAAATAAATTAAGGACAATCCGCGGAGACCATAATAAGCCGCCAGAAGGATGTAATTATCGTAGCGATCGGTTAACCACCCTGATCCCATAGTTCCCATAAAGTTAAATATGCCCATTATTGCAAGGTAAGATGCAGCAACTACAATACCAACGCCGTTATCTGCACAAAGTGGGATAAAGTGCTGACCTACTATACCCGTTGATGTAAGCCCGCAGATAAAAAAAGTTGTTGCTAACATCCAAAAGCCAGGGTGATTGATCGCAGAGCGCAAATTCACTAGGCTGATAATAATCGCATTTGTGTTTTGAGATTTTGGCGGATGGAAAACACTTTTGTCGCCATAAGGTGGTATGTCTAGGTCGGAAGGCCAATTTTTCCCAAGTAATAGGAAGAGGATTCCGCAAAGGCATGATCCCACTAATACAGGGGCGACTGCCATTCTCCAGTCATAAGTGGTAGCAAGCCATGCCATGAAAGGGACAAATGTTAATTGTCCCGCTGCAAAAGCAGAAGTGAGTATGCCTACCACAAGACCGCGTTTTGCGCTGAACCATCGGGTTGCAACAGTTGCAGTGAGACCCAAACCCATAATTCCCGATGCTATGCCAAGGCAAATGCCAACAGAAAAAAACAAGTGCCAGCTTTGGAGTGCCAAGATCGTACTCAGAAGACCAACAAAAGTAAAAAGTATTGAGATTATAACAACTTTTGTGACGCCTAATCCAAGCATCAGAGCTGCCCCAAAAGGACACATCGAGGCCAAAATCACATACATTAGAGCGATAGCTGACGTGATATCCGAAATGTCCCAACCAAAAGCTTCCACCATTGGTATAATTAGGATTTGAGGTGTGCTAAGTGTTGCTGAGGAAAAAACTGTGGTTAAGAAAGCTAGAACGGCCATTATCCATCCATAATGGATATTGTGTTTTCCTAACCATCGGTTAAGACGGCGAGCAAGCATTTGTCCTCCTATACTTATCAGCGTTATATCGGCAATTATTTATTTTGAACTTCTCGTTTTCCAACTTATAAACATTAAGGGCAGTAATGGTTATTATGTTGTCAAAGTCAAGGTTACTTCAACTCTTAATAAATATGGAGGTTCTCTCGGTATGAGTCCAGCGTTCAAGAAAGATGAATATCATCGCAGAATAGAATTAGTACGCGCCTCAATGAGAAAACGTGGGCTTGAGGTGCTGTTGGTTGGAGATCCTTCTAATATCAACTGGTTAACTGGTTATGATGCATGGTCTTTTTATACGCCTCAAATGCTTTTGCTCGACTTACATGGTGGACCTTTCTGGATAGGACGAGAAATGGATTCAGGTGCTGCCAGCTTCACTACCTTCCTAACTCCACTCCAAGTTGTAAGCTATCCAGAGGCTTTAGTACAACGCGATGATAAGCACCCGTCAGATTTTGTTGCAGAATGGATGGAAAAATCTGGGTATGGTGCCGCGGTCATCGGATATGAAAGTGATGCTTACTATACCTCACCGAGATCAATCGCGATTCTAAAGTTTCACCTACAAAATGCGAAATGGGTAGAGGCTGATTTGCTTGTCAATTGGGAAAGATTAGTTAAGAGCGAGGTCGAATTAAAAGTGATGCAGCAGGCAGCTACGATTGCGGATCTAGCGATGCAGACGGCGTGGGAAAAAATTCAACCAGGTGTAAGACAATGTGATCTTATGGCTGATATCATATCGGCTCAAATAAAAGGAACAAGCGAGTTTGGGGGGGATATTACTGCTCTTCATCCCTTAATTTTGGTGGGGAAGATGGCTTCAACTGCTCATCCACTTTGGACCGATGCAAAATTGGAGAAAGATCAAATAGTTGCTTTTGAACTTGGTGGCTGCCGCAACCGCTACAATGTAGGTTTAGCGAGGACAGTACAAATTGGCTCAAAAAAGCCAAAGGAATTTGTGGATACTGTCAAGGCTGTCGAGGAGGGTATGGAGGCCGTGTTAGGTACACTGCGGGCGAACGTTCCCGCTTCTGAAGTACATAAGCAATGGCAGCTCGTTTTAAATCGATATGGGATGGAAAAGAAAAGTAGAATCGGTTACTCCATCGGTGTTGGTTATCCACCGGACTGGGGAGAACGGACGGTAAGCTTCAGGGAGAAAGAGCGAGTTAAGGTGCCACAAAATGCCGTAGTTCATATAATATTAGGCATGTGGATGACGGGTTGGGGAATGGAACTTAGTGAAACCATTCACGTACGTGAGCATGATTGTGTGGCTTTGTCTAAGCTTTCGCGTGATGTTCGTGTGATATAGTAGGTTTTCGTTTAACAAAGTGGTGGTTACTCATTTAACTGAGTAAAGTTATTCTCTCTGGCTTGCAGTTAATAAAAAATATTTATACGTGGTATTTATGAAAGATAATAAGTCCATTTACCGTGCCCTGCTTTTCTTAGGTCTACCTTTGGTAGGTGGGAACATTGCCCAGTTTTCTTTAACAATTGTTGATACAGCAATGCTTGGGCACTATAATCATACTGCTTTAGCGGCCTCAGTGGTGAGTGGCGCGCTTTTTTTCTCTCTATTCATAGTTGGTAGTGGGTTCTCTTTTGCCGTTATGCCTGTAATTTCTGCCTATGACGCCCGTGGTGAAGATAATAATGTGCGGCGAAGCACACGAATGGCATTATGGTTATCAATTTCTTATGCCGTATTGGTTTTTCCATTTCTCTTTTGGTCGAAACCTATTTTAGGTTTTCTCGGGCAATCGGATAATATTTCAACATTAGGACAGGAATACCTCAGAATTATGGGGGTTGCCATGCTTCCTGCGCTCTTAGATATTACATTGCGAAACTACTTAACGGGATTAAAACACACTAATATAGTTCTTTGGGCAACTTTGCTCGGGTTAGCCTTTAAGTTCTTTTTCGGCTGGCTACTTGTTTTTGGAAAATGGGGTTTTCCTCAAATGGGTATTCAGGGTGCGGCACTTTCAACAATAGGAGTGCACACTTTAATATTTTCTATATTTGTAATTTATATTAATCGGCACTTTAGTCGTCATAACCTATTCAAGAATTTCTTTTGTTTAGACAAAGCAGCTATGAACAAACTAATTAAGTTGGGTGTACCGATTGGCCTAACATACTTGACCGAGTCAAGTCTTTTTTCTGGTACTGCTGTAATGATGGGGTGGCTTGGGACAACCCAACTTGCCGCTCATGGTATTGCAATTCAATTAGCAGCTATAACATTTATGGTTCACCTAGGCGTTTCGCAAGCTGCCACAACTCTAACGGGAAATGCTGTAGGGAATAATGAGAAACCGGAAACCTTCAGGAGAATTGGTTATGTAACTTTGAGTGTAACTTTTGGAGTTGCCTTTCTGGTGATTGCCATTTTTTTGTCCTTTCCAACAGCGCTTCTCTCGTTTTTCTTAGACCCTAACATTGAGGCGCGTGACTCAATTCTTATAATTGGTCTCAAGCTAATAACGATTGCGGCTATCTTTCAGCTTGTTGATGGGCTTCAAGCCGTCGGATTAGCGCTTCTACGTGGACTACAGGATGTTCGTATACCTTTTTGTTATGCTGCGCTGAGTTATTGGGGTGTTGGTATGACCGCTAGTTATATACTTGGGTTCAGATTAGGTTTTGGTGAGCTAGGCGTTTGGACGGGATTAGTTGCAGGCTTAAGTACAGCGGCAATCAGTCTATTAGTTCGTTACTTTAATAAAACGAGATAGAAAGCGAGATCAGAAAAGAGGTTTAAAGAAAATTGGACACTGGACGAAACTATTAGGTTCGTCTAAGAAAATATGATCAGCAGGTCTAGATCAAGTTTTCGCTTGTTGTCCAAAAAAAGATGTTTCCTTTGGATATTCAGGCAAATCCATATTAAAAACAGTAGTACGAACTCTTCCTGTTTTTACTCCTCTCACTATTTCGCCATCAAACTTACTGGGTATATGATTCTTGTCGAGAGCAATGGCATCTTCAGCGGCGTAACACACGATGAATAAACTCCGAGGCTTATCAGTATGGTTTGGAGCCGAACCGTGCAGCACTCTCGTATGCATTAGGCACGCGTCGCCAGCTTCCCCAATACATTTGACTGCACTTTCCTTAGCAGTCTCCTCAACATCTTTACTGACAAAGCCAGTGAAAATGCCTTCTTGCCATAGAGTATGTATCTCCTCTTTATGGGTTCCCGGGACAACCTCTAAAGGTCCGTTTTGCTGAGTAACGTTATCCAGAAAAAACAAAGCTGTCATTAGATTATCGTTTGAGTGTGGCTCGAATGGAAAGTCTTGATGATATTTTACTGCTGTGCCAGAGCCCGGCAATTTGAGATTGATTTTGGAATTAACTAATTTGATATTGGGTCCGAATATGTGTGCTGTAAGGTCCAGTGCCAAATTATTTCGCGAAAAATCTAGAAAAGCTTGTGAGATTTCAATTGGAGAGGAGATTCTTCGTAGAGCTGGGCTTTTGGCGGAGTGACTGTTAGGTTCGACGTCAAAGCGTGGTCGACCATCAATGGTGATCCCATAATCAGAAGTAAATCTTTTTGACTCTTCGATCCATCCATTAAGTTCATTTCTCAATTCTGCGAGTTGATCAGCTTTGATCGCATTTCTCACCATGACAAAACCATCCCGATTAAAGTCTTCTCGATAAGTGTCTAAATTTGATAAATTCATTTTGTGCTGCCTGATAGTGTTTGTTGCTAATAGCTTGACGTTAAATTATTCTGTCACTCTTGATAATACAATCTCTAAATTCTATAAATTTAACCATTTGGTTGCCAGTTTAACATTCTTGCATACCATCTCGCAAAAGATGCAACATTAGCTTCGAGCTCAGGTTGGAACTTACCGGAAAGAGCGTCAGGACAGCTCATGCCTATCTGCTGGTTAAGTAGTGCTGGAATGTCTTCGTCCAGCGCTGCGTCCAACCTTTCAAGATATGCGGCGGATTTCTCGTCGAAGTCTGGAAGACGCACAGACTCAGGGTGAAAACAAGATGTTTGTAGAACTTTGCAACTGGTAGCATCGATGGGATATGCTTCATAACACCACAGGGCATCTCTACTAATTGCGAAAGTCATGTTTGGAAATAACCAGGTGTATCTCGCGCCTGATTTTGCCGGACCGCTTAAGCGCGGCATGTTAGCGAGAGCTTTTTCTTGACTGCTTTCGAGCAAGCCACCGGTACCATGTGTTTTACCAAATTGTGTGGCAAATTCTCCCTTTACAAGGTCTCCGGCTTTTGGCTTGCAGTAGATACTGTCAACCGAATTTGGGTGGACAAAGGGCAAGTGATAATACTCGTTGAATACTTCAAGGAATAGCTTCCAATTGCACTCAATAGTAAACTCTCTACGCCTGACGGAGATCAATTCTTCGATTGGCCAAAATGAATGCAAATCATAAAAATTGCCCACAAAATTGTCAAAGTTATCTGCCTTGGGATTTACAGATATAAATACGAAGCCAAAACGTTCCTCGACAAGATAGCTCCGCAAATTATAATTAGATTTGTCAAAACCATTTGCTGTGCTCATTTCTGGTGCTGATATAAGTGTCCCATCTAGTCCATAGAACCACGAGTGAAAGGGGCATCTTAAGCCTTTACACTGACCTGCTCCCTCTAGTAGGCGGGCGTTTCTGTGTCGACACGTGTTTGCAAGAGCTCTGAGTTTTTTCTTTTGATCTCGGAGTAAAATTATCTGTTGCTTTGCTATATCTAGAGTCACGTAATCGCCGGGGGCACGAACAAGGTCTGTTCGACCAACGCAGATCCATTTCCGTCTGAAAATTTTTTCGATTTCGTATTCGGTTATTTCTGTTGATGAATAAAAAGCTGGTGGTATCGACAGTCCATTACTTGTCGCATCAATTATAGATTTGAAGTCAAGTTCGCTTGTCATCACTATAAAATTCGGTTCTACGTTTTGCCGCAACTTCTTTGTCTACTAGTGGTTTTCGTACACCTTTTTGTATAGAGTTTGGATCGTATGGTGTGCGAGCAAAAACTTCTCGAACCATTTCACTAAAAAAATCAATGGGCTTTGTATTATATTTTGGATCAAAGCTCGCCTGGTCCCAGAGTTCACAAAACGCAACACAATCTTCAAAATATTGGTTCTCTCTGTAAACATCCCGCTTATGAGGATTTCCTCCTACAAAATCACCGTAGTAGACCATTTGAAAATCTCCATGTTTCTCTACTACCCATGTGCATTGTTCTCGAACAAATGGTCGCAAGATTGTTGCCGCATATTCGTCATGATTAAAGGGTGCATAAATATCCCCTATATCGTGTAAAAGCGCTGATACTATCCAATCGGTGTCTGCACCGTCGCTCCATGCACGTGTTGCTGACTGTAAAGAATGGCCCAACCGAGTTACCTGATAACCTGACAAACTTTCGTCCAAGTCTACCAAAGCCTTTATAAGCCTGTCAGCTGTACCTTTTGTGTAATTTATTTCGTGCTCGGCTAAAAACTCGTAATCTTCGCGATCACCGTCCTTCATTCGAGTAAACTTAACAGAGTCCATTTTTCTACTTCCAGAAAAGTTTTAATTTATCGTAGGGACTAGTCTATACTTTTTTCTGACCTGCGTGAAGAAACAAATTTTTCAAAGGTTTTCGGGAGCTGATTTAATGATTAAAAATATTTAATTTATTGTTTCACCGTAAGTAAAATCGCGCCCTTCCGCCCGGATGTTAAGACTGCATCGTGCGCAGTGGCGCAATGTTCCATATCGAAGACTTTGTCCACAACGGGTCTAAAACCACGTTCATGATACGCATCATGAAGAGCCTTGATTGATAATTCTCTTAACTTGTCAGATAAAATATAAATAAGAGAAACATCAATTGTTATGGCTTTAAAAAGGTATGGTGCAAAGTCAAAAGAAGGATTCATGTTTTTTGCTGATCCGTAAACTGAAATAATGCCATTTGGTTTTAGTACCTGGTGTAACAAGTTTATATTTTCTCCAAATTCGACTTCAACGACAAGATCTATTCCAAGAGGGTAGATGCTAAGAATTTTTCTTACCAAGTTAGTATCACGATAATCAAACACATTATCCGCACCAGCTGAAGTTATATGGTTGAAAGTATTTGGAGAGCCGGTCGAAATTACGGTTGCGCCTGCCCATTTAGCAAGTTGTACTGCATTATGTCCGACTGCACCGGCTCCCCCGGAAATTAATACAGTTTTTCCTGACAAAGGACCTTTTCCTAAAGTGCAATACGAGGCCGTAAGTCCTGGAATTCCTAAACAGGCTCCGGTTTGAAATGACATATTATCGGGCATATCAACGGCTTGCTCGCTCGGCAAGGCAATAAATTCAGCCGCTGTTCCAGAGTCTCGTTTCCATTGCCCATTCCAAACCCATACTCTTTTTCCGACCCTTTCTTTGCTAACCCCTTGTCCAACAGCAGTCACTACACCTGAACCATCTGAGTGCGGTATAATCCTTTCAAATTCAGGCTTTTTCATACCAGGGCGGTTGCCGGCTCTTGCCTTTGCATCGGATGGGTTCACACCAGAAAAATAAATTTCGATTAATACTTCTCCTTTTCCGGGAGTTGGAACCGGTATGTCGGTATGGAACAAAACATCTTTTGCAGGACCAAATTCTGAATAAGCTACAGCACGCATCTCGAAGCCAGTATTTACGTTAGTTACGTTTAGAGTCACTGTAGCTGAATTATTTAGTTTGAGAACCCTTCTTCTGAAATTCGTCTCACTTTGGATTTTTTTTGTGGTTTTTCTTTTATCAGGCTGGTGGTTTACTTTTCTCTTTCGGGAAGTTAAACACGAATTAGCTGATATTGTTATAAGATCACTGGCTCTAATTTTAATTCTAAATTTGACTTAAAACTGTCTTGGAAATAACGAAATGACGGAAGCTAATGTAAATGAAGAATTAAGCCCCGCACTAGCGTATGGCCTTCCACTTTTTTTTATTCCAATGATGTTTGTTGCATGGTGCTTTGGTGGATGGACAATATTAATAGCTCCTTTTTTTGGTTATGGTTTAATAAGTTTATTTGATTTTATTCTAGGTGAAAGAATTAATAGTCCTAAAAATGACGGAAAGGACTTGAGACGATACAAATTAATTTTGTGGATTTGGCCATTCCTTCAAGTTTTTTTGATTTTTGGAGGCCTGATTACGATATTTAAATTTTCTGATTGGAGCTTGTTTGAGCAAGTTGCTCTGATGTTGGTGCAAGGCATGGTGACTGGCGCTGTCGGTATTGTGTTTGCGCACGAGCTTATGCATCAGAAGAGTTTTAAAGAGCGTATTTTGGCAGATAGCCTAATGGGGATGGCTCTTTATGGTCACTTTAGGACCGAGCATGTTTTAGTCCATCACCGTTATGTAGGAACCGAAAAAGACGCAGTAACGGCCCGTTTCAATGAAGGTTTTTACAAATTTTTGGTCCGCATACTCCCTGGTTGTCTGTTGTCGGCCTGGAAGGTTGAATCCGGGAGGTTATTAGCCAATGGTAAAAGTGTTTTTGACAAATCGAATCCATTTTGGATATATGTAATTTTTCCAAGTTTATATGTTTTGGCGTCCTATATAATTGGAGGCTTTTGGGGGATAATCTTATTCGTGATTCAGGCGGCTGTGGCTGTTCTACATTTGGAGGTCGTCAATTATATTGAGCATTATGGTCTCACCAGAAGAAAATTAAGTAACGGTAAAATTGAACAGACAAAACCTCACCATAGTTGGAATGCGAACCATGAGGCAAGTAACTTTCTGTTGATTAATTTGCAAAAACATTCGGATCATCATGTAAAACCTAATAGAGTGTACCCTCTTTTAAAGTCTTACGAGGCCTCTGAGGCACCGCAACTTCCTTTTGGATATCCGCTCATGGTTCTGTTAAGTCTGTTTCCAGTGTTGTGGAAATCAGTAATGAACCCACGGGTCCTAGAATGGCGAAAAAGGTTCTATCCCGATGTTACTGATTGGGAAGATGCTGTAGAATAAACACTTAAAAGTGCTGAAGATCGGTGAGACGAGCTTGACGTGTTTTTCCATTTACATTTAATATCTTAAGAGAATAATATGTTGGAATTTTTCGATTTGTTCATTAAGTATAAGTACGCATTAGAGAGCTTAAGTTAGTAAGAGAGGTAAAAATGACAAAGATTCTTCAGGTGGTTATATATAAGTCAATAGGGGATGAGCAAAAGTTGGCCGACTATGCCAAACTTGCAGGTCCGGCGATGAAAGCAGCGGGCGCAAAGTTTTTGGCGAGAGGAATACCTTTAGCTGTGAGAGAGGACGGAAAAAAGACACGGACCGTAGTTATCGAATGGGAGAGTTTGGAAGCTGCTCATTCAGGTTACAACAGTGATGCATATCAGGAAGCTCTTGCCAAATTGGACGGACCCGCGGTTAGAGAGTTTCGATATGTGGAAGCCGTATAATACTGGATAGAGAGAAAATTCTTTTCCTTTAGCCAAAATCCATATGTTATTCGCGTTGATCTAAGTTATCCAAAAGTTTTTCAATTCTCTCTACTGTGCCGTTGTCTTTGAAAGACTCGATTATTGATGGTGCTTTTGGCATCCATTTGGGTCGACCCCCGGTCCAAAGTTCAAGAGTAGGCGTGAACTCTATTTGGTCAATGAAAGCCCCTGCGAGGACATACGCCATCCCTCCAAGTAATTCTGGTTTATTATAAATTATGGTACTGCATCTAGAGCAAAAGTAATAATGCATGTCGTTACCGCTTCCGCCCACGGTAGTAAAAACTGATAACTCCCCATCAACATTTATCTCGTGCTCGGGCATCGTGAGGCCGGACATTGAAGTTCCAAAGATCTTATAACATGTTGAGCAGTGACATTGAAACTGGAGCATTGGGTCGAGCTCAAAACCAAATTTAATCCGGCCGCAAAGACAACTAGATGAATATGCCAATTTAATTCCTCCCCATTTGCATATAACTCATGTTATAACATATGCTTAATCTTCAATAATAGATTATGTCAAACAAATATGACAAAAAGTTTGGTATAAAAAAAAGAAACCGATGACTAAGGAAAAAAATGAACGAGAGTGAGAAAGATCTCGAAATACGAGAACTAAAGAAGGATTTGGCCAAGTTGCGTCTTGAGGCAAATATGCGTAAGTCTCTGTCTCAGCAGTTAACAATTCAGAAAAAAGTGGCTGA
Source organism: Pseudomonadota bacterium (assembly GCA_036337105.1). Taxonomy (GTDB): domain Bacteria; phylum Pseudomonadota; class Alphaproteobacteria; order Rhodobacterales; family Rhodobacteraceae; genus JAYZEV01. Next base: position 86,183 of record JAYZEV010000015.1, read on the forward strand.
CGAGTCAAAGGCGGAGGCACTATCAAAAAGTAAAGAGCTAGAAGAAGTGTCGTCCCAACTTTCAAGATATCTATCTCCTCAAATTCACGAACAGATTTTCAGTGGGAAGCAAAGTGGAGAAGTAAAAAGTTATCGAAAAAAGCTGACTATATTCTTCTCTGATATAGTAGGTTTTACAAGTATTTCTGACGAGCTCGAATCGGAGGAATTAACTAATCTTTTAAATTTTTATCTAAACGAAATGTCTCATATCGTGCTTAGACATGGTGGAACAATTGATAAGTATATTGGTGATGCCGTCATGGTTTTTTTTGGTGATCCTGAAACTGATGGTCCAGAGGCAGATGCAAAGAAATGTGTTGAAATGGCAATTCAGATGCAAAAGAGAATGTTAGAGTTAGATGGTTATTGGGGAAAACACTTTGGTCTTCGAGAGCCCTTGCAGATTAGGGTTGGCATCAACACAGGTTTTTGCACCGTAGGTAATTTTGGTAGCCAAGAAAGAATAGATTATACGGCGATTGGTCGTGCCGTGAATTTAGCTTCAAGATTGGAGCATCTTTCAAGTTCTGGATCAATAAATGTCTCCGAGGAAACATATATGCTTGTGAAGGCATATTTTAAGTTTCAAGGAGTCAGAGAGGCAGAGGTTAAAGGCTTTTCACGTAAAATAAAATTCTTTCCTCTGAATGTCATTGCATCTGAAAACTTAAATATGGTGAATCTGGAGGGGAAAGGTTTCGAGGTGAAAATTAATAAGGAAATTTTGACTCATGAAGAACTTGATAAGCTACAAAAAAGTATCAACTCCTTAAAATTGGACTTTTGAGAATCTATTTGTAGCTCTACACTAGAGCTTAGTTCCAGGTGCCTCAAAATCTAGTAATCAAAGAGAATGAATAGTGTTATGGTATCGCATTAAAGTCACCGCTCTTGGTATCGCACTCATCTTGCTTGCCGTATCGGTAGTCAAATTAAAAGAAGCTGAGACTGGTTTAAACACAGTTCGTATGGTAATTGATGATACGCCGGTAGTGATAACGGAACCAAGAGATTCTAATGATGTAGTAGTTTTTTTAGCTCATGGCTTTGCTGGTTCCACGAGTTTTATGCGCTCTATCGCCGTTGCTTTGGCTAAATCAGGATATATTACAGTTCGATTTGATTTTCTGGGACATGGCCGTCACGAATTGCCTTATTCTGGGGACATAACGTTGACAAGTGGAGCAACAAGAATCTTTGTTGATCAAACTGAAATGATAGTTGAAAAGTTTATAAAAGATCGTGCTGTTTCGAAAGGGGTAATTATTGGGCATTCAATGGCATCTGACATTATTTTTCGAACCGCTTTAACCAATAACAGTCTTGTATCAGCTATTGGTATCTCCACCTATACTGATGTAATTACTAAAACTGATCCAAAAAATGTTTTTATAATTAATGGGCTCTGGGAACCGAAATTGCGTAGAAAAGCCATTGAGATATTTCAGGGTCTAGGAATAGAAATGCCAGAAGAAGATTATGTCTACGGCTCTTTTGCTGATGGAACTGCGAGGAAAATAACGACGATAAAAAACGCGGATCATGTCGGGATTTTATTTTCCACTCGAACTCAAGAAGAGATTATAGAATGGATAAATTCAGTTCTTAAATTTGACTCGGGTGCAGAACCGAATGAAATAGGGGTATGGGTGACGGTCCTATTTGTTTCTTTGATTTTCTTGTTCATCATATGCACTTCATACCTTCCCAAAAATAGAGCTGTTAAGCTTGAGATCAGTAAGAAAAGAATAATCATTGGTAACCTTTTAGCTTTAACCTTAACGCCTATAGTTCTGCTTACTTATACCCCACCGATATTATCTTATGCTGCTCACAATTATCTTTTGGTCCATCTAGTTCTTTATTCCATTATCTTGTGCTGGGCTTTAAAACTCCACGAAAATAAAAATCTATCTAAAAATTTTAACATGCTGCTCTGTGTTTCGCTATTTGTATTTTTTTCTCTGATTCTGGGAGCGTTGCTTGACAATTACGTAAGTTCTTTTTATCCAACAGGCCCTAGAGTGGGTTTGTTTTGCATTCTTTTAATAGGATGTATACCAATCATGATTACCATACAATTTATTTACGACACAAAAGAGCAAGGTACGATCATAGCGAACCTAAGCAAGTTAATTTTAATTATATCATTTTTGCCTGCGTTAATCTTCAATTTTAAAGAACTATTTCTATTGTTTTATATCATAGTTCTATTCATAGCCTTTTTCATGGTTTTTGGGTTTTTGAGTAACATATTGCATAGAAGGTATAATAATATGCTCTCAGTTGGGATCGCAAATGGAGGGGCTCTTTCGTGGACTTTTTCGACTGCACTGCCGCTATACGTGCTTTAAATAAAGCTCTTTTGCTTATTACTAGTATCAAGCCATAAACAATAATGGTAGAGGTTGACCTAGTACGAAAAACGTCTTTCAAATTAAGGGTTTGGTTTTAAGCTGAGATGTCTTTGGGTTTAGAATTAGTGAGACGCAGAAGCCGTTGATAGGTTATTTCGAAAACCACAAATGGATGACCCCCAGCGGCGTAGAGAGTGTCAAACCGATCAAGGTGCATGTCCAAGAATACCTGCGCTGGTGTATTTAGATGGCCCACGGGGCAAACGCCGCCAATAGAAAATCCAGTTTGTGATTTTACCTCCTCGGCCGTTGCTTTGATTACCCTATTACCTATAATTCGCGAAACTTTTTTTAATTGTAATTGCTTATCTCCTGAGCAGAGACAAAGATAAAATAGACCGGTGTCGTCTTTTACTATTATACTTTTAACTATTGAGCCAACATTTACGCCCAATGAATCTGCCGCTTCTTTCGCCGTACCAGCAGCGCTGTCTAGCGCTATTAACTCTATGTCGGGCGCTAGGCCACTTAAAACTTTTTTAGCGACCAACACAGCTTTTTTATTAAACACGGTAGACATAACAAAAGGGATCTCCCTCAGAACTTTTCCTACTTAAAGATACTTTAAAAGTTCTTTAATCAAGCTACTGATCTACGCCACAATGGACGGTTCCTAATTTTTTCTATGCCTTTCGAGACATTGGCTCCTAAGACAAGTAAAGCTGGAGTTGCCAAAAGTGTAAGTATAGTTGCAAACGTTAACCCGCCTGCAATTGTACTCGAGAGATCAGTCCACCATTGCGAAGAAGGGGCTCCTTCAAGTACTGATCTATCTGAGAAACGTATTGTCAACTCCATCACCATTGGGATAAGACCTAATATCGTGGTTATAGCCGTTAGTACTACGGGTCTAAAACGAGCAAGGCCTGCATGAAAAGCGGCGTTTCGAGCTTCATAGCCTTTTTTCCTGTACTCGTTATACGTGTCTATCAATACGATATTATTATTAACGACGATTCCGGCTAGCGCTATTATACCAAGTCCAGACATAACTACTCCAAAGGGCCTATCAATGAGCCAAAGTCCGAGAAAAACTCCTCCCGAGGAAAGTATTATCGCTGACATCGTAACTATGGTTTGCCACACTGAATTGAATTGGATCATAAGAATTAATGTCATTAGACACATTGACAACGCAAAAGACTTTCCTAAAAACTGTTGGGTTTCGGCTATATCTTCATTTTCACCCCCAAACACAACTTTACTTGAGCTGTCGAGCGAGCGATCAGCGAGTACTTTTTCCAGTTTTTCAATCTGTTTGTCTGGTAAAATTCCTGTTTCTACGTTCGAGTCAATATAGTAAAACCGTTGCCCATTCTTTCTCTGAATATCTCCCCCTTTCTGCTTTGGTATAAGTTTAGCAAAAACAGAGAGGGGTACGTATTCACCAGAAGCGGTGGGCACCCTGAGTTCTTCTAAGCGGTCCAAATTTCGCTGGTCACTAGGAAAACGTAACTTGATGTCCAACTCCTCGTCTGTATCATCCGGGCGGTAGTCGGATATACTTACACCAGCTGTTAACAGCTTAACCATATTTCCCAGAGCGTCAATTGAAACACCATGCCGGCTCGCTTCATTTCTATCAAAATCCAAAGTCCACTCTATTCCAGGCATTGGGCGACTATCCACAGTGTCAACGAAGCCTCCCATTTCAACCATTATTTCTCTCATTATCTGGGTAGCTTTTGCCCCTTTTTCGAGATCGTCGTTATAAATTTCGATATGAATTGGCAGTCCGCCCCCTGGACCATCTTTTTGGGCTTGCACATTAATTCTGACCCCTTCTAAATTATCTAGCCGTGACCGCATCTCTTGTATAAGTTCAGAGGCTTTTTCTCTTTGCTGCCAGTCTTCGAAGACTGTTCGTATAAAGCCAATTGAGTCTTTCGCTTGTTGACCATTTGACGGCTCAGATTTAGCATATTTTGCGGATATTCCCTCCACATCAAATATCTTCTTTTCTGCGTCTTGTACCAATTGATCTCGCTCTCGAGCTGCAAGATCACCACGCGATAGAACTTGTACCACTGCTTGTTCTGGCTCTATATCTGGAAAAAACGAGACACCTAAACCTGCTGAGAAATAAACTGTAAAACTAAAAGTCATGAAACCGGCCACCGCTGTCACCACGAGCGATGGATATCTAATAGCCCGCTTGAGCACCCACCGATAGAGCTTTGGTGCAGAGCGATGAGCATTGTTAAAATTTTGCCTGCTCTTACCAAATATGCCTCCAAGAACCGGAACGAAAATAAGAGCCATTACTAAAGAAGCCGAGAGGATACAAATTACCGTGATTGGTAGATATTTCATAAAACCGCCAACGATACCCGGCCAGAAAAGTAGAGGCAAAAATACCATCAAGGTCGTTACGGTCGAGGCAATTATTGGCCAAGCCATCCTAATTGCCCCCTCTCTGTAAGCTTGAACTTTCCCTACTGACTGGGCAATGCGTCGATCAGCGTATTCTGTTGTCACAATCACCGCATCAACAAGCATTCCTGCGACCAAAATTAAAGAGAACAACACAACGAGGTTCATCGTAATCCCCATATGATACAAGATGGAAATACCTATGAGAAAACTTCCTGGGATTGATAGTCCTACAAGCGCCGCGTTTTTGAGGCCGAGGCTTGCCACTATTACAACCATAACTATTACTACAGCAGCAGTTACATTGTTCCCTAGGTCACTCAACAAGTTACGGACTGTTTTTGAGTCATCATAAAGGTAGCTCACACTCACATTGCCCGGAATTTGCTTTGCTCCAGCATCGATTGTTGCCCGCGTTGCTTCGACGACCTCTATCACATTCGCGCCAACTCTTTTTTTCACATCCAAAACAATAGAACTTTGGCCATTGACACGTGACCAGCTATCAGTGTCTGTGAAGGCACGCCTGACAACGGCGATATCGCTAAAGTGTATAGTTGTGCCATCTCCTATCTTTATTGGTAAATTGCTAAGGTCCTCCAATGTTTCGATAACTCCTGGTACTTTTATCACAAAACGGCCAGCACCAGTATCTATAGCCCCTGCATTTACCAATTGATTGTTAGCAGAGACTAATCCGATTACTGAAGCGGGGTTTAGGCCATAGCTTTCCATTGCTCCTGCATCGATCAACACTTCAACGACTTCCTCTCGATCACCTCCTATCTCTACTTCTAATACTCCGTCTATACCTTCAATCCTATCCTTTAACTCTCTGGCAGCCGTTATCAAGGTTTTCGCTGGAACATCGCCATAAATAGCTGCCGTAAGTATTGGGAACAGCGATAGCGAAATCTCGTATATTACAGGCTCGTCAGCATTGGGCGGTAGATCTGAGTTCGCTTCATCGACCGCCTCTCGAACATCATCCAGAACAAGATCAATATCTTCATCAGCTAAAAATTCTAGAGTAATTGAGGCATACCCTTCAGTTGCAACGCTGGTCATTTTATCTAATCCTGCGACAGACCTTAATTTCTTTTCAAGCGGTTTTACTAACAGTTTTTCAGCGTCTGTTGGGGATATTCCGGAGTAGCCGACAGAGACGTACGCAACGGGGATATCAACGTCGGGGCTTGCTTCCTTCGGAATGCTTCTGAATGAAGTGAGGCCAACGCCGAAAATTATTAACAACATGAAAAATATAGCGCTTGGTCGTGCAAACGCAGCCGATATAATCGATCCCATCAGTTATCCTTTTCTTGGTCGAGTGAGTAGGATACTAATTCCCCTTCACTCAAGAATGCCTGTCCTGTTGTAAGGAGCAGTGATCCATCTTTTAAACCAGAAATATATGCAAAGTTTCCCGTAGTTCTTACAAGTTGCACTGGTACCACTTTTACAAGACTTTCCAATGTCACTATTTTTACCGTCAATTGGCCATCATCGTTAACGTTTAGGTGCGCTGGTGACACTTTAAACGCTTTTACTTGATCCACTATGATGCTTGCTTCGCCAGTCATTCCAGCTCGCAACAATCCGTCAGGATTCTCTAGTTCAATTTGAACATCAAATGTTCTGGTAGACTCATTCGCAGCCGCTGCTATTTTATCTACGCGGCCAATTTTAGCTCCAGTGCCCAAAAAATTTATCTCCACCGGATCACCAATAGTTATTTTGCCGATGCTTGTTTGGGGTATAGGCATGTCGAGTACGAGAGATTGAAGGCCTAGGATCCTCGCCACTGGCCTGTTTTCATCGACAAACTCACCTTTTTCTACTTTCAATTCCTCTAACCAGCCTTTTTTTGGCACTTTGATTGTGGTGAACTTCATTTGTTCTTCCAATCTCAAAATATTAGAGTCAATAGCTTTCAGTCTTGCATATGAGTTTGACAATTCAAGTTCTTTTGAAACATTTTTTAATTCAAAAAGTCTGGTCTCTGCTGCCTTAAGTAGTGCTTTTTTCTGCGAAAGCGCCAGTTCAGTTTGAACACCGCTCTTTACCAAACTTTGCGCAATCTCATAGTTTTTTTTATTTGCTTCGAGGTCAGCCTCTGCAGATCGAAGTTGCATTTCAAGCTCACCATTTTCCCCAAATCGCTTTTTTGCATCATTATAAACGGCGGTTGCTGCATCAAGGTCCGCCCTTGCCGCCTCAATATCAGCCTTCAAAGTTCCTTTGTCTAATTCGATCAGGATATCATCAGCCTCAACCCACGATCCTTCTTCGCCACTTATGTCTTTCACAATTCCTTGACGGCGTGCGACTACATCGATTTCAAATAAAGTTCGGGTTACACCACTCGCTCTTACTTTTAACGGCGCTAATTGGTTTTCGACTTTAAGCGCCGTCACCGTTATAGGCTTGACTGTGCCGGCTTTCAAATTCTCTGAGGCTTCAAGCTCTTCAGAATTTTGAGGAGTTGGTCCGGCTGAAGGCCAGTAATTATCCGAAAGCATCCAACCTGTCACTATGACCGCTATTAAGATGGCATAAATATATGAACTTCTAAACCGCATTGATACCCTGTCACTTGTCTTTTGCCATCTAATTCAAACATACTATCATTGCACGTTAATCTTCTCTGACCAATTGGCTAGACATTACTTAGTGCGTTATCAGACTTTTTCAATTAGTTAAAGAGAAGAAAGTCAATGATTTTATGACTTACAAATATTATCCGAGGTTCGCAGCTATCAACAAACACGCAATGGAGTCTTATCTTGTGCTACGAAATACCTTAAATGTTTGTAAAAATCCTAATTGTAAATGTTTTTTTTGTGTAAAACGTAATCTTAAGTTAAAGTTGCGAAGAAATTAGTAGGTGTGGAGACTAAATTGTGAATTATGATTATGATGCGATTATCGTTGGAGCCGGTGTAATTGGAGCGGCTACAGCGTTTGAATTGTCGAAGATGGGTTGGCGGACTATTAATATTGATCGGCACCCTACCTCAGGCTATGGTTCAACCGCGGCCTCTTGCGCTATAATACGTGTTCACTATTCAACGTTTGACGGCTGCGCTCTTGCTTTCGAAGGATATCACTATTGGAAAGACTGGAAGTCTCATTTGGAAGTCGTTGATGAGCGGGGTCTTGCAAAATTCATTGAATGTGGGTGTATGATTTATCAAACGAAGTTTAACGATCATTTAAAGAACGTTATCAAAAGAGCTGATGAATTGTCGATCCCCTATGAGATTTGGGGGCCAGAAAAAATCAGAGAGCAGCTACCAATTGTTGATATCGGAAAGTTTGGTCCGGTTAAACTCCCATCCGCAGACGATTTTGGAGAAAAAACTAAGGGCTCGCTAAAAGGCTCGGTATATTTTCCCACAGCTGGATACATAAACGATCCTCAGTTGTCTGCTCATAATCTACAGAGAGCTACGGAAAATTATGGAGGGAGGTTTAGCTTTAATAAATCCGTTGAAAAGATTATTATAGAAAATGGCCGGGCAAGCGGTGTGATATTATCAGATGGTTGCTCCATATCTTCTAGAGTGGTTATAAATGTTGCTGGCCCTCACTCGATGAAGGTAAATGCAATGGCAGGTGTCGAGTCGTTATCAAATATAAAAACGAGAGCTCTAAAGGTGGAAGTTTCACATGTGGAGGCTCCCGAAGCATTTGATTACCAAAATGAAGGTTTTGTGATTTCAGATAGCGACATAGGCTGTTACAGTAGACCAGAGACAGGGAATAATATACTGATTGGCAGCGAAGATCCAGAATGTGACGAACGTATTTTTGTAGATCCAGATTCTTGGAATGAAAACTTTACTGAGCAATGTAAAACTCAGGTGTTACGCCAGGCTCAAAGGTATCCCAAGCTTCCGATAACTTCGAAGGTTAAAGGTGTAGTGTCTTTATATGACGTCTCTGACGACTGGATACCAATATATGACAAGTCTGATTTACCCGGCTTTTACATGGCAATTGGTACGAGTGGCAATCAGTACAAAAATGCTCCTGTAGCAGGTGTCATCATGGCAAACTTAATTGAAGCATGCGAAAACGGTCATGAGCATGACACTGATCCGGTGCAGTTGAAATTGAAATATATTGGTAGAACAATAAATTTGGGTTTCTATTCAAGAAATAGAAAAATTAATAGAGAAAGTAGTATGTCAGTTTTGGGTTAAGGTTTACAATAGCTAATCTCTTGATTGAGAAAGAAATGCGTAAATATTGTTTTCTCTCTGATTTTTTTCGGATATGCGGCTATCCAAAAAGCGTGTATAAATCTGGCCATTTTTTTAGGCAGGCATCCGTACTCTCGAACAGCTCTGGCCTCAGCACACCATTGTCCCAAAGTGCTTGTCCAGCGATACTAACAGTTGGGTTTTCTACCATCCAACATATTTCTCCCGGAGCATAATTACCGCAAGTATGGAAATGAAGAAATTTTGGGCTTGCAAACAGACTATTAGACCACCTGTCTGGATTTACTGCAGGATCATAACTATAAGATGTTCCTGGATGTATCCCTGCGTGCCAAGAATGAACCGCGTCCCAGGTAATATTAAACTGACCTGCGACGGTCCTGTAGTGTGTTTTGATGTCCTCTATTAATTGAGCGTCACCCTCAAAGTTCACAATTTGACCATTGTTTACATAAAAGGCTATGGGTGAAGACATTGGAAGGCTTCCAGGTTGATATACTTTGGACCCTGTTGGGGTCAGGTAATTATCAAGAACGACCTTTCCACTAGTTAGAGAAGCGCCTACAGGTGCCGGTACAACGACTGGAAACCTTAGTATTCTTACGTCATTTATTAATTCAGATTTATAGCCAGGATTTCTGCTTCTGATATCAGTTCCTTTTGGACATCTGATATGTATCTCTTCAGATGATGACAGAAGATTATTTATGTTGTTTTTAAGTTCTTGAAGAGCAATATAACTGGCTGTTCCAAAAGAGGAAGCCAATGCCCTAGCATTTCTGACATAGGACATTACTCTTTTTGATTTAAAAGAATTAGCTTCAAACCTATCTTGATCTCCGATGCGCGCAAAGAAAATGGTGCAATCATAGTTCTCCATTTCAATTAGTAAATCATCCTTCACTTCGTTAGTCGGACCAGAAACAGTCATTAATCTAGTTTGAATTCCTAGCGCTAAAGCCTCATCGATTATCACTTCTGCTATGTCTCTTTTGTACCAGCCAAGCTCTGGGTCCTCTAAAATTACCAGCACACTATCGCCACTACTTAGTTTTGCGCATCTGAAAAGGAGGTTTTGAGCCCCAATTTGTAAGGGAGTTAATATCATTTTCAGCCTATTTTCGGTATGAGAAGGCCTTTTGAAAACGCCAGATTAAATAATCTCCACATGTTATTGGTTTATCTTTTGTTTTAAAATCTTTTCCAAAAACCTCTCTGGAATCTATCATAGTTTCTGGATCGGGATCAAATGCTACAACGATGGATAGTCTTTCTTTACCAGACTGATTGACTACTCTATGAGGGGTCGACTTGTAAACCCCTCCAGTCCATCTTGATAGTAAGTCTGCCACATTTACAATCATTGTCCCCTCAATTGGAGGTGCATGAAACCATTCACCATTTATGTCCTGAATTTGTAGTCCTCCAACACTGTCCTGACAGAGAATAGTCAAAACTCCAAAGTCCGTATGGGCGCTTACCCCGAATTGATCCTTTCCGAACTCTATTGGTTGGTTAGGGTAGTACACTAGTGAGGCTCGGCTCAAAGGTTTTGATGAGGTTTTTATGAAAAAACTCTCATCAAGTTCTAAGCCTAGCGCAAAACCTTGAAGCAAAGTCTTTGCCAACAAATTAGCTTGCGTGAAGTACTCTAATGCATTTTTTTTGAACGAAGGAATAAATGATGGCCACAGATTGGGACCTCTCAAGGGATGGTTCTCTAAAGATTCCCCGTCTAGGCTTTCATGCCCCCAAATAAAACTCTCCTTGAGATCTGGTTTTGCATCATCGTCCATTTTTGCTCCGCCATAAGAAAGCCAACCTCTATGTTTTTTTGAGACCGTGATTTCTTTTTTTTTGCTTTCTTCACTTCTAAAGAACAGTAAGCCATCAGATCTAACGGCTTCAATTAAATCTTCGGAAATGCCATGGCTTTTAATATATATAAATCCTAAGCCTGAGCTTGCTTTATGAAGTGCCAACGCAACAGAACGCTTGTCGCTTCCATTCCTAAGCTTTTTAATGTCAATTACAGGTATTTTTGATTTATCTAGTTTTTTTGCTTCAGCATAAGACATTTCTATAACCTTCAGTTTTTTATTTTATTGAATTAAAGAATTTATGATTGACGTGCCACGATTTGTTCATAAGCATCGAGTGCTTTGGCACTGTAAGTTATGGATGGCCCACCCCCCATAAAAGACGACATACTTAGAGTTTCTATAATTTCATCTCGCGTGGCGCCCAACCTTACAAGGTGTTCCATATGAAGTCCTATACAGCTTTCGCATCGAGTCGCTATAGATATACCCAACGCTACTAGTTCTTTGGTTTTTTCACTCAGCGCCCCTTCTTTTTTTGCGTCCTTGCCCATTATCCCAAACCCTTTAAAAGTTTCGGGTGAACACTTATTAAATTTTTCAAAATTTTCTTTTGTTTCTTTTAAGAATTCATTCCAATCCATTTGTCCCTCAAATCTTTCATACTTATCATTTATATTAATTTTGACCGGCAATTCAGTTATTCTTAAGTTAAGGTTAAAGAATAATTTAAGTTTGTAACGGTTAATTCCCTGCACTTTCATTTGATCCAAGCTTCCGTTCCAGCCAGCGCACTCCAAAGCTTATTACAATTACCAGAACTAGGTATTCGAAAATTAAAAGTGTATATATTTCTAGTGGTCTATACTCAGTTACAACGATTTCATTTGCTCGTCTGGTTAACTCTTGCATTCCTATTACTGAAGCAAATGCTGACATCTTCACGATATATATAAATTGGTTGGCCAATGGAGGCAAAATTCGTCTAAGTGCTTGCGGTAAAATCACGTAACGCATAGTTTGGAAGTAGTTCAAGCCGATGGTTTGCGCCGCTTCAGTTTGACCTCTGGATATTGATTGAATTCCAGCCCTAAATATTTCAGCAGTAAATGCGCTATCTGATATTGCCAATGTTATAACTGCTCCCCAGAAAGCGTCAATGTTTATATTAAGGCCCATAGATTTGAAAATTACTGGTAACCCGTAAAAAACCCAAAATAACATCGGCAAAAGAGGGATGGCTCTAACGAACTCAACGTAAACTCTATTAGTTGCTCTTATGAACTTATTGTCTGAGATTCCTGGAATAGCCACCATCAGGCCTAACAATATTGAAAGCACGGCAGCAATCAAAGAAAGTGCAATAGTTGAATAAAAGCCACCCACAAGGAATTTAATGTTGGTCCAACCAGCCTTAGTCGATGGGTCTATAACGTACCATCCCCAAGTCCCAGAGGATGAAGAGCAACCGTAGGCAAAAAGAATAACAGTGAATAATAAAATTGTTTTTGATATCATATTAGTAAATTAATGCTGTAAAATTTGGTCTAGAAAAGTTTTGCATCTATCGGTCTTAGGGTTATTAAAAAAATTTTCAGGATCATTTTCTTCGACTATCTTTCCAGAATCCATAAATATCATCCTGTCTGCTGCCTTTTTCGCAAAACCCATCTCATGAGTTACCACAATCATTGTTATTCCTTCACTGGCTAAGTCCACTATTACATCCAGCACCTCAGAAATCATTTCAGGATCTAATGCTGAAGTTGGTTCGTCAAATAACATTATTTTGGGCTCCATGCACAAGGCTCGTGCAATAGCGACCCTTTGCTGCTGTCCACCTGAGAGCTGTGAAGGTTTTTTTTCTGATTGTTCAGGAATTTGAACCCTCTCCAGGAGTGTTTCAGCTCTTTTCAATGCTTCTTTCTTGTTCAGTCCAAGTGTTTTCATTGGGCCCAAAATCAGATTCTGCATGACTGTAAGATGAGGAAATAAGTTGAACTGTTGGAATACCATGCCGATTTTTGACCGAAATAGTGAGTTTTGCTTTATCTTTGGTGTAACCTCTTGTCCTATAACCACTATTGATCCACTTTCGTGATTTTCGAGGCCGTTAATACAACGAACCAGAGTAGATTTTCCAGACCCAGATGGTCCACATACGACAACTTTTTCTCCATTCATTACTGTCAGGTTAATGTCGTGTAGCGCCTGAAAGTCACCAAAACTTTTGTTTACGTCTACCATAACTACATCGGAAGATTGATCTTGGGAGGTGAACTTCATTTATATTTCTCTCCTTTTCGAGTCGGGTTCATTCTGAATGGATCTAACTTACTTAGAATGCATTAAAAAAAATTAATCGAAAATTTACGTTTATTCCATAGGTTAGTTTAAAAATACACAACAAAAAATTAGAATCGCTTGACAACTAGAGTAATAATGTATTAACACACTAACACATTAATACAAGAAACATTTTTAGGTAAGTCATTGTGATTACAGCAGAAGAAGAACAAAAGCTTTACGAAGCCATTTTGTGCATAGAATCAGTAGACGAATGTAGAAGGTTTTTTGAAGATTTGTGTACGCCTTCAGAAATTGAGGAGTTTTCGTCTAGATGGCTTATTGCACGATTATTGAATGAGAAAAAACCATATAGGCAAATAGCATCTGAAACAGGAGTTAGCACAACCACTGTGGGTCGTGTAGCAAGGTATGTAAGGCATGGGAGCAATGGCTATAATGTCATACTGGGGCGCCAAGCAAAAAAAAGTAATTTTGAACAAAAAAAGAAAGGGATTTGAAATGAAATTAGTTAGAGTTTTACTATTGGTAGTGGTAACACTGGTGCCGATTACCAGTGTGGGTTGGGCTGGTTCAGCTTTGAATGAGATTTTGAGTTCTGGTAAATTATTAGCGGGAACCACCGGTGATTTTAATCCGTTTTCAATCAGAGATGCAGCTACAAACAAATATCAGGGTTATGATATAGATATTATGACTGAACTTGCGAATGATATGGAGGTCGAAATCGAATTCGTTCCTACTGACTGGAAGACAATTGTGAACGGTGTCGTTGCTGGCAAGTATCATATCACTGGATCAGCATCTATAAAAGCGTCCAGGATGAAGGCAGCAGGTTTTTCCGAAAGTTATCTCTCTGTTAACTTCAAACCGTTTACGACGGCGGATAAAGTTGACAAGTTCAATGGTTGGGACTCCATTAATCAGTCAGGAGTGAAAGTTGCAACTACCTTGGGGACAGCGATGGAGCCAATGGTTAAGGCATGGTTTCCAAATGCTGAAATCAAAAGTGTAGAGGCGCCTGCAAGAGGATACCAAGAGGTGCTTTCTGGTAGAGCTGATGTTTTCGTAACTTCAAATCTTGAAGGATCAACACTTAAGGCAACTTATTCAGAGGTAAAAGAGATTTCTGTTGACGCCCCTAGAGCTCCAACACCTTTAGCGATGTTGCTACCGCAAGATGATCAAGTGTGGATAAACTTTGTAAATCATTGGATAAAGATAAAGCAGGCAAAAGGTTTCTTTGAAGCTACCGCTGAGAAATGGGGCCTTTAGTCTTCAAATTCAAAACAAAAACCTTCGGTAAAGGCGCTTAATAAGCGCCTTTATTAAAATAAATAAAGGAAGAAATTATGGCAGCCTGGATAAAAATGATTGCAGATAATGAAGCTGACGAAGGCCTCCTGAGCGCTTTAGACCAGGCAAAAACGCCCCATGGAACGGTTGACAATGTGATGCGTGTTCACTCTCTTAGACCAAGCACGATGAAAGGTCACTTAACGCTTTATCGCTCGTGTCTTCACGACTCAGGTAATACTATTCCAGAATGGTTGCAGGAAGTCATTAGTTCGTATGTTTCAATTATAAATAGCTGTGAATATTCCTTGAAAAATCACTGGAAGAACGCGAAGTATTTAATTGATAACGAAAAAAAAAGTAGAAGGATAAAAAAAGCGCTCGATAAGCGCAGGCCTGAAAAGTTCTTCGCTGGCAGTGAGTTAGCTATGCTTAATTATGCAGAAAAACTCACCTGTGACCCGACAAAAATGGAAAAAGCAGATGTTGACAGATTAAAAGAGGCAGGAATCTGTGACGGTGAGATTCTAGAAGTTAATCAGATTGTCTCTTACTTTAATTATGTAAATAGAACCATAAATGGTTTAGGTGTCACCACAAAAGGAGACAAAGTCGGCTATTACAGGAACTAAACTGTTTAACCCAGAATTTGTAGTATCAGTAAGCATCAGACAAATATTACACCCATTCCCCATCCCTAAAAATCGGCACTTTTTGATTGTCTTTCGTAATCCCGTCTATGTTAATGTGTTTGGACCCAATCATCCAATCGATATGAATCATGCTTGAATTTCCACCCCTAGCGGACAGCTCATTTTGTGAAAGATTCCTGTCAGACTTGAAGCACTTTGAGTAGCACTGACCGAGTGCAATATGACAGGCTGCATTTTCATCAAACAGAGTGTTGTAAAATAATAGGCCTGACTGAGCGATCGGAGAACTTTCTGGAACTAAAGCCACTTCACCCAATCGTCTTGCCCCTTCATCAGTATCCAAAACCTTTATGAGCACCTGTTCTCCTTTGCTTGCGGAGGCCTCCACGATGCGGCCATTTTCGAATCTGACACGAATATCCTCAATTAGTGTCCCCTGATGCGAGAGGGGCTTGGTCGAAATGACTGTTCCATCTACTCTCAAGGCATGTGGCGTTGTGAAGACCTCTTCTGAAGGAATGTTTGGGTTGCAAACAATGTTGTTTTGCGCTAGTGAGGCTCCGCCCATCCATTCATGTTCGTCAGCAAGTCCCACAGTCAAATCTGTGTTTGGTCCCATAAAGTGCAGAGAATAAAAATCCTTTTTGTTTAGCCAATCAGATTTTTTTCGTAAAGATTTGTTATGCTCGCGCCAAGCCTCAATAGGATCAGCCTCATTCACCCTAGTGGCAAGGAAAATTGCTTCCGCTAACCTATTTTGGGCTTCATTAGAATTTAACTCCGGAAACATACGGTTGCTCCAACTTTTGCCGGGCCAAGGTATCAGGTTCCAATTAATTTGAAATTGAGTAATTCTCTCTCTAGCGGGCTTATATGCTATTGAGTTAGCCTTGTTTGCACGACCCACTTTGTCTGGGTTTTGATCTGCAAGAAGCATTGGGTCCTCTCCTACTACGGCCATTCGAGCTGTATTGTTGTCGAATGCCTCGCCCATTCCTCTATAGAGCCAAGAGGCTGCTTTATCGAAAGAAGCGTCTGTAGCATACTTATACCGAGCAAGCGTGATTTCGGAGTCTGAAAAGAATGGCGTTACTAAGCCTGCTCCAGACTTGTACGCCTCTGCAGTAAGCAACCTTACCAGGGGCAGGGACTCGATGGGAGCTGTAATTATTAGATCTTGGCCTTCGCGAAGCCCCAAACCAGTTTCGATAGCAAGTTTGGCCATTAGACTCAATTTTTTCTGATCAATAACATGACATTTGTCCATTTTCTTTATCTCTCCTCAAGGCCTGCTGCCCTTAAACCTTCTATGAGTACATCTTTTATAATAAGTGGAGCAACTTTTTCATAATCTGATATAGTATTAATTTCTGGTCTTTCCTTTTTAAATAGAGCGAGATGGCTTTTCGCCTCACTTATCTTTCCCATATTGCCTAAGATAGCGGCTTTCCAGCCAATAAACCTAGAATGAGGTCCACGTTCATTCAAAGTGTCACACCAGTGCAAAGCATTGCCCCAGTCTTTTAAAGCAATATAAAGCAGCACAAAAAATCCCTCGTAGTTCCGTCTTGAAAAGGGGTCTAACTCTATAGCCTTATTAACATATTTAAGTGTTTCTTCGAATTTACCAAAATTTGAGAGGGCCTGACCATAGTGAAAATTTGTTCTAGGGTGGTTAGGATTGATATCGAGAGCTTTTTCAGCTAGCTCAAGCCGCTTCTGATAGTCTCTTTTGATGCTGTAGGATAAACTCAATGTCGATAATGCATCAGGATTTTCAGGGTCTATTGTAACAGCTTTGTGAGCTAGTTGATGGAAGAGTTTCTCGTTTCCTTCTCTTTCGGCTTGCTTTTCGTGATTGTAAATTGCTCCCTGAAGCACGTTACAATACAAGACGTATGCATCACAGAAATTTGCGTCTAATTCTAGGGCTCGCTTACAATGCTCAATAACCTTATCTGCGTCCCGCATAAAAACATCGCTATTATAAATACTGAGACCCTGCAGGTATTCATCCCAAGCTCCAAAATTTTTTTTGGTCTTGTCTCTTAATTTAAGTCTCTCTTGATCTTTGAGCGCAGGTGAGATCAATGCTGCTACGCTTTGAGATACTTCGTCCTGAACTTCAAAAATGTCTTCGAGTGACCGGTCCCACCTTTTTGACCATATCTGTTTGTCCTCTAATGCAAAGTTTAATTGAGCTGTAATTCTGACTTTGGTCCCTGCTTTTCTGACACTCCCCTCGACTAAATAACTTACACCGAGGGCTTTTGCGATATCAGCAGATTTATCTTTGGTTCCTTTGAAGCTAAAGCTTGAATTTCTACTAATAACAGGAAAAGTTTTCCAAAGTGACAGGTTAGAAATTATATCTTCAGTTATTCCATCGGCAAAGTATTCTTGTTCTTCATCATTACTCAAATTCTTAAATGGAAGTACAGCTATCGCTGGGGGCTTGCTAACTTCTTCAGTGTCACTTGCAGAGTCATTAACACCTGAGTTTCTCCTCTCAAGGTCTGCCAGAGCCAAATCAAAAGCATAAACCGTAGTATTCTTTACCTTTTGTTCACCTATGTCATTAAATAGTAATTCTGTTTTCTGAGCCACGAAGTCATGGATACTCTTAGAGAGGCAAACTCCATCTGGCTGAGAAAGTGCTTCAAGTCTTGCAGCAACATTAACTCCGTCACCATAGAGGTTTTCTCCCTCTACAATTACGTCTCCCATGTTTAAACCAATCCTGAAATGCATTTGAGAGTCAATTTTGACATTGGAATTTCTCTCTTTTATAAGTTTCTGAAATTCTGAAGCGCAAATCACCGCTGATACTGCACTCTGAAACTCTGCAAGAACTGAGTCTCCCGCAGTATTAAATATTCTTCCACTATGTTCCGTAAAAAGGTTGTCTAAAATTTCCTTGCACGCTCGAAAAGATTGCAAGGTTTCAGCTTCATTTTTTTCCATCAACTTACTGAATCCAACTACATCGGTTACAAAAATTACGGCGATTTTCCGGTCGATTTTTTTTTCAGTCATCTATTTGAGTCTCTGCCAATATATCCGATAGAACAAGTAAAGAATAATAAGTATGATTCAAAGTATTGTATAGAGGAAATAATTTTTATGAAATCATTTTGCTTACGAGAGTACTATTCTTTTTTCTACCCTGTGATATAAAAAGTTAACATAAGACACTTATGGATTTTTGATTCACATTTTTTCGAGTTTTAGCATGCATGAAGATATTTTGAATAGGCGCTACGTTATCAAAGGTATTGTTCAACCGACCGGTAGAGGGGTAGAGTTGGCTCATCCTGAAAATTGCAAGCCCCACCCGTTGTCGTATCTTGAGCTACCTTTTGATCCAGAATATTCGTTGTACAATAAAAGAATGACACCGGAGTATTTGAACAATATCACTGCCGATCAGCAATATTGGGCTGTTCGTCAAAAGGTTATCTTAAGAAACACTGGAGAATTCCCTGTGGAAATTTCAGGTCCACAAACAGAGGAGTTCGCAAACTACATTTTCACCAGAGATATAAAAAAATTTAAAACTGGACGGTGCTCATATCAACTTGCCTGTTTACATGATGGAGGGCTAATAACCGATGGCGTGATGCTCCATTTTAACGATAAAAAACTTTGGATGGTGCAGGCAGACGGTGATCTGCTTAGCTGGTATAAAGCGCACGCAAACTCTTTTGAAGTTACTATTCGAGATCCGAATGTTTGGGTCAGTCAAGTACAAGGTCCGAGGTCGATGGATCTTTTGGCCGCTTTGATTGATGGTCCATTTCCAGAACCTTGGAATTACTTTGATATGGCAGAGGTGACTATGTCAGGAGAACCCTTAATTATCACTAGAACAGGGTTTAGCAACGAATTGGGTTGGGAATTTTACTTGAGACCTGAAAATAGCGCTGAGAAGATTGGAGAAAAAATAATGGATATCGGAAAAAAATTTGAGATATCATTAACTGGGACTCCGGTTTTTCGTGCCCGTCGAATCGAAGCGGGTCTATTGTCTGCAGGGGTAGATTTTGATAATTCCACAACGCCATTTGACGCTGGACTAGAGAATTTTGTAGATATGGAGAAAGAAAATTTTATAGGAAAAAAAGCACTAATTAAAGCAAGAAAACAAAAAATTATATGGGGTCTGAAAGTAAAAGGAGGAATTGCTCGAAAAGGATTGGTATTAGGTAAAAATGGTGAAAATATCGGAAATGTTACATCTTGCACTTGGTCTCCATATCTAAAATGCGGGGTAGGTATAATAAGAGTGAAAAATATCCACTTTC
>JAYZEV010000016.1:0-81229 GCA_036337105.1 Pseudomonadota bacterium
GCCTGCAAAACCATTCGAGCAATCTAGTCCTTCTTCACTAATAATTATGTTAACGATAGACCTTACAGAAGAGAACACACGCTTAACAGTATTGATGCCCATGCCCTGCTCTATTAGCCAGTCACGAAACTTTGCACCATCAGAGGAAGAATAGGATTTAATTGATTTATTACCTAATACCTTAGTCACATACTCAATATTTCTCGTTGCAGTTCGACAAAAGACTTTATCTTTACCCTGCCCTTTGAGTTTTAGATATAAGTCCAACGCATCTAAGATAGTTGGAGAGTCATTCGACTCACTATTTTCTTTCCTGACAGAATCTATGGCAGGAACATCCATCCTTTTAAAACGAATACCGAACCAATAGTCTTCTAGTCTTTGACTAACAGACTTAGCTATACGAGTCGCATAACCAAGTGATTTAGTTTTTAAACTGAAGCACAGTCTTTTCACACGATAATGTTCAGTTAAATCTCTAGGAATATGACGCACATAATAAAACATATCATCACGCTTCATCACATGCTCTGCTACATATTTATTTCTCATTATCTTTCACACCGCTGTCTAATAACGCATAATATGCTTACAAAACAGTTGGTTATACGAAAGACTTGGTGCGGCTGAGAAGACTCGAACTTCCACGGGTTTTATCCCACAGCGACCTCAACGCTGCGCGTCTACCAATTCCGCCACAGCCGCCAAATTTCCAAGTCCCTTAATTATCACCGATATTCTTGTTTGTGAATACTTTAAAATAAATTTCCTTCTTTCTAGGAGCTAGTTGTGCTAACCAATGCACAAAGACGAGGATTCTCTCTTTCTAGAAACGGCGTGCTCTAAAAGTTTGAATAAATTGGCCACAAAATGATTGAATGGAAAACCAGCAAAAAACCCGTGGCTTACGATCTAGCAGTAAAAAAAATGCGCAAAAGAGTAGCTGCTATACACAATAAGAAATCTCATGAATTAATTTGGTTGCTAGAGCATCCGCACCTTTTTACTGCTGGGACATCAGCAAAGGAAGAGCACCTACTAGAGAGAAAACTTCTTCCGGTAATTAAAAGCGATCGGGGGGGATCATTTACCTATCACGGCCCTGGACAAAGAATTATATATATCATGTTGGATTTGGAAAAACATGGAAAAGATATAAGAAATTTTGTGTGGAAATTAGAGGAGTGGGTAATTAAGACACTAAGTAACTTTGGTGTCGCAGGCGAACGTTACAATGGTCTGGTCGGAATTTGGATAATGCCAAGAGACAATTTCAGGACTGCGAGAGCTTACAAGATTGCCTCGATCGGTCTAAGATTACGACGTTGGGTTTCCTACTATGGCATTTCGATAAACGTCAATCCAGATCTTGAATACTTTAAGGGGATTGTTCCTTGCGGAAACGAGGGATTTGGTGTTACATCTCTTCACAAAGAGGGGTTGAAGACGACTCTCAATGAATTAGATACGAATTTAAAAGAAGAGTTTGAAAAGATTTTTGGATCGCAGTAAAGGAAAGAAAGTGAACGTGCGACGATCAAGACAATTGAGATATTTCAGAATTAAATTATATATTGGATACGGTAAATAATTTAGGAACAGATGGGTCAACGGTCCCCAAGTTGGTAAGCAGGAGATAGTAAATGGCAGATGCAGTTTTAAGCACTCACGACGAGCACGAGCGTCCAAGTTTTTTTGTGAGGTGGTTTATGTCGACCAACCACAAAGACATTGGTATTTTATATATAGTCACTGCCGCACTTCTAGGCTTCATATCTGTGGCTTTTACCGTCTACATGCGCTTGGAACTTATGGAGCCAGGCGTGCAGTACATGCTTATTGATGGAGAGCCCGACGGACATTTGTGGAACGTCCTTATCACGGGGCATGGAATTTTAATGATGTTTTTCGTCGTGATACCTGCACTTTTTGGAGGCTTTGGAAACTATTTTATGCCGCTTATGATTGGAGCGCCAGATATGGCGTTCCCTCGCCTAAACAATCTTTCGTACTGGTTGTACGTTACTGGCTCAACGCTGGCAATCTGTTCTATTCTGGCTCCAGGAGGGAATGGTCAATTTGGTTCAGGGGTGGGTTGGGTTTTGTACGCACCTTTGTCTACCAGCGAGCAGGGTATGTCCATGGATCTCGCGATTTTTGCAGTTCACGTATCGGGAGCATCGTCAATCCTCGGCGCAATAAACATGATAACCACTTTCTTAAACATGCGAGCACCCGGGATGACCTTACACAAAACGCCTCTTTTTCCTTGGTCTATTGTTGTCACAGCATTTCTTATCCTGCTATCATTACCAGTCTTGGCAGGCGCAATAACTATGTTATTGACAGACCGAAATTTTGGGACAACATTTTTCGATCCAGCCGGCGGTGGGGACCCTGTACTTTATCAGCACTTGCTATGGTTTTTTGGTCATCCTGAGGTTTACATGCTTATTGTACCGGGATTCGGCATAGTGAGCCACGTGATATCAACTTTCTCTAAGAAACCAATCTTTGGATATTTACCGATGATTTATGCAATGATAGCGATTGGTGCTCTCGGTTTCGTCGTGTGGGCGCACCATATGTATACCGTGGGAATGTCAGTTACACAGCAGGCCTATTTTATGTTGGCAACCATGGTTATCGCCGTGCCGACGGGAATTAAAATTTTTTCCTGGATAGCAACGATGTGGGGTGGATCAGTTGAGTTTAAAACACCTATGTTGTTCGCTATGGGTTTCCTATTTCTATTCACAGTTGGGGGAGTCACAGGTATCGTACTAAGTCAGGCGGGGGTAGACCGTGCGTATCACGATACTTACTATGTAGTCGCTCATTTCCACTACGTGATGTCTCTCGGGGCAGTATTTACGATCTTCGCTGGGATATATTACTGGATTGGGAAAATGTCTGGCAGACAGTACCCCGAATGGGCGGGGAAACTGCATTTCTGGGCTATGTTCATTGGCTCAAATATTACCTTTTTCCCTCAACACTTTTTGGGTCGTCAAGGCATGCCCAGAAGATATATAGATTATCCAGAGCAGTTTGCCTTATGGAACTATGTGTCGTCTATTGGGGCATTTATTTCTTTTGCTTCTTTTGTATTCTTCTTTGGAGTAGTTTTTTACACTATACTTTGGGGCAGAAAAATTTCAGAGGATGCATACTGGGGCAAACATGCGGAGACCCTGGAGTGGACGTTACCGAATCCACCACCAGAGCACACCTTTGAAACTCTACCAACGAGAGAAATGTGGGATAAAAGCACTCAACACTGATAGTTTTATGGGCCATCACTGATGACTAATTCTCAATCTAAGCCGGAAAGCAACCAAGGCTTGAACAGTACTAGAAATCCGTTGCTTTCTTTTAACATACGACCTCACAATTCACTTGATGAAAGAGCAGTCTATAAGCTGATGATATTCCTTGCTGTAGTGATGGCTTTCCCAGTCTTCATTTCCAGTAAACTTTCTCTTTTTATTGCCATCGCTCCTTTCTACGCACTTACGTTAATATTGTTTTTTGTAATGGTGAAATCCAACTTCAGATCACGAAAATATTATGAAACAGTAACAATCTGGCCAAACTTAATAGAAATAAATAGGTATGAAAATAATGGTGATGTAAGGAGTTGGACTGCAAACCCTTTTTGGACTAGGGTGAAATTGTACCCCACTAACCAGAAAGTGGAAAACTATCTAACATTGGTCAGCAAAGGTAAAGAAGTGGAGCTAGGAAGCTTTTTGGCTCCAACGGAGCGAGTTCAGTTAAAACAGAAAATTGAAACTACCATTTCTAATATCTGATTGTATAATAAGTGGAAACAAACCATATCTAAGCTTTATGTTAGTTTGCTTGTGCAGCTTAACTAAGAGTTTCGGAGGGCTACTTAAATGCTTTATGAAACCAGCGACTGCTGGAGACAGGCTCCCAACAAAAGAGTATCTTTGTTCGGAATGTCCGGGGTTGGTAAAACAACTATAGCAAAAGTGTTACGTCAAACAAAGGACTGGTTTCACTACTCTGTTGATTACAGGATCGGAACTAAATATCTGGGCGAAGAGATAGTCGATAACTTCAAGAAAGAGGCAATGCGTAATCCAATATTACGAGAGCATCTTTTAAACGATAGCATTTATATTTCTTCAAACTTAACATTTGACAATCTTTCACCACTGTCTAGTTTTCTTGGAAAACCAGGTAACTCTGCTTTGGGAGGGATTCCGTTTAACGAATACATAAAGAGACAAAAACTTCATAAACTGGCCGAAATTAACGCTACAACCGATACTGGGCTTTTTTCAGAAAAAGCCGAAGAAATTTATGGTTATAAACATTTCGTAGCAGATACGTCTGGTTCACTATGCGAAATAGTTAACCCTAGCGACCCTAACGACACTGTCTTATCTACACTTTCTAAAAACACCCTTCCTGTTTGGATAAAAGCTTCTGACAAACATTTAAGCAATCTTCTTAGAATCTTTTTAAGTGATCCTAAACCCATGTTTTATAAAGAAAGTTTTTTGAATCAAATGTGGACCAAATATCTTCAGGAGCAATCTTTGTCAGAGGAGAAAGTTGATCCTGACAAATTTATGTCTTTTGGGTTCAGGGCCCTAATTGAACATCGTTTGCCCATCTATGAACAGATTGCCACAAATTGGGGAGTGACTGTTCAAACTCAGGATATTGAAAAAGTTGCTTCCCAAGACGACTTTATTGAACTTGTTGCAGAAGCTTTAGATAAAAAATCGACTGCATTGTAGGAGAGTTATGCCCATAAGAATTCCAAAGAGTTTGCCAGCTTTTGATATACTCCAAAATGAAGGAGTAATGGTTATGCCGCACAAAGACGCCGACCGTCAGGACATAAGGCCTATTAGAATAGCTCTACTCAATCTGATGCCTATGAAAATAGAAACAGAAATACAATTTGCTCGATTAATAGGCTCTACACCCCTGCAAATAGAGCTAACTTTAGTAAGTATGACTAACTATATTCCCAAAAATACTCCTGCAGCACACATGCAGAGTTTTTATAAACCCTTTGCAAACATAAAGAACAGAAAATTCGATGGGTTTATTATAACTGGCGCGCCAATCGAACATTTAGAGTTTTTACAGGTTGAATATTGGGAAGATTTAAAAGAAATTTTTGACTGGACACAAACTAATGTCCACTCAACCTTTGCCGTTTGTTGGGGGGCCATGGCTATGCTTCACCATTTCTATAGGCTTCCAAAATATACATTAAAAAAGAAAGCCTTTGGTTGCTACAATCATAAAAATATTTCGCCTAAAAATCGATATCTTCGTGG
The DNA here is from genome assembly GCA_036337105.1 of Pseudomonadota bacterium. Lineage (GTDB taxonomy): Bacteria > Pseudomonadota > Alphaproteobacteria > Rhodobacterales > Rhodobacteraceae > JAYZEV01. Next base: position 5,328 of record JAYZEV010000016.1, read on the forward strand.
ATTTTCAGACAAGATTGAGATACCTGTAAGCAGATGGTCTGAGATGAGACAAAGAGATATCGAAGAGCATCAGTCGTTAAGTATATTGTTAACATCAAAAGAGGTAGGACCTTGTCTCATACAAGATAAAAAACACCATGCATTATACATGTTTAATCATCTAGAATATGACACCACAACGCTGGCGAATGAATATTCACGGGATAAAGAGTCTTTCGCTAATGCTTCAAAACCAGTCAATTATTTCCCTGCAAATAAAACCTCGAAAATACCCGCCAACAAGTGGCGTAGTCATGGGCACCTACTTTATGGAAACTGGATCAATGAAATTTATCAAGGAACTCCTTTCGATGTATCGCAAATTGGAAAATAAAGAATCTCGTGGGGGTAGAAATGTATTCAAGAGGTATAAACTTTAACAAAAAAATGTCGTTTAATGTATTTAGAAGAGTTGAATATCAAGAGCCTTGCAATTAGGCAAATTAAATGCGAAAAGAGTAGCGCAAATTAATTCTAATTGAATATGGTGATCAAACGAGTTGAGAAATAATGATGCGCCATAGTTTACCGAAAGCACCTCAGTTTTACGTCACTGCTCCGCAGGAATGTCCTTATCTGGCAGATAAAGTGGAAAGAAAACTATTTACAACCTTGTCTGGTAATGATGAAGCTAAAGGTTTAAACAACGCTCTTTCAAAACAGGGTTTTCGTAGGTCTCAAAACGTACTTTATAGACCGTCTTGCCCTGAGTGCTCCGCATGCTTGTCGGCGCGCATACCCGTTTCATTATTTGATTTCACCCGTTCACAAAAGCGGGCGATCAAACGAAATGAAACCCTAATTAGAAAAATAAAAACTCCGTGGGCAACAGAGGAGCAGTACAGGCTATTTAAACGGTACGTTGAGTCGCGCCACAAATTTGGTGGAATGTCGGGTATGGACGAAGAAGAATTTTCTGCAATGATTGAGGAAACTTCTACTAAAACTATTCTATGTGAATATGCCCAGCAAGATAACGCCTCAAATCAGCTCGTGGCTGTCAGTCTCACAGATATTTTGGACGACGGATTGTCAATGGTTTACTCATTCTATGATCCAAGGTTGGTTGAATTCAGCTTAGGAAAATACATGATTTTAGACCATATTAAACTTACACTAGAGATGGGGCTCAAGAACCTTTACTTGGGGTATTGGGTAGAGGGAAGTAGAAAAATGGACTACAAATCTCAATTCAAGCCTCTCGAAGTCTTTCTTGACGGTGAATGGAGAAAGTTAGATCTATCTCAACCCAAAAAGACCGAAGTAACAAATTTAACTGAGTCTAAGCCCAACGATTTTAATACTATTTATCTTCCTGAAAATGGAAAATAAGAAATAACTATCTTAAAGCGCCACCATGTTAATGCAAATTTAGGTAGTTCTAGAAGTTAAGTGAAATATCTTGGTGGACGGATCTACATCTAGAGATGCGTGGAACCAAGAAAGCCGGCAATCTCTCTTGTCCCCTCAAACCGATATTTGATGCAGTTTCATTCAAAAAGCTTTTTAATATTGGTAAATTTTCTCTAGTGGCAATTTTCCGCCAGGCAATTTCTTCATCCAACAGTAATTCCGCGTCCTTCAGAAAATTAAAGGCTTTGTCGCTGTCTTGCTTTTTGAATTCTTTTCGAGCTTTATTTAAAAGACTCTTAACGCCGCTACTGCCAGCAACACTACTGAGTTGTTTTGAAACTGCTTTAATAGCCTCCTGCTTTTCTTCAAGATCAAAGTTTTTTAAGTCTTTTTTTAGGCTATCAAAAGACCCCTTAAAACTTGTGAAACCTGACCCTGATGAAATCACTTGGATAGCTTCCTTTATTCCCGAATACGAGTCATCCATAGCCCCACGATATCTTCTTTCTACCTTGGATAAGGCTTTTAATTTGTCTTGATATTCACTAGCGATTTTATCCCATTCCTCTGGGATTAAGCTGTTAAGTACGTCTATTCGAGTTTTTGCCTCTTTTATTTCTTCTTCAATATGATCCTTTGTAACTTGATTATCAGTTATTTGAACCTCCCGCTTTAGTCGCTTTATGTTTTTTTCGATCTTTCTAATATCGCGTTGTATTATTCTCACCTCACCATGAATGCTTGAGTACGCTAGCGTCGCATCTTTTACCAGTTTTTTTGTATTTTCTACCGCTTCCAAACTATCAAATACTGAATATGCAGCGTCCTGAGCCTCAAGAATTTTTTCGCCAACTTTATTGGGAAGAATGGTGAAGTCAATCGAATCTAGTTTTTTTATTGAACTATCGATAGACTTTTCTTCACTTTCGATAACTTCAGCTAAATAACTCTCCACACACGCTTGCAACCGAGGGTTCATCGGAGGAGGTGCATTGAACGAAGAAAGGTAAAAACGGTTCGGAAGATAGTTCACAAGAGGTGGGAATGTACCTACTATAACCAATGCTATTAGCTGCAAAATTATAAACGGTACTACGCCCCTGTAGATATCAATGGTTCGAATTGCTTTGGATGCCACCCCACGAAGATAGAATAACGCAAAGCCAAAAGGAGGCGTTAGAAAACTGGTTTGGATGTTAACGCCGATCATCACTCCAAGCCAAACAGCGGTGATATTAGCACTAGGGTCTGCCAATAATATTGGAGCCACAATTGGAACTACCACAACAGCTATCTCGATAAAGTCTAAAAAGAAACCCAAGACAAAAATAACAGCCATTACGACGATAAACTGCGACCAGAATCCTCCTGGCAGACTCTGTAAAAAGTCTTTTACATACTCTTCTCCACCAAAACCTCGGAACGCTGCCGTAAGCATCGCAGCACCCAACAAAATGATAAAAACCATTGATGTGGTTTTAGAAGTTTCAATCATCACCTCTTTCAAAGTGTCATCGATTATAAATGTTCGCCAAGTCGACCATGCTATAGCTATAACGAGAAAAACAGACGCAACCACTCCCAGAAGAACCGCGACGTGATTTTGCGTCACTTCTAGGTTTTTTACATTCAAATCAAAAAAGTTAATTAGTAATAATATGGCGGCTATAGAGATCAAGGCTAAAACGGCAGGAAATAAAGCTCCTTTTTTATCTTCATACAACTTATAACCAGCCATAATCGTTGCACCAACAGCCCCAATCGCACCAGCCTGATTAACCGTGGCGATTCCCATAATTATCGACCCTAAAACCAGAAATATTAAAACCAATGGAGGCACCAAAGAGACTAGCACCTTAAATAAAAACTTTTTGGTAAAGCCCAAAGGGTTTGGCACCGCAGGGGCCATAGATGGCCTTACTAAAGCAGTAACCAGAATGTACACGAAATAAACAAGAACCAAAACAATACCTGGTAAAAATGCTCCCAAAAACATATCCCCCGCTGAAGTTGATGTAACGTCCAAGGCAGAGGGCATGGTAAATTCACCAGTTGCAGTTTTATATAATGACTGGCGAGTAGCTGACGCCTGATCAGAAGCTGATCCCAGCTGATCTGCTAAAATAATGAGAACAATCGATGGTGGAATAATTTGCCCTAGAGTACCCGCTGCACAAATAGTACCCGAGGCAAGAGATGGCGAATATTTATTTCGCATCATGGAAGGCAAAGAAATTAGCCCCATGGCAACAACGGTGGCCCCGACGATCCCCGTCGTAGCCGCAAGAAGAGCTCCAACAAATACTACTGAGATACCCAAGCCCCCTGGTACAGGCCCGAAAAGGCCCGCCATAGTCATTAATAAATCCTCGGCTATCCTTGACCGCTGCAACATGATCCCCATAAATATAAATAGAGGAATTGCTATCAGAGTATCTCTTTCAAAGTCATAATAGATCGCTCGGAAATTCATTACCCCAGCGGACAACCACTCTACCGGTCCATCCTGTGCAAAAAAGGCGCTGACATCGCCAAATAAGAGCAGACCTGTACCTGCTGCCAATCCGATAGTTAGGATAGCCGAGCCGGGAAGCGCAAAAGCTACCGGAAACCCAAGCCCAAGCGCCGTCATCATAACAAGGAACAAAACAATCAGAAAATATAGTTCCATAGCTTTCTACCGTACCTTATTACCCGATGGTTGCATCTTTTTTTATTCCTTCAAGGTTATTCATATATCGGATAATGTAACTAGAAAACTGAAATAACATGGAGAGTGCGAAAACAATCAGAAACCCAGACATCAAGTACTTGACATACATTCCAAAACCTTGCTGAGTAACCTCAAAATTAAGTAAAGCTAGATTAAATGGTGAGGTTTCACTCCAGCAACCTCGGATAATTACTACCCAACACAGAGGTATACCTAGAAGAAAAGAACCATAAATGTTGGTGTAAGCCTGAACCTTATCAGAAAAGTTAGCATATATTACATCAACTCTGACGTGTCCGTCATGCACTAATGTGTAAGCACTAGAAAATAGAAAAAGACCCGCATACCAAAAGCGCACAAGATCTCCCATAAATGCCTGCTCATATGAAAAAATAAAGCGTGTTATAACTATTAGCAGCTCCCCAAATACAATTAAAAGGGCTAACCAAATAAAGTCTATGCCCCTACGATAACAAGCTATTAGGGTTCCCAACAACAAAAGCGGTATGTGCACGTACGTACCTCTGAATACAGGCTTTCCTAGCGATAAAGCTAAGTCTTCTCCAACTATCACCGGTAAAAGCCCTTCAATTCTAACAAAAGAAATAGCTGCATCAACTATTCCTATTAACATGACTGACCAAAAGGCCGCCGACACGATAATCTCAGAGCAATTATTTAAGAACACCTCATCTCGACTACCACTTTGCCTTCGTAGTATTAAGAATGGTAAAAAAACTGCTAAAATAAAAGAAACACTTTGGATTAACCCTAAGACTACAGCCACTCCGGTATATTCTTGAACTTCACTTTGTAAAAACGTCAAACCCAGAAACGCTAGTGTTCCGAGTAAACCTGGAAGATCAAAAATATAGGTCAGAAAATTATTAACTACAAACGCAGCACCCAAGAAGGCACTGACAAGAGCAATATAATGAAGCAGGTCCATACCAGGATTAGCCTTCATTTCAAGTAACTCCGGTTTAATTTACTGGGCAGAGCCAAAGTATGGCTCTGCACTTTATTTTTTTCTTAGTGTTTAAATTTATATACCGCGGATTCGGTTACGCTGGTTCAAATACTCACCCGTCGTAGTTCCTAACCATCCACCAATATCTTTTAAACCCGCTTCAAAGCTTTCATGTATTCGATTAGCAAGATCGGAGTGAGCTCTAGTTTCTTCGAAAACCTCGTCTGCTGCTTCCGCCATAGCATCCCACACATCGTCATTGAATGCACGAACCTTGACACCGTGGTCATTTGTCAACCTTGCGAATGCCGCACCAGATTTACCGTTATATTCACTCATCATCATTTCATTTTCTGCCGTCGCCGCGGCCTCAATTATAGCCTTATCCCCATCGGATAAATCTGACCACCACTTAGCATTAAAGCCCGCAGCAATCATTGAGCCCGGCTCATGCATACCAGCTGTGTAATAAAACTTTGCAGCTTCGTAAAATTTCATAATCTCATCATTCCATGCTCCAACCCACTCTGTGGCATCGATAGCTCCTGATACAAGATTTTCGTAAATTTGCCCCCCGGGGACGGTCACAGGCGAACCACCAAGCTTACCGATAACGTCTCCACCAAGGCCAGGAATACGCATTTTTAGGCCATTAAAATCATCTGGCGAGTTTATTTCCTTGTTGAACCAGCCACCAGCCTGCGTTCCAGTGTTTCCACACATTATCGACTTTAGACCAAATTCACCAGCCAACTCATCCCAGAGCTCTTGGCCTCCACCATAGCGTATCCACGCGTTTATCTCATCATAGGTCATGCCGAAGGGTACAGCTGTAAAGTAGGCCCAACCCGGATGTCTACCTTTCCAGTAATAGTCCGCAGCGTGGTATCCTTGTGCGTTTCCTGATGCTACTTCGTCAAAACTATCAAAGGCTCCTACCCTTTCATTTGCAGCGTAATAGCTTACTTGAATTCGTCCACCAGACAAATCTTGGATTTTTTGTGCGTACCTTTGCGCTCCAGTACCAAGACCAGGGAAATCCCTGCCCCAAGTCGCAACTATAGCCATTTCAATACGCTCCTGAGCTATAGCAGGTGCCGCTAGGGTTGCTGCGCCAACAGCGCCTGCGGTTCCCAAGCCAGCTTTTGTAATAAATTCACGTCGTTTCATTTGTACCTCCCAGTACTAAGTTTAGTTCAATTACACTTCTGTTGATCTATTAATAGAGCAATATGCTTATTAACAGTATTTTTACAACAAATTGACAAACGCCAATTCAGTAACGCCAATATAATTCATTTTTTGTCTGGGTAAACAAGAAAGTTGCAGACTCCTGACAATATCCTTTATTTCTTGCAGATGAACTTCATTTATCTATGATGTTGTCGAATTATATTCTTCTATGTTGTTGAGTTAGCTCCTGATATCATTAATATTTAATAAAACGTGTTCGATAAGACAAAAAAATCTCTGATAAATTATAACTACCCCCATAGTTGACCTTTTATCACAACAATCTTAAAATAGTCTTAAGGAACCGTGATTGGGAGGATTTGGCTAGTGGCACGGGATGATCAGGAGTATGGTGTATTTTTAATTTCGGCAAGGAGCCAGAATACTTGTTAAAAAAGAAAGAGTTATTTCTATGAGCGAGGAGTTATCAGGAGCACAAATAGTCGTAAAAGCCCTATTAGATCAGGGAGTAGAGACGGTTTTTGGTTACCCGGGAGGGGCTGTATTACCGATATACGATGAAATCTTTAAGCAAACTAAGATAAGACATATACTAGTTCGACATGAACAAGGCGCTACCCATGCAGCGGAAGGATATGCGAGGTCGACTGGGAAACCAGGGGTCGTGCTAGTTACGTCTGGACCAGGAGCAACAAATGCGGTAACTGGCATGACAGACGCATTAATGGACAGTGTGCCATTGGTGGTGCTTACAGGACAGGTTCCCACCTTCATGATAGGGAACGACGCATTTCAAGAAGCCGATACCGTAGGGATTACCCGCCCGTGTACGAAACACAATTGGCTAGTAAAGGATACCAATGATCTTTCAAAAATAATTCATAAAGCTTTTCATGTAGCAACGCAAGGACGGCCAGGGCCCGTATTAGTTGATATTCCTAAGGATGTACAATTTGCGTCTGGAGGATATGAATCTAACACAAGTTTCGAGGAGTTCGAATACAATCCGCAAACAGACGGCGACGAGACCGCGATTAACAAAGCAGCCGAGCAGATAGCATTGTCAAAGAAACCTATTTTATATTTGGGTGGAGGAATAGTTAACTCAGGAGTAAAAGCTTCGACTCTTGTACGGCAGCTTGCTGCTGAAACCAAATTCCCTGTAACCTCAACGCTGATGGGGTTGGGATGTTACCCCGCATCCGGGGAGTCTTGGCTAGGCATGTTAGGTATGCACGGGACCTATGAAGCAAACATGGCAATGCATGACTGCGATCTTATGGTTTGTATTGGGGCTAGGTTTGACGATCGCATTACAGGGCGACTAGACGCTTTTAGCCCGAATTCAACGAAAATACATATAGATATTGATCCCTCTTCAATTAATAAGAATATAACCGTAGATATACCTATAATTGGCGATATAGAAAGTGTTCTGGTACGTTTGTTAAACGAGTGGAGATCAAAAGGTAGAAAAAAAGAAGGAAAGGCAATTCAGGACTGGTGGAAAGTAATCGATAAATGGAAAGCGATAAAATGCCTCCACTATAATAATTCCGAAACTACCATAAAACCGCAATATGCCTTACAAAGGCTTGAGGCCTTAACCAAAGGAAAAGATCGTTATATCACTACCGATGTTGGACAGCACCAAATGTGGGCGGCCCAATACATGGGATTTGAAGAGCCCAATAGGTGGATGACCTCAGGCGGTCTAGGAACAATGGGCTATGGTCTTCCAGCCTCGATAGGTGTTCAGTTAGCTCATCCGAATTCACTGGTGATAAATGTAGCTGGGGAAGCCAGCTGGCTGATGAATATGCAGGAAATGGGAACCGCCGTGCAATATAACTTACCAGTGAAACAGTTTATACTTAACAACGAAAGATTGGGTATGGTACGACAATGGCAGGAGCTTCTACACGGCGAAAGATACTCTCATAGCTGGTCAGACGCTTTACCAGACTTTGTAAAACTGGCCGAAGCATACGGTATAAAGGGTATAAGCTGCAAAGATCCAAAAGATTTAGACGCGGCAATATCGGAAATGTTGGAATATCAAGGTCCAGTTATATTTGATTGCGTGGTCGAACAACATGAAAACTGTTTTCCAATGATACCATCTGGTAAGGCACATAACGAAATGCTTCTAGGAAATGCTAAAACTGAAGGAGTAATTGGGGAATCTGGGGCAGTTCTCGTATAGAAGAGTCTAATATCAATTATTTAATTATCATTTTTATTGAAGGTAATAGAAAACCATGCCTGAATTAACTTTGAAAAAGGGAACAAATAGTAAGAGTGCTTACAATATTAGGAACCCAATCAACGATACGCCAAAGCCTCATACCTTGACAATTTTAGTGGATAATGAGGCCGGTGTTCTAGCCCGCGTAATTGGCCTATTTTCTGGAAGAGGATATAATATAGATAGTTTGACTGTAGCCGAGGTAGACAGGGACGGCCATAGGTCAAGAGTTACGATAGTTACAACCGGAACGCTGTCTGTAATAGATCAGATTAAAGCACAAATAGCCAGAATCGTTCCAGTACACAAAGTTAATGACCTGACAGAAGAAGGAACACCGGTGGAGAGAGAGTTAGCTTTGTTTAAAGTTAATGGTAAGGGAGAAAAAAGAGTAGAAGCCCTTAGATTAGCCGACGTCTTTCGTGCTAACGTAGTCGACAGCACTCTAGAGAGCTTTACCTTTGAATTAACTGGTCCCTCTGACAAAATCGATGCATTCGTCGACCTGATGCAACCGCTTGGCTTGTCTGAGCTTGCCAGAACAGGAATCGTAGCATTGCCTCGCGGCGCTTAAAAAGAAATGGCGCGATATTCTAATCGTACTGCCACTGTGTTCAGCTCATTTTCTTCAACTACAGCCTGTGGTCCCTCCACAGGTGTTACATTTCATACATGTGCCATTTCTTACTAGAGTAAAGTTACCACAGTCACCACAAGGGTCTCCTTCATACCCTTGCATTTTTGCCTTCGTTCGTTCATCCAAAACATCAATGTTATCCTCGCTTTTTTTTGCGCCCCCAGCTTTTGCCACGGTTTGATTCTCTTCTATCGGCAATTCACTACTCTTTTGTATTTCTGTGCTTCCCCCCGCTGAGCTTTTTAGCGCTATAAGTTCATGCGGCAATCGCTTTCTAAGGTAACCAGATGACGATATCTCCCTTATCATTTGCATCGATTCATTCAGTTTTTCTTCGGGTACTTCGGTAAAATTTCGTGTGCCCTCTAACGTACCCCTTCCGAGATCACTAAAGGATTCTCCCTCGGGTTTCACGTGAGCCAAGTCAGTTCTGTCTAGGTAGGAAACCGCTAATTCTCTAAAAATATAATCCAATATTGACGTAGCATTTTTAATTGAGTCATTTCCTTGAACCATGCCGGCAGGTTCAAACCTAGTAAACGTGAAGGCTTCAACAAACTCTTCCAGGGGCACACCATATTGCAGCCCAACGGACACAGCTATTGCAAAATTATTCATCATAGCTCGAAAGGCGGCCCCCTCCTTATGCATGTCGATAAAAATTTCTCCTAACCTTCCCTCCTTATACTCCCCAGTCCGCAGATAGACCTTGTGTCCTCCAACCATTGCTTTCTGAGTATAACCTTTTCTCCGCTCAGGCAACTTCTGCCTTCCTCTGGCAACTTCCTTCACTATTACCTTTTCAACCATTTTTTCCGCAAGCAGCATGGGGCGTTCTGCGGGTGATATTTCCGACAATGTCGTTTCCAAATCATCGGCCTCATCTATGAGAGCAGAGGACAATGGTTGCGATAGCTTTGATCCATCTCTATAAAGTGCCGTTGCTTTGACACCAAGCGCCCAGCTTAGTTCGTACGCCTCTTTACAGTCCTCTATGGTCGCTTCATTGGGCATATTTATTGTCTTTGATATAGCACCCGAAATAAAACTTTGGGCGGCTGCCATCATTGAGATATGACTTTCCACTGATAAGTACCTTTTTCCTATCTTTCCGCAGGGATTTGCACAATCAAAAACGGCATAGTGTTGTTGCCTTAGATGAGGAGCCCCCTCTAACGTCATGGTCCCACATGCATGATTATTCGCAGCTTCAATATCCGACTTGGAATAGCCCAAATGGCGTAACAAATCAAAATTTGTATCATTAAGTTTCTCCTCGGGAATCCCTAAAGTTCCTTTGCAGAAATCAAAACCAAGTGTCCATTGATTGAACACGAACTTTATGTCAAATGCCGAAGGAAGAGCATTTGCTATTTTCTTTAATTCATTCTCCCCAAAACCATGTCCTATGAGTGACTTTGTATTTATAACTGGCGAGTCATTTAAAGTTCCATGACCCACCGCATAGTTAATAATTTCTTTTATTTGGTCTTGCGGATATTTCAAGTTTTCTAACGCGCTTGGAACTGATCTGTTTATTATCTTAAAATAGCCTCCGCCCGCTAATTTCTTAAACTTAACCAGGGCAAAATCCGGTTCTATACCCGTTGTATCACAATCCATAATCAATCCAATAGTTCCTGTTGGTGCTATGACAGAAACTTGCGCATTACGGTACCCGTGCTTTTCGCCAAGTTCGAGAGCACATTCCCACGCCTTCTCGGCCCGCATTACCAGATTCTTATCTGGGCAATTATGCCTGTCTAATGGGATTGGTTTTACCACTAGATCATCGTATCCCTCTTTTTTCCCTAATGTTGCTTTTTTATGATTTTGTATTACGCGAAGCATATTTTTTTTATTGCGACCAAACGCTCGGAAAGGACCTAGCAACTTCGCCATTTCTGCCGACGTTTTATATGCTACACCTGTTAAAATTGAGGTAATGGCCGCACATATTGAGCGTCCTTCCTCGCTGTCATAGCTGTAACCCATATTCATTAGTAATGCACCTATGTTTGCGTAACCTAAGCCAAGTGTCCTGTAATCAAAAGATTTTTCCGCTATTTCTTTGCTAGGGAATTGCGCCATTAACACTGAAATCTCTAACGTTATAGTCCATACTCTTGTTGCATGCTCGAAACTAACGCAGTCAAACTTACCATCTCTCAAAAAACTTAGAAGATTCATAGATGCCAAATTGCAGGCTGTATCATCTAAAAACATATACTCAGAACAAGGGTTCGATCCTCTTATCTCTCCATCTGCGGAACACGTGTGCCAAGCATTTATTGTATCATGAAACTGTATCCCTGGGTCCGCGCATGCCCAAGCGGCATGCCCTATTTCATCCCATAGCTCTCTCGCACTTATCGTCTTTGCTACTTGGCCATCCGTTCTTTTAATTAAATGCCACTCTTTATCATTCTTCATGGCCTGAAGAAACTTATCGGTAATTCTCACCGAGTTATTTGAATTTTGTCCCGATACTGTTAAATAAGCTTCAGAGTCCCAATCTGTATCATAGGTAGGAAATTCAATAGAAGCATAGCCTTGTTTTGCGTATTGTAAAATCCTATTGATGTAAGTATCGGGTATCATTCTTTTTCTGGCAATGCTAATAGCAGACTTTAAAGCTATATTTATCTTTGGATCAAAGGCGTCTTTTTCTTCGCCATCCCATGTTTTTATTGACTCAAAAATGTTATTTAACTGCTGTTCATGTAATTTCGACCCAGCTACTAATGATGCCACTTTCTGTTCTTCTAATACTTTCCAATTAACAAACTCCTCAACATCTGGATGATCCACGTCACAAATCACCATTTTAGCAGCTCTTCGCGTTGTTCCACCAGACTTTATCGCTCCGGCCGCTCTATCACCAATCCTAAGAAAGGACATTAGACCTGAGGAACTACCTCCTCCCGCAAGGTCTTCTTTTGCGCCACGCAAAGTCGAAAAATTCGTCCCGGTACCTGAGCCGTATTTAAATAGACGTGCTTCCCTCGTCCACAAATCCATTATACCACCCTCATTAACTAGATCGTCATTAACAGCCTGAATAAAACAGGCGTGAGGCTGAGGATGTTCGTATGCTGAGTCAGACTTTGTAAGTTTTCCTGTTTTGTAATCTACAAAGTAGTGGCCTTGTCCAGGTCCATCTATACCGTAGGCCCAGTGTAATCCAGTATTAAACCATTGCGGAGAGTTTGGAGCTCCCATCTGCGTTGCTAAGATGTATCTCATTTCGTCGAAGTATACCCTCGCCTCAGCTTCAGACCGAAAATGTCCTCCTTTCCACCCCCAATAAGACCAAGCGCCCGCTAGTCTATCAAAAACCTGTTTTGCAGATGTTTCACCGATATACCTTTCCTCCGTGGGTAAATTCGAAATCTTTTTATTATCAGCAACTGAACGCCACAAAAACTCTGGGACACCCTGCTCCTTCACTTTTTTTAATATAGCTGGAACTCCCGCTTTCCTGAAATATTTCTGCGCCATTATATCTGACGCCACTTGGCTCCAAGCGGAGGGAACTTCTAGGTTTTCCAACTCAAATACTATTGAACCATCTGGGTTTCGTATTTCCGACCTCGTTAGCCGAAAGTCCAAAGTCCCATATGCTCCCGTCCTCTCACTCGTAAAATGCCGTTCAATCTTCATTTATCTTTCCTCAGTTACCTGCTGCGCCATAATATTTTTGTCGCCACCCATATTTTTTTTGCGGCCAACACATTTTTCACTCGATCGCACCCAAAAAACCTACCGTAACTTACCATACAAAAAATCCAAGCTCGTAAAGTCTGCGTAATCTACATGTAGGGTCCGAAAAAGCCGGAACATACTAAATGCAGCATTTAACATTGGTTGGTCAATAAGTTTATTTGAAAAAAAATTAAATTTTTTTGTTGACGTGTTCCAACGGTGATAGACTTTTTACCTTTACAGCCGAGAAACAAAGCACCGTTAAAATAATTAGTTGCGCCGTAGGCGTAAACAGGCTTCTATAATGCCCCCGTATTATTAATAGGTTAGAAGCATTTTTTAAGACAGAAATATTTTTCTCAAAATCTTAGATATTCGAGAATCATATGTTTTCGGACACGTGCAGTCGAGAACTCATTCGGCTAGCTTTATTTTGTATAGCCGACAATTATCAAAAGAAAAAACTCTTTCTGTCTGCTCAAATCTCTACAAACTAATAGGTAATTTCGTCGCTGTTATATATTTATCCAACTTATATTTTTATCCAACTCAAATCTAAGATTAATATTCTGAGACCCAAAATATGAATAACGCAAGCTTTAGACAAGCAGCAAGAGACAACTAATGTGCTGATGAACATACTCGAGAAAAAATGTGGACCGAATCAAAAATACACCAAATCTAAATATTTAGCCGATGACGACGTCATACAAAACCTGAGATCTCTCGGTGGGTTTTGAATCTCGTTTTAACCATCTGACGAGGCATGACTTAAAGTAGCAGATTTTCTAAAAAAATATCCTAGACACAATTTACACAACATTGATCAACCCAATGCCCCGGAGACACCTCTACAAGTCCCATTTCAATTTTTCCTTCCCTGCATTCTACCGTCGGGTTGGGGCACCGTGTTCTAAAAACACATCCAGATGGTGGTTCCATAGCGCTAGGTATTTCACCTCTAAGTTCGATAGCTGAAGATGTTTTTTCTGGATCGATAGAGGGAATAGACGATAGCAAAGCCTTTGTATATGAATGCCTAGGGGCGCTAAATAATTGACGCGAAGGAGCCATCTCCACAATATGCCCAAGATACATGACGGCTACCGTATCACAAACATGAGCAACTACACTTAGATCATGACTTATGAACAAATATGTTAAGTTTAGTTCCGCTTGAAGTTGTTTCAAAAGATTCAAAATATCAGCTTGAATAGATACGTCTAGTGCTGCAACACTCTCATCTGCAACAATAAATTTAGGATTACTGACTAGGGCTCGCGCGATCGAAATTCGTTGTCTTTGACCTCCGGAAAAAGCATGTGGAAAGCGTCTCAAATGCTCTATATTTAATCTGCATTTTTTTGCAATCTCTCTGACGCGAGCATCTGTTTCATTTCTAGATCCTGTAATTTTCATTACCTCCAGTGGCTCCGCTATTATATCTCTGACGGTCATCCTTGGACTGAGGGCTGCATAAGGATCCTGAAATATTAGTTGGGCGACTTTCCGATACTCTCTTAAATCAGCTTTGGAAAGCGTGGAAAGGTCAAAGTCGCGATCGTCATCATGGAAATTTACGTGCCCTGCACTAATATGGGTAGCGCCGAGAATAGCTTTACCTAGGGTGGTTTTACCTGAGCCAGACTCGCCCACGAGGCCAAAGAAAGACCCTCTCTTGATAGTTAAATTAATATTCTTAACTGCTTGAATCTTCCTCTTTTTAGCTAAGAAGTTCTCTTGGTAATCGAAATCAACTGATAAGTTTTTTATGCTAACGATATTTTCATTCATGATAATTTAACCACAATTTACGCAACACTGATCAACCCAATGTCCAGGAGCAATTTCAATTAATCCCATTTTATTTTTTCCTTCCCTACACTCATTTGTCGGGTTGGGACAACGCGTTCTAAAAACACAACCCGATGGTCTCTCTAACGGGCTTGGTATATTTCCGGGAATTGGCCTTAAGGGCGCGTCTAAGTTGTTAATGTCAGGAAGAGCTGAAATCAATCCTCTCGTATAAGGGTGCTTAGGATTCTTGATTATTTCATTTACCGGACCTTTCTCTACAACACACCCCAAGTACATTACCGCAATACTATCCGCTATCTGTGCTATAACTCCTAAATCGTGAGTTATAAATATTACCCCCATTTTATATTCATTAATTATATTTTTTATTAAGGCGAGCACTTGAGCTTGAATAGTTACATCAAGTGCGGTTGTAGGTTCATCAGCCAGTAAAAGTTTTGGCATCGTTGATAGCGCCATCGCAATCATAGCCCTCTGACGCATACCTCCAGATAGTTCAAATGCGTATTGGTTAAATCTTTTATCCGCATCAGTTATTCCAACTCTATCAAGCATATCCAAAGAGACGTTAACAGCTTCCTTTTTTGTTATATTCTTGTGAATTATTAGCTGTTCAACCATTTGTTTTCCTATTTTAATGGCGGGTGCGAAACTGGCCATAGGCTCTTGAAAAATCATTGAAACTTTCCCACCTCTAATTTTTTTTAGATCAGTTTTTGTTTTAAAATTTAAGGTGTTCTCGCCTTCTAAGATAATTTGGGAATCTTCTCCGTAAAAGGTATTTTTCGGGTTAAGTTGCATTATAGACTTGGCGGTTACTGATTTTCCTGATCCTGACTCGCCAACAATTCCCAGAACTTCCCCTGAGAGTAAGGATAACGACAAGTTTTCAACGGCTGTAATTCGACCCTCCTCAGTATCAAACTGGACGTTCAACTGACAGATATCGAGCAAATTAGTTCTCATTTAATTTTATGTGGATCAGTAGCATCACGCAATCCATCACCTATAAAAACGAAAGTTAAAATTAGTACCACAAGAAATACCACCGGTATGAAATACCACTGGTAGTTTAACAGCACGTCAGCTTTCGTAGCATTTTGCAACAGTACCCCTAAAGAGTTTACAGGTTCTCTCAAACCTAAGCCTATAAAACTTAGTGCAGTCTCTAAAAGAAGCATGTAGGGAAACGTTATAATTAAGTCAACGATGATATAACTTGTAAAACTTGGGAGTAAGTGTCTTGCTATTATATGAGTAGATGAGGCCCCACTCATTTGTGCGGCAAGTATATACTCTTGGCTGCGTTCTGTAAGCACATGCGTTCTCACGCGTCTGGCCAAGGTTGGCCACCCAATAAATCCCAAAAGAGTTGCGATAAAGAAAAACCGCGTTTCTGAACTCCACGTGTCGGGCGCGAAAGCCGCCAAACACAAGAACAAAGGTATGGCTGGTATTGTTCTTACAGCATCGGTGAACATTTGTAATATACTATCGACCCATCCCCCATAATAACCAGAATATCCACCTATAATCAAAGCTAAAAAGAATGAGATGAAAACGCCTAAGGTCCCAACTGCAAGAGATATGTAAATGGAATATAATGTCCTTGCAAATATATCTTTCCCTGCCTTGTCGGTTCCAAAAATATGTATCCCTCCTTTGTCTACCCCAAAAAGATGCCGATCCATTTTAAATCCATCGAACTTAATATCAAAAGCCTTACCCGGAAGATCAATTTTGAAATCAAATATGTGATATTCCCAACCTTTAACGAAAAAATAAACATACCGCCTTTTTTCTGTATCCAATTTGTAAACCCATCGAAAGTTTGTATCGGCACCTCGATATTTAGTTAAGGTATGAAGAAACGGTCTGACGGACACCCCATTATCATCCCAAAACATTGGAATTTGGGGCGCTCCATTTTCGTATTCTTTATCTCGCCCCTTTATTGTCGGATCATATGGTGACAAAAAATCTGCAAACAAACTGCACAAAATCATTATTATGAGTATTGAGGAGGCAACCATGGCGGACTTATTTCGAAAAAACCGAGACCTAGCAAGCTGAAATTGCGATGCCGTAAAGTACGCCTCTCTCTCTTTGTTGCTAATTTCCAACCAGAACTCCTTTTCTAATACGAGGGTCAATAATTGCTAACAAAATATCCGAAACGAAATTTATTGTTATAATTGAAGCCGTTAACAAAAAGATTATTGCGCCGGCCAGCTGTTGGTCATTTGTCCGAGCAAGTGCCTCAATTAACAAGTAGCCGGACTCAGTCAATATCATTATCAATGCTACAACCGGCAAGAAGCTAAAAACTCTGTTCAAGTCGAACCCAACAGAATTTATTACAGGACCCATAGAGTGACGGGCTGGATACTTCCAAAGCAAAGAGAATCCCGAAACCCCACGGGCTTTTGCAGCCATCACATATAATTTGTCATTTTCATCAAGCATCAGTGCCCTTACAGTTTGAAGGGTAAAGGCTGTAGCATTCCAACCCAAAACAACAATCGGCAACCAAGCCCTACTAAGAAAATCCCAAAACTTATCGATCGACCAGTCAGCCTTCTCGTACTCCGGCGAAAATAATCCCGTCATAGTATCGCCAAAAAATATTGTTGAAAACAACATGATACAAAGCGCAACTAAAAAACTTGGGAGTGCCAAACCAAGGTAACTTATTAATTTCAAGAACAAGTCTAACGACTTATATTCCGTAGTAGCCGAAATAATCCCTACTGGGATAGCTATTATATAGGAAACAACAAGCGCTGCGGAAGCTATGCCAAGAGAGATGAGGAATCTATCACCGATAAGCTCATTGATATTCATCCTTAAGATACAACTGTCACCAAAATCACCCTTAACCACCACATTGTAAACCCACTCTCCGAATCGAATGGCAAAGGGCCTGTCGAGGCCCAATCTTTTCTCTTCTGCTCGAATATCTTCAACCGTAATTGACGATCCTTGGGTATTCTTAAAAGCTAAGTACCTCTCTGCGCAGGTTCCAGGCACTAGTTCCATAAGGGAGAACACTATGAAACTCACGGTTAACAAGGTCAGCGCAGCAAGGGTCGCTCTAATAACGGCAAATTGAATAAAACTTATCATAAATTTGTTCTTTTTTCCGGTACGCTATTACAAATAAAAAAAAGCGGCAATAAAAACTGCCGCTTTTTCCAAAATATTTTCTCTGTTTACTCCGAAATATACCACTGCTGTGGCAAATATGGATAGGTTCGATAGTACTCGTAAGACGCTGTTTTAAACTGAGTGAAGTTTTTAAGAGCATTTCTATGATAGATTGGGTATGGTCCTGCCACCGTACCAATAAAGACCAGGTTGCCCGTTAAGTTTTCCACCAATCGTCCGCCAACTTCATTCGACTCGGGAGTACCAGCAGTTAAGCTCTGAAAGGTATTTATGTCATCCATCATCTCGTAAACCCACTCCGGCGGCTTAACACCATTTGCCCCGTTACTATCCACGTATTCTGCCCACAACATTCCTGTCCGAAGATTAAAGTAATCTCCAAATGGGGGTACAAACTGTTCGTTAAGACCCAATATTAATGGCAAAGGCATACTAACATTCCAAGCTGAGACGTCTAGTTGATTTGACGATTGCGCAGATCTCATTTCATCTGGCGTAACCTCTTTAAATAGGGTTTTCACACCAACAGCGTTCCACGCGTTGGCAACAAGCTCAATCTCTCCTCCGCCCACGCCCTGCGTCGCGAAATCAAAATTAATCACTAGTTGATCACCGTTCGAGAGATCTCTAAATCCATCTCCATCTTTATCAACAAAGCCGATTTCATCCAACATTTTCATAGCAGCCGTTGGATCATAATCGGTATAGTAATTTGTCCACTTCTCCGCAAAGCTAGTTACCGGAGCAAAAGCCACATACTGCTGAGGTTTGCCCATTCCATAGTATATGACATCGTTAATTTCATCTCTATTAATGGCCGAAGACATTGCCTGTCTAAACTTCAAATTTCCAAAAAGCTCTCTTTTACCAGGATCTTCATGCGTTAGATTAAAAGCCATATTTGTAAATGAAATTCCAGGCTTTATATCGACAGTGTAGTTTCCAGCTTCCGATCCATCCATTAGTTGAGGCACACCTTCAAGCGACAACGATTGAGCCTTGTATTCTACTTCTGAATTAACCAACTTTAAAAGTCTAATCTCGTTCTCATTAATATAACGCTCATCCTGATAATCAATATAAGGCAATTGATTCCCTGCTGTATCTACCATGTGAAAATACGGGTTAGCTGCGTATTTTCTACCCTCAGTGGTATCCTCTATGGTTATGAATGCCTCCAAAGCGGGATAAACAGCTGATGGGAGAGCGGATACTTTATCAGGGTTAGCCAACAGAGGGGATGGTGTGTCTGTCCAACATGAATTCCCATAGTAGGCCGCCAAAACCGCATAACCATTTTCGAATCCAGCCGCTTTCGCAAGGCTATCTGCCCCTGAGTTAATATCAGGATGAAACTGACCCAAATGATGCTTTGGAGCAAAACCTTGACAATAACTCGTCGCGAAATGAGGGAGCAAACCTGGCTTCGGAGACGGCAAATTAAATACAACAGTCTGGGCATCCGGAGTATCGACTGTCATCCTCTCTCCACCAACCAACACATAATCGTACGGTTTTTCCCTAATATTTGAGTCTAACATAAGGTTGTCGTACCAAAATTTCACATCAGCGGATGTAAATGGAGCACCGTCGGACCACTTATGTCCCTTTCGTAAATGGAATGTCAGCTGAGTAAAATCGTCATTCCAAGTCCAAGCCTTTGCTATATTTGGAACGATTGTTGTAAGATCATCCGCATAGCGTACGAAATTAACATGCCGAGTGGACAATAAGTCAGATGTCCCTGCTTCGGTGGCATTAGACAGCATTCTAAAGGTTCCTCCGTAGGATCCAATCGAGTCGTAAGGCGCAATGACTAAAGGTTCGTCAGGCAAACGCTCCGACAAAGACGGCAAGCCCTTATTACCTACGATAGTTCCATTAATGCTAGACATATTTGGGTTCTCATTAAATGAAAGTTTGCAATTTGCTAAACTTTCAAACTCAGACAGTTCATATTGCTGAGGAAAGGCACCACTTCCAACACCCTTCGAGTCGGCCATAGTCACAGCTGGACAGTCAGCAAAGGCTGTGCCACAGGATACGGCCAATATAAAACTTGATAAAATAATTTTTTTCATTTTCTTCCTCCCAGTTGTGGAATTATTTTAATCACAAATATATAGCTATTGAAAGTTAAAAAATTTTGAAGGATCAATTACACAAAAAAGCGTGTTATCAATGCGAATGTTTACACTATCTTTTGTTTTGAGAAACTTTTTTATTAGAAAAATCTAAATTTGAACTCGCAGCCTTTTATGTTACAATAGCCTATAAAGTTAAATTAGCTAGAATATTTTGCAGACAGTGATGCCAAAAGACAAACTAATTACCACTACCATAGGTTCTTTTCCTAAAC
The DNA here is from genome assembly GCA_036337105.1 of Pseudomonadota bacterium. GTDB lineage: Bacteria > Pseudomonadota > Alphaproteobacteria > Rhodobacterales > Rhodobacteraceae > JAYZEV01. The sequence continues at coordinate 25,532 of JAYZEV010000016.1, forward strand.
CAGCCTATGTACCAATACAGGACTGGTTCGATGCGGCACGAACAAAAGGCACAATGAACAGTCCCGAAACAACCTCTAAATTCACCGAGTATTTTTTGTCTAAATCTGCAGAGGATGAAAGGCTCTATCTGAAGGGTGCAGAGGCTATAATTCGTAGCCAGACAGACGCAGGCATAGACATACCTACCGATGGGGAGGTTAGGAGAGAAAATTATATTCATTATCACTGTCGTTTCTTAAATGGGTATGATTTTAACAAGCTAGAAACCCGTGTGCTTCGTGACGGAGCATATGAAACTGACCTGCCCGCTATTAGAGGACGAATTGCGCATTCGGGAACGCTTTATTCCAAGTATGATTTTCGGGCAGCTCAATCTTTGACATCAAAACCTTTAAAATTTACGCTTCCAGGACCACTCACCATTATGGACACGTCAGCGAATTGTTTTTATAGAAACCGCCGTGATCTAGCAGCAGACTTGGCGGACTCGGTAAACGCTGAAATTATGTCCCTCGTCGAAGCAGGCTGTAAATATATACAAGTTGATGAACCATTGTTTGCTCGGAACGTTTCAGATGCAAAAGCTTTTGGTCTTGAGATGATCGAGAGATGTTTTCACGGCGTACCATCGGAGATAACACGAATTATTCATATTTGCTGTGGTTACCCCGATAGACTTGATGACGAAGATTATAAAAAAGCAAACCCAGATAGCTATCATCAACTGGCTCCCGATTTGGACCTAATTAACATTAACCAAATATCTATTGAGGATGCGCATTGCTGCAATGACTTAAAACTGCTCGAACTTTTCGAACATAAAGTCATAATTTTTGGCTCGATCGCAGTTGCTCGAAGTCGACTGGAGACACGCGACGAAGTGGTAGAGAGAATATTAAAGGCGCTTGAGCACATAGACAGAAATCGGCTGATAATAGCACCCGATTGTGGATTGGGCTTCCTGACAGATAATCTTGCATCAGCGAAATTGAGAGTAATGTGTGAAGCAGCGGCCCTATGCTAAACTAGCCCTCAATCAAGAAAGTAACTTCATACTTATTCAATTACAAATAAGCATTGGTTATTTTTAGTTTGGCCAAGGCATTGAGTATGTCTTAACAAAAGTGAAAAATTTCATCGCCTCTAAGACCCCTTCCTTGACACCATTACCAGAATCTTTTATGCCGCCAAAAGGAGATAGTTCTATTCGATATCCAGGCTGTTCCCATATATTTACCGTACCCACTTCAAGTTTCCTGACAAACTCGATGGCGCGACCCAGCTGGTTAGTGCATACTCCTGACGATAGACCAAATGCCGTTGAATTTGAAATTTTTATTACTTGCTTATCATCATCAGGAACGCGAATAATAGGTACAATGGGTCCGAATGTCTCTTCCATTACTAACTCACAATCAAACGGGACTGAGTCAACAACTATCGGTGGCAACACTGCACCTTTTCTTCCTGGATGGTAAAGAATCTTTCCCCCAAGACTTTCTGCATTCAGCACTCGCTCTTCAAACACACAGGCGGCTTCCTCACTGACAACACAGCCAAGTTCAGTTTCTGGATCCATCGGATTTCCAAATTTTACCTTTTTAGCTTGCTTCAACACATTTTTGACAAAAACATCAGCAACACTATCTTGAACTAAAATTCTCTTAATCGCAGTACATCTCTGCCCTGAGTTGCCAATTGCTCCCGCAACAGCGATTGAGGAAGCTTTCACTAAGCTTTCTTCATCAAGATCATTTAGAACGATTAAGGGGTCGTTTCCACCGAGTTCCAAGGCAGTTCTTTTATATCCAGCTTTTTCTGCTATCATCTTCCCTACAGGCACGCTTCCAGTGAAAGTAATTATATCAGCATTCGGATTCGTAATCATTTCATTACCAATATCTGTGGGCCAACCAGTGACCACCTGAAACATCTGTGGCGGCAATCCAGCTGAATAAAGTATTTGGGCTAATGACAAGGCAGTCAGTGGCGTCAACTCTGTAGGCTTGCAAACCATACAGTTATTCGTTGCGATGGAAGGAGCTATTTTATGAGCCACCATATTTAAGGGATGATTGAATGGCGTAATTGCCGAGATAGAACGAACTGGCTCACGCGTCGTAAAAATTTTCCTTTCCTTGCCATTCGGTGTAAGGTCACAGGAGAAAATTTTTCCCTCATCTTGTATTGCGAGCTGCCCCGCAAAGTTAAACACATCGTACGACCTGCCAGTTTCGTACAGGGCGTGTTGCCTGCTAATTCCAAGCTCCAACGTCAACCAATACGCAAGCTCTTCTCGTTTTTCTTTGATTAATTCGGCAGTTCGAAATAGTATACTTTGTCTCTCATAACGACTTAAATCTGGTTTATACGTGGCAGCTATCTCGAAAGCCTCTTCGGCGTGCTGAGCCGTTCCTGCTGGAACAGTACCAATAACGTTTCCCGAGTACGGATATCTAACCTCTATGCGGTCCTTTGCATCAACTTTTTTACCTCCAATACACATCTGTTCGTGACGTATCTCGATTTCTGCCATGATTTATTTTCCCACCTAATATTTGGTTGCGAGCGTTGCATAATAAAATGCATCAAAATTTCTTAACTCGGGAGCTGACGGTATATCAAAATCCTTATTTACAATAAAAGGCACTTCCTGCTCCGTCAAACCTCCATGACTCCTAAGAGGCTCCTTCAGTAAGGTCAAATCATGATCGCTTTCCGTAGTTCCAAAAGTTAAATTTTCATCAGAAATTAATATCAAATCGCCAATCCGAGATCCAGGAAGGTCATACTCTAGCATTGCATTTTCACGAGAAAGTACTTTCATAACACCGTCTAAGGTCCTTAGTCTGGCAGCTACCATTTCTTCATCGACCCGATCGAGAAAATATACGGAAGCGAAAGAACCCAAAGCCCCATGATGAACTACGTAAGGATCGGTAATCGGTAAAATAACCTTTGAGAGTCCCTTTCCTACTAAGCTATCCAAGGAATCTTGCAAATATAAAACCGCGGGCTCTCCATTATGTTTGTGTTTTGCTTTCATACCATGATCCGCTGTCAGCACGACCGATGCCCCTTCACGGACCAGGAAACCAACGTAACGGTCAATCATAGCATAAAACTTTTTTGCCCCCTGCTCATCTGGAGCATACTTGTGCTGTATATAATCCGTTGTAGAAAGATACATGATATCCGGCCGAAATTCATTCAAGGCCTTAACACCCGCCGCCAAAACAAATTCAGATAGCTCTGAAGAGTAAACCGCTGGGACCGGAGTACCAAGCCACACACTTGCATCTGAGATCCCATTAGTAGATTTTATTGTTTCATTGGATTTCTCCGAGGAAAAGCAAATTGCATTATCTGATGCGAAATCCAATCCAGCTCCTAACAATGCTCTGAGTTTATCTTTAGCTGTTATAACCGCGACCCTTGCATTAGCTTTTTGAAATGCGCTAAAAATTGTGGGCGCAGTCAAAAATCTCACGTCGTTCATCATTACCTCTTCTCCCGTCTGAGGATTAAAATGATAATTACCACTTATACCATGGAGCGAAGGTGGACCACCCGTCGCAATGGAGAGATTATTAGGATTTGTAAAAGATGGAATGACAGAATGCGCAATCCGATAAGAACCGGTTTCTTTCATTGCCGCAACGTTTGGCATTAAACCTGCTGAAATTGCCACATCGATATAGTCGGGCTCGCTACCATCCAAACAAATTACTGTGGCGCAATGCCGAGGGAAACAATACTCCCTGCCGTTAACTTTTACAGTTTTTTCCATACAGTACTCATATCTACTAAGTTACTATTCGTCAAAACAGAATTTTCCTAACTTCATTGCAATTTGTTTTTTTCTTGTAATGCAGTTTCCGCCGGGCGAGCACTTTTCACGCCCATTTGATTTAGTGACTCAGCGACCGCCTTAACCGCTTTCTCCATTACATCTGAACTAAACGACCCAATGCACCCAATACGAAAACTATCTGCTACTGTTAACTTGCCGGGATAAATTACAAAACCCTTTTCTTTCATTAAATCGTAAAAAAATGGGAATTTGAATGCTTTATCCGAGGGGTAAAAAAACGTAACAATTATGGGCGAGAGCCATGGATCCGAAAGAAGCGTCTCGAACCCTAAGTTTCTCATCCCAGATACCAATATGTTTTTATTTTGTGTATAGCGCTGAAGACGACCTGCCGATCCTCCTTGGGAAAAGTGAAGTTTAAGAGCCTCGTTAAAGGCAGCAACCACATGTGTTGGGGGAGTGAACCTCCATTGACCAGTCTTCTCCATATACTCCCACTGATCGTAAAGATCCAAGCAAAGCGAGTGACTATTACCTTTACTAGCTAAGAGAGACTCTTTTTTTGCAATCGCAAAACTAAAACCTGGAACGCCTTCAATACATTTGTTTGCAGAGGATACCAATACGTCAAAATCTACCTCTATTGGATCTATCTCAAGCGCTCCAAATGCGGACATACTATCGATTAGTAGATGTCGACCCAATTCACTTGTCACAGTGGCAACCTCTTTCAAAGGGTTCAGAATTCCAGAGCTAGTTTCGCAATGCACCAAGAAAACATGTGAAATCGTTCCATCACTCTTTAAAATAGACTCTACTTCCTCAGCGCTTGGTGGCAAGTAATCTCCCTTATCTAGCAACCGGTATGGCCTTTTCATGTAGTCCATGGTTCGAGCAGCCCGAAGGCCGTAAGCGCCGTTTGCTAGAATCAACGTCTTATTATTACTTGGGGCAAAGGTTCCGAGCATTGATTCCACTGCAAAACTTCCAGATCCTTGCATCGGGATACATTCATAATTTTTTTCCGATGAACCCAAGATCTTCAAAACACTTGATCGAATATGTTTTGTTAACCGTTGAAAACCCACATCCCAGCTACCCCAGTCTCTCATCATTGCGCTCCTGACGCTAACATCAGTAGTTAATGGACCTGGTGTCAACAAATAGGGCTCTCGCTCGCACTTAAGGCTAGATTCTTGGGATTCTTTTTTCATATAGACAGTCCGTTTAAGACTCAAAGCGTGCAGCCTATAATATTTTCCTTAACAACGCCAGCTATTTCTCATTTACTCTTGGTAAGTTACAGATATTAAGAGGTATCAAACCCATGATATTATTATGCTCAGATAATCCTGCCGGACTTTTTGGGAAATTTGATTTCTTCCGCAAATTCCTTTTCAAAGTCATCTTGGATTTGTTTAAGCTCCTCTAGTGCCGCCCTAATGTCTGAACTGTCAATGACATTAATTTCTACTCTTTTTCCTGATCGAGAAAGCTTCCTACTTCGCGTTTGATTATTCTCATCTTTAAATCCTACTACCCGATACGTTTCTATCGCCCGTGAAAAGCCTTTAGGAGTTACCGTCTTACCTTGAATTAATCGTAGCTCCGTCGACACAAGGTTCTGAGTGTTACTATCAACCAGGATTTGACCTGGTTCAGCCATTCCCTGTAGCCTTGCAGCGAGGTTAACAGGACTTCCTAGAACGGTATAATCCAGCCGGAGATCTGACCCAAAATTACCTACCGTGCAAAAACCCGTTGAAATTCCCATTCTAACACTAAGTCCATCCGGCAAGCCTTGTTTTCGCCAACTTTTTTCTAACTCCTGCACTCGACCTTGCATCCTTATAGCCATTTCGACGCATCTCAAAGCGTCTTCGACATCACCTTTTGAGTCCGGGTCACCAAAAAAAACTAAGATAGCATCACCAATAAACTTGTCGATAGTGCCCCCAAACTCCAGAGCTATTGAAGACATTTCTGAAAGATAAGAATTTACAACAGAAGCTAAGCGTTCTGGCTCCATACTATCGGTGATATCAGTGAACTTAACTATATCTGAGAAAAAAATCGTTAGGTTTTTTCTTTTATGGCTCGAATCTAGAGAGTCTTTCTCTTCAAAAATACTTGTATAAATTTGCGGTGATAAGTATTTTGCAAGCCTTGTTGCCAGATTCTCCAATTGAACACTTTTTTCTTTAATCAAATTACTATCGCGCTCCTTTTGAACCAGTAGTTCCTCCCTCTCCTTTCTCAACAGCCATTCACTAGTACGATCGACAAATTGACCCTGAACACCGTTCAGAAATGAAAAGCTGTCATTTCTCGTGCGGGCTGATAGCAAAGAAAAAACCCTCTCCTCTCCCTCCAATTCTATCTTGATTTGTGGAATTAAGACTTTGCCCTTCTCTAACAAGTCTGTTTCGAATTTAGTAACCTGATCCTCTGGAATACCTAATTGTCTCAGAACATTGGGAAAGTATACTCCCTTAACGTCACCCAATATTGGAAAAAATTCTGCAAAATTTTTATTAGTTTTTTCTATTTCCAGCTCACTATTCGCATAATATCCGGCAGTAATAGCATTTTCGAAGTTAAAAAAACTTATATCTATGATTTTTTCTCGGTCAAAGAACTCTTCCGCTTTCAATATACCCTCTCTCGAACTAACTCTAATTCTCTACCTGGGATAACTTTGCCCTTTTTCCTATTATTGCGCCCCATGTAGTTACGCAGTAAGGCATCAAGTAAGTAAGAAATACTTTTAAGGGATGTGGAAAGGACCCCCCCAACAGCAAATCTCCGTGGTTAATCACGGTAAGGATTGTTCCAATAACCACCGCCGTTAAAATAGCCTTTTTGGGTGTTCCATCGCCAAATGCTAAGTTGATAATACTAGACATCAAATTTCCTCTGGTCACATATGGGTATAACGGGTAACGTACCCTTTGCTCGAAAAAACTATTAAAAAAAGCACTCAAGATAATATTTAATATAATAAATTTAGGCTACGATAATTAAGCTGCATTTATAAAGCAAGTTCTTGCTTAAATTTTTATTGTTATTTTTTTTCAAGGACGGTTAAAATTGCACAAGAAAAAAATAACAAAAAGGGATTAAATGCGGATCTTACAGACCTAAAATCAAACTTTCGATAAAATTACAGGAGGGTGCTATGGCTACTTCGAAAAAAAGTCTCAAAGACGCATATGCAGTTCGAACACCACAAGACTCGATAGATCTCTATCGCGAATGGGCTTCATCATATGATGATAACTTTGCAAAAAAACACGACTACCAGTCACCAAGCGCGATAGCAAATTATTTCCAAGAATATGGAAAGAAAGAGGATACACCTGTATTAGATATCGGAGCAGGAACTGGTTTGGTTGGGGAGTGTTTGAAGGAATCATTTCGTGGTACAATTGATGGAATTGATATTTCTCCTGAAATGCTTGAATTCGCACGAAAAAAAAAGTGTTACTCCAAACTTATCCAGTGTGATTTAACAAAAAACTTGCCGCTAGATGAAAGTAGTTACGGAGCAGTTGTCAGTGCGGGCACGTTCACTCACGGTCACGTTGGACCTGACGCCCTTGACGAACTCCTGAGGGTCACAAAACAGAATGGACTTTTCGTTTTTACAGTTCATTCTGAGGTTTTTAGTCAGGCCAATTTCTCGGCCAAATTAGCAAGCCTGAAGACTCAAATAACCAAACCAGTGTATCACGAAGTACGAGCTTATGGTAACAGCATAGACAAAAACCATTGTGACGATACAGTTTTTATCACCATTTTCAGAAAAAAATAGACAGAACTCTTTTGTATAATGATTTTATCTCAAAAAGGTTTTGTCTTGGGTTAAATAAATATATTTATTTTAGAAATCAATAGGCAAAAAACGTTATGATGATCACCCAATTTCTGCCATATTCTGCCCTGACGTAAGTACACGAGGAGCTGAGGCGGATCGAATAAGCTATAAATAACATTTACATGACAGGTACAATATTGTTACACTCTTTTTACAAGATTGTTACACTCTTTTTACAAGACGTATGATACAAACAAGATGTAAGGCACTCGCGACGAATCGAGCGAACTGAACCTTGCGGCCAATATTGGATTAAACTCTAGGGAGGTAAGATGAAATTTCTGAATCAAAAAATTGTAGAGGTATTTGGGATGGCGGTGATGCTATTGTCAGCCTTGATAGTTGCGTTAAGCGCGAGCGTCTCTGTGGCTGCCGACAAAAAAATGACCTTAAAAACTCCATCAGCTTTTGGAACTAATTTACCAATCACGGGTTCAACATCAGTTTATTTTGCTGATGTGCTTAAAAAAGTATCAGGGGGAACTTTAAATATTAAAATGTTCGAACCTGGAGAGTTAATGCCCGCTTTCGATATTCATCAGGCCGTCGCCGACGGTCAAGTACAGGCAGGTTATACGTGCGGAGCTTACCTTGGAGGGTCTTTAAAGGAAGCTATTCCATATTGTACTATGCCATTTGGACCAGAGCCCCATGTTTTCCTTGGCTGGTTATACGAAGGAAATGGGACCAAATTATGGGAGAAAATCTATCGAGACGGTGGTTACAATGTGAAGGTTTGGCCTCTTGCTATTTATGCGTCTGAAGGCGCTGGATGGTTTACAAAAAAAATAGAAAAGCCTGGGGACTGGGAAGGTGTTAAAATCAGGATAGGCGGAGTGGCGGCCCCGACACTTAAGAAATTGGGTGCAATTCCAACATTGATCCCATTTGGTGAAATCTTTCCAGGTTTAGAGAAAGGCGTTATTGACGGTGCGGAAATGGGGCTCCCTGCCAACGATTTGACGGCTGGTTTACACAAAGTAGCGAAATATTACCACATGCCGAGCTGGCATCAACCATACACGGTTATCGAATTCATCATGAATATGGACGTGTGGAACAGTTTGAGTGACGCGCAACAAGCTCAGGTTGAAGCCTCAGTTCGTCAAGCGAACGTTTGGAGTATGACGCATTCTAACGCAATTCAGAATGCTGCACTTAAAACGCTCACAGAGGAAAAAGGTGTAGAAATTGTCAAATTCAGCCCAGAAATGTTGGCTACTATGAGACAATCTTTCAATGAGGTTATGGCAGAGTGGACAGCAGAGGACCCTGAGTTCAAAATGATCTGGGATGACCTATCTGAATTCATGGCCGATTATAAAGGCTGGGAGAACGTAGGTTTTATCGCAAGGGATGCTTCGGCATTCGATTAATGAAAAAAATATTTTCTTAAAAAAATGAGACCAATGCTAACCTCTCGTTAGTGTTGGTCTGTTTTATTACAAAAAAATTTTGAGTATAGATGAGCGAAATGACAATATCATCTAAAATTGACTATTATATTAAAGCTATAGGACATTGTCTCAGCTGGCTGGCACTTTTCTTGGTAGCTATCGTATGCTTGTCTGTATTCCTTCGGTACGCGCTCGGTATTTCAAGTCTGGCATTTGATGAGCTACAGTGGCACGTTTATTCTTTTTGCTTTTTGATGGGATTCTCATATGCTACGGCGGAAAAGAGTCATGTTCGAAACGATATTCTTTTCAATAAGTTCTCTAAAATAAATCAACTACGTATTGACTTGTTTAGCCATGTAGTTGTTTTGCTTCCGTTTATCGGCGTAATACTTTACCACTCGTGGTTTTTTGTTATGCGAGCGTATCAAACTGGTGAAGGTTCAATCGATCCAGGAGGATTACAGTATCGTTGGATCATAAAGTCGGCACTTCTTTTAGCATTCTTCCTATTTGGTGTCGCGGCTATTAGCCGTTCTATTGAGATTTCGAGGAAAATTTCTCTTTTAAAAAGGGACATCTCATAATGTTTGTAGAGACAATCCTACTTGTCGCCCTATTTACAACCTTCTGCGTGATGCTTTTAGTAGGTTTTCAAGTTTCCTACACATTATTTGGCGTATCTATACTATTTACGGGGATTGCAATTATTTCTGACCTCTACTGGGGCACTGCAACTGGGTTGGACTTTGATTTTTTTGGGATTGTGGTTAAGCGGATATATGCAGTCATGACCAATTGGATCCTAATAGCAGGTACGCTATTCATATTTATGGGGTTCATGTTAGAAAAATCAGGAATAGCCGAGAGACTATTAGAGTCCACGCAGGAATTGTTTGGGAATGTAAGGGGGGGTATGGCAGTTACTGTGGCCGTAATAGGAGCGCTATTAGCTGCAAGTACTGGGATTGTAGGAGCTTCAGTCGTACTTCTTGGAGTGCTCAGTCTTCCAATTATGGTAAAACAAGGCTACTCTAAAGAGCTCGCGACAGGAACCGTAGCTGCATCAGGATGCCTTGGTATTATTATCCCTCCATCCATAATGTTAGTCTTTATGGCAGACCAGATAAGGTTGCCGGCTGGGGATTTGTTCATGGGAGCTTTTGTTCCTGGTATAATGCTCGCCATTTTATATGTGGGTTACATATTAATATTTTCTGGTTTTCGTCCTCAATCAGCGCCTTTATCCAGTAATCGAAGAACGATATCTTTCATGACATTTGCGAGAGTGCTTCTCGACGCAGTACCCATATTACTACTAATGTTCTTGGTTTTAGGGTCAATTGTAGCTGGGATTGCTACCGTAACAGAAGCAAGCGGCGTGGGCGCTCTAAGCGCGATGGCGCTAGCAGCACTTTATGGTAGGCTTAACATACAAATGCTTCGAGAGTCTCTTTACGGCACTTTTAACACTATGGGGTATATATTCGCAATTATCGTTGGCGCAAGCGTCTTTGCATTCGTGGTCAGATCACTAGGTGGTGACGAAATAATAGAGAACGCCTTAATGTCTCTACCATTTGGAGACATGGGTATCATTTTGTTTATCTTGCTGTGCGTGTTTTTAATGGGATTTTTCCTTGATTGGATAGAAATAACATTTATCGTGCTTCCTCTTCTCGTTCCCGTCATCGGTTCAATGGATTTGAATATAGAGGGTTTTGGAGTTGTAGATAATCCATCTCTAGTTTGGTTTACAATACTTGTCGCTGTCACCCTTCAAACTTCATTCCTTACACCACCTGTAGGTTACGCCCTATTTTATATCAAAGGGATTTGTCCGCCAGAAATAAAAATGGGGCATATATATCGAGGTATTATTCCTTTTGTTTTCCTACAAATTGTAGCTTTGATACTAGTTTTTATTTGGCCACCGCTCGCCACATGGTTGCCTGCTTATGTTTACGGTTAGGTTTTTAGTTGCTTTCTAATTTCGAAACCAAGCCTAAACCTAGCTAGTCAAATTTACACCGAAGCGCTTAAATTCTGAAGCAAGGTTTTCGTGATAAGTGAGCTACACTATTTCAGCATTCTCTCTACCTAAATCAAAGGAACGCCTAGATCTCCAAGAGTACACTTTATAAAAAATTTATTACGTATTTTTGGTTTTTAATGGTAAGACTGCTTTAGCAGAGATATCTTAATTTGAAAAAAACGGCTAAAACAAAATGTGCACGTATACAAGTTACGATTTAGTCGAATGGGGTCAGCCATTCCGGAAACGGAAGCAAACTTTGCAAAAGCCAAAAGGTGTAGAGGTACTTATACGTGTAAAGGCGGCAGGTCTTTGTCACTCTGATTTGCACGTCAAGAAAGGATACATGGATTTGGGTGAAGAGGGCCGCCTTACTTTCGCCGACCGAGGGGCAAAGCTGCCCATGACTTTCGGTCACGAAATAGCAGGTATTGTTGAAGAAATTGGTGAGGCAGTCACAAAAGTTAAGGTTGGTCAACAGGTTTTGATATTCCCATGGGTTGGCTGTGGATCCTGCGCGGCTTGTGAAGAGGAACGTGAAAGTGATTGCAGTGACATGCGAATAATTGGTCTCAAACAAAAAGGTGGCTTTGCAACGCACTGTCTTGTTGAAAACGAGAGGTTCCTTGTAAATATTGATGGATTAGATGCATCTGACGTAGTTCCTCATGCTTGCTCTGGCGTAACAGTTTACAACGCATTAGAAAAGTTGGGAAAACTGCGCGACGAAGAATGGCTTGCGGTGATAGGATGTGGAGGATTGGGGTTAAACGCTATTTCTATAGCAACGGCTATGGGTTTCAAGAAAATAATGGCGATGGATATCAATGACGAGAAGCTGAGTGCCGCGAAAGAGATGGGTGCCACAACAGTCTTAAATAATAGTCGACCTGACACGCTTCAAAAGGTTCAACAATTGACTGGCGGACAACTAACTGGCGTTGTGGACACTCACGGGAGCTCGGATAGTGGCATGATCGCGGTACGGGCAATCGCGAAGACGGGTCAGTATGTAATAGTTGGCCAGGCAGGTGGAGACTTTAAAATGCCCCAAGTTTGGCTTCCTCAAAAAGCAATGACCGTGAGAGGTAGCCACGTTGGCAATTCACCTCAGCTGCGCAAAATAATTGAAATGGTTCGTTCAAAAAAAATTAAACAGATGCCAATTGACAAACGCCCCCTGTCACAAATCAATGATGCTATCTTGGACTTGGAAGCGGGCAATGTGCTAGGACGAATTGTGTTTGAACCAGAAAATGATTTAGAAATGAGCGATGAATGAAATTAATTCAACTTACAGATATTCATTTGACGTCTCGAACTTCTACAATATGTGGTCGTGACCCTAAAAAAAACTTTTTAAAGGCAATAGACCACGCATTAGCAAACCACCCAAATGCTGAAGCTTTATTCATAACAGGCGACCTTTCGGATTATGGGGATCGCGAGGATTATCTATTCTTGAGATCGCATATAGAGCAATTACCTATTCCTGTTCATCTTTGTATTGGGAATCACGATGACCGAAACACATTCAAAAAGGTATTTCCAACGCTAACTGACGAAAAAGGGTTCATTCAAAATGTTATAGAGCTATCAGCAGCAACAGCCTTAACTCTTGATACGCTTAAGGAAAACAGCCACGCAGGGGAGTTTTGTGCACAACGTATGTCCTGGTTAAAAAAACAGCTGAGCTCAATCGATAAAAAATTAATCATCTTTCTGCATCACCACCCCATAAAGACAGGAGTTCCTGCCACAGATAATATAATGCTTGAAGAGGCCGATTCCTTACTTTCCGCCTTACAACCTTACAAAGAGAAAATAACATTTATTTTTCATGGGCATTGTCACATGAACCTATCAGGTAGTATCGCCGGTATTCCATTTTTCTCACCGCGTGGCACGAACCACGCCAGTTGGCCCAATTTTTTAGAACCTAAATTTCTGTCGACATCAAATTTAAACGAAGTCTATGCGATAATTGAATTTGAAGCGGACAGCGTCACAGTGCACCCAGTAGAATTTGGATACTCTGGACCAATCAAGACAGACGGCATTATCGATTATCAAGTCTTTAAAGACGGCAAAACTCGTAACTAACCCAGCATTATTTTTCTTTGAAAATAAATTACAAATAGAGAAGAAATTTAAAAAATATCAACCATTTGACCTATAATATCTCGCAGTTCTCGACTTGAAAAGTCCACTGGATGATTTGACATTCTTTCAGGATTCACCTCTGAAGCAATGAGATCGGCGTCACTGTTTTTCACGTCGTACTTTTTCAAATCCACCCCTAGAGCACAGTTTTTCATCAAACTTTTCCACTTTATGAGAAATGACTCGTTAGACGCAACATCAAAAATTTCAAAAATTGTATTTATTCGATTTCTAACTTCATCATTCCCTTTCCAAAATGTTGCGAACAAAGTCGGAGGGAGTAAAAACGCGACGGCGTGACCGTGAGGAATATTAAAATTAGATGTTAAAGAGTAAGATAAAGCGTGGGCTACAGTAGTTTTTGTTATGTTTATTGCCTTTCCAGACAGGTTTGCTGCAACCACCATACTTTCGAGATTGGTTTTTTTCGGCTGATTGATTGAATCTTCAAGGTTGTCAAGTACTAAGCGAATACAACTTTTTGCATATTCAAAACTTTCGGTGTTATTTCCTCGGGACCAAAGAGACTCCACGGCCTGCGTCAAAGCATCTAAACCGGTACAACCAGCTAGATAAGCAGGCATTGATCTGATCAAGCTGCTATCAGCGATCACAATATTTGGCTTTAAATGATGGTTTGTTAAAGAGTGCTTAGAATTTTCTATATAAACCACACTAAAGCTCGTTTCTTCCGAACCTGTACCTGCAGTTGTTGGCATTGCAATCAATGGAACCGAAGGTTCCAAAAAATCCTTTGACTTGCCAACAATTAGCGCCTCTGGTGACACAGATTGATACGCCAAAAAATTTATGGCTTTCGCGACATCTATCGTTGTTCCTCCACCTAGAGCGACTACAACGTCAGGCTTAAATTTATGATATTTATCTATTCCTTTCAAAATATCTTTATATTTCGGGTTCACTTCAAAGTCTTCAAAAAGAAAGAAATCACGAGGTAAAATTATATTTTGTATTTCTTGCTTGAAAATTTTAAAAACATCAGAGGACGCGACCAAAAAAACTCTGCATGCTTTTAGACGGGAAATAACCTTACTAAGAGGCTTTATACCTTGATTTAAAAAAACTGTCTGCATTTCAGAAGCACTTCAATATATCTGATTTTTCCATCCTATATCATTTGTCCCCTAGTAAGTTCTTATAACAATATACGTGTGTATAGTATTTTTTATTTAAACATATAGTCTATTTCTTCCCAAGAGTTAGTTGGGAATATCCATAAAAGCTCTAACGAAGTTTGACCAATATTCCTAACTCCATGGGAGCAACTCTCCGGAATGTAAATAACGCTATCCTTAAGAAGTTTTTTAGGTTCTTCTGTCGCTTGAAGAAGGAGTGCCTCCCCTGCTCTAATCACGTAAATTTCTTGTGGTTCATGATGATGTAATGTCAACTCAGCTCCAATTGATATTTCGATAATTCCACACGAAACACCATGACTACGCATTTTTGTGCTATCGACCAAATATTTCCACCTTATATTAGGAAACTGCGCGCTTTCATGCCATTTGCAATCACCAATTTGTTCAACAGAAATAGTTTTCAACCAATCCCTCAATGTTTGTGGACAAAAATTTTAATGACTAATAATAACTTGCCAAAGATACTTTGTCTAAAAAATATGAGTTTCTTTTAATTAGCTTTAGATAACAAAATACTCTTCTAGTAAAAATACAAGTGTGCTTGTGCAGAACAAAGGTCTTTTACTATAATGGAAACTCTAATAGAGCAACATAAGAGAAATTAATGACAATTTATAAAGGTGGCATCCGATGTGGTGAAGCAAGATACGAAGTGACAGGCAGTCCAGAAATATCAGCAATTTGTCACTGTCGATATTGTCAACTAAGAACTGGATCCGCTTTTGGGGTCTTTGTTTATCTTGATGAGTCGAAATTTAGTATCAAGTCAGGAAAGTTGAATTTATTTGAATTTGAGAGTGAGAGCGGCAACAATTGGGAAACAAACTTCTGTAGTGCATGCGCACCACAGTAACATGCAAAACATGCAAATTGGAGGTTAGGCGAGGAATGATTGGTGTGTCTGGAGGTACATTTGACCCTCCTCCATTCTGGTATAAGATAGGCCGAGAAGTATTTATGAGATACAAAGCCCCATTCTTACAGGATATTCTCCTAGAAGAAAAACATGAGACGATAAGCTACTATAACCCAAAAAATCAGGAACCGAGCAGTTATAAAGACAGTTACTAATGGTCGGTCAACAACCCCCTGCGCACTTGACTGACTTTCATTTACATATATCATTATTTTTTCATAACACTCGTATCTCTTGTATCTAATTATTGGAAAGGAAATTTTTTTAAAATGCCAGTAAAAACAACGACCATAGGCGCCTATCCAAAGCCAGATTGCACGCCAGTTTCTGACTGGTTTATGGCGAGGAAAAGTGCTGATGAACGCCAGAAGTCTAAAGGACTATTATCGAACTTGGCACCAGGAGAGTACGAAGCTTCAATAAACCAAGCGGGAGAAAATAGTGAAAGACTATTTTACGAGGCAACGAGAGAAATAATCAAAGATCAAGTCGATGCAGGCATTGACGTGCCTACAGATGGAGAAGTTCGCCGGGAAAATTATATTTGGTATCAATGCCGTAATCTTAATGGCGTAAGCTTTCAAGAAATTACACGTAAATCAGTTCGTGATGGAGCATTTGAGGCAGATCTCCCAACTATAACGGGACCGGTAGAGCTTAAAAATCCAATTTTAGCCGAAGACTGGAAAGTTGCGCAGTCCTTCACCCAGCATCCTGTGAAAATCACTCTACCAGGACCACTCACTATTGCAGACTCTATTGCGAATGGCTTTTACGAGGACAAAAAGAGGCTTGGTTATGATTTAGCTATGGCATTGAACAGAGAAGTCAAAGAACTGGCGAGCGTGGGTTGCAAGTATATTCAAGTCGACGAACCTGTCTTTGCCCGAAAACCTGAGGAAGCTCTAGAATATGGGTTTGAGGATTTGGAAAGAGTTTTTTTCGGATTGCCATCAGAAGTGACTCGAGTGGTACACATGTGCTGTGGATACCCAAATGCACTTGACTCGAGTACTTACAAAAAAGCAGACAAAGACGCATATTTTCAGATAGCAGACGCAATTGAAGACTCTACTATTAATGAGGTTTCAATAGAAGACGCTCATAGGAATAACGATCTCTCCTTACTTGAACGCTTCAAAAAAACCAAAGTAATTTTAGGTGTGGTGAAAATAGCGAGCAGTCGTCTCGAAACTGTAGAGGAGGTTCGAGAAAGGTTAGCTTCCGCTCTACAGCATATTGACGAAGCTCGGCTAATTGCAGGCCCAGACTGCGGCCTTGGTTTCTTTACACGAGATCTAGCTATCGCGAAGATGAAAGTTGTCTCTGAAGGTGCCCGAAGTATCTGAAGAGAAAGGAAGGCCGAAACAGTAGGATTAAGAAAAAATATACTCTGATCAGTTGTAAAAAATTATCTAATTGTGCAAGATACAAGGTTCACGGGTATATAAAAAAATAGATTAGTACAAAGCATCAACAATTTTAACACTATTATCGACTTGCTTTTTGGAGGTAAGAATGAGTCTATTAGATAAAAGTGGTCCAACACTTATAGGGGAAAGCATTGTTTTTAAGTCTAATCTCGGGAAATATACAGAGATTGGTAATGGGTGTGTCCTAAGCAATATCTCCATGGGCGATTACTCATACTGTGAAAGATTCTGCGACCTCGCGAACACAAGAATAGGTAAGTTCTCTAATATATCTAGTCTTGTTCGTATAGGGCCTACAGATCACCCGTGGAAACAAGCAAGTCAACATCACTTTTTGTACCGCGCGAAAAAATATTGGGCATTTGCCGATGACGATGATAATTTCCTCGCTGGCAGGGAGCTACGAACAACGAATATAGGACATGATACATGGATCGGGCACGGAGCGATCATTAAACCAGATTTAAGTGTTGGAAATGGTTCTATCGTGGGTGCAGGTTCAGTAGTGACGCACGATGTTGCTCCTTACACTATTGTGGCAGGAAACCCTGCGAAGGTTCTTCGCGAACGATTTTGTGCTAACATAGCTCAAAGATTACTTGATATCTCATGGTGGGATTGGGAGCACGAGATTCTTGGTGAAAGACTGTCCGATTTTATAGAACTCGATGTAGAAAGTTTTTTGGAAAAATACGAAACGTGAAATTACTTAGTGAGAAAATGATTGAGGAAACGGCCGCCATAAAGTGCCTGAATACCCAATGGCCTCTACCAAGAATAAAAAAAGACATTGTTTTAATTGGGGGTGGAGGAATTGTAAGGGATGCGCACCTACCGGCGTATAAGAAGGCCGGATATAAGGTAGTCGGGATATATGATATCAATTATGAAACAGCAAAAACGTGCGCTCAATCTTTTGGAATTAAGAAAGTTTATTCCAATATTGATGAAGCCCTTCAGGAAGAGAATATTGTACTCGACATAGCAGTTCCTCCTGCTGTTTTGATAGAAGTGGTAAAGAAAATACCTACGAATTCCATATGTCAACTCCAGAAACCTCTTGGAAATAACCTAAATGATGCTCGAGAAATAAGAAAAATAATCAACAAAAAAAATATTACTGCATGCGTCAATTTACAACTCAAATTCAGTCCAATGATGCTAGCGTTGAAGGACGCTATTGAGAAAGGGATGATCGGTGAAATTCTAGACCTAGAAGTAAACCTTAGTGTATCAACACCGTGGCATTTGTGGCCTTTTATGGAGGATTTGAAACAGGTTGAGGTCCCTCTCCATTCTATTCATTATTTGGATTGGATAATCTCACTTTTAGGAGTACCTAGCAGTGTCTTTTGTAAGTCAGTAAAACATCCGAAGTTTCCAAAGATGGCCGATGCGAGATCTAGTATAATTTTAGAGTACAAAACCACGCGATGTTGTTTGTCACTAAACCATACCCATGACGTTAAGTCATTAGGGATGAAACACTCTCACGCCTACGCCCGCGTCGAGGGAACAAATGGTTCCGCCTTTATAAAGTTGGGGTTACTACTTAATTATCCAAAAGGGGAGGCTGAAGAAATAGAAATAAGCACAAAAGGTCTAGGATGGACGAAAGTAAACAACGTTGGCAAATGGTTTCCTGATGCTTTTATAAACACTATGTCGAGCTTACAAAGATTTTCAGCAGGACAAGACCCAATTTTACCTCATTCCGTAGAAAATGCCTTCAAAACCATGGCAGTAGTTTATGCCTGTTTAGACTCAAGCAAAAATTCCGGCACACCAGTAAAGTTTTAGAATTATGCGTCCACAAACGGGAACCCTAAGCTTTCACAGAAGTAAAAAATATGCAACTAATTTAACTTATTCGTTTAAGAAAAGGGGATTTATTGTAGCCCCCTCGGTATTTTCTTCTCACGGTCATAAAAGGGTAGGCTCGTAAGAGTGCACTTGTACCTTTTCCCATCTTGTCCAAATAGGCATAACTGATTTAAATCCCGCCAATTCCGTACACGCAACATCACAAATCCGATGCCCTCTTCAAAATACGGTGAATACGCGCCAGTAGTAGTTTCCCCGACAAGTTTTTTTCCATTCACAACACTTAAGCCTGAGAAAGGGATTGAGTCTGGACACCGTATACCTACTAGTCGACAGGACTTGTTAGCTCGTTGGAGAGCTTCATTTCCAATGAATTGAGGGTTATTTAAATCGACAAAACGCCCTAACCCTACCTCGAACGGATTATGCCTAAGATCTATGTCTGTTCCATAATCAAGAATTCCAGCCTCTATTCTTCGAATACCCATTGAGTCTAGACCACCAAATTTTATATCTAGTTCCTTGCCAGCGCTCATTATTTGTTGCCATAACTTTTCGTGTTGATCTGTCCGACCATTAGTATAAATTTCAAATCCCTTTTCACCGGTCCAACCAGTCCGAGAGATCAAATATTTCGTCCCGTCCAACCTAATTTTCTTTGCGTAAAAGTATTTAAAGTTCTCGAATCGAAGCCCGGGCACCATTTTTTTCAGTAGTAGTAGAGCTTTAGGACCTTGTATCTGAAGGGCCCAAGATTTTGGATCGCGTATGCTAACGTCAAAATTGTTTTTGTGAGCAAGCAACCAGCTTTCGAAATTCCCATTTGCATGAATATACCAAAACTTGTGCTTGGAAAAACGAATTAGAACCCCGTCCATTACCAAGCCTCCATCATGACTGCATGCTAACATATATCTTGCTCTCATAGTTTTTAGGTCAGACAGACGACGAGTAAAAATCTTCTCAAGAAAGGAAACTGAGTCCACCCCAGAGATTTCTAGGGGTTTTTCTGGAACGTCATACAACATCACAGACTTCCTTAACCTCCAGTAGGCTTCAATCGGATCATCATTTATCGAGAGAGGATAAAATCGATTGTTATATATCCCGAATACTATGTCCCTTTTATTGTAAAATGCCTCAAAGGGACTTTTTTCAAATCTTTTTTCGCTTATAGTCCTTGAAGGATGGGAGTTCCTATAATTCGGTGGTTCCAACGTTTCAGCCCCTTTTAGTGACAAACATACATAATAAACTCCATAGTAAAGTAAGTTTTGTTTTAAGGTAAACTAAAAGAACATCAACAGAAATTAATTAGGCCTAGACAAAAATTTCTGGGTCTAAGAAAAAAATAGTGCTAACCTTTATAAAATTACCAAGAAAAAATTAGTACCCACTATTGGCAACTCGGTACGGTGTTAAAAACAGTGAGACTAGCATGACCCAACACCTGATCTTGCACTTCTCTGATCAGCTATTTTCTGCTTTTCAAGTCGATATAAAAAAAATTCTTTTTGAAGATAGGTACTGTTCATAGTTAAAACTTTAATTTAAAAACGTACTAATGGCGATCTGTGGTTTTCTGTTCTTCTCCACAAGTGCTCGCCTTGCAAAGAGGTCGTTTTGAAAAAAACTTTAAAAGAACTTAGCCCTACTACAAAAAGCGTAAGTCTAATACTTTTCACAGTTTTTCTCTTTAGCTTACAAGACGCAATCGCAAAACAATTGATAAATGATTATCCACCAATCCAGGTAGTTTGGGCTAGATACGCTAGTCAATCTCTAGTTACTATTTTGCTAATTTTGCCTTTCATTAGAAAAGTTCTTACTACTCGAAACATTAAACTACAACTGGTCAGATCAACATTTCTGTTTTCTGCTACATTTTGTTTTTTCACAAGCTTAAAATACCTTTTGTTAGCGGAAGTAAATGCAATATTTCAATTGGCACCTTTATTTGTAACTGCGCTTTCATTTTTTATTTTGCGAGAGGACGTTGGAGCTCGTCGATGGGCCGGCATTCTCTTCGGTATAATGGGAGCGCTGATGATCATACGACCCGGATCACCAAACTTTTCTTTTCACATGTTTCTTCCCGCAGGTGCCGCACTTTTTTACGCAAGCTACTTGATCTGTACAAAGTATTTGAGTTCAGAGGAAGCTGCTTCAACAAACTTTTTATACACGTCTGTTGTTGGAGCAGTAATAGCAAGTATACTAGTTCCAGCAAGTTGGGTTCCAGTTGCGCTACCAGATTTACTTACCTTTACAACGTTCGGTTTAATGGGAGCGCTTGGTCATTTTTTCATAATAGTTGCATTTCGTATCATAGATGCATCATTTTTTGCCCCTTTCACATATCTGCAACTCGTCTTCGGCTGCTTTTGGGGCTACTACTTTTTTTACGAAATTCCCAGTTACTTAACGGTCTTAGGTGGGGTATTAATAGTAACATCAGGAATTTATATTTGGCACCGCGAAAGGAAACGAAAACTAAATTCCTGACTAAACAAAATATTGTTGCTCTTACCAAAGATTTTAAAGATCAAGGTTAAGCGATGTTTTTCTTTGCATTAGTTCAATACCTGAACTATTATAATGTTTCTTTTATCACTTCCTGATGTTTTGCAAGGAAAATTGCAGTAACTATAATTTCGGGATCATAATAGTTCGTTACGCTTCTTAGAGTTCAAGACCCAGTGTTAAGGTTAGTAAGTTAGATTGAGTATCAAGTACCAAATCAATACAATCAAAAATGTTCCAAAGCCGAATCTGGATAGGCTTGTGAAATTAGTGCTAAAAGATCAACTTAAAAAGGCAGACAAATATGCAAACACCCTCCAAAAAAGACATCCAAAGTCAGCAACTCTATTAAACACAATTGGTACTCTTAAGGTAAAACTGGGCAAAAAAGGGCTAGGTATCAACTACTTTAATGATGCACTCAATCTTGCACCTGAGTATTTTGAAGCATTGTTCAATCTTGGATCTGTATTACAGTCCAGCCAGAGATATCAGGAGGCTTGCACTATCCTAAACCGAGCGTCTAAAATTTATCCCAAGTCGTCTATGGTTTGGTTCGAATTAGGGAAAGTCTACCTGCAAATTAATAGCACTGAATGCGCAATAAGCTGCTTCATAAAATGTTTAAATATTGAACCATCTCACGTTGAAGCCTTAAATCGCCTAGGCATTGTTTTCAGCCAACTAGGTGACAGCAAGAGAGCCGAAACTTATTTCAGAAAAATCTTAACTATTGACCCAAAGCACTCTATCGCTCACAGACACCTTAGTCTGGTTATGAAGTACGATAATACCAACGGTCATCTCAAGGTTTTAGAAGATCTTTTAAATTCAAAGCTAGGGGCTAAAGATGAAATTCACATTCGCCACGCACACTTTAAGGCGATGAATGACTTACAACAATATGATATAGCATTCAAAAGCTTGAAGAAAGCGAACGAACTAAAAAAAAATCTTTCAAATTATCAACCGAACTGGCATGTACAACTAATCAAGTCAGTAAAGAATTATTACTTAGAAGCACTCAGAGATCAGAAAAAAACTTTTGACCATCTGACTTCGGAGATGCCGCAACTAGTGTTCGTTTTAGGGATGCCTCGATCTGGTACCACTCTAGTTGAACAAATCCTAAGTAGTCACTCGTCAGTTTTTGGAGCTGGTGAAATAAAAGTCTTAGGAAATCACTTATATAAATTTTTCTACAATATTAATAAAACCAATAAGACTAAACCGAATACGCTCAACAAAGAAGAGCTTTACCGAAGTTACCATGATCTTATTAATACTTTGAAACCCAGCAGACCGCTCGTTGTCGATAAGATGCCGACAAACTTCTTTTGGTTGGGTATAATCGACTCCTTATTTCCATCTTCAAGGATAATCAACGTACAAAGAGAGCCAATGGCTGTTATTTGGTCAAACTATAAACATTACTTCTCTGCAAAAGAGCTGAATTATAGCAGCAACCTTAATGATATTTTAACCGTATATAATGGATATGTCGAAATAATGGAATTCTGGAAAAAAAAATTAAACTTAGCAATCTATGACCTAAACTATGAGAAATTAACGATAAATACGGAACAAGAAATAAGAAATTTATTGACGTTTTTGGATTTAAAATGGCAACCTAAGTGTCTTGAGTTCCACAAACCGAAGAGAATAATAAAAACGGCGAGTAGAGATCAGGTTCGTCAGCCAATTTATCAAGGAAGTTCCGGTCAGTGGAAAAACTACAGTTTTCATTTGACCGAAATACAGGACGAACTAAAACTATTGCAGGAGAAATGGATACTCGCTAAAGCAAGTTAATTTACTCGAATACGAAACCACTTATCAAATTTTGTATCGGAAGCACATTATAGCTAAAGAAAACTAATTACCACTCCAGAAAACTACGAAAAGCTGTTTGCTTTTGAGTTCACTACTCCTCTGGTGTTCTCATAGTAATACGCCGCTAAGCAACTTCCCTTTCAAATATCCCGATTTTCTGTACACTAAGTTTACTATGGATTCATCTAGTTTTAGAGGAGAAGAAAATGTTTACGAAAGTGTGCCTGATAATTGGTGGAGGAAGAGGCATGGGGGCCGCAACCGCTAGGCAAATGTACCAGAAAGATTATAGGCTAGCTTTAATGTCTCCATCAGACAGTTGTGAGGTTCTTGCTAAAGAGTTAGGTGGAATCTCACTACGCGGCTTTGCAGAAAATAAAAAGCATTTGAATGATATTTTTGATCTCACCATGAAAACTTACGGGCGAATTGATAGTGTTTTGATTCATGTTGGAGGGCCACCTAAAGGGGATCTATTAAAAATATCTGACGAGGATTGGGAAAAAGCAAATGACATGCTTATAAAACCGGTGATCAGAATGGCACGAATTGTTACGCCAATAATGCAGAAGCAGGGTGGAGGGTCCATTGTAAATATCACTACATTTTCTGCTTTCGAGCCAAATTTGAAGTTTCCTACGTCCAGCGTCTATCGAGCCGCTGTTTCCTCTTTTACTAAATTATTCTCTGATCGATATGGTGAAGACAACATTCGTATGAACTGCTTGTTACCAGGATTCACAAGTAGCTTGGAACTACCACGAGAACTTGCAGAATTACCATCGCTCAAACGCTTTGCAACAGCTGAGGAGCAAGCTAAGGCCGCTGCATTTCTCCTATCAGATGACAGCAGTTATATTACTGGTCAAAGCCTTCGCGTTGATGGTGGGGTGACTCGACACGTGTAAAACCGATTGGTTTTTTTAATTTCTCCTTCAACTCGAGAAGAAATCTACGACGGTGTCGTAAATGTAAAAACCATTAACTAAGTGCTCGGTTATCTTTATATACCTCGCTTTGAAAGTTTGGAAAGATCCCAATCACGCATACCGCGCCTGTTTGCCCTTTTTTCTGGAAAAAAGTTTTTCAAGGTCGCCTCAATAATGTCGTTAGCTTGCGGTGAGTAAGTTTCCTCCATTTCTGCACCTGGTGCGATCCAGTTTGGAGCACCAAGCACTATCGGGGCAGCTTTAAATTCTTTAAAAGCCAGTTGCATTACATTTGCTGCTATTGTTTTCGCAAAGCTTCCCCTTTCCACTGCCTCAGATACTATGAGCAAGCGACGAGTTCGACTGATTGATTCAACTATAGTGTCATAGTCAAAAGGAACTAGCGTTCGCACATCAATAACTTCCGCATCAATCTTATAATCCTTAAGATGACTCGCTGCCTCCATAGCAGTATATAGTAGAGGACCTATTGACAGGATAGTTAGATGTTCACCCTTTAGACGAAGCGCAGCCCTTCCAAAAGGAACTTGATAATAACTCTCTGGAACTCCAGCACTATTAAAAATTTCAACCGTGTCGTACAAACGCTGGCTCTCAAAAATAACTGTGGGGTCATTACCGGATAGAGCGGTAGCTATTAGGCCTTTTGCATCAAACGGTGTAGCAGGATAAATAACCTTGAGACCCGGTATATGGGCAACCAAGGAAGACCAATCCTGCGAATGCTGAGCTCCGTATTTGGACCCAACTGAAGTTCGTAACACGACCGGAAGTTGAATGCGACCAGCCGACATTGCCTGCCATTTCGCAAGTTGGTTAAAAATTTCATCTCCTGCACGCCCAATAAAATCAGCATACATCAGTTCAATTAAAACGCGGCCACCCGCTAAAGCGTAGCCGACGGCAGTCGATACAATTGCAGCTTCGGAAATTGGGGAATTAAAGAGTCGGTGATATGGAATAATTTCAGCTAAGCCCCTGTAAACTCCAAATGCGCCGCCCCAGTCACGACACTCTTCACCATAAGCAATCAGCGACTGATCGCCCGATAAATGATAAAGAATAGACTCTGAAAGAGCATCTCGCAACGTTAGTGCCCTCATGTTAGATAACTTTTCACCATTTTCTCCAATGCCAAACCGAGCCTTACGTGCGATAGATTTTACTATCTTGGAGTCTGCGGGCTTTTTGAGTAGATCACCAGCGAGACCCGCGATTTCGACACTCTCATTGTTAAATGTCATTTCACCGATGGCCGTCGGGTTAGAATAAAGATTTATGGGTGGGGCCAAATGCCGGTTTACCACTGCTCTTGTTATGGACAATATTTTTTCTCTCACCGATAGCTTTAAGTCATTTACCTCCTTAAGACTAATAACCCCACCCTCGACTAGTCTCGTTTGAAAACAAAAAATCGGATCGTACTCTTTCCAGGCTTTAATTTCCTCACGAGAACGATATGCGTTTGTATCGGTAGTAGAGTGTCCAGAATATCGGTAACATTCGATGTCAAGCAAGGCTGGCCCACGGCCATCTATTAAGATAGCCCTCTTACGAGAGATAGCATCAGCTACCGCTAGGGGATTTGATCCATCAACTGTTTCAGCATGCATTTGGCAAACATTTATTCCAGAGCCTATGCGTGCCAGTCTATCCCAGGACATAGTTTCTCCGCGGGTTTGCCCACCCATTGCGTAAAAATTATTCATAAAACAGAAGAGCATTGGTGGATTTCTATTAAAAGGATGTTGCCACAAGGTTTTGAATTGCCCCATTGCGGCAAAGTTCATCGACTCCCAAACCAAACCGCAACCCGCACTACCATCTCCAAGATTCGCAATACAAATATTATCTGACCCTTGCAACTGGGAGTAAAGAGCCGCGCCAACCGCAATACCTGATGAACCCCCAACTATCGCATTATTTGGGAAGGCACCGAAAGGCGTAAAAAATGCGTGCATTGAGCCTGACATGCCGCGATTAAAGCCAATATCGCGCATGAAAATTTCTGCCAAAGTACCCGATAACAGAAATATTTCCGCTTCGTCCGCAGCACTGCAACCAACTTCGCTGTGAACGAATGAAAGAAGCTTTCCTTCATCATGCCGCATCATAGCGTCTTGAAGTTGAAATTTGTTGAGAATGCCAATCGCCGAAAGACCTTTAGCAATAATCTCACCATGACTTCGATGAGAACCAAAAATCTGATCTTTCGGGACGAGCTCTAACGCCATCCCAACTGCTACCCCTTCTTGTCCAACCGAAAGGTGCGCGGGGCCTTTATATGAATATTCAACATCATGATATTTACCCGTTGATTTAAATGAATCAAGCATAGTCTCGAATTCACGAACAATAATCATGTCCCGCAAAACTTGTCGTAATCTTCTATCACCCCAACGAACACGCTCTTGCGATAACTCAGCTTTGTAAGCATTAATAGGGATATCACTGAACTTTAATAGTTCAGATTTGGTTGTCTCGTGTGGATTAATAGGAATCTCTTTTACCATTTTCGCTCTCAGATTTTTCTCACTCTATAAGGAAAATTCATCTTTTGTGGGTGGATTGCAGCCAGAACGCTGGCAATTTATCGCCGCTGCTGCCGAAGCAACAGCTATGGCTCTCCTCAAGTTATCTTCATTAACCTCTGCCAATTTATCTCGACTTGTCCATCCTGTATCAATAACCCACGACAGCAGAGTGGCCATGAAAGTATCCCCTGCCCCAACGGTATCTACGATATTCTCCACTTTCGAAGCAGCGACTTTCACCTTTATATCTTTGATATACGAAAGCGAACCCTCCGGCCCTAATGTGAGGATAAATAATACTGCAGAGCAATCAGAGCGACAATCTGTAACAGCCTGCTCTAATGTACGATCTGGATATAGCCATAGGAGGTCCTCATCACTCAACTTAAATATATCTACATTACGCATCATTCGACGAATACGGTCCACGTAATTCTTTCGATTTTTGATCAAGCTAGGTCTCACATTCGGGTCCAATGATGTGAGAACGCCTTGTTTTTTACTTATAGTAAAAAACTCCTCCCAAACTTTGGCATCGTCGCCATCAATTAAGCCCAGGGAGCCAACATGCAATATAGTCGTATCCTTTGGTGCATAGTTTTGAAGACCCTCAAGAGTTACCTGACGTTCGGCTGTAGTATTGCGATGAAAGCTGTAAGACGGGTTTCCGTTTAAAAGTGAAACTATTGCGAGTGAAGTTGGTTCAGGAACCCTAGGCGCAACAACTTCAACGCCACTCTCTTTCAACGTTCGCACTAGCAAGCAGCCCAAAGAGTCCTGCGAAATTGGCGTCAAATAGGAAACACTTTGGCCCTGACGACCTGCGGCAATTGCAACATTAAATGGTGACCCCCCAGGGTTGGCTGTATATTTCGGAAGGTTACTTTGGTCCGTCTCCTCAGATACAAAGTCAATGAGATTTTCTCCTCCAATTGCAAGTACCAAATTACTCTCCATTTTACTGGTAACTCTTTTTGTTTATATCTATGCCCTAGCAGCATTAAGGTCAAGTTTGCGGGCCCGATCGAAGATAGTTTCAACCAGCAAGCTCATAGCAAAGATTATTGAGCCAAAAATTAGAAACGGAGAAGTAACACCATACCCAAGTGATGTAATAGGGAAAATCATAACTACAAATACTACAACTAGCAAAATTGGGATGACACGTTCTTGCCGAAAAAGGGGAACCATTGCAGCCAACAAGATTAAAAGACAGACGATAGAAACTCCAATATTTGTGGAGATTGCGGTCTCAAAACCTTTTATCTCCTCCGGTCCCAAAAGGCGGGAAGTTTGACCGGGCGCTAACTTGACTCCATTCGCTTTGAGTGCCAGTGAGGAGTTATGCTCAATTAGTGCGACCTTAGCACGTAGGTAAATGCTTGCAGGAGTCATAAGCGTGAGAAAAGCCATAAGTGCTCCTACTGCCGCTAAGAGCCGTTGCACGTTTTTTTCGTTTTTTGACTGCCTAACAATATCTATACCCACAGCAACAATAATAATTAAGCCTGTTACAACCATCTGCCAGAAGGTGTTAAGCTGTGCCAAGGTAAGTCCATTATTTATCAGTTTCAGAAGCAAGACACCCATAAAGGTTCCCCACAGGGACCCTCTTCCACCAAATAAGGACGTGCCGCCAATGACTACTGCCGCGATAGCGTCAAGTTCCCACATCTGCCCATAATCTGACTTTGCGTAGGGAGCGCGTCCTAGAAACAACAGAGCTCCAAGTGCTGCGGATAGAGAGCAAAACATATAAGTCAACAAAGTATAAAAAGATATATTTATTCATGATTTTCGTGCACCCGAGGCATTCGACCCAATTGCATAAACGTAACGACCATACCGAGTATTCGAAACGAGAATGCTAAGGATTATAAAAAATACAATGAATATAAGCATAGACATTTGGAAGGTACGAAAAAAATTTAGCCAGTTGTTATCCACAAATGCTCCAATAGTACGCATTATACCCTCAAGTTCATCTGCCTTATATTCAGATCGAATTGATGCAAATGGATTATAGCGACCGAAAGTATCAAACGCAGAGGGAAGTTTGGGCGTCGCTTGAGCGCCTGTGGAAAGATGACCAGCGCCTCGCCAAATGGAGAGTCCGGCTAGAGTAACAATAAACGCTGGCATACCAAAATATGCGACTAAAGTACCATTGAATGCACCAATGCTCAAACCGAGGAAAAGACCCGTACAAATCGCCATTTCGGGTGAGAACCCCCAAAAGCTCGATACATAGCCCGTAAGGGCCGCAGTCATTCCCATAACCGAGCCAACAGATAGGTCTATTCCCGCTGTTATGATTACAAGGGTCATTCCACCAGCGATAACACCTATAGCCGCAGAATTATTTAAGATTGTCATAAGGTTTGTTGGATGAAAAAATGGTCTTCCCGACGTTACGAGCTCGATTGCGACCCCCATGATAACGATAGCCAAAAAGGCTCCGGACCACTCGGCACGAAAAAATCTTACCAACACTCTAATTAACCAGTCTAGGGTTCGAGTCAATGACACTTGTTTCGTCTCCGAACTTATCTAGTTCTACGTTCACAAATATTTTGATTGCTTAGCACCAGATTTATAAAAGTCATTTTTTCAGAAAAGGAAAGTGCCAGCGCCACTTATCTATTGCGCTGACACTTCATTGATTAAGAAACTAGCGAACAAACTTAGTTTATTCCAACCATCTTCTTATAAACACCAGACGTTGAAGGTGTTACGAGGAAAAAACCAGTATCAATTCTAGGCGATACCGACTCACCACGCGCAGCCGCAGCGGCAGCCTTGATACCCTGATAACCCATCTGGTATAGCATTTGCGCCGTGTCAGCATGGACCCAGCCTTCATCCATTGCTCCAATTGCGTCTCCAGCTCCATCAA
Organism: Pseudomonadota bacterium; assembly: GCA_036337105.1. Classification (GTDB taxonomy): domain Bacteria; phylum Pseudomonadota; class Alphaproteobacteria; order Rhodobacterales; family Rhodobacteraceae; genus JAYZEV01. The sequence continues at coordinate 54,888 of JAYZEV010000016.1, forward strand.
ACCCAACTAATTTGACGTCTCCAGCTCCGTAACCCAGATTTTCAAGAGCGGCCTTAGCGGCCATAGTGCCTCCATCCCATGCGTTTACAACCATCTTTACGTCACTATTTGCATTTAAGACAGCCTCAACACCTTCTTGCGCTTGCTCACTGCTCCATTCTGTCGGCACTTCGAGAATTTTTGAGCCAGGTCTAGCAGCTGAAAATGCCTCCATGAAACCGTTACGACGTTCTTGACCTGTTGACTGCGCCTGGTTTCCTGTTACGTAGATAACGGTGTCGCCATCTTTCACCAAAGTAGCAGCAACTGCTCCTTGTACTTTTGCAACTGCGTAATTATCCGTAGCCACAAAAGAGGTGACCTCCGCACCCGAGACACCTGTATCTATCGCAATTATTGGAATACCGGAAGCCATCGCATCAGAAACTGCTGGAGCTACTCCAGCGCTGTCGACGGGAGCAATACCTATCGCCTTTGCCCCTTGCGCCACAAGATTCTCGAATACTTCCAATTGACTCGACAAATCGCCTTGGAACGCCGGCCCAACGGCAACCAGTTTCACTCCTTCTTCTTTTGCAGCATCTTCAGCACCCTGATTGATCATCATCCAACCTGCATTGGTCGCAGATTTGGTAATATACCCGATGACGTCTTGAGCAATTGCTGAGCTCGTCGATATGACTGCTGCAACTACAAAACTGACTGCAGTAACGGTGATTTTATTCATCTTTTTTTCTCCTCCAAAAAACACACTGAAAAATTATAAATATTAATTCGCGCTACTAATTCCTAGCGCGCGAAAATATAATGAACGAAAAAAAACTATCCGTGTCAACAACTTAAAGTTTGTTACTACAGCATATTGACAAAATATTTTTCTTGGTTCTTAATTTGGGCTTCCAGAAATTCTTTAAATAACCACCAAAGTATTGGCATGAGTGACAGAAAAGTTGTTTTAAAAACTATAGAATTGACAAAGCATTATGGTGGTGTTCAGGCTCTTGTAAAAGCCAATATTAGTATGTTCAACGATGAGCACATAGGAATTGTAGGTGATAATGGTGCTGGAAAATCAACTTTCGTAAGAAGTATTACGGGCGTGGAACAACCTACCTCTGGAAGCATAATTTTTGACGGCAAAACTGCTAAGTTTCGTTCGCCCACAGAGGCGCGCGAGCATGGAATTGAGACCGTCTATCAGAATCTAGCTCTTGCGGATCATCTGGATGTACCGGCAAACATTTTTTTAGGGCGTGAGATGGAATATTTTCGTTTGGGACCACTTTCCTGGTTGAACAAGGCAGGTATGCGTAAAAAGTCTTTGGAACTCTTAGAGCAAACTGGAATAAAAATTCCTGATGTAACACAGCCTGTTGCAAGCATGTCGGGTGGTCAGCGACAGTGCGTGGCAATCAGTAGAGCTGCAAGCTGGGGCTCTAAGCTTATAGTTATGGATGAACCAACTGCTGCTTTGGGGATTCAAGAAACTAAGCGCGTTGAAAATATTATTCGTGGCCTGAAGGCTCGAGGCATTCCGGTGATTATCATTTCCCATAACCTCCGCCAAATTTTTGATTTAGTCGACCGAATAATTGTTTTCAGACAAGGAAGAATCGTCGGCGTCCTCAATGCAGATGAAGCTTCAGGAAATGATGTTGTGGCTATGATAACCGGAGTAAACAAAACGACCGATGAAGCCACGACGATTTTACAGTAAACTTATGAAAATGTTAACTCGGAGATAAATTTATGTTAAACAAGATAAGTCCTATTTTAGGACCAGAAATGTTAGCAACACTTCGAATGATGGGGCATGGAGATCAAATTGCAATTGTCGACGGAAATTACCCTGCAGCGGCACATTCGGAGAGGTTGATCCGAGCCGACGGGTTAAGCCTCATACCAATATTAGATGGTATACTGGATATTTTACCCATTGAAACCGCTTCAGACTCGATTGTTCGGGCTGTCAATGCTGAGTCTCCGGGAGAAGCAGACCCTATTCACCAGGACGTAGAAGCAATTTGTTCAAAATATGGCTATGACGTGACGCCGTTATCTCCAGAACCATTTTATGAGCGGGTGAGATCGGCTTTTGCAGTAATTGCTACCTCTGAGCCAGCTTTATACGCCAATGTTATATTGACTAAGGGGGTCGTAAAGCCTGTTTTATAGCGATTATATCAATTGAGTGTCCATAATTTTTCTATAACGTCCGGAAGGCTTTAAAATTCAAAGGCCGATACCTTTTTTTGGAAGGTGAGTAAAAAGAATACTGTTGACCTGTCAATACGCGACAATTATCGTTTTATGGCTAGCTTGCGGAGAACAATACTATGGACGACTCTAATTTTGGCACCCGTAATACTCGTGGTGACTGGTTTCCCAAAAAAAAGCTGGAACCCGCCCCCATATGGCTTTTCCCACCGCAACCAAAAAAAATTATGAAATGGTTGCCAGCATTTTTTCTGCCTTACAATCTTTTATTCATGATATCAGCAGTCGTTTACTGGCAACTGCTTGTCCCACCAATTGATGAGCTAAAGGTACTCTCAATAAACTGGACCGCAAAAATGTTGGGCGTAAATATGATACTTACATTTATTTGGTATCAAGGTTGGGAAATACCTTTGTACCTATCCCGTAAACAAGGAACCCGTTTCAAATATAATCACAAATTTCCACAAGATCAGAAACAGAAGTTTTTTTGGTTCAGCAGCCAAACTTTTGACAACATTGCTCGGTCAATGCTTTTCGGGGTGCCAGTTTGGTCGGCACTTCAGATCTTTATGCTTTGGACCTTTGCCAACGAATATATTCCCTGGCTATCTTTTTACACTAACCCGTTTTGGCTTGCTTTTATGGTTTTGATTGTACCTATAATTCATGATTTTCATTTTTACTGTATCCACCGCTTAATTCACGTACCTAGTTTGTACAAGTGGATACATTCTGTTCATCACAAATCAGTGAACCCAAGTCCATGGTCATCACTTTCTATGCACCCGATAGAGCATTTCTTATATTTTGGGACAATGTTTTGGCATTTTATATTACCCTCAAACCCAATTATTGCACTGTATCAATTACATTTTGCTGGTTTTGGCGCAGTTCCTGGCCATGTTGGCTTCGAGAAAGTCGAACTGACAAATAATAGAGCTTTTGATACGCATGCCTACATGCACTATCTGCACCACAAATATTTTAACGTAAACTATGGTGGCGACGGACTTGTGCCATTTGATCGTGTTTTTGGCACTTATCACGATGGCACTAGAGAAGCTGACGAGCAAATGAGACAACGACTCGCACGAAATAAAAAAGCCCAGATGTCTAGAAAATTTAAGTGCTGATAACAAAGGTATTTAATTTATTTTACCTAAAACACTTCCCGTTTTTGTTAACTCGCCCTCGGCGACATAAATATCGGTTAATGTGCCGCTGGCGGGTGCTTCTATTTCAATTTCTGTCTTACTTGTTGAAATCACTACTACTATCTCACCTTCGGCAACGGAAGATCCCTCAGTAGCAACCCATTCAGTTACTTCTGCTTCTTCTCCTTCATTACCGAGTTGGGGCACAACAATCTCAGCAGTCATATCAATCCCTCTACATCGCTGTCCTTATATAATAAATATTGATGAGGTCTATAGTTTATTTATCAAAAGCGGATGAATCAGAAACTTACGTCGATAACACGCTGGTAGGAAAGCTTATCAAGGAACTTTCTTAATGTCCTCATTGTTAGAAAAATAAGCGTTGAATTTTTTTGTTAGCTGATCTAAAGGTTCACAATCAGTACTAAATATAAAAAATAAGGAGGTTTTTATGGACCAGAATATTCGAGCATCAATTCAAATTAGTACCTTTTTCTACTTCTTAATAATATTAAGTCTAACCACAATTAGTCAAATTTCGACCATGATGGTAATAAGTTTCGCCGATCTTTCCGGCAAGGAGCTAATGGTAGCAGCGACAGTTGTGGCTTCTGCATTCTTTGGTGCCTTTGGCATTGTCAGGATAATGACAAACTTAAATCTTATAATGAATGAAATGGACAAGCAAACGGCCAACACCAATTGGGGAACTGAAATGAAAGCTATACCGCTATCAATGTTAAGATTTGTTTTTGCAGCGGTAGTTGTAGTCGTGGCTATAATTCAACTCATTACACTTTATAACTAAGCAGCGCGTAAATTAAATGACTGAGGCCGGGGCGTGTTTTCGTTTTGTAACACGCCCGGCCCTCATAGATTATGGTCAAAAGATCTCGAGGCCAAATGGAAAACAAAAATCCGCTCGTAAAGATTACGCCCTAAGTGAGGTTAAGAGTAATGTATATATGATACTATCCTCACACAAATTTAAAAATAACGACTGACATACATAATTCCTACGCAACACTGGGTTTATGAGTTCTTAGCAATCCACCGCTTTTTAAACTTCCCACTTCGATGCTAAATTGTTACAAAGCTTGTATATAAAAGTTAATTTAACGTAAAAATAATATGGCAAAGAAAATTTGGAACCGAAGAAATTGGGTTAGACAACCAAAATTAATTGATCCTGCGTATAAATCAACAATACTCAGAAATCCAAAAAACCCTTTCATAAGAGTTCACTTAAATAACTATTCGACGGAGCCATACTTTTCAAAATCAGACATTAGACAGATAGATTCTGATTTAACAAAAAATAATCGAAAAACTCACGATCCAATCGGTGAAAGAATAATTGTGATGGGTCATGTGCGAGATGAGTTTGCTCGACCATTAAAAGATTGCTTATTGGAAATTTGGCAAGCGAACTCTGCGGGCAGATATATTCATAGAAACGAGGTCCACAATGCTCCGCTAGATCCAAATTTCCTTGGAGCAGGTATGACACTTACGGATGAGAATGGGTTCTATAAGTTCACTACCATAAAACCTGGGGCCTATCCATGGGGAAATCATGAAAATGCTTGGCGCCCTGCACATATTCACTTCTCTATCATGGGAAGAGGATTTGTGGATAGATTGGTTACCCAAATGTATTTTGAAGGGGATCCGTTATTTAAGTATGACCCCATCTTTAATGGGATACCAGACGAGCAATCTCGATCACGGCTGATTGCGAAATTTTCAATCGAAAAAACTATACCTAACTTTGCACATGCTTATATATTTGATATAGTTTTACGAGGTCAGCATGCGACCCCGATGGAAAATGAATCATGAAAAAAAATATACTTCAACAAACACCATCACAAACCGTTGGTCCTTTCTTTGCTTACGGCCTGACATCTGAGCAGTACGGGTATGATTATCCAAGTGTCGTATCACCAAAAATGATAAAGGGCAACCTGAAGGGCACTCGCATCCGCTTAAGCGGGCGAGTTTTTGACGGTGAGAATAACCCATTAAATGATGCAGTTTTAGAGATATTTCAGGCTGATCCCAATGGGAATTATGGTACGAAAACCAACGAGGGGATATTCGGATTTGGTCGCAGTGGTACTGGAGCTAATTTGGACCACACGTATAACTTTGAAACGCTCAAACCAGGGTCTAACGCAAAGACAGAGGCACCACACCTTAACTTGACCCTATTTGCCAGAGGCATACAAAACCACTTATATACGAGGATTTACTTTCCTGAAGACAAAAGTCTTTTCGAAACTGACCATGTACTTAAGAAGCTTAACAGCTCACTGCGCCAAAGGTTGACTGCTAGGTCAACCGAGCCGGGACATTACGTTTTTGATATTTATCTCCAAGGTAAAAATGAAACAGTGTTTTTTGATGTTTAAAAATATCACTTAACCTATTTGCGATGAAATACCACCGTCAACGATAAGCTTTTGTCCTGTAATATATCTTGCCTCGTCTGAAGCCAAAAATAAAGAGGCATACGCAACGTCCCAAGCAGTTCCCATTTGTCCTGTGGGACAGAGTGAGTTTCTCTTGTCAATCATAACTCTTTCGTCCTCAAACGAACTGTACCCACTCTTTACATAATGGCGTATCTGAGGCGTGTTCATAAGCCCAGGAAGAACACAGTTCGCCCTTATATTTTTCGCCGCATACTGCACAGCAATATTTTGGATAAATTGATTAATAGCTCCCTTTGAAGCACTATACGAGGCGCTGGGGTAACCAAGGTATCTTTCTCCTGCAATGGAAGAAATAGCAATAATAGAACCTTTACCGTTCTTTATCATTAACGGTATACATTTTTTTGTTAACAGAAACAAACTTTTCACATTAGTATCGATCAGTTTATTCCAACTTGATTCTGAAATTTCTTCTGGACCGCCAACTTCTACGATACCCACATTGCTGTGAAGAACGTCAATTCTCTTATGGTACTTATCTATTTTCTCAAATACTGTAGATATGCTGTGTGAGTCACTCACATCGCATTGTAAGGCAATTGCTTTTCCACCTTCTTTTTCTATTATTCCAACTGTTTCATTAGCAGCATTCAGGTTAATATCGACTGCAATTATTTCGGCTCCCTCTCTGGCATACAAAACCGCACAAGCTTTTCCATTACCCCATCCAGGACCTATTGATCCTGCTCCACTTACCAAAACTACTTTATTTTTCATTCTGAGTGTCATTATCACTCTGTTTTCAGATATTTCAAAAATTCATCAAGAATAGTTTGCGGAACACCGTATTGATTTTCTTCATGAGGAAAATCCCCTGAGACAACTTCCTCATGGTAATGATAAAAAGCATCCCTTATCTGTGCCCCAATCTCTGCGTATCTCTTACTAAACTTCGGTTGGAATAAATCGAACAAACCCAACACGTCGGCAGCCACCAGCCCTTGAGCATCTAAATCTGGTCCTGAACCATAACTTATTGTCGGCACATCAAGTTTTTCATTTATTGCACTAGCAATTCTTGACGGTACACACTCCATTAAAATTGAAAAGGCACCTGCCTGTTGTAGACAAATAGCATCATTTAACAACTTTTTTGCCGTATCAAGAGTATTACCTTGCACTCTGAGACCACCTAGTTGACCTGAACTTTGGGGAGTAAGCCCTATATGTCCAACAACCGAAATTCCTGCAGAAAAGATTGATTTTACTGTATCAGCCATTTGGTACCCACCCTCAATTTTTACTACATCTGCTCTTCCCTCTTTCAAAAACCTCCCTGCATTTTTGACCGCTTGCTGCGTAGAGATTTGATAAGACATAAATGGCATATCGGCGACAACCATTGAGTTTTCAGAAGCTCTTGACACTGCTTTAACATGATGCAGCATTTCTTCCATAGTTACAGAAACTGTATCTTTATGTCCCAGCACTGTCATAGCTAGACTATCTCCTACCAAGAGAGAATTTATTCCAGCCTCTTCAGCATATTTAGCAGTCGGAAAGTCATAAACGCTTATCATACTAAATTTTCTTCTCTGCCTTCGACAGTCAAGCGCGGAAAGCGATGTAAATTTCTCTTTTCTCATAAGGCAGTTCGCTCTTTGTCAATTCTACTAAAAAAGGGTAACAAAAGATTAATCAACTCCTGAGGCTTTTCTTCTGGAATAAAGTGTCCACAGTCCAGCGGTTGACCGGATACATCTTTACATCTGTTTTTCCAAGCATCAATCATATTTAACCCTTTCCCTGTTTGCCAACCAGGCCTCTTCGCAGTATTTGAACCCCACAAGGCTAGCATCGGGCAATCAATTTTTTTTCCACGATCAACCTCATCATGTTCTAAATCTAAAGCTATTGAGCGATACTCCGCACATGTCGAGTGCACTGTTTGGGGATTGCAAAAATCAGTTTTATATTTCTTGTATACTTCCTCATCAATTGCATTCTCTGTCGCGCACCATTTTTCCATAAGAAAATCAAAGTATTTTTCTGCACTGTTACCGATCATAGTTTCAGGAAGTGGGTAAGGTTGCCTCATAAGGTTCCAATGAAACCAAGCAAAAGCTAAAGAGGAGTCCATTTTATCGAATGCCTCCTGTGAGGGCATAACATCAAGCGATACAAAGCTTTTAACAAGACCTGGATTATCCAGAATTAATCGATGTGCTACGCGCGCTCCCCTATCGTGACCGACGATATGGAAAAAGTCCATGCCAATAGCCTTCGCCAATTCAACTATGTCACTCGCCGAAGTTCTCTTACAATAAATACTGTGATCCTCATTAGAAGCATCTGGTTTGCTGCTTTCCCCGTACCCTCGTAAATCAGGCATTAAAAGCCGAAAATTATCCTCTAAATAGGGAACAATTTTGTGCCAAATCAAACTGTTCTGTGGATAACCATGCAACAGGACCACATTATTACCCTTACCAACAACCCTGTAACTAATACTGACACCATTAATTTCGAACTTTTCCGTTTGTACATCAAACAATTTTCTCATGGTAATCTCTAACTAACTGAATTAATCGCGTAATAAATCAGTGGACCTTTTTTTCACATGTTTTGTTTATATTCCCTTCACGATACCACATTGTCCTTTTGGTGAAAGTAATATTTTCCTATGTAGCTAGACTAGGTCCGAAGCCTCACAGCCATGACAAAAACTCAAATGACTCTAGGTTGTTTAGTTATCGGTAGTTCCTTTTTCATTTAGAGTTGAATTTAACTGAACAAGTTTTCGATGCGATACTTTGACACAACTCGCTTTAAAAAGAATGGGATGACACTACTTCTCGTAGTTTGTACCAGAATTGAAAGAGCAGAAAGTGCGTTCGAGCGTCATATAGGGGTGATCCAATGAAAAACGATTGTTTACTTGTCATTCTGGGTGACCAGCTATTCCCGATATCTGAACTAAAACGAGCGCATTGCAACAATATTCTCATGGTTGAAGATTTGGAATTGTGTACTTACGAAAAACATCACAAACTGAAGATCTTGATGGTACTGGCCGCTATGAGAGAAAAAAAGGATGAATTAGAAAGAAGTGGTTTTTCTGTAACTTACATAGATATAAGGCACCGTCAATTTTCAGAACCTTTTGAAAGTAAGTTGAACCAGCACCTGGATCAAAATGACATATCCAGCATTAAGATGTTTGAAGTTCAAGACAAGGAATTCGAAAAGCGCCTAAAGCGTTTCGCTGAAAAGAGAAAAATACCGCTGCTCTTTTTACCATCGCCATTTTTTCTCTTAAAACGATATGAGTGTCTAGATTTAATGAACTCGTCTAAGAACCTGCGAATGGGTAATTTTTATAAGGAAGTTAGAAAGAAGTTTGATATTCTGCTAGAAGAAAATCAAAAACCAACAGGCGGAAATTGGTCATTCGACGCAGAAAATCGAAGTAAACTTCCTAAGAGTATCGCCATACCACCCCTATTTAACACAAAAAAATCAGTTCACGTGACAGATTTAAAAACTGAAGTAGAACAACGGTTTCTATATCACCCAGGCAACACGGAAAACTTATGGATGCCGATTACTCGTAGTGACGCGTTAGATAGTCTGGATTATTTTCTTTCTCATAAACTTAGTCAATTTGGTACCTATGAAGATGCGATATCGCGAACGGAAAACTTTATTTTCCATAGCGCCCTAAGTCCGTCACTCAATATTGGGCTAATAACGCCGCATGATGTCGTGCAGCGTACACTTAAATATGCAGACAAATTCAGTGTTCCAATAAACTCTCTTGAAGGTTTTTTGCGCCAAATTATTGGCTGGCGAGAATTTATAAGAGGAGTGTATTTGCGGTTCTCTGAAGTTCAACTCGTTAGCAACTATTTTAACCATTCAAAGACCTTAAGTAAAACTTGGTATTCAGGGGAAACGGGAATTCCACCTTTGGACGATGCCATTAAATTTAGCATAAAATATGGGTATACGCATCATATTAATCGACTAATGCTCCTATCTAACATCATGACGCTCAGCGAGATCAATCCCTTATGTAGCTACAGATGGTTTATGGAAATGTACGTGGATGCAGCCGAATGGGTAATGACCCCGAATGTTTTTGGTATGGGAACATTCGCAGATGGGGGTATTTTTTCAACAAAACCGTATATCTGCAGCTCGAGATACGTTCTCAAAATGAGTAATTATGAGAAAGGTGATTGGTGCGATACACTGGACGGACTTTACTGGCGGTTTGTTCACAAAAATTTGGAAAAACTAGCTACCAACCCAAGGATGCCTTTTCTAAAATCCACTCTTTCAAAGCTCGGCGAGAAGAGGAAAACCTTCCTTTTTCAAAAGGCTGAAGATTTCATAGAGAGAAATTGCATATAAACAAGACTCGATCAAGTCGGATTTTTTCTTACTCGACAGAGTATTCAGAATGGAATAGGACAACCAGAATAGTCAAAAAAGCCACCTGTGTCCTCCGGACCCAAATTATTGAGAACGTCAATTAAGTTTTCCGCTGCAATGTCAGGTAGGACATATTTGTGACGGCTAACATATTTTTTTGTTAGTTCAGTTTTTACAGTGCCAGGGTGAAGAGCGACGCAGATCGATTCCGGATGACTTCGTCGAATCTCAATTGCCGCACATCTTACCACTTGGTTTAATGCCGCTTTTGATGCGCGATAGGAGATCCACCCGCCCAACCCGTTGTCTTGAATTGAACCAACCCTGGCGGAAAGGGATGCGAAAACAGAAATCTTATTCTTGGGCAGAGCGTTGCAGAAATGCTTTAGAATTAGCGCAGGGCCAATGGTATTTACCAAGAAATGATGCTGCATATTCTGTGGATCTAGTGCCCGCAGACTTTTCTCGGGCGGAACTTCATTTATTTCCAAACCGCCTGTCGCATCAAAAATTAATCTGTATGGTCCTCGGAACAAGTTTGCTACTCTCTCAACACTTTCAGGATCAAAAAAATTAAATCCGTCAGTCTCTCGGTTCACGGTATTGACTCTATCCTCGCCAAGCTGCTCTTTCAGTAGTTTAACCAATGCCGAACCGATTCCACCTGATGAGCCGATAATCAAAGCTCTGTCTCTATCCTCAAAGTTTAACATCTGTTTCCAACCCTCTGTTATTTATTGGTAGTTCAGGAGCATATTTTTTTCTAGGGGTTCACTTTCTACGATGACCTTGCCTCAAACATAAATTGTACATTCTAAAGCCCCCAAATTATTTGGTATAGTCGGAGGAAAAGTAAAATGTTTTCCAACAGAAACTCTGGACGCTGTCCAACACAAAATCGCCGCATCGAGATAATCGTCTATCTTAAAACCTCTGTGTTCGGGCAGATCGCTAACTATCTGCTCAGAGTCAAAACCGAGCTCACTTAAGCACTTAAGTCTTTTAAGGATACCTTTAACAGTTTTCTTCTTACTTAATATTGGAGATCCGTTGACGGCCGCAAAACTGCATTCAGGATGTCCCTCTTTTAAAAGTAGGCCACAGGAAATTGCTGATCGTGCTTCTATTATCTTATTTCGTAAAAACCAGCTTTGCTTTGACAACCCAATACCAACTTTCCTCTTGTTAGTAATATTCGCAGATTCGAAACTATTTTCCTCGATAGCATCACGGCAAGGAGGAGAGAACAAAGTACTACGGCGGCTCCCTAAGAACTGGCGGCCTAACTTGTCACATTCCCTTTGCGGTTGATTTATTTCCAATCCTATAGGTATATCGATAACAATTTTAGCTGTTGGAGAAATTGTTTTAGTTAAATCAACTAGATTATTCACAAATATACATTTTGCATCCACAAAATCGTATCTGCTAGCAAAAACTGCTACCCAGCCTAGCTTCGACCCATCAATGCCAACGAACTGTTCGGTCTCCATCATGTACCCAGGCTCCAATTGCTACGAAAATAGTGCTTTTAACTCAAGTCACGGTATACACTCTCAGATGTGGAAAAAATTTTCCAGACTTTATCTTGTTGAAATGGTTGGTTGTGCCAATTGGTCACAGCCTAACGTTGTTATCTTGAAACTTCCCTCAAGAATTTTATCTCCAATTTACATCAAGGAGCGTTTTGTATGAAAAGTAGTAAAAAAATATTCCCGTCAGAGCAGGAAACACTTCAAAAAACGATGGAATTTGTGTTTAGTTCAAAAGACGAACAGATGGTGTTAAGGGCTGCGAAGTTAAGACGCGCTATCTACAAATTTGGTATGGTGGTTAGCTTTCTTATCCTCTCCATCTATTTAATTTTCAATGCATTGTAGATAACTATTTTTTTTTGCGACAGATTTGTTTACGAACTGTGGAAGGAATGTTCTCCGCCCTGTTACAAAAGGAGTTTAAGATTTGAGACTTATCACACTCTTGGCAATTATATTTTACTCGTCATCCTTCGGCTACTGCAATTCTCAGATTTTGACGGGCACCAAAGGTACCGAATTGAAGGCACGTGTTGTAGCTGATTTTTTTTCACCTTGGTCCATGACATTTTTGAATAGTGATTTACTCCTTGTAACATCAAAGAAAGGCAACTTATGGTTAGTTTCCAAATTTGGAGAAAAGCGTGAAGTTTCGGGAGTTCCTGAGGTGGCGTTCGGTGGTCAAGGTGGATTGGGTGACATCGTCCTGCACCCGCAATTTTCTTCCAATAACTTGGTCTTTCTGTCGTTTGTAAGATCGGAAGGTATTTTTCAAGCTAAAACTGCGGTTGTAGTACGAGCAACCTTACAGATTTCCAAACAACCGAAATTAACGGATATAGAGAAAATATGGGAACAAACACCCAAAGCGATTGGTTCAAAACATTTTTCTCACAGGTTAGTTTTTGGTCCCCAAGGCTCTGATCAAGAGGGAAAGCTCTTTATTACATCGGGCGACCGTGGTTCCCCTGTTGACGCCCAAGATTGGAACAAGAATCTTGGCAAGATTATCCGGTTGAACGTTGACGGTTCTATACCCAACGACAATCCATTTCAAAATAGAGGGGAGTTAGCACGAACATTTTGGACATTGGGACACCGAAATCCTCTTGGCATAGCCTTCGATACAACCGGGAGACTCTGGTCAAATGAAATGGGACCAAGGCATGGAGATGAATTAAACCTCATAATTCCTGGGAAAAACTATGGTTGGCCCATAGTTTCCGAGGGCGATCATTATAGCGGAAAAAAAATACCAGCGCATCATACTAGACCAGAATTTACTGCGCCGGCTCTTTTTTGGGTGCCAACGGTGGCCCCTTCTGGTCTACTTTTTTATTCAGGACAGCATTTTTTAGATTGGAAGGATAACTTACTTTTTGGTGGATTAAAAAGCAAAGCCTTAGTAAGGGTCGAGATTATAGGCGAAAATGCTATCGAAGTAGAAAGATTTAACTGGGGAAGTCGCATTCGCGAAGTAGAGCAGGCGCCCGACGGCTCAATCTGGGTGCTCGAGGATCCACCAAACGGAAGATTGATACAATTAACTAAGCCCTAGCATAATCTAAACTTAATAATCGTCTTGCATATTTCAGAAACCTAACAATTGTAAACGCTAATTTCACAAAATTGAAAAAATGTTAATTCTTCGATTATATCTATTTGGTTAACAACTATGGGCCTACTTTTTAGAACGACACCTCTTTGAACAAAACTTAACGTTTTCCCAAGTTTTTTTCCATTTTTTTCGCCATAAAAAAGACCGGCCACAAGCTACACATATTTTGCTCGGCAAATTTTCTTTTTTCATTCTTATTTAAACCAGTGTTTATTAGGAAATCGTGCTTAATTTGTTCGAATAAAATTTATTCTTTTTATTCGCAAAATCCAAAATCTTCAACCAAGCACCCCAAATACTAAACTATTATCAAAGTTCAAAGGTGTTATCGCATACCGCCACTATAATGCAGATTACGAGGTGCCTTATGGACTAAAATCGATCAATTTGTTAGACTACACCCCCAACAACAACGACTCATTTTTGAAAATCTGTTTGAAAAGCTTATCTAAATGTCACTTCTTATCAAACCTTCAAAAAAATGACACCACTATATAGAGTTTCTTCTGGAAATGCGGAGCTAGTTCTTGCACCAGAACTCGGTGGTGCAATCGCTAGTCTTGATGTAGGCAGGAAACCAGTTTTACGACCCTGGGATAAAAAAAACAATGCACCCTTTTCGCTAGCTAGCAACGTGCTAATACCATTTTCAAACAGAATTTCTAAAGGGGGATTTGTATGGCGAGGGGTACGACATAATCTTTCTGCAAACATGGCTAGAGAGCAGTTTCCAATCCATGGAGATGCATTCCAAAAGGTTTGGGAACTGGACAAGACTAGCAAGAACCTTAGGCTTTTTCTTCGTAACGGTGCTTTTGGTCCTTGGCGTTATCAAGCTGAACAAAAATTTTATCTTAGCCCGGATAACTTGACTATAAAGTTGACAGTTACTAACAAGGCGAACTGCTCATTACCCTTCGGCTGCGGTTTTCATCCTTGGTTTCCACGAAGTTTCGACACCAAGCTGAAGTTCTCAGCGAAAACTGTGTGGATGGAGAATGAGATTCATCTACCAACCAATGAGCGGAATTTGGACTCTTCACCAAATTGGAGCTTTGATAGACTTCGCGCTCTACCAAAAAACTTAATCAATAACGGTTACACCGAATGGAATGGGTCAGCGCTAATCGAACAAGGTGAAGACGCTGTTTCTTGTCAGGTAATGGCGTCTAAGAACCTTCAAAACGCTATTGTTTATTCTCCGAATAAAAGCTCTGAATTCTTTTGCTTTGAACCAGTCTCACATCCCGTCGACGCCTTTAATTTGCCAGGCACCCCCGGTCTAATAGAACTAGAAGATGGTGAGACTCTAACAGCCTCAATGAAAATCTGTTGGGAATAGACGTGATCAACTTGTTCAACAAGATCAATTGGTCTTAGGGTTTAAGTGGCACGTACTTCTAATCCCTTACTACTCAAGATTTGATTTTTTGTGATTTATAAGCCAGCAATACGACTGAGAAAAAAATTAAAAATCCGCCAATAAACTCATTCTTTGTCAAACTTTCTCCCAATAAAAGCCAAACCCAGACTGGCCCAAGGAAGCTTTCTAATAGCACCAAAACACTCACCTCAGATGGTGGAACAAAAGGTGCTGCTGAGGTCACCAGAGTTATCCCTAACCCAATAGCAAACGCCCCCATTACAAAACTAATTAAGATGTCATATCCAGATACTATTATCCCAGAAGAAAAAACAATTGCTCCGAGAAGACCAAATAAGCCGCTAATAAGACCGCCAAGAAAAGTTCCTGTCAAAATGTCAGCTTTTTTACTGCCTCTCGTAGCAACCAGCATGGAGGCAAAAGCAAGGGCGGAAATAAGGGCAAGGAAGTACCCCAAATTTTTTTCCAGTACCAGGCCTTCATACACCATGATGAAAACACCGATCAGTGATAAAATCATAGCGACGATTGCACTTAAACTTGGGATTTCCCCTAAAAGTCTCCAAGCTAAAAAGGTAGCAATCAGAGGAGACGTAGAAAGAATGAAAAGGCTCGCGGCGACAGATGTAAAGATAATAGAAAAAACATAAGTGGTAAACGCAACTCCTAAGAATAGTCCAACCAACAAATCCCAAACATCAACTTTTTTCAAAGAAGATATAAAATAAGTTCGTCGCTTGTATAAGATCACTAGGAGCACTAGAGCTGACATCGACAATGCTCTATATAATAATATCTGAAAACCAGTTGCTGAGTCGATCAGCCGGATCAAAAGAGCATTAAAACTCATGAAAAATGCACCCAATAGTACTAGACTGACAGCCGTTTTTTTTCTCATTCCAAACTACAAAATCTTTAGAAATTTTAATTGTTGTACTTCAAAATAACAAATATGGATATATCTGTTTTTATCATACACATAGGAAACAATTACTTGTTTCAATGCTTTGCGACATCACTCAAGCAAAGTCTTAATCCAATTAAGATGAAACAAAAAGACGTGTCAGCTCAGGGAAGCATAAGACTATTAGGCATTTATGAGCACACCGACTAGGCACCTTGAGAGTTCAGGATGTGGAGGGCTCAAAGGCCCCCCACAGCTGCTGCATGAATAGAGGTTCTACAGTTTTTGGAGGAAATTGCTGCTCAATGCCTCTCATGCACCCATCAACGACACAAAAAAATATTACTTTAGTTTTTTTGTGAGCAAAATATTAGCGCTTATGATTATCGTTATCTGTCGCAAATAAAAAGTAATTCGATCGTATAATTGAGCTCTATGGGCTAAAGCGTACATACAACAAAAATTAAAGTTTTAAAAATAATCTAGTAATAGTTTTGCAAATTTATATTTTTGATCTAAGATTTCTGATACAGCAGCTAAGTTTGAGAAAAGGAGGTGGTCCATGTCTAAAATTTTAGATCAAGCCAGTTCCTATAAAATCTTATAGGACATTGATTGATGCAAAATTGTAATGGGGAGACAAAAATATCTCCCCATTTCTTGCAGATTTTTTCTAGACTGAATTCTTAGTTTTCGGCGTATTGTATTTTGACCTCATATTGTAATTGTTTTAGAAATGCAGCAATAAGCAAAACTCTCGGGCTCCCGAGGAGGAACTCGAAAACAGAGACTAAGAGTGATGCCATTTTAAAGTTTGTCAAACGCATGACCGATAAAAGTTTTATACTTCAACCAATCCTTTGAGCTACCCTTGTATACTTTCTTTCGAACTTGAAATTTCGAGTTTGTGCTTACGTTTCTTTCGTTATGTTGAGGAGATAGACAATCTGTTTCCCATGGAAGATTGAGATGTTCAATAAGTTTTACTGTCTCTTCTTTTAAATTTTCCGTCAAATTATCATAATTTAAATCGTAAATCTGTAGTCGAAATTCTGTTTTCCAAAATTGCATTAGGTCACGATATAACGAAAAGTAGGTTACGAGGTCCTGTAGGTCATAGCAGTACCGTATTTCCTCGTTTGAAAAATAACTTTTATAATTTGACCAGCATACAGCACTTGGATTCCTATTTACATGGATAATTTTAGCTTCAGGGAATGCCGTGGCGATTAAACCTATATATCTGAAGTTCAGCGGCATTTTGTCTACAATATATAAGGTATCGGTAGATATTTTTCGCAATTCAGCCAGATAACAATGTTTGAAATATTCGATGGCGTCAGTGGACGGTATAGATTGACCTTCCGCAATCGAAGCTCCAAAATGCTTAACATGATTAAGCTCACCCGCTCCCATTATGCTAGAGTGCCTTGAAAGAATTTGTTCCACTAGAGTTGTCCCTGATCTCGGCATACCCAATACGAAAATAGGCTTTAAATCTCGATAGATTTCCGGGGTCTGGGAGACGTACTCCCGAATGCCTAAGTAGGATTTTTTGATACACTTAAAAAGGGTTTCATCCTCTTTTACGTTATACTTTAGATATTTTTTTCGGACTCTATTTCCTTCTTTGAAAAAGTAAAACGCTCGCTTAAAATCTTTCATGTCCTCATGCGCTTTTCCAAGAGCAAAACATATCTCGCATTTAAACGCATCTGTGATGTTTTTACTCTTATATATATCCTCCATCTGGACGAATTGCTGATCTTTCTTTTTGTAAGTTTTTATTGCGCTTATACTTCGGTGGGCCCCGGCATCATTGGGGTTTAATTGTAAAATCTGGCTATAACTTCGCATGGCCGCATTTAAGTTGCCCGCATCACCGAAGGCCTTACCCATATTTCTAAATGCTTCAGCATAGTCTGCTTTCAATTTTACAGCCTTTTGCCAGTTCCTTATCGCCAAGTTTAGGTTTCTCTCTTTATATAAAGCGACTCCAAGGTTGTTATAAACCTCTGCAAAATGTGGATCGATTTCTAGACTTCGAGTAAAATTTCTTATACTCTCGTCGGTCTGTTCGCGCGCCATGTTTATAACTCCAAGGAAGTTATAGGTTAGCGCCGAGTTTGGGAATTGCTTAAGCAGATGTTTAATTTTTTCTAGTGACTTTTCGTAGTCACCTAACTCGTAATATTCTATTGAAGGCTGCAATTGCTCTCGGGATGGTTCTGTATACATTTGCTCTGACGCGGCATTTTGTACGGCCTCACCAAGCTTGCTTATGTAAACTTGAAAGTGCTCACTTTCTATGCCTTTCTTCTGGGCCTGAGTTAGCACTCGCCTCGCCTCGCTTAATTTGTTTAATTTGATTAGTGTGTCTATATAGCTGAGCCAAAACTGTATTACGCGTGGATTTGCCGCTGTAGCCAATTTAAAATGGGATAGAGACTCTTGCAGTTTACCCACACCAACAGCCAAAACTCCCAAATTGTGATTGGCATCTGGATGGTATGGTTGAAGCTTTAAAATCGCAGTGTAAAGCCTATCAGCCTCTTGTATATTACCCAGCTGATGGGCTTCAACACCTTTTTTTAGGGCTTCTTCAATCGTCAAATCCATATAATATGTTTAAACCTCACCCAAATATTTTTGATTTTTGAGTAGATCATTTTTGTTCTTTTGAAAAGTTTAAAGTTTTGTTGCACTAATCACATCTAATTTCTTCTAAAGTAAAAAGTTATATTTAGTGAGAACTATACTAAAACACTTTGACTTAAATTTTCCTTCTAAAAAGAAAATCCAAACTAAAAACCTTTCAGCTTCGCCAAACGTACTTGCAACTCTAAGTTCTCATCTGAATTAAGTCTGCTGCGTGATCCAAATTCCAATGGCCATCACTCCAATACCACACACGCGACTCAACGACAGGGGAGCTCCATTGCTGCCAAAAAGAGACAAGTGATCGATTACCGCCGCACTCAACAATTGACCCAACAACACAAAAAAAATCGCGTTCCCTACCCCAAAGTTTGGCGCAATAGAAGTTATGGATAAAATATAGAATACCATAAACAACCCGCCAAAAAAAAGATGTCTCGGAGCATCTACTAATTTGTCAATTGAAAACCCAGAAGAAGAAAAGAAAATGATAATCGTGGTAAAAAATGCAACGAAAAGCAAAATAGTAACTGCCGCCACTGGCGATCCAAGAAACTGACCTAAAGCCGCATTTAAGGCAGCTAGAATGGGGACACCCACCCCAGCTGCCAGCATAATTATTGCGGAAGCACTATATGACATTGAACACCTCTCAAAAAAATTTCTACTAAACTAATCCTCCGCAGAGATTCAAACAATCTTTTTTTGTTTTTAGCATTAAATGCCATATATACCTCGCAAAGACATTTAATTTCTTGGTATTCTTTGATTGAGCTATAAAACTAGAGTTAATCAATCCTACAAATCCACTTTACCCGCCAAGAAAATCACTTAATATTTAATTATAAACTAATTAGTTGGGGAACGGTTATGACACAAAAAGTTGCACTTATAACTGGGGCCGCTCGCGGTATTGGTTTGGCTACGGCACGTATTTTTTTTGAAAATGGATATCGGGTGTTAATACTTGACCGGGATGAAGACGCACTCGACCAAGTGCATTACGAGTTTGCAGAGGCGTACCCAATATTATTTGATGTATCGAATACTCAGGGCGGAGGTCTAATTGTCAAGAGAATCACTGATAATTTTGGAAGATTAGATGCGCTTGTAAATAATGCCGGTATTGCTCTTTTTGGCCCCATTGAAGATGCTACCTGCGATCTGTGGCGAGAAGTTATGGCAACGAACTTGGACGGTGTCTTTTATTTGACACAAAGCCTTACAGGGTTACTAAAAAAAACAAAAGGAACAATTGTAAATATCGCCTCGATTTCTGGCTTGCGTGCCTCAACCTTGAGGGTCGCATACGGCACTTCTAAAGCCGCCGTGATGCAATTGACCAAGCAGCAGGCTGTAGAGTTGGGAGAGTACGGAATCAGAGTAAACGCGGTAGCACCTGGTCCCGTCAGAACAAAACTGGCCATGGGGGTCCATACTCAGCAAATTATCGAGGCCTATCACGACCATATCCCACTAAATCGCTATGGCAGTGAGAGAGAAATCGGTGAAGTCGTATATTTTTTGAGCTCAGAGAAAGCGTCATATCTCACTGGACAAATAATTGCAGTAGATGGTGGATTTGACGCTACTGGCGTAGGCCTCCCCGCGCTTCGTGATGGAAACAAGTAGAAGCCGTGGTATCAATGAGACACCCTAGTGGCTCATTTAAGATCGACCGATATCAAACACCTTCCACCAATACTAATTCAGTGGTGGACGCCTTTTCTCTTATCTTTTTCGCGGCAGCATATGCTTTAGACTCGTAAAACTTTGTTGCACTTTCAATACTCGGAAACTCTAAAATTATAACAGTTCCGCCGTTGCTCCCTTCTCGGACATCTGGCCTCGGGTTTCTGACTAAAGCTCTACCACCATATTCTGCAATTATAGGTAGAGACATTTTTTTGAATTCTTCATAACCGTGTTGATCATGTACATTAATATGTGCTAGCAAATATCCTTTAGGCATTTAAAAGCTCTCCTCTCAATAGTTTTTCTCCTTTAAAAGTATTATAGATGTAGCAACATTGTAAAGTTTCAGCTGGTTTTTTCATCGATTTTGTGTAGTGCGTTTTTTTTGACTCGAAGGGGTTTCAAAAAAAAAAAAAAGTCCTACATTCAAATTCAATACACAAAAAATATTATAAATTTTAATTGCAAAGAGGTTAAGGAGAATGAGCAAACAAAAACACTGCAAATCATGCAATTACTTTCAACTTCAAGATTCCGACACAGCAGCTGAGAAAAGCACTTCAGGTTTCTGTAGATACAATGCGCCTGTCGCATCTGAGAAATATAGTTATGGAGCTCAGTGGCCAATCGTCAGTTTGGATGATTGGTGTGGGAAATTTTCAAGCTAGAGGGACTAATGGCTGAACTTTAAAATTGGTATATTAGAATAGGAAACAGGCGTAACGAAGATGTTAGTCGAACATGTATTGAAGGCAAAAAAAACCAAAGGATTGCACACGGTAAGAGAAGGCGATCAAGTAAAGGATGCGGTAACGCTACTCTCAGATAACAAGATTGGTGCGCTCCCCGTGACAAACGACGGTGAAAAGATAGAGGGCGTGGTCTCTGAAAGGGATATTGTTAAACATATAGCTTTAGTGGGAGCGTCCGCCTTGGAAACCAAGGTAGGCGATATAATGACGAGAGACGTCATTACTTGCACGAAGGGCGATAGCCTTAGGGAAATAATTCAACAAATGAATACCGGGAGATTTCGACATATGCCCGTTGTTGACGGGGAAAAATTGGTGGAATTCATATCAATTAGTGACCTAGTTTTGGCTCATTTAAACGAGCTTGAATATGAAAATCAATTTATGAGAGGATCGGTGACTGGCAATTCGTAATTAAGCCTTCGAATTATATCTCATTAGATAAAAAACGCTATCAGCTGTTTATAAGAATCTTTAAGTATTAACGTGGCGTAAATAAGTAAAAACTTTGTTCACTTGTAGTGAATTATTTACTAAAGTCCCATGTAAATGGAGTCTGTTCCCTTTTTTAAAAGGTGGGTGACGCAAAAATGAGCGAGGAGATACTAACTAATGAGGAATGAAGGGTATTTATTGATTGCGGATATTAGCGGGTATACTGACTTTATCCGCCTCCACAATATGCGAACAAAACCCCTTGTTGGAAGTACCTTAGCGAATATGTTTGAGGCTCACGCGGACAAAGTCATTCGTGACCTCCTTGAAGCAGTGATTGAAAAAATTGAACCGGTGATGCAGTTGAATAAGCTCGAAGGTGATGCTGCTTTCTTTTTCTGTCCTAAAAGTCCAGATGACTTTCCAGCTGATAAAATCTTTGACGTGATGACAAGTGCGCATGAGGCATTCAATCAAAAATCCTCAGACTTAGTTTTTGTACAAGCATGTGGATGCGACCCATGTCTACAATCAAAAAACCTTCGGCTTAAAATCATTGCACACAGAGGAACTTTCTCAATCCAAAAAATTCGCAATTTTGAAGAAGTAACTGGAGAGGACGTAATTCTAGCTCACCGACTACTAAAAAATGGCTTGAAGAGCAACGAATATTGGTTAGTTACAGATCCATTTTTGAAAGGCTTGAGTCCAACTAAAAAAGCAAAATTTACGAAGAGCAGGCAAAATATAGAAAGCTTTGGGAAAATGGCGTTAAATCTCATCGAGTTCCGAAGTCCTGACCCAAAGAATGAAAAGATTGAACGGAAATTAAAACTTTTCAATTACCTACGGCAAGCTCGTTACTTTATGAAACCGTCGATGACAACATTACTGTTTGGTAAACAGAAAGAAAGGAATTTCACCAATGAGTATTAAAAAAATTGCTTGTGCCATTATTTTTTTAGTGATGCTTCTCTGTACTTTTATTTTTGCAGGTGGCATCGGCCAATTTATTGATCTTGCGGCAGCGTCAGTTGTTATCGTTCTTGGCGCACTCTTCGCATTTTCAGTACATGGCGAGGGCAGCTATATACGCAAATTTGGAGATGGATGCGCTAGAGCGGGTTGGATCGGAACTTTAATCGGCGCTGTTGTAATATTTGGCGGTGAAAGGTTTGCCGCTTTCAATGTTGAGGAAATTGGACCAGCTGTAGCTGTAACGTTATTATCATTATTATACGGTTATTCTCTAAAGATGCTGTCGATGATAGTTGACTAAAATTTGATCATGACTTGACCGAATTGAGAAATGTCAAACCACCTCACAAATTTCGCAGATTGTTAATATATAAATACGTATCATATCGAGGTAATCAGTTCGAGACACCCTTTCGTCTGGCATGGTATTATATTTTCCGCCTGGCCCACAAACTACGCCTTCTAGCCCACCTTCTGCAAAGAGATGTCCTGCATCGGTACCATAAAAGCCAGGGGGAGTAATCGCACCAGTCGGTTGTTGTTCCCCTCGTATTGTTAAGTAAGCCTCATTTATTGCTCGAACGATATTTGAGTCTTTGGCTACTTCAAATGCTGGCATTGCAGGTTGTCCCATATTGCTCTCAGTCCATAGTTTAGTTTTTAAACCAGGAAAATCTATTCTCAGATCATTCAAAACACTACGAATATCATCTAAGGCTCGCTCTTCCGCTTGACCGGGACCATATCGACCGGAACCTGAAAGGTGCACGAAATCAGCCACCTGAGGAGCACGCCACTCATGAAACTCTCGTGACAACGCACCTCGAATAGTCCCGACATGCACACGATTGATAGCTCGATGCTCATCCGTGGGAGCGTCTGAAAAAGTGATTTCTGTAAGCTTTGGGACAAGATCGCAAGCTGCACGAATGGCATCAACGGCTTCCTCCCGTTTGGAAAGGTGCCGCGTAATTCCTTCAAGCTCAATGTGAAAGACGAAAGACGCCGCGTGCATGGTAACAGCTTGCAAATCTGTGGGCTCACAATTTATAAAATAGTCTGCCCTAATACCTTGCTTCACAGCCGATAATGTCCCAATACCACCCTGCAGCTCACCCACTACAAAGGTTAAAATTACATCGCCTTTAAGCCGAACTCTCGCTTGAATTAATCTGAGAACAGAACAGAAAGCAGCTGCATTTCCAGCCTTCATATTTGACACGCCAATGCCATATATGAAATCTTTATCTGTCACGCCACCCCAAGGGTCAATAGTCCAACCCTCAGTCACTGGGTTTGTATCAAGATGACCGTTAAAAAGAAGACTTTTGCCGCCACCGGTACCACGCCAAATACCTACTGCATTAAAGCGACCATTTTCAACAGGATAAAGCTCGGCTTCCAATCCCATGCTACTCATTTTCCTCACCATAAGCTTGGTTAGCTCATACTCACCTTCTGACTCGGAATAGCTTTTATGACGAACCATCTCTACAAGGGTTCCAATGCACGCCTCTTCATCAATATTTTGACTTAAAGACAAATTTTCTAACATAGTGAGCTACTCCCACGGCTAAGATAAAATAACTTAATGCAGAGACTTTATAAAATAGTAGAAGAAGATATTCTTGAAGCGAGCATAAGAACATCATAGACAAACTTGTCAAAATATCAAAAATCTTTGAAAACCCAGGTTCTACCCAAACTGTAAATGCCTCGATATTTTGTTCAACCTAATATGAGACTTCTGTTATCATTAACACAACTATTCAGCAGCCTGCCTAGTTTCGATAAAGCCACCAGACTGGCGTTTCCAGTACCGACAATACAACCCATTTTGAGCCAGCAGCCGTGAATGGGTCCCAGTTTCAACGATGCGTCCTTGATCCATAACAATTATTCTATCCATCTTGCTTAGCGTTGATAATCGATGAGCAATTGCTAGGACAGTTTTTCCCTTCATTACGCGATCAAGCGCAGTTTGAATAGATTCCTCAACTTCGCTGTCCAGAGCACTCGTCGCTTCATCAAGAACAAGAATAGGAGCATCCTTCAAAATTGCACGCGCCAATGCAATCCTCTGACGCTGGCCTCCTGAGAGCTTAACCCCTTGCTCACCCAAATGTGCTTTATAACCTGTGCGACCGTTGTGGTCTTTTAAGTTTAAAATAAATTCATGTGCCTCCGCTTGCTTTGCCGCGCTAACAATTTCTTCTTCAGTGGCATTCGCCCGCCCGTAAAGTATGTTGTCTTTAGCCGAGCGATTAAATAACGCAGTCTCTTGGGTAACCATTCCAATCTGGCTACGTAGGCTTTCCTGTGTAATTGAACGAAGATCCTGGTCATCAACATAAATTGAACCTTTTTCCGGATCGTACAGTCGGAGCAATAGAGATAATAACGTTGATTTCCCAGCACCCGACGCACCGACTAAACCAACCTTTTCCCCTCCCTCGACAGTCAAAGAGATACCATCAACGCCACCAATTTCACGGTTATATGCAAATGAAATTCCCTTTAGTTGAATCTTTCCCGAAGCAACCTGAAGAGGCTTAGCATTATCCAAATCTCTCAAATCATGCGGAGGTGATAAGGTCTTTATACCGTCTTCCACCTCTCCAATATTGGTGTAAAGCGTCATTAACGTGTAGCTGACCCAACCAGTCATCTGCGACAATCTGAGGGAAATCGCTCCGGCGGCAGCAATATCACCAGCAGTGACTCCACCTTTACTCCAAAACCAGAGACTTCCTCCTACCATCATTATGGGGAGTATCCCTGCTAATCCATTTAAGGAGAATCGAAACCATGCCGCCACTGCCCCATACTCTATTGACCGATCACGAAAATGCCCCATGGCGTTTAAAGCAGCTCTATCTTCGTGCTCGTCATGGGCAAAAAGTTTTACTGTCTTAACGTTCGTCACGGTATCAACCACCTGACCTGTCACCATCGCTCTTGCACTAGCCCTAGCTTTAGAACGTTCACGAATGAGGGGCATGAAATATCGGATCATTACTAGGTAGGCAACCAACCAAAGGCTTAAGCTAAATGCTAACGAAATATCAACAGATGTAAGCAATAATGCCGCCCCAATAACGGATGCCAGCGCGAACAAAACGGTGTGTAACACCTCTACGACAACATCTGTAACAGCGCGTGCCGTTTGCATCTCTTTCTGAGCTATACGACCGGCAAAGTCATTTTCGAAAAATTGTATCGATTGACCTAATGTCCATCGGTGTAATCGAGATAGTACAAGATTGAAAATATTGGGTGTTACAACGACAGTTTGCATATAGGAAGATATTCCAAAAATAATCGGTCTGATTACTAAAAAGAATATGATTCCTGCTGCAAATAGCCAAACCTGATTACTGAGAGGATCATATGATGAAGACGATAGAGCAGCATCAATCATAAACCCTAACAGAAGAACAGCGGAAACTTCCATTACTCCGGCAAGAATTGATGCGATGCCAGAGAGAGTTAAAACTCTAAAGCTTCCAGATAAGGCCCAATGAAAAAATCCACTCAAATTTTGAGGGGGTGGCCCAGTAGCATCTGCCATGTAATCAATCCAATTTGACGGTTTCACTTCAGTGCCTTCATTCTGACCATAAATTTATCTTTGGACGTTATTTTTAAATATTTTATAAGTCTAATAGTTACTTAATGCGTTTTTTTTTTATTTCATCCCAAAAAAGCTCCATTTAAACTTTTAAAACTGAAACGATTCAGACACTTTGAGTAGTGCTTCTTTGGTATCTAAAGAATATGCTTACCATAATAGAAATATTAAGAAAATTCCACAAAATCCCATGAAGAAATGCCAGCTGATATGAGCCTGTTTGCTCAAATATCCAACCTGAAACCCAACCGCCAAAAGCCATACCAATAATCGTACACATTATCACAAAGCCTATTCTAGCACCTGCAATCGATTTCGGCATTAATTCCCGAATAACGATGGCATAACTCGGCACGATGCCACCTTGTGATAATCCAAAAACAAAACTAACTGTATAGAGCGATACTAGTCCATCAAATGGTAAAAACAAGAACAAGGCGAGACCTTGCAAGGTTGATCCCAGTATAACTGTTTTAATGCCACCCAGCCAATCCAAAATA